>CAWGHR010000047.1:0-142396 GCA_963822275.1 uncultured Alphaproteobacteria bacterium
TAATAAAGCTCAATCAATATCCACGACTACGCTTTACCAATGGAATCGCACTTCACCGAGAACACACCACACGTGTTGAACGGTTGTCTCCTTCAGCCACAGAGAACCCACGGATCAAAATCATGGTCGCACCGCCACTCCCGCAATTACCCAGTGAAATCTCCGGTCTGCAGTCTTTGGCGCTCGATTTGCGCTGGACATGGAGCCATGAGGGCGACGCGCTATGGACGTATGTCGACGAAACGCTTTGGGAGCGCACCTATAATCCTTGGACTGTTCTGCAAAGCCTGACAACGGAACGTTTGAAAGCGCTGGCCAAGGACGCCAAATTTCAAGAAAAACTCAACGCGTTCGTCACGGCGCGCCAACGCTATCTTCAGACGCCGGGCTGGTTTCGCGGCACGGAAGGTTCGGCACAGCTCGGGGGCGTCGCCTATTTCAGCATGGAATTCGGCCTTGGTGCCGCTTTGCCGCTCTATGCCGGCGGCTTGGGTGTTCTTGCCGGTGACTTCCTGAAATCGGCGAGCGACCTGGATGTTCCGGTGATCGGCATCGGCCTTCTTTACCAGGAGGGTTATTTCCGCCAGCTGATCGATGCCGACGGAATGCAACAGGAATTCTATCCGTACAATGAACCGGCTGCGATGCCGGTTGAACCGGTGATGATTCCGGATAATGGCTGGCTTCGCATTGCACTTGAACTGCCCGGCCGCACGTTGCAATTGCGGGTTTGGCAGGCGACCGTCGGCCGCGTGAAACTTTATCTTTTGGACAGCAACGACGCACTCAACAACCCGCCCGACCGCGGCATTACCTCCAAACTATATGGCGGCGGTTCCGAAGTCCGCTTGATGCAGGAAATCGTGCTTGGCGTCGGGGGCTGGCGCGTGGTCGAAGCCCTTCATCCCGAAGTGGAAATCTGCCACGTCAATGAAGGTCATGCGGCATTTGCGGTCATCGAGCGTGCGCGCCATTTATCGCTCAAACATAATCTAGACTTCTGGGAGGCGTTGTGGGCGACGCGCGCCGGAAATGTTTTCACGACGCATACGCCGGTCGCTGCGGGGTTCGACCGGTTCCCTGCCGACCTGCTGCGCAAATATCTACCGTACGTCAAAGGCGTCTTGGCCGGATCTCCGGTCAAACTCGAAGACATATTGGCACTGGGTCGGGCGGATCCGAACGATCCCAACGAACCTTTCAACATGGCGTTTCTGGCACAACGCGGTTCTGCCATTTCGGTTGGCGTAAGCCGCCTGCATGGCGAGGTTAGCCGGCATATTTTTCAGCCCTTGTTCCCACGCTGGCCGTCTTGCGAAGTGCCAATATCCCATATCACCAACGGAGTTCACATCCCCACTTGGGATTCGGCCGCGGCCGACCGAGTGTGGACCAAATCCTACGGCAAAGAGCGGTGGCGCTCGCCACCATCCGACAACGGCGAACGCCTGGGCGGTGTAACGGACGAAGAGCTATGGGCCATGCGCGGTGAAGGCCGTCGGCGCGTCGTTTATATTGCGCGGGCGCATCTTTCCCGACAGCTGAGAGAACGCGGCTTGGGAAATGACGACACGGAAGTCGCGGAAACAGCGCTCGACCCCAACGTTCTGACTTTGGGATTTGCTCGGCGGTTCACGGAATACAAGCGGCCTAATCTTCTGCTGAGCGACCGCGAGCGCCTGGGCAAGCTGCTGCTCGATCCGAATCGGCCGGTGCAGATTGTGGTCGCGGGCAAAGCGCATTCGGCGGATTACGTCGGTAAGGAAATGATTCAGGAATGGATAAATTTCGGACGCGAACCGAAGTATCGCCGGCATGTCGTGTTCCTGGAGGATTACGAAATCTCTCTGGCCCAGGAATTGGTCCAAGGGGTAGACGTGTGGATCAACACACCGCGGAGGCCTTGGGAGGCTTGCGGTACCAGCGGAATGAAAGTGCTGGTCAATGGTGGGCTCAACTGCTCGACCCTCGATGGCTGGTGGGACGAGGCTTATTACGAGAATGTCGGCTGGTCGATCGGCGACGGTAGCGGGGGCACGCCCGAAGAAGTCGACGCCCGTGATCGGGCGAGTCTGTATGAGACTCTCGAGAACAAAATCATTCCTGAGTTCTATGACCGGGATTTCGAGGGGTTGCCCCGCGCTTGGCTGAGCCGCATCCGCGAAAGCATGGGCAAATTGACACAAGACTTCGGCGGTGCGCGGATGATGCGCGATTATGTAGAACAAACCTACACGCCGCTCGCCAAAGCGGTTCATGAGAGATTGAAAGACGGGTGTGCCTTGGCCAAATCGATGAACCAGTGGTCAAGGAAACTGCATAGCCGATGGCCGAGCCTTCATGTTGGTCAGCCGATGGTCAATCAGACCGATACGGTGAGACATCTTGTTGTGCCGGTCTATTTGGGCGAAGTTTCTCCAGCTTCTGTGCGCGTCGAATTGTTCGCCGACGCAGCCGTCGATATGGCCTCAGAGGTTTTGATGCTTCATCAAGAGCAAGCGATCCCTGGATCGACCAACGGCTATATCTATGCCGGAGCGATCACAACCTCGCGGCCGGTAGAGGACTTTACGGTGCGCGTGGTGCCCTATCATCCCAACGCGCTTCTTCCGGCCGAGCTGCCGCTCATCGCCTGGCAGCATTAGGATCGGTTCAATTGGTTTTATTCCGTCTTCTGTCACGGTCCGCGAAAGCGGGCCGTGACATTTGATTGAGACCTGCACTAAGCGGCCATTCAGCCGTAGCGGAGCTCTTTTTTCGTGTCGATCTTGATGGATTTGCTGCGGCTCGGCGGTAGCGAAATGGGCGGCCGCGGCATCACAAAGGATGTTGGATCCTCTTCGGCGCCGGCCGCCTTTACCTCAGCCTCGAGCTCGGCTTCCAGCTCGGCTTTGGCCCGCATCCAGTGCTCATGCTCCTTACCGAGGGGACGCCCTTCGCGTTCCCAAATGAAGTAGCTGCGTTGGCGGATTGCGTCTTCGGGTGATTGCATTGCATAGGGCATGACAGTCTCCTGCCGGATTGTTTAATCGAATTGCCCCCGCCCGCTCACCAAACTTTTTATTCTGCTTCGAATGCACCTATCGGTATTATACGGCTCCGATTGCGACTTGTCTCTCTGGAACTTGCCCGGTTTGTGCGCGTTCCGCTATTTGTAGCGTGCGGAATCCCGCTCGCCGCATGGTACAAGGCGAGATATTTTTCCGCGCTGGCGTCCCAGCTGAAGTCCTGCGCCATGGCCTGAAGTTGAAGGCGACGCCAGGCGAGAGGTTCGTCGTATAACGCCAGAGCGCGTCCAACGGCCTCCACAAGACTGGGCAAATCTGGATCCTCGAAAACAAATCCAGTCGCCGTGCGGTCGGCCAAGGTCGAGGAATCGGTGTTCACGACCGTGTCGGCCAACCCCCCGTTCGCCGTACGACCGGCAATGCCCCATAGCGCAAGCCATAAAGTTGCGTCAGACCGCACGGTTCGAACCGCGCCGGCGCCAGCAAGATATCGCTGCCCGCTTGCAGTCGGTGCGCCAAGGCTCTTCGTAGCCAATGGTGACCGACAGATTCTCCCGATTACCGGCGGCCTGGGCTTCTGCGAATGCGGCTTCGAGCGACGGGATCTCCTTCGCCCACCAGCGCGAATTGTGCGCCCCTGCTCGATGATCCACGGAACGGCCTGCAGGATCACATCCGCCATTTTTTGGTGGGTAAGCCTGCTGACAAAGCCTATGAGTGGCGTTTCCGGGCTTACCGGCAGCCCTAACTCCCGCTGTAACGCGGTCTTGCAGGCACTCGTTTGCCCGAGATGTCGCTTGCGCGATAGTTTTGGGGAATATGATAATCAGTCGCAGGATTCCACAACGTATCGTCAATTCCGTTGAGGATTCCCGAGAAATTCCCAGTCGCGCGCCTGCAGAACACCTTCCATTCCACAACCAAACTCGGCGGTGAGAATCTCCTTGGCGTAGTTTGGGCTTACCGTCGTCACCCGGTCGGCATAGCGAAGGCCGGCTTTCAAGAAACGAGACTTGCCCATAGAATTCAAAGCCATTGGTTGTGAAGTCGTCATCTGGAACGTCGATAATCGGCAAGGCCGTCGCAGGGAAGTTGCCTTGAAAGGCCATATTGTGCGTCGTGAAGACGCTATGCGGCCGCGGCGCCTTCTCCAGTGACAGCAATAGCGGCAGCAAACCCGCGTGCCAGTCATTGGCGTGTACGACATCCGGCCTCCAGGCAAGCTTGGTGCGGCCCATGGCCAATTTGTTGGCCACATGCGACAAATAGGCAAAGCGTAGCGCGTTATCGGGCCATTCCTGGCCGTTCTCGTCTTGGTAGAGGCTGCCGGTTCGCCGGTAGAGCGACGGTGCGTCGACCAGCCAAACGGGCAATTCGGTGTCGGGCACCGTGCCTGAGACGAGCATGCCGTCACTGACGCCCAGAATAGGGTCGAGCTTGGCAACGAAACGCGGTTTTTCAACGCGCGTGAAGGCGCCGGGATAGCCGGGAATCAGCAGATGGACATCGACACCCCGACCCATCAGGGCAATCGGCAAGGCCCGCGAGACATCGGCAAGCCCGCCGGTCTTCGCGAGAGGATAAGCCTCGGCCGTTACAAAAAGCACCCTCATAGGTCTACCTCGCGTGCTACGGATGCGGTGTCTGTGTTAGGCATCGCATAGCCGGGAGAACCTGACTTCCATCAGAATTGCCCAAAACCATAACATCCTATTTTGGTAAAACTATTATTACCCACACGTGATCAAATGTCTTTTGTCGCATTTCACGAATCACACGCTTGGACGGTCTCTAGCTAACAAGGAACGGTACTTAGGTCATGCCAGAAACGGATTCAGCCGATACGACTCGCAAGAACAGGTCCATCTCGACATCGGCACGCTCGCGCCACGTCTCGGCCATCGTTGGTGCAGATGAATACGATCCTTTTTCGTTTTTGGGGATGCACAAAGACCAGCAAACTGGTGAACTCCTTGTTCGCGTTTTCAACCCCGACGCTTCCGGTGTGACCGTTATGGACCGTGACACGGGAAAAGACGCGGTACAACTTGTGCGCGCACATGACGCAGGCTTGTTCACTGGCGTGGTGGGTAAGGATCGCGAATCCTTTTGCCTATCGGTTGCGCGTGACCAACGGATCGGGCGAGCGGCTGATCGACGACCCGTACTCCTTTGGCTCCGTGCTGGGCGATCTTGACCTGTACCTGCACGCGGAAGGCAGCGACCTTCGCGGATACGCAAAAATGGGTGCCCATCCACAGGTTATGGACGGGGTAGCCGGCACGAGTTTCGCCGTATGGGCGCCCAATGCGCGGCGGGTGAGCGTGGTCGGCGATTTCAACGCCTGGGATGGACGCCGGCATCCCATGCGAGCTGCATCCGGGCGCGGGCATTTGGGAGATCTTCTTGCCGGCTGTTGGTCCCGGCGCGCGCTACAAATTCGAAATCAAAGCGCAGGACGGTTCGATCCTGCTCAAAGCGGATCCTTATGCGTTCGAGGCCGAACATCCTCCCCAGACAGCGTCGGTCGTCTGTGCCGATGCGCCGTCGCTGGCACGTCCGCGAGACTTCGCATGGTCCGCGCGTCGACCGGCGAGGGCCGGTGTCGATCTACGAAGTCCATTTGGGCTCGTGGCGCCGTGTGCCGCAGGAAGGGCATCGCCCGCTAAGCTATCGCGAATTGGCCGATACCCTCGTGCCTTATGTCAAATATATGGGCTTTACCCATATCGAATTGCTGCCGGTCAGCGAGTACCCCTTCGACGGGTCGTGGGGCTATCAGCCGACGGCGTTGTTTGCGCCCACCAGTCGATATGGCACGCCTGCCGACTTCCGCGCGTTTGTGGAGCGCTGTCATGCGGAAGGCATCGGCCTGATCCTGGATTGGGTCGTCGCGCATTTTCCCAACGACCCCCATGGACTGGCAAAGTTCGACGGCTCGCATCTTTACGAACACGCAGACCCAAAAGAGGGCTTTCATCCGGATTGGAATACCTACATCTACAATTTTGGCCGCAACGAAGTGCGCGGCTATCTGCTTATCCAACGCCCTATTTTGGCTTTCGCAATTCGGGATCGATGGGTTGCGCGTCGATGCCGTTGCCTCGATGCTCTATCGCAATTACAGCCGCAAACAGGGCGAGTGGATTCCCAACGTTCATGGCGGGGTAGAGAATCTCGAAGCCGTGGATTTCGTGCGCCGGCTGAATGAACTCGTCTACGCCGACAATGCTAAGGCGGTAACGATCGCCGAAGAGTCGACGGCTTGGCCCATGGTTTCGCGGCCGACATATCTCGGCGGGCTAGGTTTCGGTTACAAGTGGAATATGGGTTGGATGCATGACACGTTGAATTACATACCAAGAGAACCGATCCATCGCAAATACCATCATAACGACCTGACCTTTGGCCTGCTCTATGCGTTTACCGAGAACTTCATTCTGCCGCTTTCCCACGATGAAGTTGTGCACGGCAAAGGTTCGCTGCTGGGCAAGATGCCGGGCGATCGCTGGCAGAAATTTGCCAATCTGAGAGCCTATTATTCTTTCATGTACACGCAACCGGGCAAGAAATTGTTGTTCATGGGGTGCGAATTTGCGCAAGAGCGCGAATGGAATCATGACGAAAGTCTCGATTGGCATTTGACCGACGATCCGCTTCATGACGGCATGCAGAAACTTGTTCGCGATCTGAACCATCTTTACCGCAACACCAGCGCTCTATTCGAACGCGACTGCGAGCCCGAAGGATTTTCGTGGATCGATTGCAACGATTCCGAGTCCAGCGTGATTTCCTACATTCGTCGCGGTGCCGATCCGAACGATTTTGTCGTCGTGCTATGCAATTTCACGCCTGTCGTGCGGCGTGACTATCGCGTAGGCGTACCGCATGCGGGCCAGTATCGGGAAATCCTGAACTCCGACTCCACTTTTTACGGCGGTAGCGATGTAGGCAATTCGGGTATCGTGTCGACGCAAAATTTTGCGGTCGCATGGGATGCCCGATAGTCTGTCGCTCACCTTACCGCCTCTCGGCGTTCTCGTTCTCGCGCCGGTCAGGTCCTAGTTGTGGACGGAAGGCTCAAACAAGGGCGGCCGTATCCCTTAGGCGCCAGCTTCGACGGGCAGGGCGTTAATTTCGCTTTGTTTTCGGCGCATGCGAAGAAAGTCGAACTCTGCCTGTTCGATAATCAAGCGCAGCGCGAGATCGCCCGCCTGACATTACCCGAATGCACCGAAGAAGTGTGGCACGGCTATTTGCCGGAAGCGCAACCCGGACTGTATTACGGCTATCGCGTCCATGGCCCTTATGATCCGTTGAATGGCCATCGCTTCAATCCGAACAAGTTGCTGATCGATCCTTATGCGCGCGCGCTGAGCGGGCCGCTCGAATGGAACGAATTCATTACGGATACATTGTCGGCGATCCGCACATGGATCTGTCGTTCGATCCGCGAGACGATGCGCGCGTTGTGCCCAAAGCGCGTCGTGACCGATCCGTCGTTCGACTGGGACAACGACAGGACGTTGCGGATACCCCGCTCGCATAGCGTGATTTACGAATTGAACGTGCGCGGCTACACGATGCTCCATCCCGTCCGTCGGCGAAGGGTTGCGCGGAACCATGGCCGGGCTCAGGCATCCTGACGTCATACGGCATCTCGTCGATCTTGGCGTTACGGCGGTGGAGTTATTGCCGGTTCATCCCTTCGCGACGACAAAGGCGCTGACAAGAAACGGATTGCGAGAATTCTGGGGCTACAATTCCATCAATTTCTTTGCGCTGGAGCCCCGTTATCTGGCGAATGGAGAAAGCGACGATTTCCGCCGCACCGTGCAGGCTTTGCACGACGCCGGCATAGAAGTGATTCTTGATGTCGTTTTCAATCACACCGGCGAGATCGACGAATTGGGTCCGACTCTTTCGTTCCGCGGAATCGACAATGCCTCCTATTACCTGCCTGAAGGACGACAAGCGGCGTTATCGCGACACGACGGGATGCGGCAATACGCTAAATATCGGGCATCCGCGCGTTCTGCAGATGGTCATGGACTCGTTGCGCTATTTCGTCAGCGATATGCATGTCGACGGATTTCGTTTTGACTTGGCCGTCAGTCTGGCGCGGCCGCAGCAAGAGTTTTCGCCGGAAGCGTCGTTCTTTGCTTGCGTTCAACAGGATCCGGTGCTCGCTGGAGCGAAGCTTATCGCAGAACCGTGGGATCTGGGACCGGACGGCTATCGTCACGGCGGATTCCCGCCGCGTTGGAGCGAATGGAACGACAGGTTCCGCGACGATGTGCGCAGATTCTGGCGCGGCGACGAAGGACGGTTGGGAGATTTGGCTTTTCGGCTTTCGGGGTCGAGCGACGTTTATGGTCATGGTAGGCGTCGTCCCACGGCGAGCTTGAACTTCATAACCGCGCATGACGGTTTTACGCTGGAAGATCTCGTCAGTTACAATATCAAGCACAACCAGGCCAACAAGGAAAACAACGTCGACGGCTCCGATGCGAATTTCAGCTGGAATTGCGGTGTGGAAGGGCCGAGCGACAACACCGCAATCGCCAAGCTACGGGAACGACAAAAAAAGAATTTCATGACCACCCTGTTGTTGTCGCTCGGCATTCCGATGATCGTCGCCGGCGATGAATTCGGCCGCACGCAACGGGGGAACAACAATGCTTATTGCCAAGACAATCCGATCGGGTGGGTCGATTGGAGCAATCTTGCGGAGAACCGCGATTTTTTGGCCTTTGTCCAACGCCTGATAAAACTTCGCTCAGAACATCCCGTCTTCCGCCGCTCGGCGTTTTTTCTCGGGGATCGCGTCGACAAGAGCGACGTCAAGGATATCATGTGGCTGTCGCCCAAGGGCGGCGAGATGACGCAAGCCGATTGGCGCGCTCCCCAAAACAAAAGCCTCGGTGTGCGCTATGCGGCCACCGCCGAAATGGAGGCCAAGACCTACACACGCCGTCTCGATCCTACGGCGTTTGTCCTGCTGATGAATGGAGGGGGCGAACCCATTGATTTTGTGCTTCCCGGAACCCCCTTCGACAAGCGCTGGACGTGCGTGATCGACACGACATCGGCCGGAGGGGCCGAAAAGGCAAATTTCTTAACGCACGCGCCCTATCATCTTTCTCAGCATTCGCTCGCATTGTTTGTCGGCGAAAATTGAGGGTTCGGTTGTGGACGCGGCACTAGCGCAGTTGGCTGACGCGGCAGGCATCGAAGCGCGTTATTGGGATATCCATGGCCAGGTCCATGAAGCAACGCCCGATACGATGCGCGCCTTGTTGCGCGCATTGGGTTTTGCTGCAGACAACGAAAACGATATTGGCACCAGTCTGAGTAGGCTCGATGCGAATCTCTGGTGCACACCACTGCCGCCGGTCAGCGTCGCTTTGGAAAACTCCGAGGTCGAGGTCCCGCTGCGATTGCCAACGGACGCTGGCAATCGAACATTGCGGTGGTCCGTCCGCTTGGAGAGCGGCGAGGTCATCACGGGCGAATGCACGTTCGACACATTGCCGACCGAAGCGGCCGGACAAGCGCATGGCGTTTCCATCGCGTTGCGCAGACTGAAATTGCCCAAGCTTCCTATTGGCTACCACACGCTCGACATTTCCGCCCAACACGACGCAACGACGCGGCTGATCATTGCTCCGGCACGCTGCTATTTGCCGCCGCAATTCGCCACCAAACGCTGTTGGGGTGTAACCGCGCAGCTATACGCTCTTCGTTCGTCTGAGGATTTTGGCATCGGCGATTTCGGACACTTGCGGACACTCGTCGAAGGGCTTGCAGCAACCGGGGCCGACGTCGTCGGGATCAACCCGCTGCACGCGCTCTATCTGGATACGCCACAAGATGCCAGTCCGTATTCGCCCGGCAGCCGCTTGTTTCACAATCCACTTTATATCGATGTGATGGCGGTCCCGGGCTTCGCACCGTCCGACGAGGCGGCTGCGGAAACACCGGAAAATGCGCGCAACATTCTTGACGCACGCAAGTCTGGATTTGTCGATTACAAGGCTGTCGCCGCTGTAAAGCTCCGCGTTCTGCAAAGTTTGTTCAGCCGCTTCATAGCACGCGATGACGAACGCAACGCCGCCTTCCGCTCTTTTGTGGAGCGCTCGGGCCCGGATCTGGAAAAATTCGTCACGTTCCAGATGTTAAGCGAGCATTTTGGCATGCACGATTGGGCGCACTGGCCCGCCGCGTATCGCGACCAGGCGTCTAACGCCGTTGCGGAATTACGCTCTCGTAATGTCGATCGTATTCAGTTCTTTCAATTTCTGCAGTGGTTGTGCGACGAGCAGCTCGCCGCAGCGGCCGAAGTGGCGCGTCGCGGCGGAATGGCGATCGGTCTCTACAACGATCTCGCTGTCAGCGTAGATGCGTCAAGCGCAGATCATTGGAGTCATCAGGACCTGTTTGCCGGTGGCGCGCGGGTGGGTTCGCCGCCGGATCCGTTCAACGAAGCCGGCCAAGAATGGGGCGTGGTTCCCCTCAATCCCGCGCGACTTCGCGCCACTGGTTTTGCGCATTTCCGGTCGCTGTTGCGCGCCAATATGTGCCACGCCGGGGCACTGCGAATCGACCACGTTATGGGTTGGCAGCGCCTGTTTCTGATTCCGGTCGGAGCGTCTCCCGTCGACGGCGCCTATGTGCGCTACCCGCGCGATGATTTGTTGGCTGTGGCCGCGATTGAGAGCCATCGCCATCACTGTCTGCTGATAGGAGAAGATCTCGGTACCGTTCCGGATGGTTTTCGCGAGCGCATGGCGGCCGCGAATGTTTTGTCTTGCCGCGTGTTTTATTTCGAACGTGATCACGACCGCTACCGCCGGCCCAACGAATATCCGCGCCTTGCGTCGGTTTTTGCTTCCACCCATGATCTCGCAACGCTGGCGGGATATTGGAGCCTCGACGATATCGCCGCCAAAGCCAATCTCGGATTGTTTAAATCGCCTGGCGAGGAATTGCAGGCTCGAACCGATCGCCTGGCAGAAAAGCGTATGCTGCTGCAGGCCTTGGCGGATGAGTCCTTGTTGCCCTCCGGAATGACGCCTCTGGATGCGGATCGCTTGGTTTGGACACCACGGCTCGCGCTTGCCTTGCAGGTCTATCTGGCGCGTGCGCCAAGCGTGCTCTTTATGACTCAGCTTGACGATTTGGCCGGAGAAACGCATCAACCAAATCTACCGGGGACGACGATCCAATATCCCAATTGGCGCCGGCGTATGACCCATACGCTAAAATACCTATTGGACGACGTAACGATTCAGGAAGAAATGAAGGCAATTGCCACCGAACGCGCCCGATAACGCGGCGCTGCGACAGTGTTGCTTAACCGGGCCCGACCGTGCCGCGTTGTCTGGTCAACGCTTTGACTTTAAAGTCGAACCGTTACCGGCGATTGACCGAATGTGCTCAATCCTGCAATTCAGCGGCGCGCGTGAGTAGGAGAACTTCATGGAAGGCCTAAAGCGTATTGTTCAACAACATCCGTTTTTCTCGGGCCTTACTGAGAATTTCCTCGATTTGATTTCCGGTTGCGCCAAAAACGTGGTTTTCGAGCCTGACGAGTATCTGTTTAAAGAAGGGCAGTGCGCCGATCAGTTCTATTTGATCCGCAGCGGCCACGTGGCGCTGCAGTACAGCGCAAACAAGCGGTGCTTGACAGTACAAACGGTCGGCGAAGGCGATGTCGTGGGGGCTTCCTGGCTGGTGCCGCCCTATCGCTGGGTTTCCGATGCGAAGGCGCTCGAGCGCACCCATGCGCTGGTTCTGGATGCTTCCTGCTTGCGCGGCAAGAGCGAAGCCGACCACGAGCTCGGCTATGAGATGATGAAACGTTTCATGCCGATACTGATCCAGCGCTTGCATGCCACAAGGTTGCAAATTCTCGAGGCCACTAGCGCCAAGCCCTAACGCCGCTTGACCGGCGTCACGCTGCAAATCGGTATTGTCCCCCGTAACCCGCCGTGCGATGAAACGATGCGATAGCGGCTGTTAAAAACGGGAACAATTCGGGACGCCCTATGACAATCAAAACCGTTACCACAACCCCCTTTGACGACCAGCGCCCCGGCACATCCGGCTTGCGCAAGAAAGTCACAGTCTTCCAACAACCCCACTACCTGGAGAACTTCGTCCAATCCGTGTTTGACGCGATCGGCGATGTGAAGGGAAAAACGCTTGCCCTTGGGGGGGATGGAAGGTTCCACAATCGCGAAGCGGTTCAAGTTATTCTTCGCATTGCGGCGGCCAACGGCGTCGGCCGTATTCTGCTGGGCTGCGGTGGGCTTCTTTCGACGCCGGCGATGTCCTGCGTCATCCGCAAGCATGCCGCTCTGGGAGGAATTGTCTTATCGGCGAGCCACAACCCCGGCGGGCCGAACGGGGATTTCGGTGTCAAGTACAACATCGCAAATGGCGGACCGGCGCCGGAGCAGGTCACCGAAGCCATTTACGCCGTCAGTCGCAAGCTCGCGCGCTACATGATCGCGGACGGCGAACCCGATTTCGACATCGACCATATAGGCCCTTCGCAATTCGCCGGCATGGCTGTCGAGGTCATCGATCCGGTCGCCGATTACGCGGAACTTATGGAGCGCTTATTCGATTTTGGGCTTCTCTCAAATTTGCTGTCCTCCGGAAGGTTCCGCATGCGCTTCGATGCGATGCATGCCATCACCGGGCCCTATGCGCATGAAATCTTTGAGAAGCGCTTGGGCGCACCGGCTGGAACCGTGATGAATGGCACGCCCTTATCCGATTTTGGCGGCGGGCATCCCGATCCGAATCTTGTTTATGCCCACGATCTGGTGGCGATTATGAACGGTCCGGAGGCACCGGATTTTGGTGCGGCCTCTGACGGCGATGGCGATCGCAACATGATTCTCGGCCGCAACTTGTTCGTCTCACCCAGCGACAGTTTGGCGATGCTCGCGGCGAATGCGCAACTCGTTCCGGGCTACGCCAAGGGTCTGGCCGGTATCGCGCGCTCCCTGCCGACGAGTCGTGCCGCTGACTGTGTGGCTGCCGAATTGAAGATCCCCTGTTACGAAACGCCGACCGGCTGGAAATTCTTCGGCAATTTGCTCGATGCCAACAAAATCACCATATGCGGTGAGGAGAGTTTCGGCACGGGTTCCAATCATGTGCGCGAGAAGGATGGCGTTTGGGCCGTGCTGTTCTGGCTCAACCTGCTCGCGCGTCGTCAGGAATCGGTCGAGCAAATAGTCCGGGCGCATTGGCGCCATTATGGACGGCACTACTATACGCGCAACGATTACGAAGGCCTCGATTTGGCCGTAGCCAACGATCTGATCGACAGTTTGCGCAAAGAACTTCCCGGTCTTAAAGGCCGCACAACGGGCCATTTCGAGATCGCCGAGGCCGCCGATTTTTCCTACACCGATCCGGTGGACGGAAGTGTCGCGACCCATCAAGGCATCACGATCTCATTCGCGAACGATGCCAGGATCGTCTATCGCCTGTCCGGCACCGGCACTTCGGGCGCGACGTTGCGTGTCTATCTCGAACAATTCGAGCGCACGCAGCTTGATGGCGAAGTTCAGGAGAAATTGCGCGATTTGGGTGAAGTCTCAAGGCAGCTTGCGCAGATCAAGGAAAAAACGGGCCGCCAAAGCCCTTCGGTGATAACCTAAGCGAGCAATGCGGGGCGCGTCGTTTTTCTACGTCGTTTCCGGCATCATGACGATCGCTCCGCACGGGCATTCTTCGGCGCAGATCCCGCATCCCTTGCAAGCGGTGTAATCGAACTTGAACCGCTTACCGGCTCCGAGTTTGATGACCGCGTTATCGGGGCACATGCCATAGCAATTGTCGCATTCGAAGCAATTGCCGCATGAGAGGCAGCGGCGCGCTTCGTAGAGGGCATCGCTCTGGTTCAGGCCAGATACAACTTCATCAAAGGTGGTCTGCCGGTGCACTGCGTCCAGAAGAGGGCGGTGCGTCGTTGGTGCATCGGCATAATACCAAGTGTTAAGTCCATCGAAGCTCGCGGCTTCGCGCTTTGCGGGCGCCTCATACGTCCTGCCGCTCAGCCAGGCATCGATACGGCGTGCGGCGTTCTTACCGTGGCCAACTGCCGTCGTAACGGTACGTTCGGACGGAACCATATCGCCGCCGGCGAAGATTCCATCGGCACCCGTCATCATATTGGGACCGACTTCGACCATACCGTCCTTGATGTTGCAGCTCCTCGACGCCGTCGAGCAACGCCAGATCGACATCTTGGCCGAGCGCTAGAATGACGGAATTGCCTTCCAGCGTTTCGTACCGCCCGGTCGGACGCGGGAATCCCGTCTCGTCCAATTCCATTTTCTCGATCGTGAGTATGGCTTCATCGATGCGCTTGATGGTCGACAGCCAGCGTATCACAATGCCTTCCTCCAAAGCTTCTTCGACCTCGAAGTCGTGGGCGGGCATTTTGGCTCTGGTGCGGCGATAGACGATGACGGATTTCGGAAGCGCCAAGCCGTTTGGCAGTACGGGCCACGTCGAGTGCGGTGTTGCCTCCGCCATAAACCACGACTTTGCGGCCGAGCAGCGGTTTGTCTTCACCTTCCATGGAACGAAGCACGGAGATCGCATCGACGATCCTGGCTGCGTCGTCGGCGGGGATATCCGCGCGTCTGCCGATATGAGCCCCGATCGCGAGGAATGCGGCGTCAAATTCTCCGTCCTTCATCGCATTCCGAGTATTGTCGACTTTACTGTTCAATCTCAGCTCGACGCCCATGGCGACGATACGTTCGATCTCGGCGTCCAGAACGTCGCGCGGCAGGCGGTATTTTGGGATTCCGAAACGCATCATGCCGCCGGCATTCGGAGCGGCATCTTGCAGAACAACGGTATGTCCAAAACGGCGCAGATGATAAGCGGCCGATAAGCCGGACGGGCCGGCGCCGACCACCAGGACACGCTTTCCGGTGTCGGCGACCGGTTCGGCAAATTTCCAGCCTTGCTTGATCGCCTCGTCCCCAAGGAACCGCTCGACGGAATTGATTCCGACCGCGCCGTCGAGCTCGGCACGATTGCACTTATTTTCGCAGGCGTGATAGCAGATCCGGCCCATGCAAGCGGGCAAGGGATTGTCCTCCGTCAGAATACGCCAGGCGCTTTCGAAATCGCCGGTTTCTGCGTGGTACAACCAAGCCTGGATGTTCTCGCCCGCGGGGCAAGCATTGTTACAAGGCGGCAGCCGGTCGACAAAAACCGGACGCTCGGTGCGGCGAACGCCGGTCATAATGGCGCGCTTGGATTCAGCACCAGACGCCTGAGCGAAGGGATGATCGGTCATCGGCCACACCCCTCACGTGAGAGCAACCCATATTTGCGGATATTGTCGTTGGCGATTTCCTGCCATCGCGCGATATCCTCATCGCCCAGCTGCACGAAGCGCTTCTGCAGTTTCAGACATTCGCCGACAGGAATGCGATGGCAAATCTTGCTGCTGCGCGTGATTGTACCGTTCTCGGCCTCGAACAACGGAAATATCCCGCTTTCAACGGCCAAACGCGCCAGCCGAATGGTGTGACGTGGCGCTACACCGACGCACAATGGGCAAGGCGCATAGATGTGGATGTAACGAGTGCCCTGAAGATTTATCGCCTTCGCGATTTTGCTTTCCAGATCGTGAAGCTCGGCAATGCTGGCAGTCGCTGCATAGGAAATCCCGCGCGTCCCTTTGGCGGCGTCTGGCCCGCCCATGCCGCACTCTTTGTCATAGAAAACCCATAGCACGTCGGCGCCACGCTCGAACCGCTTGGCTAGACTATCGAGGCGGACCGTGCCATGCGCCATCAATCGCATGCTCCTGCGAGCATCGCCCCGCACAGCGGACCGTTCTTCGAGCTGGTCCGCAGCATCGATTACAGCAAGTTTGCCATTGGTGGCGCGCATGGCTGCATCAATCGCATAGCGCGCTGCGAGCGTTACGCCGCAACCGGGACAGTTGCGCTGTCCGCAGCTGATCGCAGCAAATAGATTGGGCAAGATAGGCTCTGTACGATTCGGCTCAGCAAGCAAACGGTTGCCGAATGTGAGCACACCTTTCGGAAAGGCTGGCGAGGTCCGCGCCGGTTTCGGAAGATTTGCTGGTTCGTCCATCGCGAGCTTCCCTCGCTGGCGGGTTGTCTTGAGGCAAAGCAATTAGCGCCGTTTCACGAGATCGGCGAGAGAACTATAGCACCGGTACGGCCGGCCATGATGTCGATCCATTTGAGTCACGGGCTTTGTACCCCCGTATAAGGTGCGCTGTTGGGGGAAAGGGTTTGTCCCTTCCCCCACAGCAGCAACCTCAAGCTAGGCCGTGCTTCAGACGGCTTGCCTGTTCCTGGGATTTGAATTGATTGAACCGGGGCAGGAACTTATCCCAGTCAATGATATGCGCATCAAGCTCCGGCCCGTCGATGCATGCGTGCTTGCGAACCATCTTGCCGTCGATGGTGACCGGAACCATGCAGGCGCCGCACATGCCGGTGGCATCCACCATAATGGAGTTGAGGCTGACCACCGTCGGGACTTGATACTTCAGTGTCAATTCCGAGACAGCGCGCATCATAAGCGGCGGGCCGATCGCGATGACTTCGACGACCTTGCGGCCCTTCGAGGTCTTGTTGTCGTCCATCATCGCCTGCAATGGCGTAGTGACGAAGCCTTTGAGGCCGAAGGTGCCGTCATTGGTGCAGTAGATCACGTCGAGCAGGTCGCCGAACTCCTTTTTGAGCTCGTCCACCCGTTCGCCTTCGCCGATCCAGAACAGTGCGCTCTCCGTGCGGTAGCCGGCGATGAGGGTGACGTGATTGCCCTTGCGAAGATGCGAGCGCGCAATCGGGTAGACCGGCGGCAGACCGAGCCCGCCCGCGCAGAACACGACGGTTTCTTTCTTGACGTCGTACTTGTGCAGTTTGGAGGGCAGACCCAACGGGCCCGCGATGCCTTCCAGCACTTCGCCGACTTGCATCTGGTTCATCAGGATGGAGCTTGCGCCTACGCCCTGGATGGCGAGCGTGATGGTTCCGGCCTTGGCGTCCCAGTCGGCTAGGGTGAGCGGGATCAGCTCGCCTTTCGGGGTCGGCAGTACGCGAACGAACTGACCGGCCTGGGCCGTCTTGGCCACCATCGGCGCTTTGACCGTGATTTCCACGATTCCAACGGCGATGTCGCGGCGGCCGACGATGGTATATTTGGTCTGTGCCTTTGCCGTGTAGTCCCCCGCCCGCGTGACCAGATCTTTGATCTGGGCTGCCGTAAAGGGGTTTTCCTCGGCGATCTGGATGGCTGCGGATTTGCCGTCGCCTGCCGCATTGACCGCCGTGGAACCGCCGCGGGTGGCGTCGCCGCCCGAATAGACGTCCTTCAACGTCGTTTCCGCTCCATTCTCAACCACCAATGTTCCCCACTTCGAAGTTTTGATGCGGGGTTCGCTATCCTTGATGATCGGATTGGAGTCGTTGCCGAGCGCCATGATCACGAGGTCGACCGGGATGGTCTCGGTCTTGCCCGTGGGTACTGGCGAACGGCGGCCCGATGCGTCGGGAGCGCCGAGTTCCATGATGTCGAGCTTGGCATGGCAGACCTTGTGATCGCCGCCGCTGATGAACTCGGTGGGACCACGCAGGACGGACAAGCTGATGCCTTCCTCGAGAGCGTGTGCCAGTTCTTCGACGCGCGCTGGCATTTCCTTCTTGGTGCGGCGATAGACGATCGTGACGTTGGCTCCCAGTCGCTTGGATGTGCGCGCCGCATCCATGGCGGTATTGCCACCGCCGATGATGATGACGTTCTTGTCCTTCACGATGGGAAGCGGGGTCTCGTATTCTTCCAACCGCGCCTGCATGAGATTGACGCGGGTGAGGAACTCATTGGCGCTCATCACGCCGTTGAGATGCTCGCCCGGAATGTTCATGAAACGCGGCAGGCCCGCACCGGTACCGACGAAGATCTTGTAGAAGCCGGCGTCCTTGAGGTCCTGCAGGGTGGCCGTCTTGCCGACGACGAAGTTCTTGACGAACTTGCCGCCGAGCCGGTTGATCTTGCCGACCACGTTGTCGATCAATGCGTTGGGCAGACGGAATTCCGGAATGCCGTAGCGCAGCACGCCGCCGAGATCGTGGAAGGCTTCGAACACCGTCACCGGGTAGCCTTCGACCGAGAGCAGATAGGCGTTGATCAAGCCGGCGGGACCGGAACCGACCACCGCAATCGGCGGCTTCTCGGCTCTGACCCATGGCGTTGTATAGTCTTCCCACTCGCTCTCATCGATGCCGTTTTCCAGCTCTTCGAGCCGCTGGCGCTCGGGCAAATACCATTCGATCTGCCCGATTTCGATCGGACGGCCCGAGATGTTGCAGACGCCTTGGCATTGATGTTCTTGCGGGCAGACGCGGCCGGTCACGTTCGGCAACGGGTTGAGCCCCTCGATCATCTTGAGGGCGGACTTCAACTTGCCCTGACCCATCAGGTTGAGCAGGTCCGGGATTTTGATGGCGAGCGGGCAGCCTCCCTTTATGCGGCCCTTGGCGTCGAGACAGCCCTTTTCGCACGGACGGTCTTCACATTGCTTATCGCGCAGCACTTCCAGCCAGACGAAGAGGTCAACCTCGCGCAACGTGTACCCGAGTGCGCGATAGCCAAGATAACCCGTCGTGACGAGTTCGAAGTCGTTCTGGCGCTCTTCGGCGGGACGGACATAGGGGTGGATGAAGTTTCCACTCGGCCAATCCTTCGAGAGTCCCTTGAACATCGGGTAGCGATCGCCCAAGTGCTTATCGATTGCCGCGATGAATTTGCGCTTGAACTTGAGCGGGACTGCCCAGATGAAACGCTGCAGGATGGTCGACATGTCGTCTTCCCGCAGCAAGAGGCTCCAAAGCGCTTTGGTGAAATCCGCGCCAAGCTGTTCCTGTTTGAACTCCCAGATGATTGCAGCGGTGCCATCATCGATGAAAACCTTACGCAAGGACTTGGGATCGTTCAGGAGCCGCTTGTGCAGAAGTTGCATCTGCTTCTGGAAGACCTGGAAGGCTTCCGTTCCTTCCAGTTCTTCGAGCTGCTGCTCCGTCGTTTCGAGGGCGGTCGCTACCTGACGGTAACGCGCGAGGTCCTCCACGACGTTTTCTTTGATTGCCTCACTGCTCATGAACGATCTCCGCGTCGCAATTGGCGGCAATGCGGGCCACCTTGCTCTTGAGTTCCGGCGTCGATTTTGCCTTGGCGACCGCGCCCGGGATGAGGTGGGCGACATCCTTGGCGACCCCGTCGACGACGATCTTGGTCTTCTCGAACAGCTCCGGCATTTCCGTGTAACAAGTCTTGCAGTTTGTGCATTTCGAAAGGTTCGCTTCGTCCATACTGACGACCGCGCCGCCGTTCGACGCCGCCGGAGCCGCAGCTGCGGCAGCTGCGGGGGCCCCATTGCCGAGTGAGAGGCTCAAGCCGCCCGCCGCCGGAGCCTTGGAGGACGCCGCCAATTCGCTCATCGCACGTGCGATCGAGTCGAGCGAGTTTTCACGTTCGTCGATCGCCGCTTTGTATTGCGACCGCACAGCTTCGAGTTCCGACTTGTGACTGGCGTCGAGCAACTCAATGTCTTGGCCCGCGAGGCAGCGCAGCGTGCGCCAATATTTGCGGCGTTCCAGCACCAGGTGAACCATGGTGGGGGACACTTCCAGTTTGACCAGCTTCTTGTCGGCGTCGGTCGACCAGATGAACGGTATCTTGCCCTGTTGATCGGCGGGGCTCAGATCGATGTACTCGTAGATCGGAACGCCGTCGGCATCCGGCGGCAACTTGTGCAGCTGCTTCTTGAAGCGGCCTTCGGTCGCCGCGAAGTCGGCCGGCGTCAGAGGCACTTCCAAGAGCTTGGTCTGTCCATTCTCGATATGCTCGATCGTGAACGTCGCCCAGTCCTTGGTGACATCGGGATTGCCGTCGAGAATGAAGCGGCTGTGCATGTCGCTGCCGCGGCGCGGATCGTGCACGAACAACGGGCTGGTGCGGCTTTCCACGGCCATCTTGCCGTGAGCACTACCGACGGCGTCTGCGATGCCGTTTTCGGCTTGGCAGGGCGCATAAACGTCAAGCACCGCGGGCGAGTCGTTGTGGTTCAGGTATTCCATAACGGCCTTCAAGAAGTGTCCCTGCATCGTGGCCGTTGTTTGGGCTACGAACACGTTGGGGTGGAACGAAGCGATGAGGCCCAGTTCCTTGCGATCTTCCTGCTTGCCGTGATGGGCCGCCCCGAAGCGAGCGAGATCGGCGTCTTGGCCCGTCAGGCTCGACGTCGATGCCTGCCCCCGGTGTTCGAGTATCCGCCGCTGTTGAGGACCATGACCTTGATGGGGGTCGAGGTCGCCAAGAGCCGCGACAGGGCGCCGAAGCCGATGTCGTAGGTGGCGCCGTCGCCGCCGACGCTGAACACGCTCGGCATGAGCGACAATTCATCGGCGGTGAACTGATTCCAGCCAAGGGTTTTGAACAGCTTGTCGTGAACCTGGACGTCGTATTCGTCGGCAAGTTCGAGCTTGGCGGTGCGCAGGGCGCGGACGTCTTCGCTCGCTTTGGCCGCAATGCCTTCGAACAGACCCTTGGCGACCGCGGGCGTGTCCTGGAACAGGCTGTTGACCCACGGATCGTTGTACGGGTTGAACGGGAAGGTCGAGGCATAAACACTGGAGCAACCTGTCGCATTGGCGATCACCGATGCCGAGGGGCCGTTTCCGGAGGGACCGGTCTCGAATTCGAAGAGCCGTGTTTCCAGCGCCTTGACCGTCTTCTCGATGCGTTCGCGCCGCCTCGGATCTGATTGCGTGTTCTTGACGATTGCCAGCTTGTCAGTGAGCTGCTCGATGGTCCCTTCCAATTCGCGGATATGTTCCTTGCGCCGCTTGTCATGGATGGCGTGATTGGCACCGGTCACAAGCCGAATGGCCGTGACCTCGCCGCAGCCGCGGCAAGCGCCGTGTCCACCGGTCGTGGTGTAATAGTTCTTCCGGTCGAGCATCAGCCGCTTGGTGTCGCCATCCGGCTTCGTCGCGCCGTCGATGAAGCGGGACGGCGTGTTGGCGGTGCGGCTGAGGAATTCGAAGCGTGTCTGCAACGTTTCGAGAAGGGCGGCGTCCTGATGGCGCGGCACCAGGGCATGTGGTCCGCAGACCTCGATGCATTCGAGGCAGCCGGAGCACTTCCAGGGATCGACCGCCACCGAGAACAATCCGCCAGAACCCGGAGCCGCTTTTTCCATCGCGTCGAAGAACGGACGGGTCTTGGCGACCGGGAACACTTTCAGCGCGTCTGCGAGCTTGCCAAGGTTCTTCTTCAAGACGGCATTGTCAGTGTCGATTTTCGAGGCCGCCGCCGCCACGACTTCATTAAGCGGCTTGGAGTTCCTTCTCGGCCCGATAGACTTCGCGCGCCGCGTCGCTCAGGACATGTACCTGGGCGCGTAGCGTTTCGCGTTGTGCTTCGGCGATGTCGAGCTGGCCGATAGCCGTGTTAAGCAGTTCGTGAATGTCGTGGACCGTGTTGGGGATCGCCGCGTCCGGACAAATCAGTGCGCATTCCATGCAGCCGGTGCACAGATCGGCAATAAACTCCGGTACGTCGCGGCGGAACAGGCCCTTGTCTTTGAATGCCGCGCTTCCCGACGGCATGAACATGCCGGTACCGGGCAAGACCGGGGCTTCGGCGATCGTGCCTTCCCGGAACGGCGTGGCCACGATGTCTTCATAGTATTGTTGGTCGAGGAAGTTCGAACTCGCCATCGGACGGCCGGCGTCGCACATGGAGGCCGAGATCGCCACGGTTTTGCTGGCTGATTTGGCGGGTGCCTTTTCGATTTCGACGAATTCGGATTTGGTATATTCGACTTTCTTCGTCGCTTCGAAGGCTTCCTTGATAACGGTAATGTTGCCTTCCACGACCGCGGCGCCCTTGGTGCCGAATTTCTTCGTAAGGTCCTTGCGGATTTTATCGAGCATCACTTCGTGCGTTGCGCCGGAAACGATGCGGTCGACATGTCCGCAGATTGCGCCGATGAAGGCGATACCCATCATGCGGGTTTCGAGTTCCGGTGTGGGGGCATGCGGCTTGGCGACGGCAAAACCGTCGATGATGAAGAAGTTGATCTTCTTGTCGCGGATGGTCTTACGCGCTTGCGGCGGCAGACCCTTCCAGACCTCGATCGCCGGGACTTGCGACTGGAGAATGAACGTTCCCCCCTCGACGATGCCGCGCAGCGGATTGGAATGCGCGAACACTTTGTGGTCGGGAGACACGACGATCTCGACGTCCTCGATGTCCGCGTTGCTTTGCAGCACGGTTTCAGGACTGAGAGTGATGTAGTAGTTGGTCGGCGCGCCGCTCTTTTCCGAACCGTATTTCGGCGCGGCCTTGGAGTGCAGATTGAGGACGTTGGCCAGAATATCGGTCAGCAGCTTGCCTGTTGCCATGGTGCCGTAGCCGCCCACCGAGTGGAAACGGATGCGGAAGGCGCCCTTCGGCAGCAGATTCGGGTTCGCCTCGGTTTCAACCGCCATCAGTTCGGTTTCGGGATAGGCGGCCTTCATCTTCGCCTGCAAGGCGGCCAAGCGCGGCGTGGGGTTCTTGGAGAAGAACTGGGAGCCCAGATAGATAAACGGTGCGTTTTTGGTCTCCATGTTCTTGTAGGCGGCGATCAGATGACGCGGCTGCAGGTCATGCGCGCCGAGACCGAAGATGGCTGTGGTCAGCTTGGGCGCGGCGGTGATCGCCGGAATACCTTCGTGGCGGACGCCGTCGGCGTTCTCGCGCGCCTTGTAGAGCGCCTGGGTGACAAAGGTTGCCAGCGCGGTGACGTCGCAACGTTCCAAAACGGTGGCCGCCTTCTTGCCTTTTAGGGCAGCAACCACTTCGGCTTCCGGGAAAGGTTGGAGCAGCTTGATGGAGATGACGCCGACCTTCTTGCCTTGGCCGCGCAAGTACTTTGCGACGGCCTGTGCGTCGTCGGTGACCGAGCCCATACCGATCAACACGGTCTCGGCATCGTCACACATATAGGTTTTGATCGGGGCGTATTCGCGGCCCGTCAGCGCGGAATATTCTTTCATCGCTTCGCGTGCGAAGCGCGGGACATCGCGAACAAAATGGGTGCGATGATCCGCAGAGCCGGCCTGGAAGTCGGGCTGGTTCTGCACCGGGCCGGTGAGGCCCGGATTGTTCACGTCGACCAACGCCGGGACGCGTTGGCGTGTGCCCTTTTCATAGGCATTGACCCATTGGCGTTTCCACTGGCCGCGGATTTCTTCTGGAACCCATGCGCTCGTCACCTCGACGAGCTTGCCTTCGTTGTCCTTTTCGACTTCGTCGGCATTCTTGTCGAGGAACTCGACCAACTTCTTGTGGCCGTCGGACGTCAGATCGCTCTCGTGCTTGGCGATATATTGCTTGAGCTGGAAGACGCGGCCCTTGGCGCCGAACAGAATTTCCTGCGCCACGGTCGGGCATTTGATGCGGCCGGACGGATCGCCGACGAATTCCTTGAGCAGTTCCTTCTCGGGCATCAAGGTTTCACTCAGCATGTGGCTGGTGGTGAAACCGTCCATGGCGTTGGTCACCGGTATCAGCGACTCGGCGGAGAGCTTGTAGGCAATGGCGGCCAGATCGGCTGCTTCCTGCGGGTTCGAGCCGAACAGGATCGTGTAGCCGGACTGAAGCAATGCGTAGACGTCGTCATGGCCGGCCATGACGTTCAGCGAATGCTTGGAGACGACGCGCGCCGCCACCTGCAGCACGAATCCGCCGACCCGTTTGCCGACCGTCACATAGTGCGATTCCAGGCCGTAGAGGATGCCTTGGCTCGACGAGGCGTTCGAAATGTATTTGCCGCCCGTCAATGCCGCGCCAAGCGCGCCGCTCTGCGCGGAATGTTCGCCTTCGGGCTCAAAGAAGAAAGGGTGTTTGCCCCAGACGTTGCAGCCGCCGCCGGCGCGGAACGCCTCGTAGATTTCTGAGATTTCCGTGGACGGGGTAATCGGATAACCGATGACGCCTCCGCACACATTTCCCATCACCTCGGCGATAGCGCCGTTACCGTGAATAACACTAGGAATCCCAGGATATTTAGCATTCATTGGTTCAGCCCGTTTCATTTGATCTGTCCGTTTCATCAGCGTCTTCACATGTCGACGGCCGTCGCGCACCTAGCCTTGTTGCCGCGCTCCCCAAGAGGACTTGGATCAGAATTTCCTTCGGAGCTGCGGAGGCTTGTGTGTCGTCGCCATAAGACGCGCATAAGCTTGTAGGGACTATTCGCAATGCTACGTATTATCGCGTGGTGAGGCGCTTAGGCGCACCGCATTTGCGAATTGCCGCAGGGAGTTGGGCGTTTTTCGGCTGCCGCGGCCAACCACCGTGTCATTAAAATAACTAATTGTAAAATTACGTTATTTCTAATTTGGACGCGGCCTTCAAGACCACGTCGAAAAGTCAAAGAGCATCAGCGAAGAAAAACCGGCACATTTGGCGTCAACTTGTTTGCACGCACGAGTGAACCCGATGGCCGCGATTGGATATTGAGATGGCAGTTGGATGGCTGTTCGCCAACGACGCATGAAATCAATGATTTACCGCACCAGCTATCACTGGCTACGGTTGTCCGCAGATCCCGGTGAAAGGAAGATTTATGCAGAATTTCACGCGCGGTACGGCTTGGACGCTTTGCCAAAATTGTCGCTGTTGTCCTTTCGCTCATATTCGTGACAGTCAGCGCATCGGCGATAGGCAACGAGTCCGGCGTTGTTCGTGCGGTCGCTGTCAAACGGATTGCGCGTTGTTATCGTGCGCAACACGCTGGCGCCCGTCGTCGCGACCTCGGTCAACTACCTGGTGGGGTCGAACGAAGCCCCCGAAGGTTTCCCCGGTACTGCGCATGCGCTAGAGCATATGATGTTTCGCGGAAGTACCGGTCTCTCGGCCGATCAGCTCGCGAATATCGGCAGCGCCATGGGTGGCCAATTCAACGCCAATACCCGCGAGAGTATTACACAGTATCTCTACACGGTTCCGTCCGAAGACATCGACGTGGCCTTGCACATCGAAGCAGTGCGAATGCAGGGGCTGATAGCCGACCAAGCAGATTGGGAGAAAGAGCGCGGGGCTATCGAGCAAGAAGTGGCGCAAGATCTGTCGAATCCCGGTTACAAGCTTTACGACCGGTTGCGTGCGGTGTTGTTCGCCGGCACGCCATACGAACATGACGCACTGGGCACACGCCCCTCTTTCGACAAGACACCAGCAGCAATGTTGAAGGGGTTTCACGACGCCTGGTATGCGCCAAACAATGCGATCCTTGTCATTGTGGGTGATGTCGATCCGCAAGCAACCTTGGCTAAGGTCAAGGAATTGTTTGGTGTTCTGAAGCCAAGAAAGTTGCCGCGGCGCGTCCCCATGAAATTCAAGCCCGTGCAGCCGACATCCTTCACGGTAGACTCCGATAGCCCCAACGCCACGCAAGTCGTGGCGATGCGGTTGCCCGGGCTGGATAGTCCGGATTTTCCTGCGCTTGAGGTCTTGGCCGATGTGCTGGCCAGTCAGCGTTTCGAACTCTATGGATTGGTGCCCCAAGGCAAAGCATTGGGTACGGATTTCTCGCTCGACCCGCTTCCCAAAGCCAGCGTCGCTTATGCCGAGGTCACCTTTCCGGCGGGCGGCGATCCCAAAGCCGTGGAAGCGGAGATTAAAGCCATACTGGCCAAAGTGGCCAAGTCAGGCGTGCCGGCGGACTTGGTGGCGGCCGCAAAGCTTCAGGAACAGCGCAGCACGGAGATGCAAAAAAATTCGATCGGCGATCTGGCCTCTGTGTGGTCGGACGCGGTCGCGCTATACCGGCTTCACTCTCCCGACGAGGATTTGACACGGATCGAGAAAGTCACCGTGGCAGATGTCAATCGCGTGGCTCGGAAGTATCTCAAGTTGAATTCCGCTATTTCCGCATTGCTGCTGCCGCAAGGGTCAGGTCGGCCGGTTGCGAGCCAAGGGTTCGGCGGCAAAGAAACTATTGCGCTAGGAGAGGCAAAGCCCACACCGCTTCCGGACTGGGCGCAAAGCGCCCTGAGCCGGCTGTCGGTGCCAGCCTCAACCCTTCATCCCGTCGTCACGACGTTGCCCAACGGTCTGACTTTGATTGTTCAGCCGGAAAATGTTAGCGACACCGTCAGTGTTTTTGGCCATATCCGTAACCGGCCCGAAACGGAAGCGCCTCCTGGCAAAGACGGAGTGGCGCTGCTGGTGGCCTCGCTGATGCCGTTCGGCACGGAGCATCTCGACCGGATCGCTTATCAGACGGCGCTCGATGAAATCGGGGCTCGTCAGCACGCCGGCACGGACTTTTCCGTCGAAGTGCTGTCGCAGGACTTCGAGCGCGGTGTCGAGCTTGCTGGCCGACAACGAACTCCATCCCGCGCTGCCCAGCGACGCTCAATCGCTCATTCAGCCGGAAATTGCCCAATCGGTGGGCGCTCGCAATGGAAGTCCCGGTTATCTCGCTCAGCGCGCCATGCGCGAGGCGTTATTTCCGGCGAGCGATCCAAGCTTGCGCGATGCGACCCAGGAAAGCGTAAGCGCCGTCACGCCACAGGATGTGCGCGCCTATTACAAGACGGTTTTCCGTCCCGATCTGACGACCATTGTCGTCATCGGCAATATCACATCGGAAAAAGCGCAAGCTGCGATTGGGAAATATTTCGGCGGCTGGGAAGCCGCGGGCGCAAAGCCGAACACGGATCTTCCGCCCGTGCCGGCGAATCATAGCGCTCTCCTCGCCGTGCCCGACGCAAGCCGCGTACAAGACAATGTCGTGCTCGCGACCAATCTGGCATTGAAGCGTTCCGATCCCGAATACTATGCATTATCGCTCGGCAATGCAGCGCTCGGCGGCGGTTTCTATTCGACACGTCTCAGCATAGACCTGCGGAAAAACCTAGGATTGGTTTACTCGGTCGGAGCCGGTTTGCAAATCGGCCGAACGCGCGGCGTCTATTATGTGCAATATGCCAGCGACCCGGAAAACGTCTCAAAGGCGGCTGGGATTGTCGCGCAAGAAATCAAAACGATGCAGACGGCCCCGGTAACGCCCGATGAGCTTCAACGTGTCAAAGCACTGATGCTTCGTCAGATCCCGTTGAGCGAATCCAGTATCAACGATATTGCGGGCGAATTTCTGAACGAGAGCGAGTTGGATCTGCCGCTGGACGAGCCGACGATCGCCGCCAAACACTATTACGATCTCGGTGCCGGCGACATCCAAGCGGCTTTCGCCAAATGGATGCGTCCCGACGATTTGGTACGCGTGACGCAAGGCCCGCCGCCGCAATAAAAGATGGTCTAAATGCCGGAAACTTTGACTTTGCGGTCGGATATCCCGGCCGCATGGAGCGCATCGATTTTCCATGCGATGCACCGCGCTCGTCATCGCATAGCCACAGACTTCTTCCACAGGGCCGGCGAGGATCAACATCAACTTTTTGCGTGCGGTGTCACCGCCATACCGAGTCCGCATAAAGCTATGCGCCGGCGCGTCATGACAACCTCTACAAATTCAGTTTTTTAAGATCGCTTGCAGGATTGCGCGCAACTTCGGATTTGCACCGACGGTGAAGCCGCCGATTAATGCCAATGCCAGCGCCAAGATGGGTTTCCTGGTGATGAATTCCTGTGCATCTTCGCCGAGGAGCCTTCCAATTTCGGCGCTGATCGCATGCGCCCGGCCACCGGATGCGCGCGTGCGTTTCGCCCGGCGCTTAACCGCGTTTGTGAGCATGCGGCCCAACACAATCACCAGCAACGACAGGACAAAAACCAGCAGCGCGGCGACCAGCGCTGCCAGCGGTGCCGAGAGCAAAGTCAGCAGAAAGGAATAGAGCGCGACACAAACAAACACAGCCGCGACAACAACGCCGACAGCGGCAACGAGCAACGCCGCAGCCATAATCGCGATGCGAATCGGCAGGTCTTTCATTCGTGCGGTCTTTCGCGAATCGTCGGACGCCGAGTCAGCGCCGTCCGCCGAACAGAAGGATTCCAAGCAACAATCCAATTCCGAAGGCCGCAACGGTCGCGGTCACCGGCTCATCGTGAATCTTCTTCTTCACGCCGTCGAAATGTTGTTTGGCTTCGGCCCAAGTCTCCTCGGCCGTACCCTGAAACTTTGCGGCGGCATCTTGGCCGCGCTGGCGTACGAGTTCGGCAAGAAACTCGGCAATCTTGGCGAAATCCGACTTCAGATCGCTCACGTCTTCGCTCAGTTTCTTCACGTCTTCGTTTGCCATGGCACCTAGTCCGATCCTGCTTTAAAAAGGTTAATTTTCATCTTTATACGTTCCTCCAGCCCGGACAATAGCCCGGACCGGACTTGTCGACACAGCCCCACTGCCTCATCCGCGTTTGCCGCGAAACGACAATTAGGGTGCATTCTCACATTTCGAAGGCCGCACCACGGCCCCCAAAAACCGGCCTTTGATCATGCCATCATCTCGCAATTGCGCAAAAGGACAATGACGGAAATCAATGGCGGTTCCTGCGGCGATAGTGTACGGGAAAATACGCATCCGCATAAGTGTTTTTCGCAGTTGCGAAGGGTGCCTGATTAATTCGACATTGCGCTCTATCTCGCGCCTGGCGTCTGCGCACCAAATTGGAAGCCTCGCTCATGCAGCACGCATTGATAGTCGCCCATCCCAATCCAAAAAGCTTCACGGCGTCGCTGGCGATGGCCTATGGCGAGGCCGCGGAAGGGCTGGGTCACAAAACCATCATGCGCGATTTGTACGGCATGTCGTTCGACCCTTGTTTGAAAGCCGACGAGATTCCGACGCCAGCGGGTTTTTCACCGCGTGCCGACATTGTCGGCGAGCGATTGATGCTCGGCGATGTGGATGTTTTCGCACTATTCTATCCCTTCTGGATAAACGCGCCGCCGGCGATACTGAAAGGTTATCTCGAACGCGTGTTCGGGATGGGCTTTGCCTACGGCAAGGGCAGTTCCGGCGATCGAGCCGCTGTTGCGCGGCCGCAAGCTCATCAGCTTCACCGCTTCCGGCGCGCCGACCGAATGGGTGATGGAATCTGGCGCTTGGAAAGCCGTCCGCGCACTATTCGACGAACATTTCGCGGCGGTGTGCGGCCTACAGGTGGTCGATCATGTGCATTTCGGCAACATCGTGCCGGGTATTCGCAGTGACGTCGTAGCCCGTCACCAACAATCCGTTCGCGATGTAGTGGCGAGACAATTCGGCTCACATTGACGGTCTGGCAATGCGGGTTTCAGAGGTTTAACAGGGCCCAAAATCCAAAGAGGCGGACGCATGTCGATACGCAACCTTGATGCATTATTTCATCCCACGAGCATCGCCCTGATCGGCGCCAGCAGCCGGCCGAAATCGATCGGCGCCGTGCTGGCGGCCAATCTGCTCACCGGCGGTTTCGACGGCCCCATCATGCCCGTCAATCCCAAGGCGGTGTCCATCAACGGCGTACTCTCTTACAGAGACGTGCAAAGCCTGCCGATCACGCCCGACATGGCGGTGATCGCCACGCCTCCGGCTTCCATTCCCGCGTTAATCGATGAGTTGGGCGCGCGCGGCACTCGCGCAGCTGTCGTCATCACGGCAGGTCTTCGCGATATCAAGGACGCGAGACGGCATGTACGCTGGAGCGTAAGATGCTTGTCGCTGCCAAGAAGCACGGCCTGCGCGTCGCCGGTCCGAACTGCATCGGCATCATCTCGACACCGGCCGGCGTGAACGCCTCCTTCGCCGAAGCCAAGGCCAAGAAGGGCAAGGTTGCTTTCGTCGCGCAGTCGGGCGCCCTGGTCGCCACCATGCTCGACTGGGCCTCCAATCGCGGGCGTGGGCTTCTCGCACCTCGTTTCGATGGGCGACCAGGCCGATGCCGATTTCGGCGACATGCTCGATTACATGGCGCAGGATCCCGATACCAACTCCATCGTGCTTTACGTTGAAGCGGCCGGTCACGCCGCCGATTTCAGCGCTCGCAAATTCATTTCGGCGGCGCGTGCTGCGGCGCGCGTCAAGCCAGTCATCGCCATCAAGGCGGGCCGCAGCGCAGCGGCGGCCAAGGCGGCCTCCTCGCATACCGGGGCGCTGGCCGGTGCCGACGGCGTGTATGACGCCACCTTCCAACGCTGCGGCATCCTGCGCGCGATGGACCTAGATGAAATCTTCGATGCGATCGAGACGCTGTCAAACCGTCCGCGCATCAACGGCGACCGTCTGATGATCGTCACCAATGGCGGGGGCGCCGGCGTGATGGCGGTTGACGCCTTATCGGACTTCGGCGGCCAGATGGTGGATTTGTCACCCGAAGTCATCGCCCAGATCGACGCGGTGTGCCCGCCGACCTGGTCGCGCGGCAATCCGGTCGACATCATCGGCGACGCCGACCGCAAGCGTTTCTACGAAACGATGAAAATCATCAACGAGGTGCCCGACGTCGATGGCACCGTCGTCCTGTATTGCCCGACCGCGGTGGCTTCCAGCATGGAAGGCGCCGAGGCCGTAATCGACGCCTGCAAGGGGACCGACCGTCCGGTCCTGACCAATTGGCTGGGCTCGAGCGAAGAGACGCAGAAAGCCCGTGCAGCCTATCGCGATGCCGGCATTCCGACCTACGAGACGCCGGAAAAAGCAGTGCGCGGCTTCATGCATATGGCCCGCTACGCCCGCGTGCAAAACCTCTTGATGGAAGTGCCGCCCTCCAAGGCCGAGAACTTCACGCCGGACGAGAACCAAGGCCCGCGCCATCGTCGCCTCGGCGATGAAGGAGAAGCAGGTGTGGCTCGACGCGCCACGCCTGACGCAGCTCTTCGAGTGCTATCAGATTCCAATCGCCCGCTCGGCGGCAGCCTCGACGCCTGCCGACGTCGCTAAGATTTCGGCAGCGTTCAAGACGCCCGTCGTGATCAAGATCATGTCGCCAGACATCACCCACAAATCGGATGTCGGCGGCGTGGCGCTCAATCTCGAAACGCCCGAAGAGGCCAAGGCGGCGGCCGAAGCCATGCTGGTGAAGGTCGAGAAGAATTGCCCGAAGGCTCGCCTGGAGGGCTTTCTGGTTCAGGAAATGGCCCGCCGTCCACGCGCCTATGAGCTGATCTGCGGCATGGCGGTGGACTCCACCTTCGGTCCGTTCCTTCTGTTCGGTCAGGGCGGCGTGTCGGTGGAAGTGGTGGCCGATAAGTCCCTCGCATTGGCGCCGATCAACACGGCGCTGGCCATGGACATGATCACCCACACCCGCATCTACAAACAGCTGAAGGGCTTTCGCGACCGTCCGCAGGCGGCGATCAACGACATTGCCGATGTGCTGGTGCGCGTATCCAAGCTGATCTGCGATTTCCCGGAAATCCAGGAACTCGACATCAACCCGCTCTTGGCCGACGACCAAGGCGTGATCTCGGTCGACGCCCGCATCAAGCTCGCCGAGCCCAAGCCCGGTCCGCGCGATCAGCGTCTCGCCATCAAGCCCTATCCCAAGGAACTCGAAAATCGCGAAGAGATTCCGGGCATGGGCGAATTCTTCCTGCGTCCGCTGAAGCCGCAGGATTCCGTGGGCTTTACGCGTTTCTTCGCGCGGCTAAAGCCCGACGATGTACGCCTGCGATTCTTCTCGCCGCTCAGGACCCTGCCGGCCAATTTGCTGGCGCGCTTGACCCAGATCGACTACGACCGCGACATGGCGTTTGGCCTATTCGATCCCTCGGACGAGATCATGGGCGTGGCGCATTTGTCTGCCGATCCCGACAAGGTGAAGGCGGAATATGCCGTCCTGGTGCGCAGCGACCTCAAGGGTCAGGGTATTGGGCGGGTGTTGATGCAGAAGCTCATCGCCCATGCCAAACACGAAGGGATCGGCGAGATATTCGGCGACGTTCTGGAAGAAAACGCCATGATGCTGGCCTTGTGTCGCGAACTGCACTTCGAGATGGTCCCATTGGCAGGTGCGGCGGGTATCGTTCGCGCCAGTTTCAAGCTGTAACCCCGGGTAAGGAAATATAGGTATTTGCCGCGGCCGCGCCCTTACAGGCGCGGCCGTTGGTTTTTTTGCAGGATAGCTTTCTCCGGGCTTATCATCCGCCAGCGCGCCATAGGTATTCTGCCGGAGGTTACCGGCGGGCCGCGGGCGTAGAGAATTGGGCCGATGCAGCGCAAGTCCGACAGACCTGACAACGAGATCGCACCGGGCGACGTCACGGTCGTACGCCCCGCCGCCTGCGAACATGTTTGCCGCTTTTTCCTCGAAGAAGCCTGCGTCAAGAAAACCGATATGGAGAAAGAAGGCGTGACCGTGAAGTTCACGCGCAACGCGACGGTTTATTCCAAGGGCGACGAAGCGCGTTTTTCCTACAAGGTCGTCGAAGGCGCAGTGCGGTTGTCGCGCATCTTTGCCGACGGCCGCCGGCAGATCGTCAATTTCCTCCTTCCCGACGAGACATTCGGCATTGAGCTGTCGGAGACATATTCCTCTACCGCAGAAGCGGTCGGCGACGTCGTCGCTTTACGCTGCCCGCGGATTTGCATTGCGCACATGACGGCCGGCGACCCCGACATCAGCCAGAAGCGTCTGGCAATGTTCGGCAAGAGCCTTGCCGCCGCGGAACAGCACGTCGCGATGCTTGGTCATCAGAGCGCCAAAGAGCGCGTTGCATCATTCTTCCTGGCGCTCGAATTGCAGCGTAATGGCGAAATGGAACACACGCTCGATTTACCGTTAAGCCGTCAGGATATAGCCGATTATCTAGGGCTGACCATAGAAACCACATGCCGCGCGCTAAGCGAACTCAAGCGTCAGCATATCATCGACGCACCGAGCCGCCGGCGCATCGTCATACGAGATTTGCGCGGTCTTAAGGCTATTGCTGAAGGTGACGGCTGACTGTGTGTCACCAAGATACGCCGATTGATAAGTCGCAATATTGATAAGTCTCAATGCGTTTGACGGCGCGGTCGTTTCTCATGCGCCTTGCGGAAACGCAGCCGGAGGACTTATGTCGTTTGTCAAGATTCTCGTGCCGGTTACGGGCGTGACGCGCGATCGTTATGCGCTTGCGACAGCTTTTGCGGCGGCACAACCGTTCCATGCTCATGTCGTGGCGCTGTTCGTCCATGCCGATCCGCGCGAGGCTGTACCCTATGGCGAACTACCGTTGTCCCCAGACATCATACAGGATCTCATCGATACGGCCGCCGATCTGGAGAAAGCCTCGTCGAAATCGGCCCGTAGTACGCTGGCATCGCTGGCGGCAGACGCGGGTATCCGCATCGTCGCAGCACCGCAAACGGCCGATTCGGTCACGGTGTCCTATGAAGAGATGACGGGACATTTATCTCGCGCACTCGATCGCGCTGCACGGCTTTGCGATCTTGTGGTTTTCCCGCCCATTCGCGAGACCGACGATCCGGAGATTCAGGATGGGTTCATCCGCGCGCTGACCAAATTGGAACACCCGGTGCTTCTTTCGGCCGAGAAGTCGCCCGAGCATGTGGGGCGGAAAGTGGCGGTCGCGTGGGATGGCGGCGTTGCGTGTGCCCATGCGCTGTTGTCCGCGTTACCCTATCTGAAAAGGGCGGAAAAGATCGAAATCCTGTCGGTTCAGGACATACCCAGCAATGGCCATGGCATGGATGACGTTGGGGGTTATTTGGCGCTGCACGGCCTTTCTTGTTCCCAGCGTGTTCTGCCGCGCGGCGAACGCAGCGTGGCCGAGGTCCTGGTCGAGGCCGCCTCGAATGGGGGCTTCGATATGCTGGTGGCGGGCGGTTACGGCCATAGCCGTCTTATGGAGACGATCTTTGGAGGCGTCACGGATCACCTCGTTTCGCACCCGAGGATTCCCGTTTTCATGATGCACTGATATGCTGGCTTCATGAGCGAAGCCCCGTCCGAGAAACCGCACTGGTCCGTTCCGCACGTGATTGGCGTTCTCGTGGCAGTCGCGGTCTATATTTTGGTCTATACATTTACCGGTGATTTTGAACTTCTGATCGCATTTGCTACGGGCGCGGTCAGCACGTTCGGAACCTGGGTCTATCTGTTTTCCGGATTGGCGGGTAGAAGGTAACGGCAATCGGACTGCACGGACCCATCCGAATCTGAGTAGACTCAAGCAGACGATGTCATTCACCCGCCGTGTGCGGCGAACCCAAGAAGAAGGAGCGAGAGGATATGGCGAAGAAAAAGGCAAAGAAGAAAGCAAAAGTCGTTAAGAAGAAGAAAGTCAGAGCGGCGCTGAAGGTGAAGACCAAGCGGCGCGCAACCAAACCGGCTGCGAAAAAGAAGGCGAAAAAGTCTACGCGGAAGCGCGCGGTTGCCAAACCGCTGCGAAGAAGACAAAGAAGTCGCCCAAGGCCGGCAAGCGTCCAACCAAGCGCAAGGCGAAGAAGGTTGCCCCGCCCGCTGAGGCGATGTTTGCCGCGCCTCCGGCGGCGGATTCGCAGGAAGGCATCCAGGACACCCTGCCGTTGGCGGACTAGTCAGGATTGGCGTGGCCGGCTTCGGAAGGGGCCGGCCGCGCAAGGCCATGGTTGATGAGCCCCTAAGTCGTGAATAGGTCTGCTTCTTTCGACGACATTTTTCGGTTCCGGCTACTCGCATTTTCCTTCTGCGTCTGTAGGCTGCCTTCCGTCGGGTTAATCGTCGGCGGGATCGGGCGGGCTTAAGCAACGTGGCTGTGAAGGATACCCAACAGGGCACTACAAGCCGGGCGGTCATCCGCCTTCTGGGCCGTATTCTCGGCACCGTGATCCGAGAACAGCACGGTCAAGATGCTCGCAGCCTCGCTCGCGGACAGACCGATCTCGATTTGGTTGAGGAAATTCGCCGGATTTCCGTCGGCGAGCATCGCGACGGCGCGGCCGACATACCGCTCGACCAGCGGCTTAGCCAGCTCGATCAGTCACAGGTGGCATTGCTCATCCGCGCTTTTTCCATCTTTTCGCAACTTGCCAATGTCGCCGACGACCATCTCGTGCATCTCGAGGCGGGCCCGGGTCCGTTGCAGCAACTCGAGACCCATCCCCGGCTAAATGCCAAGAATGTGGGAGCCTATCTGGCGAATACGTTGCTATCGCCGGTCATTACCGCGCATCCAACCGAAGTGCGCCGCAAGAGCATTCTCGATCGCGAAACGGATATCGCCGGGTTGCTGATGATGCGCGAGCGAGCGAGTTTGCAGACCGGTGAAAATGCCGAGATTGAAGCCCAGCTTAAGCGCGAAATAAGGACCCTGTGGCAGACGCGCATGTTCCGCGCGGTGCGCATTCATGTCACCGACGAGATCGAGAACGCCATTGCCGTCTTTGCACGCACGTTTCTGGCTCCAACTTCCAATCGTCAAGCGGCGTTTGGCGCTGCTTTATGGTCTAAACGGAGCGGTTCTACCGTATCTGAAGCCGGGTTCGTGGGTAGGCGGCGATCGCGACGGCAACCCATTCGTGACCGCGCAGACTCTCAAATCTGCCCTTCACCGCCAAGCGGAAACGGTCCTCGATCACTATCTCGAACAAGTGAACATCCTGGGCACCGAGTTATCGCTCAGCGAGGAATTTGTTTCGGTCAGCGCCTCGTTGAAATCTCTGGCGGCAAGCCCCGAGCACACCTCGCGCCATCAGATCGACGAGCCTTACCGCCGCGCTCTGGTAACTTGCTATTCGCGGCTCGCCGCCACCCGCAAGATCGCTACTGGGGCGTGGACCGGCTCGCACGCCGCGCTGGGATGCCGAGCCTTATCTCTCGCCCGAGGCGTTCGAAGACGATTTGACGGTGATCGTCGAAATCCTTGCGCGACAACGGCGACGCCGATCTGGCGGATGGCCGGTTGCTCAATTTGCGGGAGGCGGTCGGCGCTTTCGGGTTTCATCTCGCGGTCATGGATGTGCGACAGAACTCGGCGGTGCATGAACAGGTGTTAGACGAATTGTTCCGTCATGCGAAGGTTGTCGGGTCCTACGCTGCGCTGTCCGGAGAATGATCGTGTGGCGCTTTTGCTCCGGGAATTGGCCAGCCCGCGGCTTTTGCGCTCGCCTTACCAGGCCTATTCGGAACAGACGCAAAGCGAACTCGATATCGGCGACAAGGTCGCATCGCTCAAGCGGCGGTTCGGCGCGGGCGCCATTGCCAATTACGTGATTTCGAAAACCCAAAATGTGTCCGATTTGCTGGAAACGGCACTGCTGATGAAAGAGGCAGGGCTGTTCACGCCGGGCCCCGAAGCCACGTGCTTCGTTGAGAATCGTGCCGTTGTTCGAAACCATCGACGACCTTCGCGCCAGCGCCGATACGATGAGCGCTTATTTCGATTTGCCCTTTGTGCGTGACATGTTGGAGGCGCAGGAAGACATCCAGGAAGTGATGATCGGCTATTCGGACAGCAACAAGGATGGCGGTTATCTAACCTCGAATTGGGAAATCCGCAGCGGTATCGCGGGGCTGACGGCGCTTGGCCGTGCCCGCGGAATCAAGATGCGTTTCTTTCACGGTCGCGGCGGCGCGGTGGGTCGCGGCGGCGGCTCGAGTTCCGACGCCATTCGCGCGCTTCCCGCATTCGCCAATTGCACGGGCATTCGCATCACCGAGCAGGGCGAAGTGGTGGCCAGCAAATATGGCGATCCGGAGATCGGGCGAACCAGCCTGGAAACGATCATCGCTGCCGCATTGTTATCCGAACTCAATCACGACAGCGATGCGGCCGATGGTGAGGCGGCGGAATGTCTGGCGCAATTGAGTGCCGCGGCTTATCGCTCCTATCGTAGCTTGGTCTACGAGACCGAGGGCTTCGATCGCTACTTCCGAGAATCCACACCACTGCCGGAAATCTCCGATTTGAACATCGGCAGCCGGCCTGCCTCGCGCAGCCAATCGGGCCGGATAGAGGATCTGCGGGCCATTCCTTGGGTGTTTTCTTGGTCGCAGGCGCGCGTCATGTTGCCGGGCTGGTTTGGCTTTGGCTCGGCGGTACGAGAAGTCGGGGCGCAATCCTTGGCGGCGGTCTACAGAGCTTCGCCGTTCTTCCGGACGACCGTGTCGAATATGGAGATGGTGCTCGCCAAATCGAGCATGGCAATCGCGCGGCGATATGCCGAGCTGGTTTCCGATAGGGTGTTGGCCGAGCATGTGTTCGCGCGCATTGAAGACGAACGGAGTGCGACGATCGAGGCGATACTTGTCGATCACCGGGCAATCGGTCGTTGCTCGAACGCAGCCCTCGTTTGATGAACTCGATCCGGCTCAGGCTTCCCTATATCGACGCGCTTAATCATCTGCAGGTCGATCTGTTGCGTCGCCGGCGTGCCGGCGACGAGAGTGAGAATACGCGCCGCGCCATACATATGTCGATCAACGGCGTGTCTGCCGGCCTGCGCAACAGCGGCTAAAGTTTCGCGCGGTGTTCTTCGCGGATGGCCGGCATCGATCGCGGCAGCATCGCCGCCGTGACGACTATGTAAACAGGGCCTAGCTGTCGACGTCGACCAACTGCGCGGTTTTTCCTTCGGCGAGCTGCTTGGCCAGGTTGAGAATGGCGCGCCGATGCTTGGGTGACTGAATCGCAGTATAGGCTTCCAACAATTCCGCGGCGCCCGGCTCGTTCAAGCGTGCAACATGGCGCGAAAACAGCGGCGACGCCTTCGACTTGTCGAGATCGCCGACGATATCCATCACACCGCAATGAAGCGCCTGCGCAATTTCGACAAGGCGCGAAAAGCTTACGCGGTTGGTGCCGTGTTCGTATTTCTGCACTTGTTGAAAGGTTATTCCGACCTGCCTCGCAAGTTGCTCTTGCGATAATCCCAATTCGCGCCGCCGCAAGCGAATGCGGGAACCCAGTGCTACATCTAGCGGATGCGGAGCGCTATTCTCCGTATAGTCGTTCATATCTTTTCCTTCGTACTCTGCGATTCAGAGCATTCCTCTGCAATCTTGTCCATCTGCCGTCGCTCTATGCGGGAATGCACGCATCTCTGGTTGCAGTCAATGCACGAGATCGCGCCGATGTCAGCCGGAATCTCAATGCTCGGTTAATTCCCAGTTGGATGGAAACGATCATGATGCCGCAGGCACCCAACAAAGCGCGCAAAACCAGGAAAAATGCCACCAATTTGGAAAACTGATGTGAACCTTAAACTGAATTGTTCCGTCAAATTTGCCGCGCCCGTTCGGACGGCCCACGGCGTAGCTCTTCCACGGAATTGAACCTTACACGGACGATGACCGGGCTCAAAAGAATTATCACGAGATCACGATTTTGTCCGAATCGCCCCAACAATTGCGAACCGGTTCGAAGTCCTGCCGCTGGCAGCGCTAGACGACGTCTTGGCACGCTCCGACTGGCTTTAGCGGACCGTTTTCCTATCATCCGATGACGCTTATGCCAATAGTTTGACGTTCGCCGCTTCTGCGCAATCCATACATGTTCGCCGGCAGAAAAAGATCACGTGTTAACGATGCGCTGTGCCGTGTCGGCACGCTTGGCTCTTGAAGCATCGGCGGGATGGGCACGCGGCGCCTCTCTTCGTCGCGAATTGAGACGGATTCACTGAAATTCGCTGGCGTAGGGAATGCAGCGGGGTCGCTCGGAAGCCGAGCCCCGAGACCTCCCGTGAGCATTCACGAACAATACGCAGACGTCATAGCCGGTGCCCAGGCCGTCCAGCGAATGCTGGATGGGATACCCTGCGCCGTGGATTTCTTGCCGGCGGGAAGCGAAACAAAACTCGCCGCTGCAAATTGCAACGAACGGTGGGCGCTCAGGTCTTCAAAGCGTTTTTTTGATCTCGTTATCGCGATCCCTGCGCTAATCGCTTTGGCGCCATTTCTCCTAGTGCTGTCGTTGCTGATCCGTTTGGACTCGGCGGGTCCGGCTCTGTTTCGCCAGACGCGCTTGGGCCATCAGGGCCGCCCGTTCTCTATCTTCAAGTTTCGCACGATGACCGTCCTGGAAAATGGACCGACCATCGAGCAAGCCCGTCGGGACGATGCACGTACAACGCGGATGGGCCGTTGGCTTCGCGCCTTCAGTCTCGACGAACTCCCGCAGCTCATAAATGTCATTAAAGGCGAGATGTCGTTGGTCGGCCCGCGCCCCCATGCCTTGGCGCATGACGCGCTTTATGCGCGTTTGATTCCCCATTACGGCCTCCGCCAAAGCGTCAAACCCGGCATTACGGGCTGGGCGCAAATCCATGGTCTGCGCGGGGCGACACCGACCGTCGAAGTCATGTCCAAGCGCGTTGATCACGACGCCTGGTACGCAGATCACGCCAGTCTCGCGCTCGACCTCCAAATTCTTTTCCGCACTCCCCTCGAAGTCATCCGTCGCAGGAACGCTTACTGATGCGCGCGACAACTCTCTCCACGGCCGTTGCAGCTCAGCCCCGTCAATTCGAGCGGCGCTCCGGTGCGCGCCTTTATCGGCGCGTCGTCGTCGGCGGTTTGCGGACGGCATGCGTTTCACGCGGCCAGCTAGGCGGTTTGATGGTCGGCGATTGTTTGGCGGCGCGTGGCGGCAAGCGCGCCCCCAAGCTCGTATTCGCCTCAAACGGCCACAGCATTGCTTTGGCGGCAATGGATCCGGACTTCCGGCATCAGCTAAGCCAAGCGGACCTCATCCATGCCGACGGCGGCCCGGTTGTTTTTGCTTCCAGACTGCTAACCAATTCGCCGGTGCCCGAGCGCAGTGCTACGACCGATTTCATCTATGACGCAGCAAGCGCTGCCCAAGAACATGGTCTGAAGTTCTATCTTCTAGGATCGACGGACGAGATCAATGCGCAATGTGCGGAGAATCTCCGCAAAGCCTATCCCGGAATGGAAATCGTCGGTCGGCGTAACGGCTATTTCTCCTCTGACGACGAAGCGCAAATTTGCGACGAAATTAACCGTTCCGGCGCCGACGTGGTTTGGGTCGGCCTGGGTGTCCCATTGGAGTACGCCTTTTGCCTGCGCAACAAGGCGCGTCTTCAGGTCGGCTGGATCGTAACCTGCGGCGGTTGCTTCAATTTCGCCGCCGGCCGGTACGTGCGCGCCCCTCAATGGATGCAAAAAGCCGGTTTGGAGTGGCTTCACCGGCTCTGGCGTGAGCCCAAACGATTATTCTGGCGTTATCTTATTACCAACCCTATCGCCATTACGATGCTGCTTCTGAATACAGCCAGCATGAAGCCCGGCAATGTCCAAGCCGAGGCCGCGCGTTAAGGGGGCCTTCAGGCATGCAGCAGGCACTACCCGTTACGGCGGGCGAAGGTGTGCTCAAAGCACCGGCGATCCTGCACACGCTTTATCGCTATAGCCTGTCCACCACCGGGCCGGTCCTGGTTTCGGCGGCGCATTTTGCGGCGTCTGTGATCTTCCTGCATATGCTCCAACAGGCCGAATTCGGTCAGTTCTCCTTTCTTCTGATTGTTGTGCCGTTCTGTTTGAGCGCCACGGGAGCCTTGTTGGGCGCACCGGCAGCTCTGACCCGTGCCAAAGACGAGGCAACGGCGCAGGCCGAGATTTCTAACTTTGCAGAAAGTCAGTCTGGTTTTTGCAGGCGTATCCGGGCTTGTGGTCGGGACATTGATGTATTCGGCGCACGCCCAAGCGATTGCGGCGTTGATGTTCGGGGTCTATGGCGCGGCCAGCGTGTTGCGCAGCTTTGCGCGCTCCCTCAGCAATGTTCGCGGCCAGTTGGTGCGCGTCGCCACCTCCGATTTCCTCTACAGCGCATTTCTCGTTTCGGGTTTGGCGGCGCTGATCGTTGCGGGCAGGTTGACGATGCCGAACGCGGCCTTCACCTTGAGTGCGGCGGCGGTGGCCGGCTTCTTTCCATTTGGCATGTCGCATATGCGCGAATTGATCAGCGCATTGCGCAAGCAAACACTCGGTCACTATGCGCCGATGTGGAAAGATGTAACGCGCTGGTCATTGCTCGGTACCGTTCTCACGGAATTCACCGCCAACGCCCATGCCTATTCGGTAACTTTTCTCTCCGGTCCCAAGGCGTTTGGATTGTTGGCGTTGGGTGCGCTGTTCATGCGCCCGGCGTCTCTGGTTACTTCGGCGTTGCCCGATATCGATCAGCCGCTGATGACGCGCCGGCTGGCAAAGGGCGACACGAGAGGTGCGCTTCGCGTGGTCACCGAATTTCGGACGGCGGCCTGCGCCGTATTGGCCGTGACTATCCTGCTGTCATTCGCGATTCTGACATGGGCACCTGAGCTTCTAGCCAAGAAGGGCTATGACGGAAAGGACGTCTTGGTCGTCCTGATATTGTGGATTGCAATCACGGCTCTGCGCGCCGTGCGCACGCCGACAGCCGTGTTTTTCCAAGCTCTCGGGAATTACTCGGCGCTGGCACGCGTCAGTGCGTGGTCGTGCGGTACCTCGCTGATTGTGACTTTGACCTTGCTATTGACGTTGGGGCCGATCGCCTCGCTGGGCGGCGTTCTTGCAGGTGAAATTGCAATTATCCTAGCCCTCTTTCCTCTGATGCGCGGATGGAGGCGGCAACATGCCTGAGGTCGTTGTCGGCATTCCCACGTTTCGCCGCCCGCGCAGTTTGGAACGCCTGCTTACCGCGCTGGGGCGGCTGGAGACGGACGCAAAGGTGACGGTCATCGTTGCCGATAACGATGCCGAAAATCATGAAGGTTACGATCTGTGTCGGGCATTGCAGACGCATGGGTTTCGTTGGCCGCTGGAAGCCGTCATCGTGCATCAGCGTGGCATTGCGCAGGTTCGCAATGCGCTGGCTGGGCGGGCTCTGTCCCATCCCGAAGCGCAGTTCGTGGCCATGCTCGATGACGACGAATGGCCGTCCCCCCAATGGCTGGATTGTTTCCTTCGGGTGCAGGAACAGACCGGTGCGGACGCGCTGCAGGGTAGCATTGTGTTTGAATTTGCGACGGCGCCCAAAGCATGGGCCACGGGCTTTGACGGACTATCCTCCATCAAGCGTGCCACGGGGCCGGTTGCCATGCTGGAAGGGGCGGGAAATCTCCTGCTAACCCGAGCTTGTCTGGAACGCCTCGAATGGCCCTGGTTCGATCCGGCGTTTGCCCTGAGCGGAGGGGAAGATCGCGATTTCTTCGAGCGTTTGGCGCACGCTCAAAAGCGTTTTGCCTGGGCGGATGAGGCCGTCGCCTATACCGTCGTGCCGGAAATACGCAAAAGTCTGCGGTGGACACTTGAGCGCGCCTACAGCATCGGCAACACCGATATGCGAATCTTCCTCAAATATCACGCGACGCCGCGCCGTCGTATGAAGGAGTTTGGTAAGATCGCGTTGGCGCTCTTGTTGTCGCCGATCTTGTTGGTCATTCTTGCGGCGATGCCGAATCGCGCCGCCGACATACTGCGCAGGTTTGTTCGCAACTTGGGAAAAGTCGCGGCACTCCTCGGCCAACATTATAACGAGTATGCCGTAACGCATGGCGAATGAAGGTCTGGCTGCGGACGTGACACAGGCGCGCGACGCCTCGTGGATCGACGAGGTCGTCTTTGTCGCTTTTTTGCTGCTGGCATTCGTCGGTCTTTCGCCTTTTGCCAATCATGTGGACTCTCTCACGGATTCGGGCGAAATCGGGACCACCGGCGCGGGCGATTTGGCCCGTCAGCTTTGTTATCTCGCGGTATTTGGTGCGATTGTCTTCGGAGCGCTGCGTCAGCGCGGTTTCGAAGTTTTCTCGTCGCTGCCACTCTTGTTGATGTTGCTTTTGGCCTGGTGCCTGCTCAGTGCGCTTTGGGCCGGCCAAGCGGGCGTCACCTTCCGTCGCGCCGGTTTGGCCGTCGTCTTGGTTCTCTGCGCGACGTTGAGTATCCGCACTGTCGGGGTAACGCGTGCTCTCATGTTTCTGCGTTGGGTGCTAGCCGGCATCCTGATCGTGAATATCGTTTCGATCCAATTCATCGTTTCCATGAAACCAGCCGGTTGTGAACGGCTCCCGACCGCCTACATTTGCAGGTCGAAAGTTCACAACAGGATGGTTGGTCGCCATGGCAGCACCGCGGCGGATGATTGATATCTCGATCGGAGATGACGACCTGGCGCGGTTGGAGACAATCGCGCGGTCGCGGACGGAACCGGCAAGCTGGGTTCAGCGGGCACGCATCCTTTTGGCGTATCACGCTGATCCGTCGGCCTACGCCGTCGGCGAGGCCGTCGGCGTGACCCATCAGACCGTGCTGCGCTGTCTGGATCGAGCGGCGCGTTTCGGCGTGATGGCAGCGCTTGATGACGCGCCGCGTCCGGGCAAGACGCCGCAGATCACGCCGGAGGCTCAGGCGTGGCTGATCTCGCTGGCTTGCCAGAAGGCCAAAGACCTTGGATATCCGCACGAGCTTTGGACCATGCGGCTATTGGCGCGGCATGTGCGCGAGCACGCCGTGGCGGCCGGACATCCGTGCCTGGCCAACCTCGCGCCGGGCACGGTCTGCAAGATCCTCGACCGCCACGCGGTCAAACCACACAAGGTCCGCTATTACCTGGAACGGCGTGATGCGGCGTTCGAAGAGAAAATGGCTGAAGTGCTCTGCGTCTATCGCGAGGTGGCGGTTCTGCGTGCGGCCGATGCCGATACCGGCAACGTGGCGATCATCTCCTACGACGAAAAGCCGGGCATCCAGGCGATCGGCAATACCGCCCCCGACCTGCCACCAAACCCGGGGATCCGGCAGAGCTTCGCCCGCGACCATGAATACAAGCGTCACGGCACCCTCAGCCTGCTCGCCGGAATCGATTTGCTCACCGGCACAGGTGCATGCGCGTGTCGAGGAGCGCCATCGCTCGCGCGAGTTCATCGGTTTCCTCAAACTGCTCGATACCGTTTATCCCGCGGACACCGCCATCAAGCTGATTCTGGATAATCACTCGGCGCATGTTTCGAAGGAAACCAACGCCTGGCTGGCGACCCGGCCGGAGGGGCGCTTCACCCTGGTGTTTACCCCAAAACATGGCTCATGGCTGAATCTGGTGGAGGGCTTCTTCTCCAAGATGGCCCGCTCGATGCTGCGCCATATACGGGTCGGATCCAAAGTCGAACTCAAACAGCGCATCCTCGCATACCTCGATGACATTAACCGAGAGCCGGTCATCCACACCTGGACCTACAAAATCGGCGCGGTCGCATGATAGGAGCTGTTTTATAGAAACGCTGTATTTTTAGATTTTTTTTTAAATGTATATTTATTGTGCTAAAAAATGGCTGCTGGTTGTATCTGCTCAACCCCCAACTAAACTCGGTTTGACGCGTAGCGTGCCGATGGCCTGAGCGGTTTCAAAAATCCCTTGACACGGTCACGACCGGGTCGATTCTAAAAGCGGGCGTGAGCCCGAACTCCCGAACCTCGACCATCTCAGCCACGCCGAGAAAAACGCGCTGATCCACGCGCTTTGGGCGCAGGTCCAGGCGCTGACGGCACGGGTTGCGGCGCTCGAAGCCAGGCTCAACGAACCACCGAAGACGCCAGGCAATTCCAGCCTGCCATCATCGAAGGCGCAGAAGCCAAACCAACCGAAGCCAACCAGGCGAACCGGACCGCGCACCGGCAGTCTCGGCCGCAAGGGGGGCGGGCGGCCGCTGGCCTGCCACCCGGACCAAACGGTAATCGCCCGGCCAAAGACCTGCCTGCATTGCCAGGCCAGCCTGGCGGAGGCCGCACAAGCCCTGCACGGTCGTTACGATAAAATCGACCTGCCGGAGGTGCGCCCGGTGGTGACCCGCGTGGAACGGTATGCCGGGCACTGTCCAACCTGCGGCGGCGTCACGCTGGCGCCGGTGCCGGCCGGCCTGGAGGAAGGCTCACCGTTCAGCACGAACATCCTGGCGCTGGCGCTCTACCTGCGCTTCACCCACGCGATCAGCTACCGCCGCCTGAGCCGGCTGTTCCTGCATCTGTTTGCGCTGCCGATCAGCGAGGGCGCCCTGGACGCGATGTTCCGTCGCGCCAGGCCCAGCCTGGACCAGGAGGTCGCGGCGATCCTCGCGCGGTTGCGCCGCGCGCGCATCGTCTGTGCCGACGAGACCAGCGTCCGGGTCGGCGGACGCACGCACTGGAACTGGGTGTTTCAGAATGAGCAGGTGGTGATCCACGTGGTGCGCGACAGCCGCGCCGCGGGCGTGGTTACCGAAATGATGGCGGGGCATCGGCCGGCCATCTGGGTGTCCGATCTCTACGGTGCCCAGCAGGGTCACGCCGACCTCTGGCAGGTTTGCCTGGCGCACCAGTTGCGCGACTGCCAGTTCGCCATCGACGCCGGGGACACGGTGTTTGCCCCGCGCATGAAGGCGCTGCTGCTGCGGGCGGTGGTGCTGGCTCGGCGCCGCAAGAGCCTCGCCGAGAGCACGCGGCGGGCGTATCTGAGACGACTGGACCGCGACCTGAACGTGATCATGGCGCTGGTGCCGGAGAACCCGCACGCCCGGCGGTTGCGCAAGCGTTACGGCAAGGTGAGGAACAGTTTGTTCACGTTCCTCGAGCATCCCGATGTGCCGCCGGACAACAACGGCAGTGAGCGGGAACTGCGACCTACAGCCACGTATCGCAAGGTCACCGGTGGCTTCCGCTCAGGCTGGGGCGCCGATCTGTTTGCCGCTGTTCGATCGGTCATCGGAACCGCCGCGCGCCGTGGACACGATGCGTATCGGGCTATTCGCGATGTGCTCGATGGGCAGCCTGCTATTCAGCCGGGTTGAGCAGATACCTTTGGTTTTATGGCAGCACCGAAGTGCATAGTTCTCTGTTCGTGCAGCAGAGTAAGGAACGAGTGACACAATCTCTCCTCGGTCGGTGACGCTGGTTGCTGAGATCATCGATGCTCTTAATCCGCTATCACTCGGTCCGGGACATCTGCTTGCGCTAAGCGTAAGCGTGGTTGAGACGTTGCGGTTTTTTGCGCGAAGGGGTGCAGTGGCGCGCTCTGCATGCTACCGATGAGCGAGCTTGCGGATCGACGCTGCGCTGTCGTTTAAAGGTCTGGTCGGCAACTGGTGTGCTGCGCGCTGTGCAGGCACGGTTGATCACGATGATTCGCTGCGGGCTTCAGCTTTTGGCTGAGGCGGACGATGTTATCGTTGACAGTTGCAGTGTTCGGGCTAAGCGTGGTGGCGACTGATCGGCTTAATCTGACTGATCGCGGCAAACTCGGTAGCAAATATCATGTTGTGGTTGCGCTTGATGGTTTCGCTGGGGGCGGTGGTTTCGGCGCTAATGTCAACGACACTTTGCTGCTGCTTCATCTGCTGCGACTGGCTTGGTGGTTTGCGCTGCTATCGCTCGCTTGCTCGCTGATGCTGGTTACGACGGCGCTGCTATCGCGCTTTCTGCTTGCGCACGGTTTCGCGCTACTGATCCGCAGCAAAGCGATGCTCATGGCTCGGGTTTGGGCAGGTGCGCTATATCTCAAGACCGATCGCTTGTTGCTAGCCAGGCAACTCGATCGCGCCGTAGTTGATGGTTTAGGCCTGCTTACGCGGTTGCTCTTCATCATCGCAGCTTGGGCGATTGTGCTGTGCTAAGGGCTAGCGAACAGGGGGAAGCCCGCATGTGGGACAATCGGTGCAAGATCGCCGTCAGCGGCGTCGGCTATTCCAAGGTCTCGCGCATGGCGGACATTCCTCTGGCGGCCCACGCGCTGGACCGCGGTGAAGGGGGCGGTGGCGGATTCCGGGCTGCGAGATGGAGGACATCGACGGCCTGGCGACCTATCCGGAACTGCCGGCGACCGGGCACGCGGAGATCGACGGCATCTCCGTCGTGTCGGTCAACTGCATGATGGCGATGCTGAAGCTGCCGAACCTGACCTGGCACATCCAGGTGGGAACGACGAACATCGGCGGCGCGGTGCAGCAGGCGGTGAACGCGCTGCTGGCCGGGGTGTGCAAATACGCCGTGGTCTGGCGGGCGATGCATAACCCGCGCGGCACCTATCAGAACCTTCCGGGCGCCCATGCGCAGGGCGCCACCCAGTTCACCGCGCCGTATGGCTTCGGCGGTCCTGGGCCAGGGCATGGCGGTCGCCTACACGCGCTGGCTGGAACAGAACAACCAGAGCCGCGAGAAGATGGCGACGCTGGCGGTGACGCAGCGCAAGCACACGCAGCACAATCCGCACGCGTATTTCCATGGCACGCCGCTGACGCGTGAGGATTACTTCGCCTCCCGCATGGTTGCCTATCCGTTCTGCCTGTTCGACTGCGACATTCCCGGTGCAGGGCGCCGTCGCCATCGTGCTGACGACGGCGGACCGGGCGCGGGACTTGAAGCCGAAGCCGGCCTATATCGCGGGCTACGGGCAGCGGCTGCACTTCGAGGTCGCCGGCCGCATCGGCAGCCTGTCCAGCTACATGGAGGGCGGCAGCAGTTCGGCGAAGCTGACCTGGGAACGATCGGGCTTCAGCCCGAAGGATGTCGATGTCGCGCAGATCTATGACGGTTTCTCCGCCTCGGTGATCTACGGCCTGGAATCGTACGGCTTCTGCAAGGAAGGCGAGGCGCTGGATTTCATCCAGGACGGCCGCATCGAACTCGACGGCGAGCTGCCGCTGAACACCTTCGGCGGCAGCCTCGGCACCGGGCGCATCCACGGCCTGTGGCACATCATCGAGGGCGCGTTGCAGGCCTCCGGCCGCGCGGGATCGCGCCAGGTGAAGGACGCGAACGTGTCGTTCGTCGGCGCCAGCGCGCCGATCGTGACGGGGACAACGTTTATCTTCGTGGGCGAGCCGTACTGAGCGGTGGCGTGGTCGGTCGGCATGATAGGCCGTCGATATTCACCAACCCAGTTCGGTAGGGCGTAGCCCCAGGAAGCTGTACCCGCTAACTTGTAATGGACCTTGAACGCCGCGAAGTTCTGCAAGGCCACATGAATATCGCGAAAATGCTTCTCCAGTGGATTGGCGGTGTAAATCGCGTTGGTACCGCTGCATGAAACGCCAGATCGATCGCTCTCAGCGCTTCATGGATGGCATGCACGGAGGATAACCGAGCCGCGCTACCAGAGTGTCAGGTCGAACGATCGTTGCACAAAGCGTCCATAACCGCGCAATGCTATCGAAAACAAAACACCGCGCGGCGCCGACGATCGCCTCGGCTTGCGCCAGCGCATCTGCACGTCCGGTCGATCCTTGAGCAGAATGGGGGAACGGGTGGTGGCGCGCTGGGTGGCGATCTCCATCAGGCTGTCGATGGGCCGTGCGATGCCAGGGCGTTCGCCGCGAACAGCGAGAAAATCATTACGAACGAGGTGCGATGGCGATACAAAGTGCCAGTCTGTAGCGGTGGCTCCGCAAGCGAACTGGTGCTGAATGCAGGAACGAACAGGAGGAAGGGGGGCGGAGAGGAGAGAAAACGGGCGGCGGGGGAACCGCGGAAGCGGCACGGGGAGCGGCGCGGGGAAGGCGGCAGAGAGAGGCGGGGAGAGGGAAGAGACAAGGAAAAGACGGGAGCGGCGGACGAACGACGAAGCGCAGCGACGGCGGGGGAACAGAGGGGCGCGGGGAGAGGCAGAAAAGGGAGGCAGGGGAGAAGGGAAGAGGGGACACGGTGATGGGACACGGTAAGGGGGAGAGGGGAGGGAGGCGGGAGAGGTAAGGGGGGGAGTGAGGAAGGTGTGGTGGAAGGGGGAGGATGAGGGGAGGGGGGGGGGGATGGGGAGCGGTGGGCCGCGCGGATTGATTCATTCCCCAAGCCGTGCATATGCCGGGTGAGACGGATATTGCTCTCATTGGCGCATGGCGCGGCCTTTACACCCACAAGAACATAGCCGGGTCCATGGGCGCGATGACGGCGATCGTTTTTCTAATGTCGCCGCGGATGTCTCCAAGTTTTTATCGAAAGTTTCTGGATATCGGCATCGCCGTCGCAGCGGTGGCGTTTACGGTGATGACGCGTTCGAAGTCGTCTCTGGGTCTGTTGGCGATCGCGCTCGCTTTGGGGTTGGTTTACCGTTTGGCCTGGAAGAAAGATTTGGATCGCACCATCGCCGTCGTGGCGGCCGTCATGTTTGTGGTCGTCGCGGGCGTCTTCGTTATCGCGGATCAGAATATGATTGTCCGCCTGCTGGAAGACCCGGCAGAATTCACGGGCCGAACCGAAATCTGGCAAGCGGAAGCGGCCTATATCCGCGATCACCCGGTGTTCGGTGCGGGTTTCGGTACCTTCGCGGATACCGGCGGATTGTCGCCGCTGCACAATTACATTGGAAATTCTTGGGTGGGTGCGGTGAGCCACGGGCACAACGGTTATTTGCAACTGCTTGTGACCATCGGGGGTATCGGATTTCTTCTGGCGTTCGCCAGTCTTATCGTTGTGCCGCTGCTAGCATTTTGGCGGCGCAGCGGTGATCTGAAAATGAAGGCAATGCTGTTCGCGTTGTTTGTGTTTCTCGCGCTGCACAATTTGATGGAAACCGATTTTCTGGAAGGCGATGGCGTTACTTGGGTGATGTTCCTTCTCATGTTGGCCATGCTCGGCAAAATGGAACGCCCGGAGCGTACACCATGACCCCGTTTTTTTCCGTCGTCCTGCCTGTTTATAACCGTGCCAATTTACTCGACCATGCCCTGCGCTCGGTGTTGGCGCAGACCGAACAGGATTTTGAGATTATCGTTGTGGATGACGGATCGAGCGACGATCCGCAGCATGTGATTGATGCTATCTGCGACCCGCGCATTGTGTTTGTTCGTCAAGATAATCGTGGTGGTGGTGCGGCACGCAACACCGGAATCGACAATGCGCGCGGGCGCTTTATCGCCTTTCTGGATTCGGACGATTGCTTCCTGCCGCATCATCTGGCCGCCATGCGGCAGCTTATGGAAACTACGTCCTGTGCGGCGGCCTATGCACGAATTCTGGTCGACCGCGGTGAGGGCCGTGTCATCCTCAAACCACCCCGCGCACTTCGCGAAAACGAGGACATGGCGACCTATCTGCTCTGCGATCGCGGCTTCGTGCCGACCAGCACGATTGTCGTAGAGCGTGGCTTGGCCCAAACCATTCGTTTCCATGAGAATCTTGCAGCGGCCGAAGACACGGACTTTGCTATTCGGATCTCGCTGGCGGGACATCGTTTTTTTATGGCGGAAGAACCGGGTGTGGTTTGGAAAGATATCGACGATCCCAATCGTCTATCTTCGGGCCGGCGCAGCGCGACCATGTTGCCATGGATCGATGCGTTGAGAGCTCGCATTCCTTCCAAAGCCTATTACGGTTGTCTTGGCTGGGCCTACGCAAAGTCGATTGCCGTGAACGACCGCTTTGCGGCGCTTAGGCTCTATCTCGCCGCATTGGTACGCGGCTGCTACCGTCCTTCGCTGGCAGGGATTGTGTTCCTGCAGGTCTTTCTGTCCGATCGGTCTTATCGCCGCTTGGCGGATAACGCGATCTTGCGGTTCGGTGCGGGGTTGCGTCCGCGCCAGAGCAAGTTGGGATCAGATTGACCCGCTGCGCCGGCGGCCATTTGCGACGTGGGCAGGGTTCGCAGCGGCAGCGTGCGAACGGGCGCAGAGCGTAGCGGCACTACGGTCAAGCCCTTCGACGAACCCACGGCACAAATGGCCCCGGCCCTTCGGGTTGGGTTGCGGCGGGGCGCCCGCGGTGTCGCCGCGCTCGACCGTATTGCCGATACGCTCTTCGCACGGCTCCTGGCGTTCGTCCCGCCGCAACCCAACGCAGCCGCGTCAATCTGATCCCAATTTGCTCTAGGCCGCCTGCTCAGCTGCGTGGGTACCGATCTTGCGCAGAAGATGCGCTGCCAAACGCGGTGCGACGAACTCTGCCCCAACCATGAACCGCATCAGTGGTCCGAAATTGTTTGCGCCAATCGGTCCGATCGCGAAAAGCCCAGCCACGGATGTTTCGAAAGTGCTCGACAGAATAGGGGCGTCGTCGAGAGCGTCGATATCGTCGCGCAGTTTCGCATCGAGGAATGCCAGCTTGTGCAAAGCTGGGCGGTAGCCGGTCGCGGCAATAATGTGATCCGCTGTAATCGTTTGTATGTTTTCCTTCTCGTCGGCAATGTCGAGCACGACGTGCCCGCCGTCCATCCGTGCGGATTTCAGATCATGCCCCAAAATTGTTGGGATGTGCCCGACAAAGCGCTCTCGCGTAAACCAACCGGGGGCCGGACCCAAATGCCGGCTGACGATCCTGAGACGCAAAGATTCCGGCAGGTGATAGAAGAGCAGGGGTGCATTGGCATAGATGAACGAGCGCCAGCCAGGTCCGATGCCGCTGGACGGATACTGGAGCTGTTGCAACAGCGATGTTTCGCCGTCATCCGGCGGCGCGTGAAACAAGATGGTTTGGGCACGTGCTATCACGCGTACGCGCGCACCGGCCTCATGGACGGCAATGGCCGTGTCGATGGCCGATGCGCCCGCGCCCAATATGACGACGTCGCGTCCTGCGAAACTGGAACAATCGTGATGGTCGAAGCTGTGCGAGACATGGCTTTGCGGCAGCACCGACAACGTACTCGGCAAATGCTTGAACCATGTGATGCCGACCGCCAACACGACCTGACGGGCATAGCAGAAATGCCCGTCTTCCAGCGTCAGGCGAAATCCGCCGACACCCCTTTCCAGCAGGGTGACATTCTTGGTTTCGAGCGAAGGCACCAAGCGCGCTTGAAACCAATCCGCATAGGAGACAAATGTGTCGAGCCCAACAGGCAAGCCGCGGTCGGCATAGTCTAATCCGCGCTCTATGCAATAAGCTTTCAGCGTCGAGCCTTTTGCGGGCGCCGAAAGGTTAGAAGCGAAGCCTTCGGATTTAAGTTTCATGCCTTTGGGCATGTGATCGCGCCAGGTGCTTAGCGGCTTACCGAAAATGCGGATGGCGATGCCCGCTGCATTCAAATGTGCCGCCAAGGAGAGCCCGTAAGGGCCGGCGCCGATGATGGCCACGTCGCACATTTTTTCCATATCCCGCACGCGTCCCGATTTGACACAGAAATGTGGAGCGGGGCGTTTTGGGGCCCGGCTTTCGGCTCTCGTTCGCATCTACGGTGACATGAACACGTTTATGGACGGTTGACCCTCGTCTCTTATGCTGCCCGGCATGGCAAAGAAAATCCTGCTCGCGACGACCCTTAAATGGCCTTCCGCCACGCGCTTGGCGGGTGCTTTTGCATCATTGGGTTGCCGTGTCGAAGCCGTCTTCCCCTCTGGCCATATACTTGAGATGAGCCGTTATCTAAGCCGGGCTCATCTCTATCGGCCATTGTACCCAGTGTCCTCTTTCACGGCGGCTCTGGCGAAAGCCAAGCCGGATCTGGTCATTCCTTGCGACGATCGCGCGGTATCGCATCTGTTGGCGCTGCAGCAAGCCGGATGCCATCCGGAAACCACGGCGTTGCTCGCTCGCTCGCTTGGCAGAATTGAATCGTATCCGATCCTTATGGCGCGTAGTCCTGCTATTGCTGCGGCGAGAGGCGAGGGCGTTGCCGCTCCACTGACCGTTGCGGTGGGGAACGAGGACGAATTAATCCAAGCGCTCGAACGCTCCGGATTCCCCGCTGTTCTAAAAGCGGATGCCAGTTGGGGCGGCGATAATGTCGCCGTTGTGCGCACCCAGAACGAGGCGCGCCGTGCCTTTCGCAAGCTTCGCGGGCCGCCGTCACGTTTGCGCAGTGTTGTGCGGTCGGTCCTACGCAAAGACACGTTTTTTTTGCATGCGGCTTGGGCGCCCAAAGCGGCGATCGTAAATGTGCAGCATTTCGTTGCGGGAAAGCCTGCGACCAGCGCGATCGCCTGCCGCGACGGAGAGGTGTTGGCCGCTTTGCATATGGATGTCGTCGATTGGCGGGGTGCAACGGGTCCGGCTCGCCTCGTCAAACGCGTGGATTGTCCGGTGATGGATGAAGCCGCGAGACGAATCGCACGGCGTTTTGCGCTTAATGGGTTGCATGGTCTGGATTTTGTCCGCGACGATTCGGGTATCGCTCATCTCATAGAAATCAATCCGAGGGCGACGCAGGTATGCCATCTGGTGCTGGGGGCAGGAAACGACTTGGCTGCGGCGTTGGTGGGGGAGAAGCCCCGGCCAATCACGACCGAGGCGTCGACTGTCGCGCTCTTTCCTCAAGCTTGGGAAAACCATCCGGAGGGACCTGCCGTTTCGGGCATTTTTGCGGACGTGCCATGGGGCGATCCCGCCGTGCTGCGGGCCATCGCCGGGCATCACCTGCGCGTCCCGCCGCGAACCCAGTCGGCGGACCTGCCCTTACAGCCCCAAAGTGCCGAATCTTAACGGAAATGCAGCTAGCCCATGGCAGTAGGCTGGCCGCACGCGGCCCGAAAACGTTTACGTTCTGCTACCGCGTTAACCATTCGTCAGTCCAAACAAGGCTAAATCGGGCGCCGAAGGAAGGCTTTAGGCCGACCGGAAGCACAGGGCATCTGGGTCTATGGCCGTCGACAGAACCGCGTCTGCCTTCGCATCGCCGCCTGCCTCCGCAGACGTGCCCTTCCGCTTTGGCGATTTTTTGCGCGTCCTCGACGAACGGCGCGCGTTGATCCGCAACATCACGATCCTGGTCAGCGGCTTGACCTTGCTCGCCGTCATGAGCTTGCCGACGCTGTATTCGACATCGTCCGTGGTCATGCTCGACCAGCGCAAGAACAACGTAGCCGATTTGTCGTCGGTTCTCTCCGCCCTGCCGACCGATCCATCTTCCGTCCAAAATCAGATTCAACTCCTGTCTTCGCGCGAATTGGCATTGCGGGTCATCTCCAGACTGAGGCTGTACGACGATCCCGAGTTCAATCCGACCTTGGGTGGCGGCGGCTCGCCCAGCCTGATCGGATTGCTCAATCCCGCCAATTGGGGGCATCCGCAGCAAGCGGCTGTTCCTAGTCCCGATTACCTTCGCGATGTGATCGTCAGCAATTTCCTCAGCCGCCTTGATGTCAGCGCGTTGGGTCTCTCGACTTCGATTACCGTGACCTACACCGCGCGCGATCCCGCCAAAGCCGCGCGGATCGCCAATGCGCTGGCGGACGCCTACACGGAAGATCAAGTCGCAACAAAGGTCGCCGCCGCACGCAATGCCACGCAATGGCTGACCGACCGCATGCATCAAATGGCGCAACAGATCCAGATCGAGGAAAGTGCGGTCGAACAATACAAAGCGCAGAACAATTTGGTGGATTCGACGCAAGGCAATTCGCTCGTCGAACAGCAACTTGCCGCAATCAACGCTCAGCTGGTCGCGGCGCAATCAGATTTGGCCGAGAAACAGGCGACTTACGATCGCGTCGCCGCGGTCGTGCGTTCCGGCAATGCGGCGGATATTTCGCAGATTGTGGCCTCGCAAACTATCGTGGCGCTTCGTGCACAAGAAGCTGATCTCGTTCGTCAGGAAGCCGATTTGTCTACGCGGTACGGTTCCAACCACCCCAAGATGTTGGCGATCCAAACTCAGAAACGCGACCTGGAGCAGAAAATCTCCGAGGAGGTGACACGTATCGCAGGCTCGATCGCCAACGATGTTGCGGTCGCACGCGTGCATGTCGCCTCGATTGAAGCCAGTCTGGCTCGCGTTGTGAAACAGGCCGGCGGTGACAGCATGGCGCGCGTCAAGCTGAATGCTCTGGAAGCCAATGTCGCCTCGACGCGGACAATGTACGAATCTTTTGTCTCCCGCTTGCGCGCGACGCAAGACCAAGACGATATCCAAAATCCCGAAGCCCGGGTGATTTCCCGTGCCCCTATTCCGACCACACCTTCCTCACCGCACCGCATTCTGTTTGTCGCCGCGTCAATACCGGCCGGATTGCTGCTTGGCATTCTCGCCGCTTTGCTGGCAGAGAAGATGCAGGCGCCGGCGCCCAAATCCGATTTTCGTCCGCGCGTTGCCGCTCCAGTATATGCCCTACCCAATGTGCTGGGGGAACTTCCGTCCGTAAGCGATATGCGGGCCGCCAGCGTTGTTATTGACCAGCCCGGTGCTCCGTACAGCCAAGCACTGTCACTCTTGCTGAATCAGTTCGCGGTACGTAATTCCGGCTACGGCAAAATTGTTGCGTTGACCTCGCCGGCCGCGGACCCAGGCAAATCGGTCATTGCACTCGCATTGGCGCGGGTGGCATCGCTGCGTGGTTTGCGCACAATTCTCGTGGATGGAGATTTCGAACGACCTTTTATCGCTTCAGCCATGGGCATTCGAGGAGCCAATACGAGTATCGCCGACATCGTCAACGGCACCGTCCCTTTGTCCCAGGCTTTGCACAAAGATCCAAGATCGAACGCCTTGATATTGTCGGCTGCGCTGCCGGCCGGGCAAGCACCATGGGCGACAAACAAATTGGCAAATTTGCTGGGTTATCTGAGACAAAATTGTGATTTGGTTCTCATCGATGCCTCGCCGGTTGCCCGTTCCGCACATGGCATGACCAGGTTATGCGACCAAATCGTGCTGGTCGTTCAAGGGCGTGCACCGCAGTTCGTCCTCGACGGTGCCATGCGCGCGCTTGCGTCACATGGCGCGCCCCGGCCGGGCCTTGTGATTACACGATAAGATGCCGTCAGGCTTGACTTTTCGTTGCCGGGGCGGTTCATACCCGGCGCGTTCAGAGTAACCATCTTACCAAGATTTACATTGAGTTTTCCGCGGAAAATGGGATAGGCGGAAGCACAATCATCGTTTTCTCAGGCCCCTCCCAGACGGTAGTAAAGCGAACCTACATGAGCGAAACGCCTCCCGAAATCGACGCGTGTGATGACGGTCATTGGCGGTCTGCCACCCGCGGTAACGCGCACGGCAATTGCCGTCGCTGTCTTCGTTGTCGGCGGCATTGCCGGCTGGATAGGTCACGGCAAGCTTGCCGGACCGCCGGATGTTCCTACAATGACGGTCTATCAAGATTGGCGCCTGCTTTGTCCCGCAAGCAAAGACAAGGACAATTCCTGCGAGCTGAGCCAAGACGTAATTAGCGAGAAGGCTCATGCCCGGGTCGCTCGCTTGGTTATGCTGAAGGACAAGGACAAAAGCACCGTCTTGGCCGTTACGGTCCCGCTGGAAGTTCTGCTCATGCCCGGGATCGGCTTGAAATTCGGCAGCGATCAACCGCGCGTTTACCAATACAAGACGTGCACCCAAGAAGGTTGTATCACGGTTATTCCGGTAGACGATCAACTCGAACAGACGCTGGCCAAGACATCTGATGCTGGCATCCTTGTCGCCGGCCAGGATGGCAAAGCCGTTGAATTGCCGTTTTCGATGAAGGGCTATGCCGAAGCCCGTCAGGCATTCCTGAGCAATGAAGCAAAGCGCAAATCCTGGTGGCGGAGATTGTGGTCATGAAGACAGTTCGTTCTCACTTCACCAGCTTGGTCGTTGGTCTTGCGGTCCTATCCCTTGTTGGCGCTCCCGCCCTGGCGGCCGCCAAACCTGCCACGTCCGCTAAACCTGCAGCGACTCAATCCGATCCGAACAAACCGATTCAGCCGAGCGAGACCAAGGAATTTGGCGACTGGAGCGTGCGGTGTTATCCGGTTTCCTCGCCATCGCCCTGCGAAATGCTCGAGCTCTTGGTGAATAAGAAAACCGGCCGCCGCGTGTTGGGCGTCCTGATTGCTTATTTGCCGTCACGCGATCAGCACGTGATGCAGATCGCTCTGCCGCTTGGCGTCATGTTGTCGAACGGAGCGGTAGTTAGTACCGACACGTTTACTTCCGCGGTTCTGAAATTCCGCCGTTGCGACCTGCAGGGTTGTTACGTCGAAACCGGTATCGACAACGGTTCCATTAGCGCCCTTGCCAGAGCGACCAAAGCCGAGATGCAGGTGGTCTCCGTCGACGGCAAGAAGTTCGATCTTACATTCTCACTGAACGGGTTCAGCGCAGCCCACAGTGCGCTGGTGGAAATGGCGCGGCAGAAGGTGCCAGGCGGCGCTCCGGCGACCAGCACGCCGCCCCAGGACGCAGCGCCCAATTAGGTTTTTGAGTCGGGTGACGACCAGACAAAATGTGGGCCGTGCGGCGACGCCGGCCCATATTTTATTTCGGCCCCGTCGTTCCGTATATGTTCCAGTCTTCAAATTGTTGTATTGGTCGGTGCGGCCGACTATGCGTCATTGCCAAGCACTTACCTTGGAGTTTCGCGACAATTCGGACAAAGTTCCAGAAAACAGCTTTGCTATCCCATCTATCTTGATGGACGCTGCCAGGCCTGCTGGTATGCAACGAAAACGCGATGCCGCGGTTTTGCACAGTGACGGCCCCTACCGGAATTCCGCATGAACAGCCAAAGTAACGACACCAGCCGTTTTGCCTCTGCCAGTGAGCAGGCCCGCCGCAGCTTCGAGCAGACCCGCAATTACTTCGAGGGGGCAGGCGGCCCATATCTTAAGCGGGCGGGAGACGGCACAAAGCGCGGTTGGCATTGGGTCGCGGATCGCACACCGGGCGGTCAGCGCACTTTGTGGGTTATTGTCGGGCTTATCCTGCTGGTGCTGTTTGTCTGGGCGATCATTCCGGGCAGCAATACCGGCCTTCCTCCCGGAGGCGGCCCGCAACCCGTCGGCGTTGCCATGGCCGCGAGGGGGGACATCGCGATCACCCTAAACGAGCTCGGCACCGTTACCCCGCTGGCCACCGTCACGGTCCGTCCACAGGTCAGCGGAGAGATCGTGCGCATCGACCTTAAGGAAGGGCAAGATGTCAACGCCGGCGACTTGCTCGCGCAGATCGATCCGCGCAGTTTCCAAGCGGCACTCGATCAAGCCAAGGGTCAATTGGCGCGCGATAGCTCCTCGCTCGCCAATGCACGCCTCGACCTGAAACGCGATCAAGCGCTCTATGCGGCCAAGGCAGTTTCGCAACAGGTCTTGGATACGCAAGCCGCTCTCGTCAAGCAGGACGAAGGCGTCGTCCAATCCGACAATGCCAACGTCGAATCGGCGCAGATCAATCTTGGATACACCCGCATCACCTCGCCCGTCGCCGGACGCGTGGGCATTCGCCAAGTCGATGTCGGCAATTTTGTGAGTGCCGGGCAATCGACGGGCATCGTCGTCGTCACCCAGCTACAACCTATGTCGGTTATTTTCACGGTGGCGGAGGACAATATCGGCGATATTGTCGCGCGCATGGCGACCGGCGACGTTCTGACGGTCGATGCGTATGACCGCTCGCAAACCACCAAGCTCGCCAGCGGCAAACTCAGCGCAGTCGATACACAGATCGATCCGACGACCGGGACTGTCAAGATGCGCGCGCTGTTCGACAACGCCGACGAAACCCTATTCCCCAATCAGTTCGTCAACATTCGCCTGCTCGTCAACACTTTGCACAATCAAACCGTGGTTCCCGCGGCAGCCGTCCAGCGCGGTGCGGAAGGCACCTTCGTCTATGTCGTCAAACCGGACCACACGGTTGCAATCCGCACCGTGGCGCTTGGGGCGCAGCAAGGCGAACTGGTTTCCATCGTTAAGGGGTTGAACGTCGGCGAAACCGTTGTGACCGACGGCGGCGATCGCTTGCAGGATGGCGGAAAGGTAACGATTCCGAGCGGGAAGAAGGTCGACGCCAATGTTGCCGCAGCCGAGAACGCCACCGCAATTCCGGCAACAGCGCAATCAAGCCGCCGCGCTGCGATGATGGCGCTGATGCGCAAATTGACACCGGATGAATGCACCAAAACACGTACGATGAGCCGGGAAGACCGCAGCGCGTGGATGAAGGATCACCGCGAAGAGCTGTTGAAACGGCCCGACGACCCGAGCGGCGGCTGCAAATTTGGCGGCGGCGGTTTCCGTTCGCGCGGCGGCGGCCCACCGGGTTGATGGGCTTGGTGGTGCAGGCCGGACTTCGCGAAAGCAAATTGACATGAATCCTTCTGCGCCATTTATACAGCGCCCCGTCGCGACATCGCTTTTAATGATCGCGATCATGCTGCTGGGGTTGGTGGGCTTTGGATACCTGCCGCTTTCAGCGCTGCCGGAAGTCGATTATCCGACCATTCAAGTGCAGACATTTCTTCCGGGCGCCAGTCCCGACGTGATGACGACTTCCGTCACCGCGCCTCTGGAGCGTCAGTTCGGACAGATGCCGGGCCTGAAGCAGATGTCGTCCATCAGTTCGGGCGGCGCATCTATCATCACCCTGCAGTTCGACCTCAGTCTGAGCCTCGATATCGCCGAACAGGAAGTGCAAGCGGCGATCAACGCAGGCGGCAACCTTTTGCCGCCGACGCTACCGGCGCCGCCGATTTACGCCAAGGTCAATCCGGCCGATGCGCCCGTGCTCACCTTGGCGATCAGTTCGAGCGCATTGCCCCTGACCCAAGTCGAAGACATTGCCGATACGCGTATCGCGCAAAAGATTTCGCAGCTCGCAGGCGTCGGTCTCGTCAGTATCAATGGCGGCCAGCGCCCGGCCGTGCGCGTGCGTGCCAACATCCAGGCGCTCGCCGCTTACGGTCTCAACATTGACGATCTGCGAACGACAATTTCCAATGCCAATTCCAATGCGCCCAAAGGCAGTTTCGACGGTGCCACACGATCCTACACGATCGACGCCAATGACCAAATCAAAAGTGCCGACGAATACAAGAACATTATCATCGCCTACAAAAATGGAGCGCCCGTTCGCCTCTCGGATGTGGCCAGTGTCGAGCAAAGCGCCGAGAACACGGCGCTGTCGAGCTGGATGAACACCACGCCGTCGATTTTGCTCAACGTCCAACGCCAACCTGGCGCCAATGTCATCAGCGTCGTCGATTCCATCAAGGCCCTGCTACCGGAGATAAAGCTGGGTTTGCCGGCTTCCATCAATGTCAATATTCTCACCGATCGCACCAACACGATTCGTGCTTCGGTATCGGATGTGGAGTTTGAACTGACGCTGGCCGTTATTTTGGTTGTGCTGGTTATCTTCCTATTTCTTCGCAATTTGTCGGCGACGTTCATCCCCAGCCTGTCGGTCCCCTTGTCGATCGTCGGCACCTTCGCTGCCATGTATTTGTTGGGCTATTCGCTCAACAATCTTTCGCTCATGGCGCTGACGATCGCCGCCGGATTCGTCGTCGACGATGCCATCGTGATGATCGAGAATATCACGCGTTATCTCGAAGCCGGCGATACGCCTTTCGAGGCTGCCATGAAAGGCGCAGGTGAAATCGGCTTTACGATCGTTTCGCTGACAATATCTCTCATTGCCGTTTTGATCCCGCTTCTCTTCATGCAGGAAGTGGTGGGGCGGCTTTTTCGCGAATTTGCGATAACATTGGCGATCACTATTCTGATTTCCGCCGTCGTATCTTTGACGCTTGTACCGATGTTGTGTGCCAAGCTGTTGCGCCATCGTCCCGATGCGCAGCATGGTTTGGTGGCGCGTAAATCCGAAGAATATTATGGCCGGCTGGTCGCCGGCTACGATCGGATGCTCTGTTGGGTTCTTGACCATCAACCGCTGACGCTGTTGGTCGCCGTCGGCACGCTCGTCGTCACGGTCCTGCTCTACATTGTGATTCCCAAGGGGTTCTTCCCCGTCCAGGATACGGGCTTGATACAAGGCTTTACGCAGGCCGGACCGACAGTCTCATTCTCGGAAATGAGCAAGCGCCAGCTGGCGCTTGCCAGCGCGTTGCGGCGCGATCCCGATGTGGTGAGCCTGTCGTCGTTTATTGGTATCGATGGTTCGAACACGACGCTGCCGAGCGGTCGCTTTCTCATAAACCTCAAACCCAAAGACGAGCGGGACGATAGTCTTGCAACGGTTCTTAGCCGTCTGGCGAGCGAATTGAACAAAGTGCCCGGTATCACGCTTTACATGCAGCCCGTTCAGGACCTGACAATCGATTCCACGGTCAGCCGCGCGCAATATCAATTCGTACTCGAGGACGCCGGCACGGCCGTTTTGAACCAATGGGTTCCGCGGCTGCTGGATGCCTTGTCGAAAGCACCGGAGTTCGCGAACGTCTCTTCCAGTTATATGGATCGCGGACTTTCCGCTTTTGTGACCGTCGATCGCGATACCGCAGCGCGCTTCGGTATCACCGCGGCGACGATCGACAACGCGCTCTATGATGCGTTCGGTCAACGCATCATCTCGACCATTTTTACGGAATCGAACCAGTACCGCGTGATTTTGGAGGCCAGTCCCGACATCCAAAATTCGGTTGCCTCGCTGCAGAATGTCTATCTTCCGTCTGCGGCCGGGGGACAGGTGCCGTTGTCCGCAATTGCGCGTATCGACGTCAAGCCGATGCCGCTCGAAAACGATCATCTCAGCCAGTTCCCAGCGGCGATGGTCTCCTTCGATGTGGCATCGGGTTATTCGCTGGGCGAGGCGGTTGATGCGGTGCGCCGTGTGGAAAACACGCTTCGCCTTCCCGCCAGCATGACCACGAATTTCCAGGGATCCGCGCTCGCATTCCAATCGACTCTGGGCAACGAGCTGCTGTTGATTCTCGCCGCGCTGGCCACGGTCTACATCGTTTTGGGCGTGCTCTATGAGAGTTTCATTCACCCGGTGACGATACTCTCTACGCTTCCTTCGGCGGGTATTGGCGCGCTGTTGGCGCTGATCATTACGGGCCACGATCTCAATATCGTCTCGATCATCGGCATTATTCTTTTGATCGGCATCGTCAAGAAAAATGCGATCATGATGATCGATTTTGCACTGGAGGCCGAACGCCACGAAGGCAAGAACGCGCGCGATGCGATTTATCAAGCAGCCTTGTTGCGATTTCGCCCGATCATGATGACGACGGTGGCCGCCATGTTCGGCGCCCTTCCTTTGATGGTGGGCGGCGGCACAGGCTCGGAACTGCGCCATCCGCTCGGCCTCGCCATCGTCGGCGGTCTGCTGGTTAGCCAATTGCTGACTCTGTTTACGACACCCGTCATCTATATTTATTTCGACGGTCTAATGCAGCGATTTGGCGGCCGTAAGAGCGTTAGCAGTACAATGCGGCCCGCTTCGTCATGAACGTCTCTCGCCCTTTCATCGAACGTCCCGTCGCCACCACACTTCTGACGATGGGGCTGGCGATTGCGGGAATGGTGGCATATTTCCTACTTGCCGTGGCGCCGTTGCCCAGCGTCGACGTTCCGATCATCTTCGTGTCAGCGGCCATGCCGGGCGCCAGTCCGGAGACGATGGCGACCAGCGTGGCAACTCCGCTGGAGCGTCATCTCGGCGCCATTGCCGATGTCACCGAGATGACATCGTCGAGTTCCGTCGGGACGACACGCATTGTGCTTCAGTTCGATATGGGGCGCGACATCGACGGAGCGGCACGCGACGTACAGGCGGCGATCGTTGCCGCGCGGGTGGATCTGCCCGCTTCGCTCAAATCCAATCCGACCTATCGCAAGATAAACCCGGCCGATCAGCCGGTTCTAATTCTGGCTTTGACGTCCGATGTCATCACGCCGGGTCAAATCTACGATTCGGCATCGACGATATTGCAGCAGAAGCTGAGCCAGGTTCCCGGCATCGGACAAGTGCAGATCGGCGGCAGCTCGCTGCCGGCGGTTCGCGTCGACCTTAACCCTCGGGCTCTGTTCAAATACGGAATTGGCTTGGAGGACGTGCGCGCCGCGCTTTCCGCCGCCAATGCCGATGCGCCCAAAGGGGTGGTGGAAGATCCCGAGCGCCGCTATCAGATTTACGTCAACGATCAAGCCAGCAAGGCGGACGATTTTCGCGGTTTGATCGTAGCCTATCGAAATAATGCGGCGGTGCGGCTATCCGACGTCGCGCTGGTGAGCGATGGCGTCGAGGACATTCGCAATCTGGGCATGTCGAACGGCAAACCGGCTATTCTTGTCATTCTTTTCCGCCAGCCGGGCGCCAATATCATCACGACGGTCGATAATGTGAAGGCGGCCCTGCCCGCGCTTCAGGCCGCGCTGCCCCCATCGATCAATTTGATTATCGCCAACGACCGCACCAACACAATCCGCTCCTCTCTGCACGACGTAGAATACTCCATGTTGATTTCGATCTGCTTGGTGATGCTGGTCGTTTATTTGTTCTTGCGCAGCGCGCGCGCGTCGCTGGTTCCCTGCGTGGCCGTTCCGCTGTCGCTGATCGGCACTTTTGCCGTGATGTATCTCTTGGGATACACCCTCGACGTCTTGTCGCTTATGGCATTGACGGTTGCTACGGGCTTTGTTGTCGACGACGCGATCGTCGTGCTGGAAAACGTTACCCGTTACGTGGAACAGGGCATGCCGCGCCTAGAAGCGACGTTGAAGGGCGCGCGCGAGGTTGGTTTTACGGTTCTGGCGATGAGCTTGTCGTTGATTGCCGTATTTCTTCCGATCCTCCTAATGGGCGGTGTCGTCGGGGAGTTCTTCAACGAATTTGCGGTGACGTTGTCGGCGGCAATTCTAATCTCGCTGGTCATCTCGCTGACCACGACGCCCATGCTCTGCGCGTTGCTCGATCTCCACCACAACAACCAGGAACAGAATTGGTTGCTGCGCCAATCGGAACGCGGCTTCGAGTGGGGAAAGCGCTCCTATGCCTCGTCGCTGCGCTGGTCGCTGAACAACTCCGGGCTGTTGGTCTTCATCCTAGTGGTCGCCTTCCTGCTTTTTCTCGTGCTCTTATACTTCGTCCCGAAGGGATTTCTACCGAGCGAGGACACGGGCGACGTCCAGGGCAACATCCGAGCCGATCAAAGCATTTCTTTTCAATCGATGGAAAAGAAGTTTACCCAATTCGTCACCACCATCGCCAAAGATCCGGGGGTGCAGAATGTCGTCGGATTCACCGGCGGCGGCGGCGGCGGGCCCCGCGGCGGAAGCGTCAATTCCGCCAGCGTGTTCATCCAGCTGAAGCCGCTCGCAGAGCGGCACCTCAGCACCAACCAAGTGATCGAGCGGTTGCGCGGCAAGCTCGCCAATTTGGAAGGGGCGCGTGCCACGCTGCAAGGCGCCAGCGATTTTCGCACCGGCGGGCGGCAGAGCGACGCAGCCTACCAATACACGCTGCTGGGTGACTCGTTTGACGAGTTGAACCAATGGCTGCCCAAGATCACCGAGGCGCTGCAAAACGTGCCGGAACTTGAGGATGTTACCTCCGATCAACAAGCGGGTGGCTTGGAGATCGCGCTAAACATCGACCGGGCCACGGCCGCAAGGCTGGGGATCAATACGACGCAGATCGACAGCACGCTTTACGATGCATTTGGTCAGCGCCAAGTCTCGACGATTTACAACGATCTTAATCAATATCATGTCGTCATGGGCGTGGCGCCCGAGTTCTGGCAGAATCCCGATACGCTCAAAGATATCTATGTCAGCACTTCGGGCGGTTCGCTGTCCGGTACCCAAGCGACGGGCGCGGTCGCGGGCACAACGGTGATTTCTAGCACGGCCGCGCAAACGGCTACGCAGGTCGCCTCCGATGCATTGCGCAACCAGCAGCTCAATTCGCTGACGTCGAGCACACGCGGCGGCGTTTCTACCGGTGCCTCGGTCAGCACGAATGTCGAAAGCATGGTGCCGTTGGCGGCGTTCAGCAGTTTCGCCCCCAGCACCATGCCGCTGTCGATCAACCATCAGGGGCCGTTCGTCGCAACCACATTCTCTTTCAACCTGCCGCCCGGAAAATCGCTAGGCGACGCCACAGCGGCTATCCAGCGCACCATGGCGCAGATCAAAGTTCCAATCACGATTCATGGTGAGTTTGCTGGCACGGCTCGGACCTTTCAACAGAGCCAAGGAAATTTGCCTCTGCTGATTTTGGCCGCCATTGCGACCGTGTACATTGTGCTTGGCATTCTTTACGAGAGTTTGGTTCATCCCCTGACGATTCTTTCGACACTACCATCGGCGGGCGTTGGCGCTGTTATCGCGCTGCTCATTTTCAACATAGATCTCAGTCTGATCGGCTTCATCGGTATTCTACTTTTGATCGGCATCGTGAAGAAGAATGCGATCATGATGATCGATTTTGCACTCGATGTTGAACGCACGCAGGGGCTCAGTTCGCGTGAGGCGATCTATCAAGCCTGTCTGATGCGCTTCCGGCCGATCATGATGACGACCTTTGCCGCTATTTTGGGCGCCCTGCCGCTGGCGATCGGATTCGGCACGGGCTGGGAAATGCGGCAGCCGCTGGGGGTGTCCATCGTCGGCGGACTGGTGCTCAGTCAGTTGCTGACCTTATATACAACTCCGGTCGTTTATCTCTATTTGGACAGCTTTCGCCTGCGCACGAAACGCATCTGGAACCGCTGGTATTCTCGGCTGCTGGGCGATCCTATACCGGACGCCGCGGAATAATCAGAAATCCGTCCCGTCTTGGGGCGCGGGTGCGCCGTTGCGGATTTCCGAGTTGCGGTATTGCCGGTAAAGACTACGCGTCGTGGCATAGAAATCGATCGAGGAACGTTCGATTTGATCCACCGTGTCGACATTGCGGGCCCTTAGGTCGAGCACACCCACGCCGCCGCGGACCGCCATCCAGGTGTCGGACCCGTGGAAATGCGCATAGGTCAATGGATCCATGAAGATATCCACCACATCGCCGGCCAAATCGCGCGGCGGATCGGGGCCGACAAACGGTAACACCAGATAAGGGCCTTCGCCCGAACCCCAGACGCCGAGCGTCTGACCGAAATCTTCGCTGTGGTCGGGAATGTCCACCATCGTTGCGACGTCGATGATGCCCGCTACACCCAACGTGCTGTTCACGAAAAATCGTCCCAGCGTGTCGCCGGCGCGCGATGCTTCGCCTTGCAGAACATCGTTGCCGAAGGTAATGGGTTTGTTGAGGTTGGTCAGGAAATTGTGCAGGCCGTCGCGCGCAAATTCCGGAACCGCATGGTTATAGAACTTGGCGACAGGCTTGGCGAAATTGTTGTCGAGCTTGGTATTGAAATCGAACACGGCGCGGTTGGTCGGCTCATAGGGGTCGTTTTGGGCGAGTGCCTCTGGGTCGTGGGTCGACGAGCAGCCGGCCGTCACAAGGCACAGAACCGCCATGGCAAATAAGGACGACTGGTTCGACATGCTAAACCCGCTCCGTGACGCATTATCTTGAGAGTCAACCGTGAATGATCAATGAACGATTCACCCGATACGCAATATTGGGTCTACTCCAGGCCCGGACAAGGGGGTAATTGTCTGAAAATCTCTCAATCAGATGCCGCCATACCAGCTATATCCCTGATCCTCCCAATATCCGCCCCGGCCACCGCCAATGTTACCAAAGGCATCCACAAGCTCTATGCGGTGGATGTACTTGGCCATTTTGTAGCCAAGCTGGCGTTCTGCCCGCAGCCGTACCGGCGCACCGTGTTCGATGGGCAACGCCTGTCCATTTAATTCATAGGCTAGCAACGTCTGTGGGTGCGTGGCCTCCAGGAGGTCCAAACTTTCATAATAAAACTGTGCAGTGTCACCCGCTTGCGCCATGTTGTCGGCGCAATAGAACACGACATAGCGCGCCTCCGGTTTTGGCCGGGCGGCGGCTAGAACCAGTTTTAGGGGCGTCCCTTTCCACTCTCCAATGCAGCTCCAACCTTCGACGCAATCGTGGCGTGTGATCTGCGTACGGGAGGGAAGGCCGCGCAATGTTTCCATCGATAGCGACAGAGGGCGATCGACCAAGCCGCCGACCGCGATGCGCCAATCGCGAAAGCCGTTGGCGGCATGTGCGTTGTAGTCTGGTGTGTCCGGATTGAGTGTTCCGTTGGCGCGGAAAACCGGTGCGATATCGTTCTTGGCAAATTCAGGTGCGAGCGCGTGCGAGCCGGCGAATAATCTCTGGGCGCGGCGCGTCAAGACTTCCACCTCCGACAAGAGGTTTGCGACCCATGGCTGCTGAGACAGGCTGGTGCAGCCGGCCAACATCAGCGTGGCGGTCCCGGCGCCGAGCCGCGCCAAGAATTTGCGGCGATGTTCAATCATCTTTGGCGCCCTCGATCGTATAACGCCCGGTAATCATCGAGCGCAAATTGTTCCAAGTGCCCGAGAGGATCACCATGACAATATGCACGATGAAAAAGCCCAAGAAAGAGAAGGCGCAGAGAAAATGAATGGTACGTGCGCTTTGACGCCCGCCAAACACCCATAGCAATTCCGGAAAAGCACTGTCCATAGTTGGCGACATCGTGAGTCCGGTCAGCACCACCAACGGTCCCAGCACGAAAATGACGAACAAATAGGCGATCTTTTGCAGTGCATTGTAACGCTTGGCCTCTTGGCCTTTGGGAAATTTCAATTTGATGTGATCGACAATTTCTTGTGGCAGATGCGCAATGTCCTTTTTCGTCGGCAACAAGTCGTTCTGCAAATGTCGCTTCGCGACGGCATAACTCCAAAACAACAGCCCGTTGATCACGAACAGCCAAGCAAACGCGAAATGCCATAGCCGGCCCATGGCGAGCCATTGCGGCCCCGGCAGCGTCGCCCAATCCGGAAAGCCCCGCGCTGTTGCCACACCGTCTTCACGCGAAACGCCCAACAGGCCCGTGGTATGAAAGCGCCACGATCCCAGCTGGGTTATCCCGACGGGACCGCTGTCGCTGTCTTCGGAGGTCAACGACAGCAGCGGATGCTCGAAATCGGACGATATGCCCCAGTAAAGCGCCGGATGGGCGTTGAAAATCTGCAACCCGCTCATCAGCAGAAAGAGCAAACAACAGGCGTTTATCCAATGCGAAATGCGCACGAGAAGCGCATGACGACGGAAGAAATAATGCGGTCCGGCCGGGGTTAAGCCCAAGGCGCGGCGCACAATCTCTGCAGGCTCAATTCCTATCATACCGGGCTCCGCGCTCATTCGCCGCGCAGGTTAGCAAGCCGCATCGCTATCGGCTATGCGCTTGAGCAGCGTCTTGAGATATCTCTGATGGACATTCGTATGGGGGCTTGATTACGTTACAAAAATTCATTGAGGCCCCAATGCCCACCGCCCTCCGCCTTCATCCGGATCGCTTTTTCCCCCCCGACGAAGCCGTCTGTGGCATCGCCCGCAGGCTTTTTGCGCAAGTCGAAAAACTACCGATCGTCAGCCCGCACGGGCATACGGACCCGGCTTGGTTCGCCACCGATGCGCCGTTCGAAGACCCCACCAGCCTGTTTCTGTGGCCCGACCATTATGTCCACCGCATGCTCTATAGCCAGGGAATCACCTTGGATCGGCTCGGCTTGGCGCCGGTTGGCGGCACTGCGGAAAAGGATCGCCGTGCCAGTTGGCGGCTTCTTGCCGAGAATTATTGGCTCTTCCGCGCCACGCCTTCGCGGGCTTGGCTCGATCACGTATTCGCAACCGTATTCAAATTCGACGTGCGGCTGGAGGCCTCCACTGCGGACCTCTATTACGACACGATCAAGGACGCCTTGGCGACTCCGGGATTTCGTCCGCGCGCCCTGTTCAAGCGTTTCAACATCGAAGTTCTGGCCACGACCGAAGGCGCCATCGATCCGCTCAAGCACCACGACAAGATCAGATCCGATTGGGGCGGGCGTGTTATCACGACATTCCGCCCGGACGATGTGGTCGATCCGGATCGAGAGGATTTCGCAGAGAATGTCGCACAGCTCGGTGCGCTGACGAAAGAGAACACCGCCACTTGGAGAGGCTATCTGAGGGCGCTGGCCAATCGCCGTGCCTTTTTTCGCGATCATGGCGCGACGGCAACCGATCACGGTCATCCCACGGCGAAAACCGCAGATCTGTTGACCAACGAATGTCAGGGACTGCTGGACCGCGCGCTCAAGGGCACTCTGGCCGCGGGCGAGGCCGAACTGTTCCGCGCGCAAATGCTGACCGAAATGGCGCATATGTCGTGCGATGACGGGATGACGATGCAAATTCATCCCGGCTCCTTTCGCAATCACAATGCGGCACTCTATGCCGGATTTGGGCGCGACCGCGGTGCAGACATCCCGATGCCCATAAGCTATGTGGAGGCCTTGAAGCCATTGCTCGATCGCGTCGGCAATCGCGCAGACCTGACGATCATCCTGTTCACGCTCGACGAAAGCAATTATGCGCGCGAGCTGGCGCCGCTCGCCGGACATTATCCCTGCTTGAAGCTCGGCCCCCCCTGGTGGTTCCACGATTCGCCCGAAGGCATGATGCGCTATCGCCGTCAGGTGACCGAAACGGCCGGCTTCTACAACACCGTTGGTTTCAACGACGACACGCGCGCGTATTTGTCTATCCCGGCACGTCACGATTTGGCCCGGCGCATGGATTGCACTTATCTCGCCGAACTTGTCGCGACGCACCGCCTCGATGAAGATGAAGCGGCACAGATCGCCGTCGACCTTGCTTACAAGCTGCCGAAGAAAGCTTACAAGTTATAAGCGTTCGACAATGGTGACATTCGCCATGCCGCCGCCTTCGCACATGGTCTGCAAGCCGTAGCGTTTGTTCCGGTCGCGCAGCGCATGAATCAATGTGGTCATGAGCTTGGTACCCGAAGCGCCGAGCGGATGGCCAAGCGCGATGGCGCCGCCATTCACGTTCAATCTCTCGGGATCGGCGCCGGTTTCTTTCAGCCAGGCAACAGGCACCGAGGCAAAAGCCTCATTGACTTCGAACAGGTCGATATCGTCGATCTTGAGCCCGCACTTCGCCAAGGCGCGTCCCGTGGCCGGGATCGGGGCTTCCAGCATGATCACGGGATCGCCCCCCATCACCGACATATGATGGATGCGGGCCATCGGCTTGAGACCAAGCCTTTTCAAGCCCGCATCGTTGACCACCATGACGCCGGAGGCACCGTCACAAATCTGGCTTGAGGTCGCGGCGGTCAGCCGGCCGTCTTCCTTCAACAGCTTGACGCTTCTGACCGCCTCCAGGCTGGCATCGAAGCGAATGCCTTCGTCGAGGGTGTGCTTGGATTTGCTGCCGTCGTCTAGCGTGATCGTGAGAGGCACGATTTCCTGTTCGAATTTTCCAGCTTTGGTCGCCGCGGCGGCTTTCACTTGGCTGTCATAGCCAAATTGATCGAGCACGTCTTTCGACAACCCATATTTCTCCGCCATCATTTCCGCGCCCATGAATTGGCTAAACGAATTGGACGAATAGCGCGCCACGATATTGGGGCTCATATAGGTGCCGAAATTGTTCTGGGCCGGCAGCATCACCGATAGGCCCATCGGCACGCGGGTCATGGCCTCGACGCCGCCCGCGACCACAACATCCACGGCACCCGACATCACCGCTTGCGCCGCAAAATGCAGCGCCTGTTGCGAGGATCCGCATTGGCGGTCCACACTCGTTGCCGGAACGCTCTCAGGCAGTTTGGACGCCAGCACCGCATTGCGCGCGACGTTGCAGGCTTGCTCGCCGACCTGCATGACGCAACCGAAGATCACATCTTCGATCATGGCGGGATCGGCTTTGCTGCGATCGACCAATGCGTCGATCAACGCGCCGCCCAAATCGACCGGATGCCAGCCCTTGAGCTTGCCGCCTTTGCGCCCGCCTGCCGTACGAGCTGCCGCCACGATATACGCTTCGCCCATCAATTCGATCCTCAGTCGTTTCAGCGCTTTCTATCATCGGCGCATAGCTCGCATACAGGAATAAGACGTGACTTGTTTTGGCGCTGACGTAAGGTAACGGCGGAGATTTCATGCGATGACTGACGTGAAGGCAGGAAAAAAACACAAACCCGAAACGCTAGCGGCGCAAGCGCTAGGCTGGATCGATCGAGAGACGCGCGCCGTTGCGCCCCCATTGCACACCTCGTCCACTTTCTTGCGCGATGCGGACAATCAATATCGTTCGGGGCGCAATTATGCGCGAGCCGATAATCCCGCTTACGACCAGCCCGAAGCCGTGCTCGCGGCATTGGAGAAGGGCGAGGATGCCATGCTCTTTGCCTCAGGTATGGCTGCCGCTGCCGCCGTGTTTTTGTCGCTGTCGCCGGGCGATCATGTCGTCGTACCGACCGTAATGTATTGGGCGCTACGCAATTGGATTGCAGAATTTGCCGCGCGTTGGGGTCTCGTTGCCGAGTTCGTCGATATGACGGACCTTGTCGCGTTGAAGGCTGCCATGCGGAAGGGCACGACCAAGCTCGTTTGGCTTGAAACGCCGGCCAATCCGCTTTGGGATATCACCGACATAAGAGCCGCCGCCGAAATCGCGCATCAGGCGGGTGCCCGACTCGCGGTCGATTCCACAATTGCCACGCCCGTGCTCACCCGGCCTTTGGAATTGGGCGCGGACCTCGTCATGCATTCGGCGACCAAATATCTCAACGGCCATTCCGATCTTGTGGCCGGCGCGCTGGTGACACGCGTCAAAGACGACGAGTGGGAACGTCTTGCCGGCGTACGCCGTCAAGTCGGCGGCATCATCGGATCGTTCGAAGCGTGGTTGTTGCTGCGCGGGATGCGCACTTTGTTCCCGCGTGTGCGTGCGGCTTCGGCCAGTGCACTAAAACTGGCCCATCGGCTGGGATCGAATCCGCTTGTCGCGCGTGTCCTCTATCCGGGCTTATCCGATTTCTCCGGCCATGAAGTTGCGGCGCGCCAGATGACGGGCGGCTTCGGCGGCATGTTGTCGGTCCGCGTCAAAGGAGGCGAAGCGGCAGCCATCGCCACGGCGGCACAGGTGGAAATCTGGAAGCGCGCAACTTCGCTCGGCGGGGTGGAGAGTTTGATCGAGCATCGCGCTTCGGTCGAAGGCCCGAAGACGCCATGTCCGCGGGATCTGTTGCGCTTGTCCGTAGGCCTTGAGGACCCGGACGATCTTGCGGACGATCTTGAACAGGCAATCGCCCACGCCCATCGCTGACGCTCACATCTAGACCCGCAGAATTGCTGGCGAATTGGATATGACGTTGGTGTGACGCAGGGCTGGGTGCGGCGGCTGCTTTGCCGCTCGCTTTGGGCGACCTTGCAGAGGGTGCCAGGCCGTCCTAATCAAGAGATGTTGCACCACACAAGTTCGAGGCTTCCTATGCGAATTCAGAACGTCTTTCTGTTTGATCTCGACGGCACCTTGGTCGATAGCGTCTATCAGCACGTTTTGGCTTGGCACGAAGCGTTGGATGAGGCGGGAATCGAACTTTCGGTCTGGCGTATTCACCGCAAGATCGGCATGAGCGGCGGGCTTTTCACCGATCAGTTGCTGCGTGAGACGGAATTGCCGATCACGCCTGACCTCATCGCCAGGCTGCGCGAGCGCCATGCCGTCGCCTATAAGCGTCTTGCTCCTTCCATTCGGCCGCTTCCCGGTGCCAAGGAGCTGCTGGCGACGCTGACGGCGGAGGGCATTCCATGGGCTATCGCGACCAGCGGGCGTATGGAAACGGCCGCGCACAATATTGCCAGTCTCGGCGTCGACACGACGAAAATTCCGGTCGTCACCCGCGATCAAGTGAAATATGCCAAGCCGGATCCCGACCTTTTCCTCGCCGCTGCCGAACGCCTCGGCGCGCCGATCGAACATGCCATCGTGGTAGGCGATAGCATTTGGGACATGTTGGCGGCACGCCGTTGCCGCGCCCTGGGCGTGGGACTTTTGTCGGGCGGTTACGGTCAAGACGAATTGGAGCGCAGCGGTGCCGTGCGCGTCTATGAAGACCCGCGCGATCTGTTGAAGCATCTCGACGAAGTCGGCGGCCGGCGCTGAGTTTCGGCTAGCTTTTCATTTTGGAGAAAACCAAACGGTCCTTGTTTTCCTGCATCAGCGAAGCAAGACCATTGATAGTGGCAAGCCCCAATCCGCCCGGCATTCCGGTGTCGGGATCAGCTTGGATTTTGGAATAGCTCTCGCCCGCGACTTTTTCCCATTTTCCGAGGGGTGACTTTATCTCAAGGCTCGCCACCGTCGCCTTCAACACCAAGCGGACGATTGCAACATTGGGCTGACGCGGTTTCATCAAGCTGAGGAACCCGCCGGCCATCTCCCAGCCATTGGCCAATGCCCAAGCGGTCACTTCGTCTTTGGTCATTGCAGACCTCCTTGTCGTGCCACGCTCCAAAGGAGAGTTAATTCCGTTTCCACACTGTGCGGATCGCTAAGACGGCACAGACGCGATTTTGCCGCGCGGCGCTCCTGGGGACAAACCGGCCACGGCGCGGTCTCGACGTACCAGCCCAAATGTTTGCGAAACACCTTCAAGCCAAAGGCGTCGCCGTAAAAGCGCAGACTGTCGCGGAAATGATTGAGGACAATCTCCAACCGCGCGGTGATATCTGGTTCGATCATGGCGCGGCCGGTCTGCAGGGCTTTTTCTACAGCGGCGGCAATCCACGGCTTTCCGCAGGCGCCGCGGCCAATCATGACGGCGTCGGCGCCGGACTGCGCCAACGCGTCCCGGGCGGAAACGTCGTCGACCACGTCGCCATTGACGATCACCGGCAGACTCGTTGCGGCTTTCACCTCGGCCACCGCACGCCAATCGCAGGGTCCTTTGAAGAATTGCTGCCGCGTGCGGCCATGCACGGTGATCGCTTTTACGCCGCAGCGTTCGGCGCGCGCGGCAAGCTCCGGCGCGTTACGGGACGCATTGTCCCATCCCAACCGCATCTTCAGGGTGACCGGCCGGCTTGTGGCACCCATCACCGCATCGATCAAGCGTTCGGCGCGGTCGAGATCGCGCATCAGGGCGGAGCCGCACAGTCCGCCCGTCACTTCCTTGGCCGGACAACCCATATTGAGATCGATGATCTGCGCGCCTCGCCGCCTCCGCCAGAGCGGCGCCTTGGGCGAGCCAGCGCGCCTCGCGCCCGACCAGCTGGACCACCGTCAGCGCAATCTCATCGCCCCTTGCGGCACGGCGCACCACATCGGGGCGTCCTGCGGCCAGTGTTTCGCAAGCTACCATTTCGGTCACCACATAGGGCGCACCGAGCCTGGATGCGGCGCGGCGGAATGGCAGATCGGACACCCCGCTCATTGGCGCCGTCAGAACGCGGCCGCCGATCGGAACGTCTCCTATATGGAACGCAGGGGTCATGAGGTGTCTGAACTTCAAGGATCGGCCGAAGGAGATTGGCCTACCATGCTCAATGGGCTGGGCACTATGTTTAGTGGGATATTTGCCGCATTTGCTAGAAAAAGTCGGCGAGTTGAACGCGGCGGATGGCGCCATCGTCAGCGGTGAACACCATTGTGGTCCCGGCGGAGGCATATCTTAGGGTGGCCAACGCGGAATCGGACCATGCCTGTATGGTCTTTTGATCAATCGAGACGATCTTGTCGCCGATCTTGAAGCCCGCGGCCTGTGCCGGACTATCCGGAGAAACGAACTTCACCACGAGGCCGGTGCCGTTTTTGACAAACGACAAGCCCAGCCGATCTTTTGCGAACGGCATGCTCGTCGCATCGGCGTAAGGCGTCGCATAGAGCCGATCATGGGAATAATCGATGATCAGCCGAAAGCGGGCGAGGATCGATAAGCCGATATTTCCGACGACGCGATTGGAATTGGCGCCTGAAAGAGTGTCTGGTGAAAACGTGGCCGGCACCTGCATGAATTCAATGCCGGCGAATGAGACGTGGCTCAAACGATGCAACCGACTCGGGACGATAACCGCCAACGCCGCCGCCGAGTAATTGAGAGCTGCGCCGTCCCTTGAGCAGATCGTGGGTCTGGTAAAAGGCCGGATAGATATCCAGCGGCGCACCATTGCCTAGATCGAATTCGAACTCGGCGGGCGGCACACCTTCGATTGAGACGGGCACCGAGCGGTTGCCAAAAATTCGCCTCAGCGGAACCTCTACGGCGTCAGCTGGCTTGGCCAGTTGATCGGGATCGCGAAAGGCTAAGCGATGATGGGCGAAATCGATATCCACGGCCAGCTCGTTGAACACTTCATCGCCCAGCACAAAGGGCATGGGATGGCCTATGCTTTTGGCCACCGATGCGAAGTCGAAGGATGCGGCGTTGACGTCTCGCAAAATGAGATCGCCGATCTGAATTTCCACGCCACCGACAAAACCCATAGTGTCTATGCCGCCTGATCCCGGCGCCGCGAAGTCGCCTTTGGATCCAAGGCCGATCGCGGCGGCGAAGGGTTTGTCGATGCCCGAAACCGTGGCGCCGCTGTCGAGCAGTACAATCGCCTCGTGGCCATTGATTTTCGCCGGAAAAAAGATGCGGTTGCCCGCATAGAACTCAAAGTCGATCCAACCCGTCGATGAAACGCCATTTTTGAATGTGGCCTTGTGAACCGGAGCTGGGCGGCTGAGCTGGGCATTGACGATACCCTCGATTCAACTCCACGAATGTCAGCTTCACGGTCTGGTCGCCGCCCGGCGCCTCCGTTTTGGTGGTCAGTAAGAAGGGTATGCGCACGCCATCGACGAAGCCCCACTCATCGAAGCTCTCGAAACGTCCTCGGCGCTCCTCGACGATGCGAAAACCGCCAAGCATGCCCGTCTGAGGATCGATCAGCACGTCATAGGTATCTTCGTCGCCGAATGTCACATGTATGACGGCCCACGAATGCCCGTCGCGAATCTCGGGCGGCCCCAGTGTGGATTTTGCTCCTCCGCGCCCGCGCAATGCATCGGGAAATTGTAGGGCTTCGTAGCGGGAGAGAGACTGCACGTCGCTCTGCGCCATGGTCTCGAGTTGTCCGCTTGGCGTGATTTCCCATGATTGCTCCGGCGTGATGACCTGAGTCTGTTTGATGACGCCAAGATCATTTTCAGTCCGTTGGCGGCCGCTCCGATCAACCCAGACCTCTTCGGTGCCGTGCAGGCCTGCGGTATCGAGTGTCCCTCGCTGATGAACCGATTGGAGGTGTTCGAACGCCTCCCCACCCCGCCATGCCACATAGCGGTCGACGACGGCCGACAAGTCATCCGCACGAGCGGCGCTGACGATGAGCAGCATCGCCAGAATAGGTGCGCGGATCATGGTGGATTTCCTTGTTCCGTGGAGCGCGGTCCGATCAGGCCTCGCAGCCCCGGAGGATAGGCGCGAAGCAAAGAGAGACTGCCAAATGGATCGGAGTCGTCGCGGTTGATCGCCGAGAGGCGGATCTCGGCTGCCAGGCCTGAGTGCTGGAGACAAGCCAGATAGGCGCTATCGCTCCACACGGCATGCGGTGCCGCCAAACCATCCGGTGACAGCAACGCTAGAAGATGTTCGCTGGCGTCGGCGACCAGGCTCAACTGCAAACCCGGCCAGCGGTCGGGGACAAAGCTATGGGAGCGCATCGTCGCAACGGGAAACGGAAGTTGGGGCGGTTTGTCATAGACCAGCCCCGCGACGGTGACGCCGCGTTCATGAGCCTTCTTCAAGTGAGGCGCCAATTTTGCGAGAGGTTCCTGGAACAGATCGAAGAGCAGGACTTCGCGTGCTCCTGCGATCATGCTCTCGGCCCGCTCATAAACCTGCGCAGGCGCCTTTAGTTGATAGATGCGATCGTCTCCGGCACGCGCATATAAGCTGTCCAGCGCTGCTTGGGCTTTGCGTCGGGTGGCATCGAAGCTGCGTTGAAGGCTGTTGAGCAACTCAGCCGGCGGCGTCGCGCGATAGGTTTTGGTCTCGCCGTCGTCGACCATTACTGCGCCACGTTGCGCTAGATTGGCCAACGCCTGGTACACATTGGCTGGCGCCTTGCCGATCGCTTGGGCTAGCCGGTAGCCCGTTGAAGCCGCCCCACGCAGCAGCTCGCAATAAAGCGCGGCTTCGGTGTCTGTGAAGCCCAGCGAGGCCAGTGTCGTTTCCGCAATTTTGATATTATTAGCCATTACTAATAATAAATAGATGAGACTCTCGTTGAAAGCAAGTGAATTCCCGGGAAGGGAGGCAAACGGCCTTTCGAGACGGGACAAGATTTATTGCCTGTTCCTCTTTCCGTCACTCATCCGCGCGGCAACAAAAAAAGAACCACTGGGTCGCGGCGTCTGCGATGTGGACAGCAAGCGCCGTCGTGTCGTCCAAAATACTCGGCGTCGTCGGTCTCAAAAGATCATGTCCTGAAGGGATGGGAGGGAGAGGCAAACGGACATGGTCAATGGCGTGGTTTTTTTTGACGAATTGAGCCATCCCTAGTGGACCTACACCTGTAATAATCTGCAATTAGATTTCAAAATGCGTCACTAGTGCGCAATAATTGAGATTGTCAGAAGCTGTTCCAGCGGCTTATGTAGTGCCCGGCTTCCGCGTGGGAGGCCGTTCTTTGCATTGGATAATGTGAAATGGGAATGCCGCCCAAACAAGGCTTGTACGATCCGGAAAACGAGCACGATTCCTGTGGTGTCGGCTTCGTTGCCAACATCAAGGGCGTCAAATCCCATGACATTATCGCCCAGGGTCTTCAGCTTCTTTGCAATGTCGATCATCGCGGCGCGGTGGGCGCAGACCCGCTGGTGGGCGATGGCGCGGGCATCCTGATTCAAATTCCCGATGGGTTGTTTCGCGCCTGGGCGGCGGAAACGGGCGTCACCTTGCCCAAACCGGGCCATTATGCGGTTGCCATGTGTTTTCTGCCGCATGAGGAAAAAGCACGCGCCATTGCCGTGGGCCAGTTCGAACACTTCCTGAGAATCGAGGGACAAGTTTTGCTAGGCTGGCGCGATGTGCCGACCGATCCCACCGGGCTCGGCGAAACCGTTCTCAAAGAGATGCCGCTGATCCGTCAAGCGGTGATCGGCTGGGGCCCCAACATCCGCGACGAGGACGCCTTCGAGCGTAAACTGCTCGCGGTGCGAAAGCAGACGCAGAATCCGCTCGCGGCATTGGCCAAGAAACACAAGCAGCCCGCCATCACGCAGTTCTACATGCCGAGTTTTTCGGCGCGCACGCTGGTCTATAAGGGGCTGCTGCTGGCTCCCGATGTCGGCCGCTTTTATGTCGACTTGCAAAATCCGCTTACGACTTCGGCGATTGCGCTGGTGCATCAACGCTTCTCGACCAACACATTTCCGTCGTGGAAATTGGCGCATCCCTATCGCTTCATCGCCCATAATGGCGAGATCAACACACTGCGCGGCAATGTGAATTGGATGAATGCGCGCCGGCGCACCATGGAATCGGATTTGTTGGGCGCCGATCTCGACAAGATGTGGCCGTTAATTCCCCATGGCCAATCAGACACCGCAAGCTTGGACAACGCACTCGAGCTCTTGATTGCGGGCGGGTATCCCATTGCCCATGCCGTCATGATGCTGATCCCGGAAGCTTGGGCCGGCAACAAGATGATGGATGCCAAGCGCCGTGCCTTTTACGAATACCACGCGGCACTGCTCGAGCCCTGGGACGGACCCGCCGCCATCGCCTTCACCGACGGTAAACAGATCGGTGCCACGCTGGACCGCAATGGGCTGCGTCCCGCGCGCTTTATCGTCACCGACGACGATCTCGTTATACTAGCGTCGGAATCCGGCGTCCTTCCGGTTCCGGAAGAGAAAATTCGGCGCAAATGGCGGTTGCAGCCCGGCAAGATGCTGCTCATCGATCTCGAACAAGGCCGGATCGTCGAGGACGAAGAGATCAAGCGCGAGCTGGCCGCCGCCAAGCCTTATGAAGAATGGCTAAAAGCGGCGCAGTTCAAACTGGAAGAATTGCCGGATGTGCCGAGCGATCACAGCGAAGAGGCGCAAGGTCCCTGCACACTGCTCGACCGCCAGCAGGCCTTCGGTTACACGCAAGAGGACTTGAAGTTCTTTTTGGAGCCGATGGCGCGGCAGGGCGAAGATCCTGTCGGCTCTATGGGCGTCGATACGCCGATCGCCGTCCTCTCGAAGAAAGCCAAACTGCTTTACAACTATTTCAAGCAGAATTTCGCACAAGTCACCAATCCGCCGATCGATCCGATCCGCGAGGAATTGGTGATGTCGCTGGTGTCGATGATCGGACCGCGGCCCAATCTGCTCGGTCATCAAGCGGGCACGCACAAAAGATTGGAAGTCCACCAGCCCGTGTTAACAAATGCGGATGTGCAGAAAATCCGTTCCATCGAGGAGCTGGTCGATGGCGCGTTCCGCACCGCGACCATCGATTGTACCTGGCCTGCTGCGGAAGGCGCCAAAGGTCTCGCCAACGCATTGCAACGTATCTGCATGGATGCGACCGACGCGGTGCTGGCCGACGAGAATATTCTCATCCTTTCGGATCGCGCGGTTTCGCCCGATCGCATTCCCGTTCCCGCGGCGCTGGCCACAGCGGCCGTCCACCATCATTTGATTCGCCAAGGCTTGCGTATGCAAACAGGCCTGGTTGTGGAAACCGGCGAAGCGCGCGAGGTGCATCATTTCTGCGTACTCGCGGGGTATGGCGCCGAGGCGATCAATCCTTATCTGGCTTTTGAGACGCTCGAGCAAATTCGCGGCCAGGCCGGGCTGACGCTTTCGCCTTACGAAGTGCAGAAGAATTACATCAAGGCGATCGACAAGGGCGTCCTCAAGGTGATGTCCAAGATGGGCATCTCGACCTATCAGTCCTATTGCGGGGCGCAGATCTTCGATGCGGTCGGGTTGTCCTCCGCTCTCGTCGAGAAATATTTCACCGGTACCGCAACCAGGATTGAAGGAATCGGCATCGAGGACATCGCCGAGGAATGTGTCGAGCGCCATGCCGCCGCTTATGGCGACAACCCAATCTATCGCGATATGCTGGACGTCGGCGGCGATTATGCGTTTCGCTTGCGCGGCGAGGAACATGCCTGGACGCCGGAATCGGTGTCGCGCTTGCAGCACGCGGTGCGCGGCAACAACTGGGCGGATTACAAAACCTTTGCCGCCACGATCAATCAGCAAACCGAACGGCTTTTGGCTTTGCGCGGCTTGATGGGATTCAAGTTTGCGGAAAATCCCATCCCGCTGGACCAGGTCGAGCCGGCAGCCGAAATCGTCAAGCGCTTTGCCACCGGCGCCATGAGTTTCGGCTCGATCTCCCGCGAAGCGCACACCAATCTGGCGATCGCGATGAACCGCATCGGCGCACGCTCCAATACCGGCGAGGGCGGCGAAGAACCCGAGCGCTTCAAACCGCTCGCCAATGGCGATTCCACGCGCTCTGCCATCAAGCAGGTGGCATCGGGACGTTTCGGCGTGACGGCGGAATATCTCGTCAATTCCGACGATATCCAGATCAAGATGGCCCAAGGGGCCAAGCCGGGCGAAGGCGGTCAATTGCCCGGTCCCAAAGTGGACAAGCATATCGCCCGTGTTCGTCATTCGACGCCGGGCGTCGGGCTGATCTCCCCGCCGCCGCATCACGATATCTATTCGATCGAAGATTTGGCGCAGTTGATCCGCGATTTGAAGAGTGTCAACTCCAAGGCGCGTATTTCGGTGAAGCTGGTGTCCGAGGTCGGTGTCGGCACGGTGGCGGCGGGCGTCGCCAAATGCCGCGCCGATCACGTGACGATCTCGGGCTTCGACGGCGGCACGGGCGCTTCGCCTCTCACCTCGACCACGCATGCGGGAAGCCCGTGGGAAATAGGCTTGGCGGAAACCCAGCAGACCTTGGTGCTGAACGGCTTGCGCGGGCGTATCGCCGTGCAGGTCGATGGCGGCATCCGCACCGGGCGCGATGTCGCGATTGCCGCGCTTCTGGGTGCCGACGAATTCGGCTTTGCCACCGCGCCGCTCATCGCCTCGGGCTGTTTGATGATGCGCAAATGCCATCTCAACACCTGCCCGGTCGGCATCGCGACGCAGAACCCTGTATTGCGCAAACGCTTTACCGGGACGCCCGAGCATGTGATCAACTATTTCTTCTTCGTGGCGCAAGAATTGCGCGAGATCATGGCGCTGATGGGATTTCGCACCATCGCGGAAATGATCGGGCATGTCGACCGGCTCGACATGACCCATGCGGTCCGGCATTGGAAGACGCAAGGAATCGATCTTTCGAAGATTCTGCATCAAGTGCAGCCCAAGCCGGGCGTGGCCATCCGCAATTGCGAACAGCAAGACCATCGTTTGGAAACGGCGCTCGATCACGAGTTGATCGTGGCCGCCAAGTCCGCCATCGAAAAAGGCAAAACCGTGCGATTGGAGCGGTCCATCCGCAATGTCGACCGCACCGTGGGCGCGATGCTTTCGGGCGAAATCGCCAAACGGCATGGCCATGTAGGCCTGCCCGAAGACACGATTGCCATACGGTTCACCGGAACCGCCGGGCTTAGTTTCGGCGCGTTCCTGTCGCGCGGCGTCAGCCTCGAACTTTATGGCGATGCCAATGATTATGTCGGCAAGGGTCTTTCGGGAGGGCGCATCGTGGTGCGCCAGCCCAAAGGCATTACGCGCGAGCCGACCGAGAACATCATTGTCGGCAACACGGTTCTTTATGGCGCCATTGCCGGCGAAGCCTACTTCGAAGGCGTGGCCGGCGAGCGTTTTGCGGTGCGCAATTCCGGCGCGGTCGCGGTGGTCGAAGGCACCGGCGATCACGGCTGCGAATATATGACCGGCGGCGTCGTGGTCGTGCTGGGCCGCACAGGGCGCAATTTCGCTGCCGGCATGTCCGGCGGCATTGCTTATGTCTACGATCCCGACAGCGCCTTCACGGATCTCTGCAACAAGTCGATGGTGGCACTGGAGAAGATTTCCTCCGCCATCGCCGGCGAAGACGAAGAGATGCCGCGCCGGCGCAGCATCAGCGTCGCCGATTCCGGAATGGGCGATCCTTTGCGCTTCGATGCAGAGCGGTTGCGCATCCTCGTGGAGCGCCATCTGTTGCATACCGGAAGCGCCAGGGCGCGTTCCTTGCTCGACAATTGGGAGGCGGCGCTCGGCAAATTCGTGAAGATTGTGCCGATGGATTACCGCCGTGCCTTGACCGAAATGCGGGCCGAACGCGCCGGCGCCAAAGCCGAGGCGGCGGAATAGCCATGGGCAAAGTCACGGGTTTTCTGGAAATCGAGCGCCGGGATCGCCTTTATGAAAAGGTCGATCTGCGCACCACGACCTATCGCGAATTCGTCAAACCGCTGAGCGCTTCCGAACTCGGCGACCAAGCGGCGCGCTGCATGGATTGCGGCATTCCGTTTTGCCATACGGGATGTCCGGTCAACAATCTGATTCCGGACTGGAACAATCTCGTCTATCGCGGCCAATGGCGCGCAGCGCTGGAAATATTGCACTCGACCAACAATTTTCCGGAGTTCACCGGCCGCGTCTGTCCCGCGCCTTGCGAAGCGAGCTGCACCCTGAATATTCAGGACAATCCGGTCACCATCAAAACCATCGAATGCCAGATCGTGGATCGAGGTTGGGAGGAAGGCTGGATCAAGCCTCTGGTCCCGGCCGAAAAATCCGGCCGCAAAGTTGGGGTGATCGGTTCCGGCCCGGCGGGGCTGGCCTGCGCCCAGCAATTGGCGCGCGCCGGACACGCCGTGACCGTGTTCGAGAAGAACGACCGGATCGGCGGCTTGCTGCGCTATGGCATCCCCGATTTTAAAATGGAAAAGCGCTTTATCGACCGCCGGCTTGAGCAGATGCAGGGCGAGGGCGTGGAATTCCGCGCCGGCATCGAAGTGGGTGTTGCGATTTCCGTGGCGCAGCTTCTGCTCGACTATGATGCGCTGGTCATGGCGGGCGGCGCGGAAAGCCCGCGCGATCTGGAAGTGGAGGGGCGCGAATTGTCGGGCATCCATTTCGCGATGGATTTCCTCACGCAGCAAAACAAGCGTGTGGCGGGCGATGACGAAACCCGCGCCGCACCGACCGGCACGTTGAGCGCCAAGGGCAAACATGTCGTGGTGATCGGCGGCGGCGATACCGGATCGGACTGCATCGGAACCTCCAATCGGCAAGGCGCGCTTTCGATTACCCAGTTGGAGATCCTTCCCAAGCCGCCGGAAAAGGAAAACAAGGCGCTCACCTGGCCGGACTGGCCGCAAAAGTTGCGCACCTCCTCTTCGCAAGAAGAAGGCTGCGAGCGCGAATGGTCGGTGTTGACCAAACGCGCCATCGGCAAAGACGGCAAAGTTACGGCGCTGGAATGCGTGCGCGTGGAATGGCAGCTCGGCGGTGGCGGACGGCTGAGCCCCGTCGAGATTCCCGGCAGCGCCTTTCAGATCAAATGCGATTTGGTGCTGCTGGCCATGGGATTTCTTGGGCCGCGCAAAACGGGCTTGATCGAACAGGCGGGCTTCGAACTCGATCCGCGCGGCAACGTGAAAGCGAGCGTAGCCGATTACAAATCGACCACACCGAAAATCTTCTCCTGCGGCGACATGCGGCGCGGGCAATCCCTGGTCGTCTGGGCGATCCATGAAGGTCGCGAATGCGCCCGCGAAGTCGACAAATTCCTGATCGGCTCCAGCGAATTGCCGCGATGAACGCCGCACCGACCCGGCGCTGGCTGTTGCGCGGTATAACCTTGTCGGCGCTGGCGCCCTATGCCTTTGGTGCGCGGCGCAAACCCGACATCGCCTTGTTCGTGGGGACATCGAGCGCCGATCACGGGCGAGGGCTGGTGCCCTTGTCTTACGATCCCTATGCGGATCGATTGTCGGCCGGGGCACCGATAGAGGCTATTCGCGATGCGTCCTTTGCCGCTTATAGCCGGCGCTTCGGCCTGCATTACATCCTAGACGAGCGGGCGGAGGGCATCATCGGGATCTATCGTGCTGTGGGTACCGATTGGACGAAGATCGACGAGGCGCCGAGCCGCGGCGATGGGCCCACCTATATCGCGCTGGATAAGACCGAGCGCTCCATGGCAGTCGCCAATTACAACAGCGGCAGCATCGCGTTCTATCGCCTCGATGCGAACGGAATGCCCCTCGCGCCGGATGTGCGCCAGGATAGCGGCCATGGCCCGGTGGCGGACCGTCAAGCGGGGCCGCACGCCCATTGGGCGCGTTTCAGCCCCGATCAGGGTTTTCTCTACACCATCGATCTCGGCAGCGATCAGGTGCTGGCCTATCCATTCGATGCGGAGAACCGTGCGATCGGCGCGGTCAAGACGGCCTTCCAAGCACCGCCGGGAAGCGGTCCGCGCCACATGGCGTTTCATCCGCATCTGCCGCTCTCTTATCTTGCGTCCGAGCTGGCGAACACGCTGACGGTGCTGCACCGCTTGCCGTCCGGCAAGCTTGAGCCGCTGCAGACGCTTTCGACCTTGCCCGCCGATTTCGCCGCGCACAATCAAGCGGCGCATATCGCCATCAACCGCGCCGGCACGCGGGCTTATGTTTCCAATCGCGGGCACAACAGCATCGCCGTTTTCGCGCTCGAAAATAACGGCCAAGCGAAACCGCTCCAGCATGCTCCCACTCTGGGCGATTGGCCGCGCTTTTTCTTGCTGCTCGAAGAACATCGCCGGCTGATCGTGGCCAATGAACGCTCGGGCGATTTGGTGGTGTTCAAACTCGCGGCCGACGGAACGCTGCACCCCACGCAGAGCAAACTGGCGGTGACCGGCGCGCTGTTTATTGGGCAGGTTGGGTAAAGCGGTTTGGGATTAGTTTTACGGAATAATTTTCACCCTCCCCTTGAGGGAGGGTCGAATCCATATTCTCGATTCCATTCAACCCAAATTGCTCAACGATCCAGAAACCGCCGGCGCAAAGCGTCCGCGGAATTCGCCAGCAGCGTGGCATCCGACCCCACCGAGACAAACGTGCAGCCGAGCGACAGATAATGCCGCGCCGAGGGTTCATCCAGCGTGAAGATGCCAACGGGTTTCCCCGCCGTCAAAATCCGCGCGATGGCGTTCTCCACGGCGTCCGTCACTTTGGGATGGGAGAGCTGGCCGCGATAACCGAGCGAGGCCGCCAGATCGTTGGGGCCGATGAACAACGCGTCGATGCCCTCAACCGCCGCGATGGCTTCTATGTTCGCCAAACCCTTGGCGGTTTCGATCTGCACCACGACACAAATTTCCTCATGCGCCCGTTCGGCATAATCGCGCACCCGCGTCCAGCGCCCCGCGCGCGTCAGCGTCGCGAGCCCCCTGATGCCATCCGGCGCATAGCGTGTGGCGGCCACAATGGCGCGCGCTTGCTCCGCACTCTCGACCATGGGGATGAGAAGCGTCTGCACCCCGATATCGAGCAGCCGTTTGATCTCCACGGTGTCGCCCTGTGCCGCGCGGACGATCGGCGAGGCGGGATAGGCCGCAATGGCCCGCAGCTGCGCCAGGATGGTACGCAGATCGTTCGGCCCATGCTCGCCGTCGATCAACAGCCAGTCATAGCCCGATGCGGCGCACAGCTCGGTGCTGGAGGCTTCACCCAGCACCAGCCACAGCCCGATCTGCACGTCTTTCAGGCGGCGTTTGAAGCGATTGACGGGCAAGTCCATGCAGTTCGTCTCCCGGCCTTACGGGACGAATCATAACGCGTCGCTGCAGCGAAGTCGCGGAGAGGCCCCTCGGCACCCCGGCAGCGCCGCCGCGAAAAAAGCACGGGCACGCACCGCCGAGATTTGCGGCGCTGTCTTTAAGTCCGCAGCCCGCGTAAGCTTACTGGGCCGCGGGCTGGCGAATGCTGGGAAATGCCAATGTCACGGTCTTCTGAGCACCGGTGTCACTCGTGGAGAACTTGGCTCTGGCGATGCGCGTTCCCGCCTGGCCGTTGACGGTTGCGGTCACGCCGTAGCGGCCAGCCGGTGCTTTGATCAGCAGCCAGGGTGCGTCGCATTCGGTTGCCATCACCGCGCGTCCACCTTTGGTCAGAGTGACATGCTCGGTGGCGACGTCCTCTCCCACCGTATTGGCAAACACCAGCTTCACCGGATAGGCGTTCCAGCGCGGATCATCCTTGGCGGAACCGACACCGGTGCAAACGGTCTCGACGCCATTGATGTCGGAGGGCGTGTCTTGCACGGCCAGCGCCGAACCCGAAAAAGCCGTAACAGCGAGAAGGCTGAAGGCAACAAGCGCAAGTTTTTGCATATCGGGTCTCCTATGCTCCGCTACGCAATAACCACCGGGCACGCATTCGGTTCCCCGAAACGGCACCAGGAGCAGGGTTTCGTTGGATTACGAGCTTACAACGGCCAGCATCTTCGCGACGCTGTCGCCCAGCCCGTGAAAGGTATGCGGCCGGGAAGAATCGAGATAGGCGCTGTCGCCTTGTTCCAGGCGGTAATTGCGCCCGTCATAGAACAGCTCGATGGTGCCCTCGACGATATAGACGAATTCCTGCCCGTCATGGGTGATCGGCACGCCGCGCGCCGTTTTGGGATCGAAGCTGAGCAGAAACGGCTCCATGCGATGTCCCGCTGTGCCGGGCCTGGTGAGCGTCGCGTAAGCGTAGCTCTGCTCGGTGTCGCCTTGATCGCCGCCGAGAGATTCGCCCGAGCGGCAGATCGTCAGATGCTCGGAGACGGTGCCGCCGCCATGCAGCAATCCTTCCATCTTCGAGCCGAGCACGCGCGACAAGCTGGATCACCGCGCCAATGGCGGGAACCGCGCTGCCATCTTCATAGGCCTTGAGCCGCTCGGCATCGATTCCGGCAAGCTTGGAGACCTGCTCAAGCGTCATGTCCTGCGCTTCGCGCAGCTTTTTGATCCGTTCGCCGACATATTTTCTCATGGGCGGGGTCCTGAGTGTTGAGGCTGGTATGTGCGGAGGTGTCCCCCTTCCGGCTCGCTTCGCTCGCCACCTCCCCCGCCTGCGGGGGAGGAAAGAGTTCGCGCTTGTCCTTTCCTCCCCCGTTTACGGGGGAGGTGCCGAACGAGCTTAGCGAGTGAGGCGGAGGGGGGAGTGTTGCGCGTTCCCACGTTACGCATTCCTTTGCGCCGGGACGATGCGGCCGGACAAGCGCTCGCAGATTTTGCCAATAGCGATCGATGGCCGGGCGCAGATCGGCGGCCGATAGTCCCGATTTCTGGAAGCGGCGCTGCAAGGACAAATACATGTTCAGCGCTTCGTCGGAGAAATCCGGCTCGATGTTCACCACATGGCGCTTGCCGTCGAAGATTTCATAGACCGGGAAGAGGCCGGAGCGCACTGCCAAGCGCACCAGCTCCAACCCCAGCGCCGGTTCCGACTTCCAGCCGGTGGGGCAGGGCGAGAGCACATGCAGAAAGCGGAAGCCTTTGAGATCGAGCGCGTAGCGCAGTTTGCGATGGGTGTCCTCGGCATGGGCGAGCGAGAGCGAGGCGGCATAAGGAATGCGATGCGCCGCCATGATCGCGAGAATGTCTTTCTTCTGCTCCGCTTTGCCGTCGGGCGTGTTGGTGGTGACGGCACCTGCGGGCGTGGCGGAGGAGCGCTGGCCGCCCGTGTTGCCGTAGATCTCGTTGTCGTAGCAGATGTAGAGGATGTCTTCGTTGCGTTCCGCCGCCGCCGAGAGGCTGGCGAAGCCGATGTCGAAGGTGCCGCCGTCGCCCGCCAGGATGATGGCGCGCATATCTTCGCCGTTGAGCGCGGCCACACTGGCAGCACCGCTCGCCGCCGCGGAGGCGGACGCGAAGGTCGTCATCAACGTCGGCACGCCGAAGGTCGATTGCGGAAAGGCGCCGCCCGCCACCGCCGCGCAGCTGGCCGGAACGATAAGCTGCACGCGCCGTTCGCCCACCGCGTGGCGCAGCATCTGCACGTCAGCGACATGCCGCAGCCGCCGCAATTGGTGTTGCCTTTGCGGAACAGAGGCTCCGCGCGATCGCGCTTGCGTCTGCGCCATGCCGCCAAGAGCCGGTTCGTTCATCACACGGCCTCCATCAGGGCGGGCGCGCCGCGGCTGCGGCGCTTCTCGAGATCGCTCAGCATGCCGATGATGTGCTCGGGGCGCACGTCGCCGCCGCCGAGCCCCGCCAGATAGTTCTGCACCACCGTACCGGGATCGGCGAGCACGCGCGTTTCCGACCACAAGATGCCGCCGAGGCCGAGGCTGATATTGCGGTCGATCACGGCGATGCGTTTCTTGCCGGCAAAGGCCGCGCGGATCGCGTCTTGCGGCAGCGGGCGGAACAGGCGCACGCGCAGCGCGCCGACGCGCCGGCCTTCGGCGCGCAGCTTGTCCACCACGCGTTCGGCGGTGGCCCCGATGGTGCCCATCGAGACGATCAGCGTATCGGCATCGTCTGCGCGATAAGCGACGACAGCGTCGGCAAGGCTGCGGCCGAAGATGGTTTCGAATTCTCTCTGGATCTCGGCGTAGATCTGCGGCACCTCCAGCATCGCCTGATGATGCTGCCAGCGATGCATTTCGGTCTGATGCGGAATTTCCATCTGCCCCAGCGTGTGGGGCACCTCGCCGAGGCGATGCGGAATGTCGGTCAGCGGCAGGAAGTCGTCCACTTGCCCTTGATCGGGAATTTCGGTCTGCGCCACGGTGTGCGACAGGATGAAGCCTTCCATATTGACCATCACCGGCATCATCACGCGCTTGTCTTCCGCCAGGCGGAAGGCCGAGAGCACGGTGTCGAACAATTCCTGATTGTCGGCGCAATAAAACTGGATCAGGCCGTGATCGCGCAAAGTCAGCGCGTCGCCGTGATCGGCCCAGATGTTCCACGGCGGGCCCATGGTGCGGTTGGCCACCGCCAACACCACCGGCAAGCGCAACAGTCGCCGCGGCGATGCAATTCTCGAACATATAGGCCAGGCCGTTGGACGACGTTGCGGTGAAGGTGCGCGCGCCGGCCGCGGCGGCGCCGATGCACACGCCCATGGCGCTGTGCTCGCTCTCGACACGGATGACCCGGCCCTTTTCGATCTTCTGCTGGCAGAGATATTCCATGCATTCGGTGGACGGCGTGATCGGATAGACGCCGCTGCAAAAACCGCGTCCCTTGCGGTTGGCGCGCGCCGCCAAAGTCGCCGCCAGGGCGGCGCCATGATTGGCGCTCAAGAGTTCGACGCTCATGCGCTCACTCCATGGTTCTTTTCCTGCATCTCCATGGCGCTGCGCGGACATTCGGCGACGCACATGCCGCAGCCCTTGCAATACTCGCCGTCGATGCGATAGCCGTCCGCATCGCGCATGATCACGCCGTCCGGACACGAGATCAGGCAGGTGTCGCAATGCGTGCAGTGGCCGCAGGAAAAACAGCGCCCGGCTTCCTCCGGCCCTTTGAGACCCAGGTTGACCTCCTCGAAATTGCCGGCGAAGGCGGAGGGTACAAATTGTCTGTCGCGATGCGGCGGCGTCACGTCGAAATGCGAGAAGCGGATTTGCCCCGGCGCGACGTGTTTGATTTTCGGCGCCTCGGACGGGCGTGTCGTCACCGCGCAGAATGGCTAGCGCGACGCGCCGCCCGTTGCCGATGGCGTGAGTCACGGTGCCGTCGGCGGTGGCACAGTCTCCGGCGAACCAGACGGGAAGCGGTTCGCCGTTTTGCCAGGCACGGCCGTCGCGCATCGTCCAACCATCTGGCAGCAGATCGCGTTCGCTCTTCTGGCCCAATGCCAGCAGAACCTTATCGCAAGCGAGTTTGGATAGGCGCTCAGTGACCACCGGACGGCGGCGGCCGCTGGCATCGGGCGTTCCTGCTTCGACTTCCGCAATCGTCACCGCAGACACGGCACCGTTCCCAGAGAATTCGACGGGTTGGCGATAAGCCAGAAGCTGCACGCCTTCGCGCTCGGCCTCTTCGATCTCTTCGGCGATTGCGGGCATATCGTCTCGCGCACGGCGGTAGACGATTTTTACGGTTGCGGCACCACAACGCAACGCGGAGCGGGCGCAATCGATCGCCGAATTGCCGCCGCCGACCACCACGACATGACCCTTGAGCGGGACAGGCTCGCGCTTTACGCGATGCAGGAAGTCGAGTCCTTGCTCGACGCCCTTTAGCGTTTCGCCGTTCACCGCCAGATCAAGTGCCGGCCCAAAACCGACGCAAACGATCACACGGTCGAAATCGTTCGGCAGCCGCAGTAGATCGTCTTTGCCGAGACGGGAATTGCAGCGCGTTTCGACGCCAAGCTTTAAGATTCGCGCGACATCGCGCTGTAATGCCTGGAGCGGCAAACGAAACGCCGGAATACCATTGCGCAAGACACCACCCAGCGCCGGACCGGCCTCGAAAATCGTCGCTGCGTGGCCCTGCAGAGCGAGCTGATAAGCGGCACTCAATCCCGCCGGTCCGCCGCCGACCACGGCCACGCGCAAAGGCTTCGCCGCTTTTTGCGGCGACAACGCCGTTGGCGCGTGATCGCCAACCCAGCGCTCCAGGCTGCGGATGTTCACCGCGCCGTCGAACGCTTCGCGATTACAAGCTTGCATGCAGGGCGCCGGACAAACGCGACCACAAACCGAAGGCAGCGGCTGCGTTTGCAGCAAAATCGCCGCTGCTTCGTCATTGGCGCCGTTTCGCAGAGCCTGGATGAAGCCCACCACATCGTTTCCCGCCGGACAGGCGAGATTGCAGGGCGCCGAATGCTCGCTATAGACCGGCACTTGGTTCGACCACGATCCGGTTTTGAGCGTCGCGGGATAATCCGTGTTGTGGGCAAGCATCGTTGCGACAGCGGGAATGGGTGGCGCGGGCGTGATCGCGGCGGGCGCCACCTGGCTTTGAACAGGCTGTGAGATCCTCACCTGCTCATAGGCTTGGCGTGCAGCCGTTAAATCGCCGCTTAACCCCAGCGAGGCGTAAGCTTTCTCCAGCACCGAGAGCGGCAATCCCAGCAAGCGGGCATAGGCACCAAGGATGGTCGTGTTGATGATCACCACCGCGCTCGAGCCGATGCCTTGTTCGCGCGCAATCGCCGTGGCGTCGATCGCACCGAAGCGATATTGCGCGAAGCGGCCGGCATAGCTCTCCAGCTTGGCGTGGGTATTGAGCAGCAGCAAACAATCCGCCGCGGCCCCTTGTAGGATCTGCGGCCCCATCAGTCCTTCATCGAGAACGATCAGATGATTGGGTCGATAGACTTTGTTGCGGTTGCTGATGGCGATGCGATCGACGCGCGTATAAGCCTGCACCGGCGCACCCGAGCGCTCGCTGCCGTAATCGCCGAAGGTCTGCACATGCAGGCCCATTTGCGTAAACAGCGCGGCGATCAGTTTGGCACAAGTGACGCCGCCTTGGCCGCCTCTTCCGTGCACGCGCACTTCCAACGGCAAGTTCAAACCGGCAGGCAAAGGAATATGTGCAGCACTGGCAGCGACCGGATATTCCATAAGATCTCCCGTCTTCCTGCGGTGTTGTCGGGATTCAAGCGTAACGCGCGCAACGCCGATTGATATGCGCAATATCAATGCTCTCCGATTCCGCGATTGTCGGCAAAAAATGCGTTACCGCCATGGGACGCAAAGGCGCAATTCGTCCCGTTTTCACCGTCGCGTAAGATTATGAGGTTTTCGGCGCACGCAGCACACGCAGCCATCAAAATGAGGCGGTCGGAGGGATACTTTGTGCTCCGCAAAAGGAGGACAACAGCCACGTGTTGGAAGCGGAGCAGGGCCGATTCGGTTTTGGTTTCCCGAAGCAATCGTGACTGGGGGGCCTTTCCTTTGCTATCCGCAAATGGCGGCCGATCGCGCGATGACGCGCAATGCTCGCATCGTCATTGCGGATAGATGAGTGTTGCCGTCACGACAAGAACGACGAATTGGCCGACATCGCGCGTTCGAATTTCTCGCTTTTCCACATCAGGCACAAGGACGGCGGCGCCTTCGAAACGTCCGGCGCGCAGATCGGCGAGGGCCTGATTGGCCTGATCCAGCGCATAGCGCGTGGTCTTGGTGACGATACCGATCTCCGGCGCCAGACGCAGAAAATCTATGCCGTCTCGCCGTGTGAGATTGGCGACCGATACGAGCTGCCGCTCTTCCCAGAGCAGCGCGTATGGGAAGGACGGGATATCGCTCATATGAATGCCCGCGCAAACGACGCGCCCGCCCTTGCGCACGGCCTTTAGCGCCAGGGGCATAAGATCCCCAACAGCAGCGTAGATAATCGCGGCATCGAGCGGCTCGGGCGGCAGCTCGTTCGATCCGCCGGCCCATGTCGCGCCGAGACTTTTGGCAAAGCCTTGCGCGGCAACATCGCCGGGACGCGTGAACGCAAACACCGAGCGCCCCTGCCATACCGAACCCGCCAACGAGTGACGGTGTCGGCGCAAAATCTACCCGTTGCGTAGAACGTCGCTCCGCGTCGCCCTTCATAGCCGATCGAATAAAAGGTCAACTGTCGTAACAGCACTCCACCAGACCTGATGATTTTTCGGTCGGCCTCTGAATTGGCCCCATACAATTCGGTTACAATTTAAGGACAATTTATTACGCCACCGCTTCTTTGGACGTCGTATTGTTGTTGTGATTTGTTGACGGTGCGTAAACGATGTCGTCTCCCCCTACCCTTTTTCTTGGTACCCCCTGCTTTGGCGGCCAGGTGTCGCATATTTACTTACAATCGATCATCAAGCTGATGAATTACGGTTCTCGTCACGAAATGTCATTCAACCTTGCTCTGCTGGCGCACGATTCTCTGATTACCCGCAGCCGCAACAGCATTGTGGCCGCATTTCTCGATGCGCCTTTCGCCACCCATCTGATGTTCATCGATGCCGACATCGCATTCGAGCCAGAAGCGATAGAGCGGCTTGTCAATTTCGATGTCGAGGTTGCGGCCGGCATGTATCCGCTAAAGGTCATTCATTGGCCTCAAACGCGGCAACGCATCACCGAGAGCGCTTCGCCGGACACGATTGCACAGGCCGGTTTGACCTATGTCGGCGCCCTATGCCCCGAGGGCGAGCGGGAAGAGCGCGACGGGTTTGTTACCGGCACCTATGCCGGAACAGGCTTCATGCTCATCAAGCGCAGCGCCATCGAAAAGATGATCGCCGCCTATCCCGAGACGAAATACAAATCGATCCAAGCCTACCCCGTCCCCAAGGACCCCAGCCAAAATCAATACAATCTGTTCGATTGCATGATTGAACCCGAAACCGGCGTGTACCTAAGCGAGGATTTCACCTTCTGTCGGCACTGGCGGGATATCGGCGGCAAGATCTGGCTGGATCGCAATAGCAAGCTCACCCATGTCGGCTCCTATGAATTTGCCGGCGACGCGAGTGTCGTGCGATGAGAACCTCAACGGCCGCGGATGATCGGTGTCGGTCAAGACGTGCCGCCCCCTTCGCCTCGTCGCTTTGCTCCTCGGCACTTCCCCCGCTTCGCTTTGCTCGCGGGGGCAGAAAACGAGGCCTGAAGTCAGCCTGTTCCCTCATTGTAAGACATTTTCCGCTGGCGAAGCCAAGGTCCGGCGCGAAAGTCCAGAGGGGGAGTTAAAGTAGCGTATTGTTTTTCTGCCCCTGCGGGGGTTTGTTTTCTGCCCCCACGAAGTGGGGGAAGTGCTGAGCAAGCGTGAGCTTGCGAAGCGAAGGGGGCATCATGCGCGATAGCATCCACAAATCCGTAACGCGCGCCCGCGATCTTCGAAAACGCATGACAAGTGCGGAGATTATTTTGTGGTCGCGATTGCGCCGCCATTTGGCAGGCGGGCATCATTTCCGCAAGCAACACCCCGTCGGTCCATACATTGCGGACTTCGTCTGCACGCAATCGCGCCTGGTCATCGAAGTAGACGGCGGCACGCATTCCACGGATGCCGAGCGTGAACATGATCGCAGGCGCGATCTTTATTTGACCTCGCACGGTTGGAAGATTTTTCGGATTACGAACGAGGATGTCTACAAGCACTTGGATGTTGTGCTTGAGGGTATCGATTTTCATATGCAGCCGCCCCCTTCGGCTCAGTCTCGCTGACGCCCCCTTCGCCTCGCTGCGCTCGGCACTTCCCCCGCTTCGCTTTGCTCGCGGGGGCAGAAAACGTCTGCGCGGCGGGAGTTTGTTTTCTGCCCCCGGGACGAAGCGGGGGAAGTGCCGAGCCCGTGAGCGAAAGCGAACGGTGCGAGGCGAAGGGGGGCGCGGGAAATGTACAAATCCTCACTCGACAATTTCGAAAACGTTTGCGCAGCTTTGTCGCCATCGCGCCGTCCTTTGGCGCAAGCCCCCTTCGCCTCGTCGCTTCGCGCCTCGGCACTTCCCCCGCTTCGCTTTGCTCGCGGGGGCAGAAAACGTCTGCGCGGCTTCCTCTGCTTCACTTTGCTCGCGGGGGCAGAAAACAAACTCAGCGGCTTGCCCGGCGTAGCTCCGTAGGAGCGAAGCCGGGGAGCAGAAAACGCACTTCCGCGCAACTCCGCGGCATTGCGCCAAACGCGTAAACGCAAAACTAAGTAATTCTACCGCGTGAAACCGGACCGCATCCTGCGAGAAGGGGAAAATTAATGCGTTGAACGCATATCATTGTTGTCGTTGCGGCAGTTCGGCAATGGAAAGCCGAAGGTCCGTTTCGAGCCGTCCGATCGGGAGAGAAACTCTGAAGTGACAGACGGCATGGCCTCCAAAGGACCCATCTCTATCCGTGATGTTGTGAAACCAGGCCACACGCACATCCGCCTCGCAAATCTGCACATTATAATGTGCACGGTCCTGGCGCTTCTGATGACGGGCGGCGACGCGCTCGCTTCTATCAAGCGGGGCACGCTGCCTCCCACTCGCAACGCGGTATCCGCAACGCCTACTGTGGTCGCGGGACGAAACGCGGCGGGCGATGTCGAACGTTTGCGCAAGGCGCTGGAATTGGCGCACCGGCACGACTGGGTTGCCATGCGAACATTCATGCAAGGCAAATCGGATGCCGGCGTGGACGATGTGTTGCGATGGCTCATCGTGTCAGCAGAGACCAGCGGCGCCTCCTTCGACGAGCGCGACGGCTTCCTGCACAGCCACCCCGATTGGCCGCGGCAAGGGACGATCCAGTCGTTGGCGGAGAAACAAATGCCGCGCGCGCTTGGCGCCCAAGCGGTATTGGCGTGGTTTGCGGGGCGCGAGCCCGAGACCGGAATCGGCGCGGTGCGTTTGGGCGAAGCCGAAATTAAGCTGGGCAAGCAGCAGGCGGGTAGCGTGCGCATAAAGCAGGCGTGGCTCGCCGCTTCCTTCGATCGCGCGGCCGAGTTGGAAGTTTTGGCAGCGCATGGGGCACTTCTCCCCAAAGAGATTCAAGACGCAAGACTGGCGCGCTTGCTGTATGGCAGCGACGAGGAGGCCATTCGCCGCCAACTGCCGCGCGCCAGCCATGGCGCGGTGCAAAAAGCGACACTGCGCCGGTTGCTGCAAAAGAATCCCAAGCAGGGCCTGGCGCAATACGCGGCGAGTGCGCTGAAGGACGATCCCGGCGTGATGTTCGATGCGGCGCGCGCGATGCGCCAATTGGGGCGGACGGACGAAGCCCGCCGGCTGCTGCTCGGCGTTGCGCGATCGGACGATCCCGCCATTCCGCGTCTGCGCGTATGGTCCGAGATCGTTCTGGATGCCGGGGATGCCATGCGAGAGCATGCCTATCAGGACGCCTACGAATTGGTGTCGCGACACCATCTCGATCCCGGAACCGAATTTGCCGACGCCGAATTCCTGGCCGGCTGGATCGCGCTCACCTATCTTTCAAAGCCCGACCTTGCGCTCAAACATTTCCAGAGCCTGGAGAAGAACGTGTCGCGCCCGATCAGCGTGGCGCGCGCGGAGTATTGGACCGGTCGTGCCTTCGACGCGCTCAAGAAGAAAGTCCAGGCGCGGGCGCATTACGCGATCGCGGCGCGCAAGCCGGAAACCTTCTATGGCCAACTCGCCCTGACGCGCATCGAAGCGCATCCGGTTTTGCGTTTGGCGTCGGAGCCGCCTATGCCCGCCGCCGAACATCCCTGGGCGAAGGACGAACGCGCCCAAGCCTTCCGCATATTGGCTGCGGCCGGCGCCAGAGATCTGGCGCGCGATTTTGCCCTTCGGATGGCGGGCGATGAGCTCACCACGGAGAAGGCCGCCGCCCTGATCGCGATGGCGAATGAGGCCGGCGATCATGTTTTGGCGCTCAAGATCGCCAAGCATGCGGAATACCAGGATGTCATCGTGACCGATGCGCTGAACCCCACCGCGATCGCGGGCTTGCCCGAGCCCTCCGATGCCTTGTCGATTCCGAAAGCCGATTTGCTGGCGCTGGTTCGGCAAGAGAGCGAGTTCGATCCCGCCGCCGTCAGCATAGCGGGGGCGCGCGGGCTCATGCAGTTGATGCCGGCCGCCGCCAAGGAGAGAGCCAAGACGCTGGGTCTTCCCTACAGCCTTTCCCGCTTGACCAGCGATGCGCAATACAACGTCAAACTCGGCACCACGCATTTTCGCGCGTTTTTCGAAGCGTGGCGCGGCTCCTATGTGTTGGCGATCGCGTCGTACAACGCGGGTGCCGGCAATGTCCGCAAATGGATCAAGACTTACGGCGACCCGCGAGATCCGGCGATCGATGTCGTCGACTGGATCGAGGCGATTCCCTTCGCCGAGACGCGAAACTACGTGCAGCGCGTCATCGAGAATATCGAGGTATACCGCAGCCGGCTGGCGGGCGGCAGTCAGTCGCTCGATATTCTGAACACGCTGGACCATTCCGGCGGTGCGGCGCCTTTGGCGTCCGTCGCCGCGGAAAAGCCGGTTGCCGTCACGGAGAAGCCGGTAAGGCACCCATCGCATCGCATCGCGAAATCACGACGGACCAGAACGGCTTTCAACGAGCGGTGAAGGTGGCGGAGGGTTACGCCGCGTGCCGCTTCGGTTGCTATCGTGTGATCGTGGTTTTCGAAACCGGTCCAGGAGGGCAGTTTTATTCACTGTGGGATGGCAGGCTCGCTGAGGTAAACAGCCCGTTTGTGGACGGAGAAAGCGTTTCCTCCATACAAACAAGGCAGAGAAATCCCTACGGCTTCGGCCGACACAGTTGCCGAATGTGTTTCTCGTGCATCACGAGTGACGATCTCTCCCGCGATACGCCATAAGCGGGAGACGCAAGATCACACATGACATAGAGTTGGCCGGAGAGTTACTTGCGTATCAAAACGCGAAGGTTGTATTGCCTCCGGCATCTATTATGGAAGGCATTTGGTGAGCTTTGTTGGTCGGATGCGCCAATATATGCGGACAAGTTTTGCACTCCGCCCTGGAATACCCGGGGCGGGTGTTGGATACTCCTCAGATATAAGAGCGATCTGGCGGCACATTCCCTACGACCGACCAGCAAAGAATTCGCCCATTTGGGAGGAGTGCGGCCAAATCGATGGTTGACAGGATCGAGTCGCGCGCCAATTGGATCGAGCAAAACTTGCTGCCTCATGAGCTGCGCATTCGCGCATGGCTCTGTCGGAACCGCGTGCAGGGCCTCGATGTCGATGACATCATCCAGGAAATGTATGCCCGCATCGGCTCGCTTGACAGCTTCGACGGCATCCGTGATCCCGTACTCTACGCGCTGAAAGTCGCACACTCGATTTTGTTCAACTATATTCATAGATCGAGAATAGTATCGATAACCTCGGCAGGGGATATGAAGGGATTTGAGATACCCTCGCCAGATGCCTCACCTGAGGAAGAGGTGGCTGCCCGCGATGAAGTGCAATTGGTCGCCGATGCTCTCGCGGAATTGCCTCAACGGACACGGGATGTTTTGCTCTTGCGCCGAGTCGAAGGACTTTCGCAGCGCGAGACAGCGGCCCGTCTTGCGATAGCCGAAAAGACCGTCGAAAAACACTTAGCCCGGGCGGCGCTCTATCTAACGATCCATTTTGGACGCGGAGGGAAACATAAAATCCGACCATCCGAAAAACAAGAAATCCTAACCGACGATACTGATGATGCCACAGATTAATGAGATTTACCGAAAAGCCGCCGAATGGTCGGCCGCGGCCGACAATGAAGGGTTCTCCGCGCAACAACAGGCGTCCCTGGATGCTTGGCTTGATGAAGATCCTCGCCATCTGGGGGCTTACCTGGCAGTTCGTGCAGCGCTTGCCCGGGTCGAACGGTTGGGCGGGTCTTTGCAAGGTGCGAACGCAACGCGGGGAAGGCGAGCATCTTCGCCCGCCATGGCGGGAAGATCGCGAAGGAAGTTCGTTCTCGTTGGAGCGATTGCCGCTTCGTTCGCCGTTATAGTTTTTTCCGGCGCAATCTGGCGGGCCAGTTCGTATGAGGCGGCATACGCCACGGCGGTCGGCGAAACCAAGGTCATCGCTTTGCCGGACGGATCATCGATCACGATGAACACCGACACTGCTGCGGCGGTGCGATACACCATGCTAGGCCGCAACATCACGCTCAAACGAGGTGAAGCCCTATTCGACGTTGCCAAAAATAAGATGCGTCCCTTCGTCGTCACAGCCGGGAAAGCGCAAGTGCGCGCCGTCGGCACGAGCTTTGCCGTGACGTGCTTGAGTTATCGGCCATTACAGGTCACGGTCCGTGAAGGTGTTGTGGAGGTCAAAGCGTCTCGTTTCTCGAATGCTGTGGCAGTTCCTGCCGGTGCGCGTGCAGTCGGTCAGGTGGACGGACAATTTGCTGTAGTAACTCTGCCAACCGGTCAGGTCGCGCGGGATTTGGCGTGGCGTGACGGATACATTTTCTTCCGGCGTCAAACGCTCGCCGATGCCGCCAAAGAATTCGAACGCTATAGCAAGCTGCGCATCGTGATCGACGATCCGGTCCTGGCAGGCAAGACCGTTACCGGAAGGTACGTTTCGACGGACCCCATTGGATTTGCCAAAGCCGTAGCGATATTTTGGGACTTGAATGTTACGGTGAATTGAGACGGCGTGCGTCTGACGCAGAAGTAGAGCTAGCGGGCGCGCCGCGGCGTCGCCCCTGATGGCTGGGGGGCCTGGGCAGGATGAAGGCCAGATTTGCCAGAGCATGTCTTTGGTGCCTGGTCAGCGTCTGTACGTTCGTTACGGGCGCGGCGGCTGGAGGCGACGTTCGCGTCTTCGATATTCCCGGCGGAGAAGCCGAAGATTTGATTGCACTATTCTCGCAGCAATCGCAGAAGTCGATCCTAGCGCCAGGCGACGCCCTAATAGGCATCAAGACCGCCGCGGTCAGAGGAGCATTCTCTTCGGCTGCGGCCCTCTCGATGTTGCTTGAAGGCACGCGTCTGGAAGTGGCGATGGACGATGGTCGGACCGTCGTCTTGCGAATACGCGTGGACTCAGAGCCTTTCTCCACAGGGAACGCTTCAATACTGCGCGACACAGTTCCATTAGAAACGGTCACGGTCACCGGCTATCGCGCCAGCTTGACCAATTCCACTTACGCCAAACGGACGTCAATCAGCTTTACAGATTCAGTCTTCACCGAAGACATCGGCAAATTCCCTGACTCGAATATTGCCGAGTTCTGAACCGCATTCCGGGCGTGACCATTACCCGCGAAGACGACGGCGAAGGCCTCAACGTTCAGATCCGCGGTCTCGGCCAGAGCTTCACCAAGATACTTCTGAACGGCAATCCGATTGCCGTAGCCTCAACCGGGCCGACCGATGCAACCAACAGCAATCGCGAGGTCGACCTGAACATGTTCCCGACGGAACTGTTCACGCAGTTGACAGTGTCGAAATCGTCGACGGCCGACCAGATTGAAGGCGGTGCGGCAGGCTCGGTCTCGATGCGCTCTATGCGCCCGTTCGACAAACCCGGCTTCCACTTTAACTACAACGTTCAGGCCACGGATGAATCGACTACCAATTTGGCGATAGGCAAGCGCGGCGCGTTGATCTTGTCTGACACAGACGGTCCTTTGGGCATTCTCTTCGGAGTCGCCGGCGTGCAAAGCAACGTGATGGTCAAGGGCTGGGAAGACGGTAATGCCGGTTGGGTGGCCTCGAATCTTCCTAGCGGTAGCTGCGGCACGGGAAACATATGCTCGCAGTTTGGCGGCGGCTCGTGGACCATTCCGTCGAACGTTCCCGCCGGCGTCTTTGTGCCAATTCCGGCGGGTTACATGCTCAACGCGGGCTACACCGCGAACGTGGTCAATGGCACAAGCTATTTCCCGGCGAACTATCCCGTCGACCAGCGGATGCTGTATAGCCTCAATCCGGGCTTGGCAGGCTCCTCATGCTCGGCAACCAGCCCGACGGCCGCCTGTTTGAACCAAGTCTCGACGCGCCTCAGCAACGCGCTTTTGCCGCGTCTTGGTCGTCCGATGTTCGAGATGGGTTCGCGCGATCGCTACAACGGGGTTCTCAGCCTCGAATATCGTCCGAGCGATGATTTGCATTTCTATTTCGACATGATCTTCGGCAAGACCGAAAATCACGAGAACCGCAGCGATATGGGCTGGGGCGTGCGTGGCGGCGCCACGTCCACGCAAATGATCCCGGCGAACCTGACAATCGCTCCCGATTGGCTCACAAACTCGAACACAGGCGGGCTCGGCGGCGCCGTCCAAACCGGGACGTTCTATGATCCCACTTTCGGCCTCGAAGCGCGTGACTACCGGGAAACAGGCGATTTTCTCAACCTCAATCCGGGTGTCGCTTGGCAAGCTACGGAGCTGTTGAACCTCGATTTCCAGGCCAACTATTCGAGCAGCCATTTCTTCCGTCGGAATCCAACTGTGATGGTGTCGTCATGCACCGCCACGCCGCCGGCCGCCGGCATCAACAACTGCCCAAACGGCCCGCCGGCGTTGGGAACGGTCATGCAATTCGATGCTACCGGAGCCTACCCAACCGAGAACGTCAACCTCGATCTCAACGATCCGAAGAACTTCGAGTGGAATCTGGGCCGCGTGAACTTGAACGGCCAAGATCGCTGGACCACGACGCAGGGCGCGCATTTGGACCTGACCTATGGCGGCGACAAGTTCGCCGTAAAGGCGGGCGCCGCCTATGATGTCGCCTATCGCCTCGATAGGGGGTACGACGACAGCACCACATGGCAGGACGAAACCTGCGGCGATAATCCCTCTACCGTCGTGCTGGGCCCAAATTCGAGCATGCCGGATTGTACGGGCCAGACCGCGGCAATGCCAATCGGCTGGGCCAATACCTACACGGGCTGGGGAAGCGGTTATACCGCGGGCGTCGCACCGCTCACCTACAAAGGCTCGCTGATTCCAACCTCGCAGCTTGTGAATTACCTCGTCCCCGGCCCCACCGGATTCATTACCGTAGATTACAGCAAGATTTTCGCGGCGTCCGACTATTATCGAATTTTCGACAACGCGCGGGCAGCGATGACTTGCGTTCCACATTGCAGCTACACGGGCATTCCGTCGAACACGGTGGCCTATCCTGCTGTCCTCAACAGCACCATCGATGAGCGGTCCGTCGGATTCTACGGGCAGGCAGACGGTAATTTCGACATCGGCGGTCACGAGCTAAAGTATGACTTCGGCCTGCGCTGGGCGCAGACGCGGCAGTTTATCGTCTCGCCCACGGCGACGACCGATCTGCGCAACATCACGCTTGCGAATGGCGGCTTGTATCCTAGCTACCAGACGCTCACATCGGCAAAAACCAACTACCATGCTTTCCTGCCGTCGGCCTCGTTGGTGTATGAAGTTGTGGACGACCTCCAGATCAGGGCTTCGGTGTCGCGCACGATGACCCGCGCCAATCCGGGCGACATGACAGCCGGCGTGAGTTTCGCCGACCCCACCGTGACAATCGCCACGCAGGGCAATCCCTATCTGAAGCCTTACTTCTCCGACAATTTCGATCTCGGCGCCGAATTCTATACCGGCGGCGAAGGCTATATCGGCTTGACGGCGTTCCGGAAGTCGATCAGCGGTTTCACCGCACAACTGACGACCCAGCGCACCTTCGCCTATTTGGTGCAATACGGCATCACGTTTAACACACTCACCTCGACGCAGCAGACCAACTACGAGACCAATGGCGGCCCGAGCGGCGTTCTGTGTAACTCGGACGCGAGCTGTGCGACGCATCCAGTCTTGGTCAACCAAGCTGTCAACTTGCCGGGTCTGGAACTCATCACCGGAATGGAATTCGATGTTGTCCAGCCGTTGGACATTCTGACCTACCCATATCTGGGCGTGACGGGATTCGGCATCAACGGCAACCTCACCGTCATCGACCAGAAGTCGACGGGCAGCGTCCCGACTTATGCCCTCGGTGTGGCTCCGTGGCAGTACAACGTGACCGGCTATTACGAAGAGAACGGCGTCATGCTTCGCATGTCGTATAACTGGACCGACACGTCGTACGACTTGCCGAGCAACAACCAGAATATTTGTCTCCCAGCCGCGTCGAGCGGCCTTAAGCAGGCGGGTTGTCCGGGTGGTGCCTACCTATTCACCCAAGCCGACGGCCAAGCCGATTTCTCGTCCGGCATGAAATTGTCGCGGTTGTTCGGCGAGCTACCGAGCGATCCGGAATTGACATTCGATGTTCAGAACGTTTTCAACGCCAAGCAGGTGACCTACGACCAGTACCCATCCGCGGTCCACTCCTACTACAACAAAGGCCAGACTTTCATGCTCGGTATACGCGGGACCTTCTAGGTCTTGAATGTGCGCAGGTTGGTTTTAGACTTCTAAGGGAACGGGATGCCATTTGTTGCCGAGCGGCACGCTTCATTGTCCGCTTACACACTTCTGAGATATCCAGATATTCGAGAACATGTACACGCGCAGCGCCGTAGCACACCCACCGAATTGTTGTGCTGCGGGTGCGGCGTAGGGATTTCCGGCATGCCGTTGTCTTCCATTAAGGGCGTTCGCGCCGCCTTCAGGCAGAAGGTGGTCATTGTTTATGATTGCCGCCTCGTTTTTCTAACAGCAATGATCTGCCTGCCAAGTCGGCCGTTGTTTTTCTGCCGCCGATTAGAGGCCGGCGCACGAAGACAAGGTAGAGAAAAGGGATATGAGAAACATCACTGTCCGGATTACGACGTGGCTTTGCCTGTTCGTTATGACAGCGAGCGGTGCGGCGTTGGCTGCTCCCGCGGAAGACCGGCTTTTGCCTTTCGGACGTTTTGTGACGGAGAAGGCCGAGGGCTTCGGCTTGGTACGAAATGGCATGGCCGCGCCGTTGTTTCTCGACAAGAACGATTATAAAGGCGTGCTTCGGGCGGCGGGCGACCTGCAGGCAGATATCGCGCGGGTGACCGGCATCAAGCCGCTGCTCTCGACTGGCAGCTCACCGGCCGGATCGCCGGTCGTTATTGCCGGCACCTTGGGCAAAAATGCGCTCATCGATCAGCTCATAAAGTCCGGTAAGATTAAACCAGACGAGATCGCCGGAAAGTGGGAGTTGTTCCTCATTGTGACGGTTTCCAACCCCTTTCCGGGCGTGAAGCAAGCACTTGTCATCGCGGGCAGCGATAAGCGCGGCACGATCTACGGTCTCTACGAAGTGTCGGAACAGATCGGTGTGTCACCCTGGTATTGGTGGGCCGATGTGCCGGCCCGGCACCGCAAAGCCATTTCGATCCTTGCCGGGACTTATGTGCAGGGTCCGCCGATCGTAAAATATCGCGGCATCTTTATCAATGATGAGGCACCGGCGCTCACCGGCTGGGCCAAAGAGAAGTTCGGCGGTCTCAACAGCAAGATGTACGCCCACGTCTTCGAACTGATCCTGCGGCTTCGGGGAAATTATCTGTGGCCGGCGATGTGGGACAACGCCTTCAACGAGGACGATCCCGAAAATCCGCGGCTCGCCGACGAATACGGCGTTGTGATGGGAACCTCTCACCACGAGCCGATGATGCGATCCTATCACGAGTGGCTGAAGCGCAAATCTACCCTCGGCAACGGCGAATGGAACTACGCCACCAACAAGGAGGCTCTGCAGAAATTCTTTCGCGAAGGTATCGCGCGCAACAAGGACTATGACAACCTCGTGACTATGGGGATGCGCGGCGAAAGCGATACCGCCATGGCGTCGACCGGCAGTTTAAAATCCGACATTGCGCTGCTTGAGAACATCATCACCGATCAGCGCCAGATTCTGCGCGAAGAGCTGCACAAGGATCCCGCCACGGTGCCGCAGCTTTGGGCTCTCTATACCGAGGTGCAGAAATTCTATGACGCCGGCATGCAGGTGCCCGACGACATGACTTTGCTGTTCACCGACGACAATGTCGGTAATCTTCGCCGCCTACCGACGCCGGAGGAGGCCAAGCGCGGCGGCGGTGCGGGCATCTATTTCCACGAGGATTTCCACGGCGGGCCCTACTCGTACCAGTGGCTGAATTCCAATCCGCTGCCGAAAATCTGGGAACAGATGAATTTGGCCAATCAATACGGCGCCAATCGCATTTGGATCGTCAATGTCGGCGACATCAAGCCGCTGGAAGTGCCGATCGAGTTCTTTATACGCATGGCGTGGGACCCGCAGGCCATGTCAAAGGACAAGATTGCGGAGTGGACATTGGCATGGGCGCGTCGCGAATTCGGCCCGGAACACGCCGCCGAGATCGCCGACATCGTCGCTAAATACGCGAAATATAACGGCTGGCGCAAACCGGAACAGCTGAGGCCGGAGACTTACAGCGTCCTGAATTATCGTGAGGCCGAGCGCGTCTCCGCCGCGTGGAATGACCTTGTGGTCCGCGCAGAAGCAATTGCCAAGAAGCTTCCGGCCGATGCGCAGGATGCTTATTACGAACTTGTCCTGCACCCGGTGAAAGCGTGCGCCAATCTGGCGGATATGAATATTGCCGCCGGCCGCAACCATGTCTTTGCGGAGCAGGGACGTGCGAGCACCAATGCGGAAGCGGCGCTCGTTCGGAAACTTTTCCGCAAAGATCGGGAGATCACGGACTTTTTCAACCACAAGCTGGCCGGCGGGAGGTGGGACCATATGATGGACCAGACCCATATCGGTTACACCGACTGGTATCCGCCGCTGCAGAATGTGATGCCCGCGGTTTCGGAGATCATCCCGGCGAACGACAGCAAATTCGGCGTCGCGCTCGAGGGCAAAGTCATGTTCTGGCCCGGCTATTATCTTCCGCCGGAATTGGCTCCGCTCGAACTCGCTGCATCGGCAGAAAACCTATGTCGAAGTCTATCCGACCGGAACACGGCCTATTCACTTTACATATGGCGCCGACAGGCCGTGGATTTTGCTCTCCGAAAGTAAAGCCTTCTCGGCAGGAAAAGACGATCGGCGCATCTGGGTGGACATCGACTGGAGCAAGGCGCCCCAAGGTCAATCGACCGGGTTCGTCACCGTCACCAACGCGCAGGAGACGGTTAAGGTGAAAGTGACGGCCATGAAGGCCACGCCCGATCAGGAGAAAGAGGCCGAGGGCGCCTTCGGTGGGCTCGCCGGTCCCATCGCGATTGCGGCTTTGGATGTCACCGAGAATGTGCCGGCAGACAAAGTCCGCTGGGAGGCGATTCCCGATTACGGGCGCGGAGCTGCGGCGATGTCGATCTTCCCGGTGACGGCCAAGTCCGTCGCGCCGGGGGAACCGGCACCGCGACTTGAATACAACGTCTATCTGCCGCACACAGGGAAATATCAGGTAGATGTCGTCACCAGTCCGACCCTCGACCTTTATCCGGGCAACAATCTCGGGCTGGCAGTTTCGCTCGACGGTCAGTCGCCGGATGTCCATTATGTTTTCACACCGGAGACCCGCGTATCGCAGGACTTTCTGGGCAAGGACTTCTCCGAGAACGACAAAAACAATACCCGCATAATGCACTTTGCCGTGACAGCGGACAAAGCCGGGCGGCATACGCTGAAGCTCTCGATGATCGACCCGGCCCTCGTCGTGCAAAAGATTATCATTCACGACGATGATCTTCCATATTCCTACTTCGGACCTCCGGAGAAGACGCTCGTCGTCCTCGACACGAGCACCCGTTCCGATCACCAGCACTAAAGGCGGAGCGCCCAGGTTCGACGGTCCTGTGTTGCTCTCTGGCAACGGTGCCGTGGGGATTTCCTTCGAGCCAAAGGGATTTCGGCCCATCGATGATCTTCTAATGCAGGAGGGCATGCGGCGCACTCAGACGAGCGCGCGCCTGGATGTCATCTGAATTTTTTTTGTGTGGAATTGGGAGCGGTACCATTCGGAAGGGAGTTCCGGTGGACCGGGCCGGAGGCGAGCGACAGCCCGCGGAGTGCGCGGCTGAAACCAAGATAATCCCAGGGAGGGGCAGTAATCATGAGTATGAAGCAAAGTCGGACGGCAATGAGCAACCGCACGGTGTTGATGGGGACCAGCGTTCTCGTCGGCCTAGCGTCGGCATTCTTCGCCACGCTACCGGCGCTTGCGCAAGACGCCGGCGCGATGGAAACAGTTGTGGTGACAGGCTATCGCGCCAGCTTGGAGGATGCGACCAATGCCAAGCGCGCCTCAGTGAGTTTTTCTGACTTGGTGTTTGCCGAAGACATCGGCAAATTCCCGGACACCAATATCGCGGAATCATTGAACCGCATTCCGGGCGTGACGATCGTCCGCGAAGTCGACGGTGAAGGCGTCAACGTTCAGATTCGCGGCCTCGGCACGAACTTCACGAAGGTCCTGCTTAACGGCAACCCAATCTCCATCGCTTCGACCGGCGCCACGGACGCCTCGAACACCAATCGCCAAGTCGACTTGAACATGTTTCCAACCGAACTGTTCACGCAATTGACCGTGTCGAAATCGCCAACAGCCGACCAGATCGAAGGCGGCGCCGCGGGCGTCGTCACGATGCGCAGCATGCGTCCGTTCGACAAGCCAGGTATGCAATTTACTTACAACCTGCAGGCCACCGACGAATCGACCACCAATATGGCGATCGGCAAGCGCGGTACAGCGCTGTTCAGCGATACCGAAGGTCCGTTCGGCATCCTGATCGGCATCTCCGGCGTGCAAAGCAATCAGATGGTCAAGGGTTGGGAAGACGGCAATGCGGGCTGGAACACGCCCAACCTGCCCGGCACCAGCGCGAACTCGCCCAGCGGCACCACTGGTGGCGATTGCGGCACGGGCAATACCTGTGGCCAGTATGGTGGCGCTGCGTGGACAATCCCTTCGACCGTTCCCGCCGGCGTGAATGTTCCAATCCCGACGGGCTATACGCTGGCCTCCGGTTACACAGCGAATGTCGTGAACGGCACCAGCTATTTCCCGACCAACTATCCTGTCAGCTCCGGCATGTTGTATGCCCTCAACCCGGGCCTCGCGGGCGCGGGCTGCTCGACGACGGCACCGACCCCAACGTGCTTGAACGGCGCAATGACACGGCTGAGCAACGCGCTGCTTCCACGTCTCGGCCGTCCAATGTTCGAGTCGGGCACCCGCGATCGCTACAACACAATCATGAGCTTGGAATACCGTCCGACCGACGATCTGCATTTTTATGCCGACTTCATCTTCGGACGCACATTCAACAATTTGAACCGCAGCGACATGGACTGGGGCGTGCGCGGCGGCAACAGTTCGACCAACATGATCCCGGCCAATCTTGTGGTTCAGCCCGACTGGCTGGCGAACACGGCCGACTTGGGTGGCATCGGCGGTGCCGTCCAAAGCGGTACGTTATACAACGCCGTGTTCGGTCTGGAAGCGCGCCCCTATATGGAAAAGGGCGACTTCATCAACGTCAACCCGGGCATGTCCTGGCAGGTCACGGACAAGCTGCATGTCGACTTCCAGATGAACTACTCGCGGAGCCACTTCCTCCGCAACTCTCCAACCGTCATGGTCACGAGCTGTAATTCCACGCCGCCCGCTACCGGCATCGCCAACTGTCCGAACGGTGCGCCGGCCGGCGGTACCGTCCTTACCTTCAACAATGCCAGCACCAACTCGTTCCCTCAGGAGAGCATCAACCTCAATCTCAACGATCCGAACAACTTCGAGTGGAACCTCGGCCGCGTAAATCTGTCGTCCGAGAAGCGCTACACCTATACGGACGGCGCACACTTCGACGTCAGTTACGGGAACGACAATTTCTCCGTGAAAGCCGGTGCTGCTTACGACCAAGTCTACCGCATCATCGAAGCGATCGACGACTCGACGCAATGGCAGAACGCCGTCTGCGGCGAGAACCCGAATGTCTTTTTGCCTGGTCCTAACACAGCGATGCCGGGTTGTACCGGTCAGACGGGGGCGCCGACATCCGCCAGCTACACGCAGCCGGCTTACGCGGGATATGGAACGGGTTACTCCGCCGGATTCCCGGCACTTGCGTATCAAGGCTCGCTGGTTCCTGCCTCGGCGCTGCAGAGCTATCTGATGTCGGGTCCGAACGGGTTCATCACTGTGAACTACAAAAAGTTCCTCGCGGCTACGAACTACTACACGTACTTTAATCAGTCTTGGGCCGCAGTGGCTTGCGCGCCGCACTGCAACGTTCCCAACCCGCCGTTTGCAGCCAACGCCAACACGGGCGGCGGCACCGGTGGCTTCGCCGAAGATAACCTCGGGTTTTACGGACAAGTCGACGGCCAGTTCGATATCGGCAATCGCAAGCTAAAATACGATGTTGGCGTGCGGTGGGTCGAGACGCGGCAGAATATCATCACGCCGATCAACACGACCGATCCGCGGAACTGCGGACCCGACGGTATCTGCGGCGGCACGCATGCCGCCGACGACCTCCTGGATGGCGGTAAATATCCGAACTATTTCGTCTTCCAATCCGCCAAGGGTGGATACCAGGCTTTCCTGCCGTCGCTTTCCTTGGTGTACGAAGTTGCCGATGACTTCCAAATCAGGGGTTCGATCTCGCGCACGATGAACCGGCCCGATCCGTCTCTCATGACGGGTGCCCTGGTGTTCTCGGACCCGAACGTCACTTCGGCCACGCTCGGTAACCCGAACCTGAAGCCGTATTTCTCGAACAATATCGATCTCGGCGCCGAACTCTACACCGGCAACGAAGGTTATATCGGCATGTCGCTGTTCCGGAAATCGATCGCCGGCTTTACCAACAGCGTCACGACGACGAAGAACTTCGCTTATTTGGCGCAGTACGGCATCACCTGGAATACGTTGGGCGCGCAACAGCAGCTCAACTACGAGAACACGGGCGGACCCAGCGGTATTCCGTGTAACTCCGACGCGACCTGCGCCAATCAGCCGGTTCAGATCACCCAACAGGTCAACATCCAAGGCTTGGAAATCATCAACGGTATGGAATTCGACTATGTCCAGCCTCTTGATTTCATTCTCGAGCAGTATGGTCTGAAGGGCTTCGGCTTTACGGGCAATGTCACGATCCTCGACCAGAAATCCACGGGTGTCGTTCCCACCTACGCACAGGGCGTTGCGCCGCTGGCGTACAACATGACAGGCTATTACGAAGACAACGGCGTCATGGCGCGCATGTCATACAATTGGAACGACAAATCCTATGGATCGGGCAACAATGTTCAGGGCGTCTGCCTGCCGCCCCAAATATCCAACAACAAGCAGTGCAACGCGGGTTCCTATCTGTTCAGTGCGCCGTACGGCCAGGCGGATATCTCGTCGAGTGTGAAGTTGTCGAAGTTCTTTGGCGATCTGCCGAGCGATCCGGAAATGACCTTCGACGTTCAGAACGTGTTCGGCGCGAAGGCGAAGAGCTACTTCGAGCTGCCGGATGCTGTTCATAGCTACTACATCAAAGGGCAGACCTATCTGCTGGGCATTCGCGGAACATTCTAGAATCCTTCCTACAGTTATCCTCCCCGCAGGAGGACAACTCGGCGGCACCTGGGAACGGGTGCCGCCTTTTTCTTTTTTTGATCTGAGTCCAGTGTTGCCGAGATTTGCGGCGTCATTTTGAACGGCAAGTCGTGCTGGCGGCGTTGCCCCCCCGCAGAGTGCCAAGGCGGGCGTCTCGAACAGCCGGTTTGGACGCGGTATTGCGACACGCCATGACCACGCAATGTTGAACGGGTCTTGGCTTGCGATATTTGTCAGACAAGATATCGTGGCGCTATACCGCCTCAAACAAGCTCTTGGGAGGAGCCCAATGTCGGTTCGGCGTCTGATGGTGCTGGGAAGCGTCATGATTGGCTTGGTATCCACAGCCAATGCGCAAACAAGTGACACTGTGGCTAAGCCGTCTCACCCTCCCTTGATTGTGCCCGCACCGGTCGTCGGGGCCGCGCCCGTGATCGTGGAGCGCATCAAAGTCCACGGCGCTTCGCTCGAAGGCAATCTGGAAGGGGACACGCCCGATCGCGACGTCATCGTGTATTTGCCGCCCAGCTACAACCGGGACGTCACGCGCCGCTATCCGGTACTCTACGCGCTGCACGGTTATTCGATCAGCAACGAAAAATGGACAACCGAGATCAAGACCCCGCAAACCATCGAAGGCGCTTTTGCGACCGGCACGCATGAGATGATCGTGGTGCTTGCCAATGCCCAAACGCGGCACAACGGTTCGATGTATTCGAACTCGGCGACGACGGGCAATTGGGAGGACTTTATTTCCCGCGATCTGGTCGCTTATGTCGATAGCCACTATCGCACCATCGCAAATCGATTGAGCCGCGGAATTGCCGGCCATTCCATGGGCGGCTATGGCACGGTGCGGATTGCCATGCGCCATCCCGATGTCTTTTCGGCGTTCTACGCTATGAGCCCCTGCTGCATGTCGGCGCGGGAAGCTCCGCCCCCCGAAATGGCCAAGACGATCGAGGCCGCAAAAGCTTCGGGCACTGCCGAAAGTTTGGATTTCTTCGCCCGGACCACCTTTGCCGCCGCAGCGGCTTGGTCGCCTAACCCACAGGATCCGCCACTGTATCTTGACCTGCCGACCAAGAATGGCGTGGTGCAGCCAGGAGTACTGTCTCGCTGGGCCGCCAACGCGCCGCTCGCCATGGTCGATCAGTACATCGCCAATCTTCGTCAGTACCGGGCGATCGCACTCGACGTCGGCGATCTCGACGGCTTGAGAACCGATACCGCCCAATTTCACGGTATTCTGGACAGTTACGGCATTGCCAACAACTTTGAACTCTACAGCGGCGATCATGTCAGCGCGGTCGCGGACCGCTGGCAAAACCACGTCATGCCGTTCTTCAGCCGCAACCTCGACGCCAATTAAGCGCGGACTTAGGCCAGGTCGCCGAACGGCACGGAGATAAACCACAATGCCAAGATCTCGAGCGTGGCCATCGGTTGCACGCCGATCATTCCTTGCAGGGACCGGGGCTTGCGTGATTGCACGGCCGGGACTGAGCAAGACGACCGTACGAGATATGGGCGCCACGGATTCCGACCTCGAGCTTTGGTACGAAAAACCCGCCTCAAAGTGGGTGGAGGCCCTCCCCCTCGGCAATGGCCGGCTGGGTGCCATGGTGTTCGGCCGAGTTATGCAGGAGCGACTTCAGCTAAACGAAGATACGTTGTGGGCCGGCTCGCCATACGATCCCAACAATCCCGAGGCGCTCGCGGCATTGCCGATTGTCCGGCAACTAATCGATCAAGGCCAGTATAAGCAGGCGCAGGATCTGGTTTCGAAATCGATGATGGCTCACCCGCTGAGCGAGATGCCCTATGGCACCGCCGGCGATATTTTCTTGGATTTTCTCGGCAGCGAATTTGCCGGAAGTTACAAGAGATCGCTCGATCTCGCGACGGCCATGGCCAAGACGACATTCCGAGTCAAAGGCGGCAGCGTCGCGCGGGAGGTGTTTGTCAGCGAGCCTGACCAAGTCATTGTCGTTCGCTTGGTGGCGCGCGGCGCGGCGAAGTTGAATTTCGATATCGCCTATCGCCACCCGAGACCGGTAGATTACGGCGTTGCGGCGTACCTGGGCTCGGCGACGCCGGTCGATGCCCCGCCGGCGAGTTGGGATGTTCAAGAACAGATCGAGCGGGAGAACCGTCCCGCGGAGTTGATCATCCAGGCGGACGGTCCTCGGGCATTGCTGGTGACGGGATCTAACGCTTCGTCTGCCGGCATTCCTGCAGGGCTGAAATATGCGGTGCGCCTCTGCGCCCAAGGCGACGGCCAAATTGTGCTGGAAAGCGACGGTCTGAAAGTGCGCGCCGCCCGCGCCGTCACTTTGGTGATCGCGGCGGCGACGAGCTTCGTCAACTTTGCACGCATAGACGGCGATCCGGTTGCACAAGTGCGCGCGCAGACAAAAGCGGCGCTACGTAAGAATTATTCCGTTTTGCGTGCCGCGCATATCGCCGCGCACCGCCGTCTGTTTGGCCGTTTCGCCATTACGATCGGTGAGCCGGACGCGCGCAGTAAGGAAACGACGGACCAAAGAATCATCCATGCCGGGGAAAATGCGGGCGCGCTTGCTGCGCTCTATGTTCAATATGCCCGCTACTTGATGATGTCGTGTTCGCGCGGCACGGGACAAGCGGCCAATTTGCAGGGGCTTTGGAACGAAAGCACCACGCCGCCTTGGGGCAGCAAATACACCATCAATATCAACACAGAAATGAACTACTGGCCCGTCGATGCCTTCAATCTCAGCGAGTGCTACGAACCGCTGATCAGGCTGGTGGAAGAGCTGTCGATCGCCGGCGCCCATACGGCGCGGATCATGTATGGCGCGCGCGGCTGGGTGGCCCATCACAACACCGACATATGGCGCGCCACAGCTCCAATCGACGGTCCGTTCTGGGGCATGTGGCCAATGGGTGGTGCGTGGCTGTGTAACAGCCTCTGGGATCACTACGACTATGTGCGCGATCCTGCGCTGTTGGAGCGCCTTTATCCGCTGCTCAAGGGCGCGTGTCTTTTTTTTGTCGATGCTTTGGTCGAGGACCCAAAGGGACGCGGCCTCGTAACCTCGCCTTCGCTCTCTCCCGAGAATGCGCATCACCCCGATGTATCCATTTGCGCCGGGCCGGCGATGGATCGCCAGATTCTTCGCGATCTCTTCGATCACACGCTCGAAGCTCACAAACTTCTGCGAGACTTGGACACGGATTTCGCCGCGATGGTGGCCGACAAACGCGCACGTTTGCCGACCGATCGTGTCGGAGCGCAGGGGCAATTGCAGGAATGGCTGGAGGACTGGGACGCCGGGGCGCCGGAGCAGCAGCATCGTCATGTGTCCCATCTCTACGGCGTCTATCCCAGCGGCCAAATCAATTTGCGCGATACGCCGGATCTCATTGCCGCCGCCAAGGTGAGCCTCGATACGCGCGGCGACCTTTCGACGGGGTGGGCCACGGCGTGGCGGCTCTGCCTGTGGACGCGTATGGGTGACGGCGAACGCGCTTACGGCATTCTAAAAGGACTGCTCGGTCCGCTTCGAACCTATCCCAATCTCTTCGACGCGCACCCGCCGTTCCAGATCGACGGCAATTTCGGCGGAAGTGCCGGCATCCTCGAAATGATCGTCCAGTCCTGGGGCGGCGAGATACACATCCTTCCTGCCCTGCCGAGGGATTGGTCCGAAGGCAGCATCAAGGGTCTTCGGGTGCGGGGCGGCGCCGAGCTTTCCATCAGCTGGCACAACAACGAGATGCAATCACTAACGCTTAAGGGACCTGCAAACGCCGAATACGCGGTGCGTTACGGTAATACGCGCAAGGTTCTGCGCCTCGACGCCAAAGGGGATGCCGCATGGGCGTGAAGGCAGCACAGGAACACTTCGGCCGGTATGGCCAAAAGGAGGAAATATGAAACGCCGTGTCTTCACGATGCTCGCAGAAGGTGCCGCATTGGGCTGTCTCCTTGCCTTACTATGCAGTGCATCGGCGCAAACGCCCCGCGAACAAGCGGACAAGATGGCCGCCGACATCGTCGCGAAACTCACGCCCGACGAAAAGTTCGCCCAGCTCGTAAATGTAGCACCAGCGATCCCCCGGCTCGGTATTCCCGCCTATAATTGGTGGACCGAGTCGTTACACGGCGCGATGGGCACCGTTCCGACGACGAACTTCCCCGAGCCTATCGGCTTGGCCGCGACCTTCGACCAGAATTCTGGTTCACGACGTCGCATCGGTCATCAGTGACGAGAACCGGGGTCTGCATGCGTTGGCACGCCGGACGGGCCATCTTGGGCGGATCGGCACCGGCCTGGATACCTGGTCGCCCAACATCAATCTGTTTCGCGATCCGCGTTGGGGCAGAGGGCAGGAAACATACGGCGAAGACCCCTATCTGACGGCCCGCATGGCCGTAGCTTATGTGACGGGTATGCAGGGACAGGACCCCGACCTACCGGACGTGATTTCGTCGCCTAAGCACTATGCCGTGCATAGCGGACCGGAATCGACACGCCATAGCGCAAACGTCAACCTCTCCATGCACGACCTCGAGGATACTTATCTACCCGCGTTCCGTGCCGCGATCGTCGAAGGTCATGCCGGTTCGATCATGTGCGCCTACAACAGCATCGACGGTCAACCGGCATGCGCCAACGATTTGTTGCTGAAAGAAAGGCTGCGCGGCGCTTGGGGCTTCGGCGGCTATGTCGTGTCGGACTGCGACGCGGTGAAGGACATCGCCGACAATCACAAGTTTGTGCCCGATCAGGCCGCCGCCGTGGCCGCGGCGATGAAGGCTGGCGTCGACAACGAATGCAACGGCGACACCTTGGGCGACAACGGCACTGTGGCCTCCGACCGCTACAAAGAGGCGTTGCAGCGCGGATTGATCACCGTCGCCGACATCGATCGCGCTCTTGTGCGGCTGTTCTCGGCACGCCTTCGCAATGGCGATCTCGCCGGGGTGAAGTCGACCAAGCCCGCGCCAAATCTGCCGCTGACGACGCCGGCGCATAGCGCGCTTGCCCTTTTGGCCGCCGAAAAGAGCATTGTGCTCGTCAAGAACGATGGATTGTTGCCGCTAAAACCGGGTACGAGGATTGCCGTCGTGGGTCCGCTGGCGGATTCAACCCATGTCTTGCGTGGCAATTACTCATCCATGCAATCGGCTCCGCCGATATCGGTCCTGAACGGACTGAAAAGCGCAATGCCTGGCGCCAAGATCACGCACGCGCCATTCGGGCCGTCGCTGACGGACGGAGACTCTGTCCCCGTGACGGCGTTGTTGACGCCGGACGGCAAGCCTGGACTGCGCGCCCAGTACTTCAACGCAACCTACGTTCCGCCACCCGTCTCCAATCTTCCCAGCTCGTTTATGGAGCGAATGAAGGCCGAAACCGACCGCAGAAAGGCATTCAAATACGCCGCCAAGCCGGTCGTATCGCGCATCGAGAGCGGCATTGCGGCCCGTGGCAATGAGCTAGCCCAGGTGGCCGACAATCATCGCGTCGTCTGGACGGGCTTCCTGGTTCCACCGGAGACGGGCACTTACCGCATCGGTCTGACCGGCTTCATGGGGTCCGTGACGATCGACGGCAAACCAGTCGCGGGCCTGGATCATCCTGTGTGGGGCGGCATGCCGAAACTGACCGACTATAGGCTCGCGAAAGGCAAGCATTACAAATTGCGCGTCGTTACCGAAGCGCACGGACTTTCCGGTATCGATCTGAAGTGGCAAATGATTTCCGAACATCCTGAGGCGGCGCTGCAGGCCGCCGCCGCCAAGTCCGACGTTATCGTCGCCGTGGTCGGTCTATCCTCCGATCTAGAGGGCGAAGAGATGCCGGTGCACGTCGACGGTTTCTCGGGCGGCGACAAGACCTCGTTGGACATTCCCGCCGATCAGCGCGCCTTGCTGGAACAAGCAAAAGCCACGGGCAAGCCTCTGGTCGTCGTCGTGATGAACGGAAGTCCGGTTGCGCTGCAATGGGCCAAGGACAACGCCGACGCCATTGTGGAGGCGTGGTATTCCGGCCAAGCGGGAGGGCTTGCGGTCGCCAATGTTCTGTCCGGCAAGACCGATCCCGCCGGGCGGCTGCCGCTCACCTTCTATGGCTCGGTCGCCGATCTGCCGCCTTTCGATGATTATTCTATGAAAGGGCGAACCTATCGCTATTTCCAGGGCAAGCCCGTTTATCCGTTCGGCTATGGCCTCAGCTACACGACCTTTACCTATGCGCCGCTCGTGATCGCGCCGGTCAACGGTGCAGTAGAAAACGGTCTTCGGGTCACGACCGAGATTAGCAACACGGGCTCGCGCGACGGCGATGAAGTGGCAGAACTTTACATCACACCGCCGCAATTCGACGGAGCGCCGCGGCTGGCGCTGCGCGGGTTTCAGCGCGTCAGCTTGAAAGCGGGCGAGCACAGGAACGTGACGATCGAGCTGTCCCCGCGGGATCTCAGCTTCGTGACGGCCGATGGTGTCCGACAGATTGTGCCGGGCCATTACACGATCGGCGTGGGATCGGGACAACCGCAACCCGGGACCGCCACGGCCGGTTTTGAGGCGACGACCGCCGTCAAGCTGCCGGAATAATCGAGCTGGGTGCGCTTGGGAGGAAAGTCTTGTTCGGCCTACGCTGTTTATCATTGGTCCTGCTTGTGACCTTTGCCTGCGGCGCGCTTGCGGGGCCGCAACAGGACACGTGGACGGCGGACAACGGCAACGGCACCTATACCAATCCGCTGTTCTACGAGGAGTTCTCGGACCCCGACCTCATTCGCGTGGGCACCGATTACTATTTGACCGGGACGACCATGCACGCGATGCCCGGCCTGCCGGTCTTACACTCGAAGGATTTGGTGAATTGGGAATTCATGAGCTATGCACTGGACAAGCTCGATCTCGGTCCGGCGTATCGCTTGGAAGACGGCAAAAATGTTTACGGGCAGGGTATCTGGGCGCCAAGCCTGCGCTATCACGACGGCACGTTCTTCATTTTCAGCAACGTGAATCACGAGACGACGCAGGTCTTCCGCGCCACCGATCCGCGGGGTCCGTGGACGCACACCCAGATGAAACGGTCGTTTCACGATTTGTCCGTCCTGTTCGATGACGACAGCAGGGTCTATGTCGTGTGGGGCTATCGCAACATCCACATTGCCCAGCTCAACGACGATCTCACCGACATTGTGCCCGGCACCGAGCGGGAACTGTTTCCGCCGGACAGCCAGATGGGCGAGGGCTCTCATTTCTACAAGATCAACGGCAAGTATTTCATCACCAGTGCGTGGTGGGCCGGCCATATGCGGATGGCAGCGGCCCGCGCCGATAACCCTTACGGCCCTTACGAAGTGCTGCCGGCGATTAGTCTTGACGAAGATCTTGGGCTGGCCGAAGGCTATCGGATCGCTAACAAAACGCCGCCCCAGAAGGTACCGCCCTTCGAGCTGACACCACCCAATCCAGCTTCCAACGGTCACATGAATTCCCATCAAGGCGGCATCGTCCAAACGCCGTCCGGCGAGTGGTGGGGCTTTTCGATGATGGAACACAATTCTTTGGGGCGCGTCACGATCCTTTCGCCGGTGACCTGGAAAGACGGCTGGCCCTATTTCGGCTTGCCCGGCAATCTCACACGCAGTCCAAGGATCTGGGTAAAGCCAAATACCGGGGCGATGGACGAAGCTCATGCACCGTATGATCGTAACGACGATTTTTCCGGCAGCAAGCTGAAGCCCATATGGCAGTGGAACCATGTGCCGGATGACGCAGCGTGGTCGCTCTCCGAGCGGCCCGGCTTCCTTAGGCTTCATACGCTTCCCGCCAAGAGTTTTTGGGAAGCCCGCAATAGTTTGACGCAGCGCGCCATCGGTCCGATTTCGACTACCACCGCGGAACTGGATGCAAGCGGGCTGAAGCCCGGCGATGTCGCTGGTTTGGCATTGCTCAATTTGCCCTATGCCTGGATCGGCGTAGAGTGTGCCGCTGACGGGCTCAGCATCGTACAGTTCGATCAGCAAAGCGGCGCGTCCGATCGCGTGAAGATCGATGCGGCGCGTGTCTGGCTCCGGGCCGACAGCGACTTTCTCAAAGACAAATCGGTCTTCAGCTATTCGCCGGACGGCAAGACCTTCGTCCGCCTAGGCGCAGAGCTCATTCAACCTTACCAACTCACCACCTTCCAAGGCGTGCGCAACACGTTGTTCGCCTACAATGCGCATGGATCAGCCGGCGGTTATGCCGATTTCGATTCCTTTACCGTGCATGAGGTTTATCCGCATGGATTGCGCCGCTCCATTCCCTATGGGCAAAGTGTGAAATTCACGTCGCTCGGCTTGAATACCGGTCTTGCGGTCAAGGGTGGCGTTATGCTCGGCGCGCCGTCGGCGTTCAAAGTGATCGATATGGGTTACGGTCGCGTCGCACTGCGCACCGGAAAAACTGTGGTTTCCGTCGCAAGCGATGGACGCGTCATCGCAGCAATACGAAAACCCGGCGTAAGCGAAAGCTTCCAGTGGATGGAGACGCCCACTGGAGAATTGGTTCTGATGTCGCTGCAGACAAATCGCTATCTACGAGTCAACGCTAACAACGGATCGGTAACGGCGGACAGTCCGGGCCCCCAGCCTGGCGGTACCGACGGAGTACGGTTCCAGTGGGAGGAGAAGAAGGCAAAATGACGGAACACAAGAAGCTACTGATTTCGCGCCGCCGCGCCATCGAAAGCGGCTTGGCCTTGGGCTTGGCATCGGCATTGCCGCTGCGCGCCGCCGCGGCAACGATTGCGATATCCACTTCGGTCGACGCCGGCAAGACCGGTCACCCGATCTCCAACTACATGTATGGCGGGTTCATCGAGCATATCGGCAATCTCATCAATTACAGCTTCTGGAGCGAGGTGCTCGACGACCGCAAATTTTTCCATCCGATCGATTCGAAGCCACTGCCCGAACCGAAGGGATTCAGCCGCCGGATGATGCCGCAACCCAACAAATGGATGCCGGTCGGACCGGATAAGGACGTAACGATGGATACGGCCGCTCCCTATGTGGGCGAGCAGAGTCCTGTCGTGCATTTGGCGGGTTCCAAGCTGCGTGGCATTGCGCAGTCCGGTCTCGCGCTCGCCCACAAGGATTATATCGGCCGTATCGTTGTGGCGGCGGATCCCGGCGCAGAGATTTCCGCCACACTAATCTGGGGCAAAGGAGCGAAAGACCGCGAGACGGTTCATCTGGCCGTCGGCGCGGACTGGACGAAGCTTCCGCTCAAATTCACCTGCAAAGCCGAGACCGTCGCGGGACGTCTTGAGATTGTGGGAAAGGGCCGCGGCGCGTTCCGCGTCGGCGCCGTGTCGCTGATGCCGGCGGATAACATCAAGGGATTCCGCGCCGACACGATGGCGCTGATGAAGGAGATGGACTGCAAGATCCTGCGCATGCCCGGCGGCAATTTCATTTCCGGCTATGACTGGAAGGACACGATCGGCGATCCCGACAAGCGTCCGCCGATAATGGATCCGCAATGGAAATTCGCTCAACCCAACGACGTGGGCGTCGATGAATTGTTGCAAATGTGCCAGGACATTATCGGCGTCGAGCCATATTGGTGCATCGATACCGGCTTTGGCGAACCGCGCTCCGGCGCCGAACTGGTCGAGTACGTCAACGGCGCAGCGACAACGTTTTGGGGCGCCAAGCGCGCGGCCAACGGCCATAGCAAACCCTATCGCGTCCATTACTGGAACGTCGGCAATGAAATGTACGGCCATTGGCAGCTCGGCCACATGTCGTTGGATCAATACACCATCAAACACAATTTGTTCGCCGACGAGATGCGCAAGGTCGACCCTTCGATCTACATCGTTGTGCCCGGTGGTTTCGTCGATGAGATGACGACCGGGCAGGGCATCATCGCCGAATTCGGGAAGTCCTCTGGTCGAATATGGTTCCGATCGCGATTGGGCGGGTGGCATGCTGGCAAAGTCATGGGGCAAATTCGACGCGCTAGCGACGCATGCTTACCCGCCGGAAAACAAACACTTCAATCTCGTCACCGGAAAAAACGAGGACGTCCAGCAATCGCTGGTCGAGTGGGCCCAGGCGCCGGCCAATCGCGTGGCCACCATGGCCGATTGCTGGGAGGAATATAAAAAGCGTTTCCCCAAGCTCAACGAAGGCCAAGTGAAGGTCTTCTTCGACGAATGGGCCTATCATTTCAAGCAGGACTACCGGGGGTGCCTCGCCGTTGCGCGGACTTTCCATGAATTCTTTCGCCATTCGGATTTTATCGATATGGCCGCTTACACGATGGGTATGGCTTGGCTCGATTACGACCGGCTGCATTCGGTGATCAGCGCGTCCGGCCGCGTGTTCCAGCTCTATGACCACCATTTCGGAAAGATTCCGGTTGCCGTCACGGGCAACTCCCCGGTTCCGCCGCCGAAATATCCTCCCGGCGGCGACCAGCCCAAAGTCAACACCGGCAGTGCCACTTGGCCGCTCGATGTCTCGGCAGCGTTGACGGCCGATCGCAAGGCGTTGGTTGTGGCCGTGGTCAATGCGAGCGAGGGAGCGCAGTCTCTCGCATTGGATGTCGAAGGATTCAAAGCGGTCGGAAATGGACGGACATGGGCGCTCACCGCGCCGAATTTGGATGCACAGAATCTCGTCGGCAAGTTGCCCCAAGTCGCGATCAGCGAAGGTACGTTTGATACCGCCGCCAAGACTTTGGCGGCGGCGCCGTGCAGCATTGTGCTCTACGAATTCGCGTCGGTCTAAAAAGGAGATTCAAACCGTCTGCCAATAAACCGCAAAGCGCTCCCAGCTCTGATTGAGGGGCTTGAACACGGCGCTTTGCGGTTGGTCGACCGTCACATAGGTAAGGGGAGAGCCTTCCACCGGTTTCACGACCGTCTCAAGAGGCTTACCGCCGGTGACGATCGGACCAATTTGTAGCGGCGGCAGCTTGCCGATTTGCGGCCCCTGCTCATGCATTAGGGCGACCGGGATGTCGCCTTTCGGAATCTGACCGGCAAGGACAATCGGTCCAACGAGCAACGCTTGCACCTGCGGGGAATCGGCGAAGCTCTCGCTGTGAAGGCGCATCGGCAATTCGAGTTGCACGCAATCGCCGGCCTGCCAATGGCGCGATATCTTCAAGTAGCTCCCGGGCTCCGCAATCACGTCGAGCGGATTGCCGTTGATCGAAATCCGCGCATCCGGGCTCCAGGCCGGAATCCGCAGGTGAATCGGCATAGCGTCACCGGGAGCGCGCCGGATCGTGAAGGTGGTTTTCGATTCGGCCGGAAATTGCGTCACTTGTTCCAGAATGAATCCGCGATCCTGCCAATCCAAGCGCGAAGCAACGAACAGATTTACGTACACCCCGCTGTCATCGTGGAAATAGATGGTGTCCGTCAGTTTGGCGAACTCCTCCATGCCTGTCCCGGTGCAGCACCAGTAGGATGCATTGTCCGTCGCGAGCGTCTTCCATGCGCCCGGCGCCATGGACAGGAAGTAGGTCGTATTACCCGTGTTGGGCTCGATGGTGCCGAGTTTATGATTGAACAGGTTGCGTTCGTAATACGCGATGTACTTCTCGTCCGGCGCCCAACTGAAAAGATGCCGCGTCAGCTTGAGCATGTTGTAGGAACAGCAGCACTCTTGATGATTGACGTCTTGACGCCACTCGGCGCCGAGCTGGTACGGTTCGCTCAGCCAGTGTTCGCGGTTGCTCGATCCCCCCGTGACATAGCTGCGGGAGTCCGCCACGGTGTCCCAGAAAAAACGGGCAATTTCTCCATAACGGTGATCGCCCGACAGTTCGAAGCGCCGGGCAGCACCGATCACCTGGGGCACATGCGTATTCATGTGCAGACCCTTGAGAGCGTCATGGCGCGCCGCCAAGGGATCGAAGAACACCGCCTTGTTGAACCGATCCCCGACGTCCAGCCAATTCGTATCGCCGGTGACCGCGGCGAGGTTATAGAGCACCTCGTTCATGCCGCCATATTCGGTTGTCAGGATATCTTGCATGTGATCCGGAGAGCGCGCCGCAGTCCATTTATCCGTCCATGCGGCCATGCCGGTCACGACCGTGAGCGCTTGCGCGTTGCCCGCGAGCCTATGCATGTCGAGCAGGCCGGCCATAATCTTGTGGTAGGTGTAAAATGGCGCCCATACGTTGGTTCGCGCGTCCAAACGGTCGAACCAGGTGAGGGGAAATGCACTGAGATAACCTCCGCTATTCAGCTTCGTCTGGCATTGGGCTAGGACGGAAACGATGTGGTCGGCCCGCTGTTTGATCTCCATATCCTTGGTCGAGGCATAGAGGAGCGCGCAAGCAGACAGGTAATGTCCCACAAAATGTCCGCGTAGCTCGCAATCGGGCGATTCCCAACCGCGCAACGGCTCGGCGCTCGACGGAATACCGGCATTGACCCGGAAGACATGCAGCAGCCTGTCGGGCGACTGCCGTTTCATGAACGCCGTGTTCCATCTCTGCGCGTCTTTGAACGGGCCTTCGAGCAGCCGCACTCTGTCTTCCGCAAACGGTCGTGCTTTGAGCAATGGAGGCTCACCGCCCAGCGCCCTTTGTTTTGCATGTGCCGCGAAGGGTTGCTTCGTCATGGCGTTCCCGGTCTGAGCGAGGAGCAATGGCGCGATGGCAACACCCATCGTAAAACGGCGCCGGCTAAGCGCGCTGCGAGTCTTGGTCATTGACGTTCCCTCGCGTTCAGCGGCATCCGGGCAACGAAATATTTTGTTCGGTGCCGGAGTAGATCACGCCGGACGATTGTTCTGTCTTTCCGGTAGCACCGCAAACGGCCTTGAAGGCAATTCGCCGTGGCATGCCGGGAAATTTTCCGTGACGCGTACCGATTGATAGTTCGTGTTTGGCGTCATTCCAGCGCAAGTCGATCGTCGCATACTTGCCCTTCTCGTAGCCGTAACCGTCGCCTTGGTCGTCATAGAGTTCGAATTGACCGTCCGCGCCGGGATAGATGCGCAGTTCGATCGGTTCGCCGGATCGTTGGTCGGCATATTGGATGGCGGGACCCAGTGGCAGAATGCTGCCGGCCTGGAGGAAGAGCGGGATGGTCTCCAACTCCGCTTTGACGGCAACCGTTTGTCCGGAATTGAGCCGCTCGCCGGTCCAAAAGTTGTACCAGGGGAGCTGCCCCGGCAGATAAACCGTGCGGCTCTGGGCGCCTTTTTCGATCACCGGCGCAACCAGCAATCCCCTGCCGAAGCTATATTCGTCGCCGATCAACGCCGCATTGGCGTCGTCCTGAAAATCCATGATGAGCGGGCGCATCATCGTACCGCCGCGATGCGTGACGTCCCAAGACAGCGCATAAATGTAGGGAATCAGTTGATAGCGCAGCCGGTCGTAGTCGAGCAGCACTTTGCCGATCTCCGGAGAGAATTGCCAAATTTCTTTGGGATGGCTGGTGCCATGCACGCGGAACATCGGATTGAACACGCCGAATTCGTACCAGCGCGTAAAGAGTTCGGCATAAGCGGGGTCCTTGGGATCGCCGCTGAAGAAGCCGCCGATGTCGGCCGACCAATATGGAATTCCGCTCAAGGAGAAATTAAGCGCTTCGGGAATCTGCCGCCGAAAATCGTCCCAGTTGCCGGTGGTGTCGCCCGACCAGGTGATGGCGCCGTTGCGTTGCTGCCCCGCATAGGCCGACCTCGTCAGGATGAAGACGCGCTTGTTCGGCATATCGCGGCGCATGCCGTCGTGGACGCCTGTCGTGTGCATCAACGGATACGCATTATAGACGACATCGCCGGGGCCCGCCGCGGTCTGGAGCTTGCGCATCTCGCCCCAATTGCCGCTCAGCTCCGCCTCGCTGGCATCGAGCCACCAGCCGTCCCATCCGGCAGTGCCGAGCCCTCGCATGATCTGCCGCCAATAGAGATCGCGAGCAGCAGGCGAATACGCGTCATACCAGCGGCCCAAACCGGCCGGATAGACATTCGATGTTTTGGGAAATAACCCGCCGATGCTTTCCAGCTCTTTGGCGTTCTCCAGTCCTTCGTCGAACCGCGCCCATACCGAGATGATCGCGTGCACATTCTCTTTGTGGAGAGCCGCTACCGTGCTCGCGGGATCGGGATAGCGGGCCGGATCCATGACATGGCGTCCCCATTCCCCCGGCCTCCAGTAAAACCAATCCTGAACCACGGCATCCAGCGGCGCCCCGAGCGCGCGATATTTCGCAGCGACATCGAGAAGCTCTTGCTGCGTTGCGTAATGCTCTTTCGATTGGAAGAGGCCCCAACTCCACCGCGCCATCATCGGCGCGTCGCCTGTGAGATGACGGTAACCTGCGATCACGCCGTCTATTGTCGGCCCGTAGATGAAATCGTAGTCGATGCCTCCGCCCGCCTCCGAGCGTAGCACCAGCTGGTTGGTGTCCCAGGCGACATCGGCATCCACATCGCTCACCGAGGCATTGTTCCACAGAATGCCGAAGCCGCGCTGCGAAACCAGCATCGGCACCGCAACATCCCGGTTCGCCTGCTGCAAATGGACCGTATTGCCGCGATAATTGAAAAGACCTGTCGGGTGCTGGCCAAGACCGAAAACAGGATAGTGGTGGGCGAACTCCTCGACGAATTCCTGCCGGACGGACTGTGCGGCTTCGGCTTGCGCGGGTGTATGGCGCGCATTTTCCGGCTCGTCGAGAATCACTTTCCCCGACGCATCGCGAAACGAAACAGCGGCGGTGGCGCGATCCACGCGCACTTGCAGCGCGGACGTCGAGATTGTGTAGGCATCGGCGGCCTCGGCGAGCTGCCATTTCACCGGTTGCGGCCGTGCGATCACCGCGGGATTATAGGCGCCCTTCCAATTCGCGTTGCGATAGGCCGTCACATGGATAATCCGATCCGTCCACGGTTCGATGACGAGTGTGCCCTGGGATGTCCGCAAGGTGATCCCCGTCGTGGTCTTTTGTAGTGCAGTGACGCCGGCCGTACCGTCTGCCGCCGCGACAGAAACGACGCCGAGCACGACAAAAAAAACGCCCAACTCGAGAAACCGTTTCATGACCACCCTCCGTTCCGTGCGCCGGCAAACTGCAGGACGATCCGTCCGCTGCGAGCCCGGTATTTTGTCGGACAATTATTATGGTAGCGTCCCGGCGAAAACAATGCGACCGACATAACCGCAAAGCGGGGTTGTTCAAATTCTAATCGCCGTGCGAGATGTGTCACATTCCACCTGACGTACGGCCAATAGCTTTCTCTTCTAATTGTCTGATAAATTCCACCGCTTGAGAGAGGAAACGATTCTGATGGACTCGCGCGCGATATTCCTGGTGTTGGGTACTTTCGCTTTCCTGACCGCGGCCCACGCGGACGATCTAACGCCCACAGGCACATGGAGCGGCTATGAACATGGTGCGGCCAAAACGCCTCCCATGGGGTGGAGTTCGTGGAACACCTTCGCCACGAATATTTCGGAAGACAATGTACTCGGTGTCGCGCAGGCGCTCGTCCGGACCGGTCTGGCGTCCAAAGGGTACCAGTATGTAAATTTGGATGACGGCTGGTGGCTCAAGCGCCGCGCATCCGACGGCAGAATGCAGATCCGTGCTACCCAATTTCCTTCGGCTGCGGTCGGCGGGCTGGAGGAAACGAGTTTCAAGCCGTTCACGGACAAGTTGCACGCCATGGGGCTCAAGGCGGGGATCTACTCCGATCTGGGGCGTAATTCCTGCTCGCAAGCCTATCCATCACCCGATGGATGGCTGCCGCAAGGAACGGTCGAAGAGCGCGAAATCGGGCTCTATGGTCACACCGATCAGGACATCAAACTGTATATGGGCGATTGGGGCTTCGATTACATCAAGGTCGATGGCTGCGGCATTCGCGACTATGCCGCCAACCGGGACCACGTGAAATCGGGCCAGTACCGCAAGCTCGATCCACTGATCTTCGGCTGGCAGATCGGCCGCGCCGACATCGGAGGCGTTCGCAAGCTCTACACCGATGTCGGCGACGCGCTTCAAAAGGTGAGGCCGAAGAACGATTTCGTGTTTTCGATTTGCGTCTGGGGAGCAGCCGATGTGCGAGCTTGGGCCAAGAATGTCGGCAACCTATCGCGAACCAGCGACGATCTCGGCCCAAGCTGGACGCGCATGCTGGCGAATTTCGACTCCGCCGCGACGCGACCACTCTATGCGCATCCCGGGTCCTGGAACGATCCCGACATGCTGTATATCGGCTATGGAGAATTCGACGAGAAGCACCTAACCGAGGCGCGGTCCCATTTCGCATTGTGGGCAATCATCAATGCGCCGCTCATCTTGGGCAACGACGTGCGCACGATGCCTAAGGCGTTGCTCGATATCGTCGGCAATCAGGACATCATTGCCATCGACCAAGACCCGGCCGGGAACCAAGCCGTTCTCGCCTATGACGCAAACGACATTCAAATACTGGTCAAGACTCTCGCCTCCGGAAAGAAGGCCGTCGCCATTTTCAACCGAGGCATCGGTCCCGCGGATGTCGATCTGACGGCTCAGCATCTCAAAATGGCCGAGGATCAGGAGATCGTACTTACAGACCTCTGGACCAAGCAGCAGACGCGATTCAAGACGGAAACCAAATTGTCGTTGGCGCCCCGCCAGACATTGATTTTCATTGCGGACGGCCCGCGCCGCCTTAAGAACGGTTTATATTTGTCCGAGACGCCCGGCCGGGTGAATCCGACCGTTGACGGCGTGAAGATTCCGCAGCCCGATCCCATGGTGTTCCGCGATCAAACCTGGGGTGGAACGCACGGCAATGGCGCGCATCCCCAATATGCGGGATGGGGTGGCGCCCAGGCGGACCTCACGCCCTTTGGGCAATCCCTGAGCATCGGCGGACAACCGTTCGATACGGGGCTGGGATTGCTCGCCAATTCGCGTGTCGAGGTGCGCAACAGCGGCGCGAATATCCTCACCGTGGAGGTGGGTGTCGATGATTCCACGCTCGATAAGTCGCAGCCGACGACCTTCTCGATTTACGGCGACGGCAAGCTTCTCGCCAAATCCGCTCCTAAGATGTTCGGCGAAAAGGCCGAAGCGATTGCCGTCAAGGTCAAAGGTGTGAAAATTATCGAACTGGTAACCGCCAACGCCGCGCCGGCAGATTCTCAGCCTACCATCGTGACATGGGGAAATGCCGCGTTGACAAAATAAGGGAGGACTTTGTGCTTACATCCCGGTTTCTGGCCGCCGCGGCCTTCGCCGTTATGGCGTTTCCCGCCTATGCGGATTCGCTGCTCAACCCCATTTTTCAGGATCATGCCGTGTTGCAACGCGGTCAGCCGATCCGGCTGTGGGGCGTTGCAACGCCGGGTGCACAGCTCACGGTATCTATTTCGGACGCGTCGGTGGAAGCACGGGCGGATGGCGACGGGCATTGGAGCGCCCAGCTGCCGGCTATGGAAGCGGGCGGCCCCTATGTGCTTAACGTGCATACGCCGGCAGGCGCATCGCAGATCGTGAACGATATCTTGATCGGGGACGTCTATCTGTGTTCCGGCCAGTCGAATATGGCTTTTCCCGTCATGGGCGCCATCGATGCCGGCCCCAACATACAAGTATCCGCCAACGACAGCATCCGCCTGATGACGGTTGCCAACAAGACCAGCGCGATTCCGCTCTCCGTATTGCCGTCGCCGGTCCAATGGGCTGCGGCCAGTCCCAAGACGGTGGCGAGTTTTTCGGCCGCTTGTTACTTCTTCGGACGCGGCCTCCAGAAGTCGGTGCATGTGCCGCTGGGGCTGATCCATTCTTCGTGGGCCGGCGCGAACATCACGTCATTCATGAGCGCGCAGGCGCTGCACAAAGCGGGCGGCGACGAGGCACGTCTCGACGCGCTCAAGCTCTATGCCGGCGATCCGGTCGCCGGCATGAAGCATTGGGGCGAAGTGATCGAAACCTGGTGGCGCCAACATCTCGGCTCCGCGCCGTGGACGGATCCGTCGGTCAGCGCAAATTGGGTCGTGGCGCCGAAGGACCTCGGCATTTGGAGCGAATGGAACGTTCCAGCGCTTGAACACTATTCCGGGCACATATGGTTTCGTACGTCCGTCTCGCTCACCGCGGCACAAGCGGCGCAAGCCTCCCAAATCTCTCTCGGCACAATTACCGAGGAAGACCAAACTTGGATCAACGGACTGTTTGTGGCTTCCACCTTCGGCTATGGCGAACCGCGCAGTTATGCTTTGACACCCAATTTGCTGCATGAGGGCAGCAACGACATTCTCATTGATATTTATTGCGGCTGGCGCGGTTGCGGCATGTTCGGGCCCCCCGAAGCACGCGCGATCCATTTGAAGGACGGCGGTACCGTTCCGCTCACCGGACCATGGCGCTACGATCCCGTTCCCGCGTCTGTCGGCACATCGCCTCGCATACCATGGGGTGCCACCGCCGGTGTGACCGTGGCGTACAATGCCATGATAGCTCCGCTTGCGCCTTACGGTTTGCGCGGCGTTGCCTGGTACCAGGGTGAATCCAATACCGGTGAACCGGAAGCCTATCGCGGATTGCTGAAGGGCTGGATGGCGGATTGGCGGGAGCTGTTTCAGGAGCCGGCATTGCCGTTCCTGATCGTGCAGCTTCCCGATTATGGTTTGCCGCCGATAAAGCCGGAAGACTCCGACTGGGCGCGGTTGCGTGAATTGCAGCGGCTGGCCGTTGCCGACGATCCCGACACCGCCCTTGCGGTGACGATCGATGTTGGCGACCACATGGGTCTGCATCCCGGCGCCAAGCAGGAGGTAGGACGCCGTCTTGCTCTGGCCGCGCGGCGCTTGATCTATCGCGACGACAGTGTGAAATCCGGACCGCTTCCGGTGAATGCCAAACGAGGCCGTGCGACGGTTGTTGTCGATTTTGGCGGAGTCGACGGTCATCTTGTGGCAGTCGATGCTGCCCAACCCGTCGGTTTCGAATTGTGTGGCCTCGCGGAACAATCATGCCGCTTCGTCTCGGCCACGATTTACGGCAGCGCGGTGGCGCTTTCCGTGCCGCGCGGCATGAACCCGACGCGGGGGCGTTATTGCTGGGGCGATGGTCCGGTATGCACGCTGTACGACTCATCGCGCATCCCCGCGGTGCCGTTCGAGCTTTCGCTGAACGCGCAGCCGCGCCCAGGACATAATAGGCACACGAGGCACCGTCGCAGATAGAATGGTTCCATTCGCCGATGAGAAGATGTCGGGCCCGACGCAACTGCGAATTTATTCCGGTGCGATCGACTTGCGACGCACTCACCAGAAAGTGATCTCGACAAGATGCCGCGTCTAAAATGTGCATATGAGAACAGTCGAATTCCGCGGGTGGTAGCCGGTGCCGAGAAATGTGCAAACCTAGAATATCATTCGTAATTGTCAGACATTTATGCTTATCTTCTGCGTTGAAACGGCATTTATCGGGTCGCGCCGTCCGCAGCGGCGGTTGTTGCAGCAATCCGTGTTTCGGAGTTCAAAACGTTTCGTGCGGGTCATCTGATACAGCTCCCTCAGCGAGGAATTTTCATGCGTCGTCTTGCGATCGCCGTCCTCTCCGTCGTGGTCACCGCCCTTGCGCCTTGTGTCGCCGCCGCGAATGATGCGGGGCAGGCCATAGCTTTGACGGTGGAAATCGGCAAACCCGGTGCCACCATCGACCGGCACATCTTCGGCCAGTTTGCCGAGCATTTGGGGCATGGCATTTATGAAGGCATCTGGGTCGGCAAAGACTCGCAGATTCCCAACACGCGCGGCATCCGCAACGATGTGGTGGCGGCGCTCAAGGCGCTTCACGTACCGGACGTGCGCTGGCCGGGGGGATGTTTCGCCGACGAATACCATTGGCGCCGCGGCATAGGTCCCGCCGACAAGCGCCAAGCGGCGGTCAATTCCAATTGGGGCGGCGTCGTCGAGCCGAACACCTTCGGCACCGATGAATTCATGGACTTCATTCAGCAGATCGGCAGCGAAGCCTATGTGTCGCTCAATGTCGGGTCGGGCACCCCCGGCGAGGCCGCCGAGTGGCTCGAATATATGACGTCGGCGGCGCCGGACGCGCTGGCGCGCGAACGCGCGCAGAATGGTCATAGCGATCCATACAAGGTGGCGTTTATCGGTCTTGGCAACGAAAGCTGGTCGTGCGGCGGAGACATGTCGCCGGACTTCTATGTCAGCCAGATGAAGCTCTATGCCCGCTTCGTGCACAATTTCAATCCGGCGCAGACCACGCAGCGCGTCGCGGTCGGCCCGAGCGCGGGCGACACGCCCTATACCGAAGCGGTGATGAAGGCGTTCAAGGAGCACGATTGGTCCTGGGGTATCGAAGGCCTCTCGTTGCACAGCTATACGACCGGCGGCGGCTGGCCGCCGGTTCGCAAAGCGACGGGGTTCGGCGAAAACGACTATGCCGTGATGCTCAAGGAAACCGTCGGCATGGACGGTCTCATTCGCAAGCATGCGGCGATCATGGACAAATACGATCCGGAGAAGAAGGTGTCGCTGGTCGTTGACGAGTGGGGCGCCTGGCTGGCCCCAACGCCGGGCAGCAATCCGGGATTTCTGATGCAGCAGAACAGCCAGCGCGATGCGGTGCTGGCGGCCTTGAACTTGAACATCTTTGCGCGCCACGCCGACCGCGTCCGCATGGCGAACATCGCCCAGATGATCAACGTCCTCCAGGCCATGATTCTGACCGACAAGGACAAGATGCTGCTGACCCCGACCTATCATGTGTTTCGGATGTATGTGCCGTTCCAGGACGCCGCCTTCATCCCGGTCACGTACAAAGCAGGCGAATATCGCTACGGCGACATCACCTTGCCGCGCGTCGACGCCATTGCTGCTCGCGATAAGGCTGGAAAACTTTGGTTGGCGATCACCAATATCGATCCCAACAAGCCGACCGAATTCGACATCGCGGTGCCGGATGCGGCGACAGGAAGGGCGGTAGGCGAGACCTTGAGCGCGCCGGCGATCGACAGCGTCAACACCTTCGAAGCGCCCAAAACGGTGGCACCCAAACCGGTCAGCGTACAGGCGACAAACGGCAAGCTGGTTCTCACCTTGGCACCCGCGTCCGTAACGGTGGTGGCTCTCGAACCTTGATGCATTGCGGCGCTTGCCGGATCGCCGACAAATCGCAACCCGCTTAAAAGAATGCCCCACCCGCGAACATCAGATCAGCGGTGAACAACGCATGGGACGGTTTGCCGTCATCTGCTGTGATTGTGCCCAGAATGGACACTCGACAAACTGGCGGGCCACGACCGACGATGATGAGCACTACATCTACGCTATAGCACTATGAGGAGTCATCGAAGGATCGGTCCGAAAACACGCGCTGGAGCCGTTGGCGGAATGTGGCCGCTGGACTCCAGCCAGGTGGAACGTCCGAGGGTGTGACAATGGAAAAATCGATCCCGCGTGGGATTTAGAGACCGCCGTCAGGGCAGCTTGGGAAGCTGAAACTGCCGGACGGATTGTAATTCGCGTTACTCAAGGAAGGGCGGTCATATTGGATGGCGACGAGCTACGACGCGCCATAGCTGCGGCCGAGTGAGCCTAATTATCATTAGGGATTCCAAATTGTAACGGTGCCCCAAGGCACGGTTTGCCAAGCATGCCGGTCAATGACCGATGCTGTTCAAATTTCGTGTCATCCCGATCATGCTAGATGCCACCATTACGCACTCATCGTCGAACGAACCCATTGACTCTACTGGCATACCCTCTGCGAAGTTCACTGTTCCGACGTGAGAGATTGTGCTTCCGTCAGATAATATAAGTTGCCCATGGCTCGCGAGATATTGATAGGCACATTCACCCACTCGCCTTCGGTATTCCGCGACCGTCACGTGCGTTGGATCAAAAGCCTCAGATTGTTCTTGCGGTTTATCTTGCTGAGCCTTCGGCGGAGGGAGCGTAGGCATGTGAGAGCGCTCTGCCACCTTAAGACTTAATATAACGACTGCCACAGTCAGAACGCCTACGGCCAGACCTAGAGCAAGTATGGAACGCCGCATTTTCGTCCCCCCGCGTCTCGTGAACTGATAAACCTGTTGGAAAGCAAGACTATTGCATCATTGGAGCGCAATCCAGATGGATTATGAACAGGTTATGCTGCCGTCATCCTGTATGACATCGGCGCGTATTGCTACGATGTAGTCGTAATCTGTTTTGCCTTCCGAGATCACGCCTGCCACACGCCAACCGATCTTGTGCCCGCTGTCCTCGGCGTCGATCACCATGACTGGGCCGCCACTTATTCCGCCGAACTCAAAGCCTGGCGGTGGCAGCGGGACGCCAGGAAAGGGCGAGATCGGACTTTGGTCGTGATCAACCCGGATTGTGATCTGCAAGTCTGAAACGCCTGCTGATCCCAATCCGACATAAATACCGCCAGCAACTCTTTCGGCGCCCACGATACGTTCGTGTCCCGGCCAGCCAGCTAACAGGACGATCCCTCTATTGGCTGGCGTAGTGGGCGGCCAAGCTCGCTCAAGAGGTCGGAACCCTATCATTGGTAGATCTGCTTCACCCATGCGGAACGTGGCGATGTCCACCCCTTGGCCGCGTTCGATCAACCGATCCTCGAGATCGAAGCTAAAACCGCCGAGCGTGGCCGTGATGTCCGCACAGATTTTCTGCGCAACGACAAATGCATCCATCACGTGGCCAGCGGTAACGCAAAGGATTCCAGCCGGTGTACGTACCAGAAAGGCCGATCCACTTGATGAAACAACACCGCCATCATCTGTTCTTGCCCCACTCCAGCTGAGCATCGGTGTCGAAGCGCATAAGCTCTCCGTCATCGCTTCGACAATACGCTGCGTCACGTCGGCGGCGACCCGTTGGTCAATGGTGAATTGCATGGTGGTACTCCTCGGTGATTGCGCCATGAAACATCGTCAGGCCCGTTAGGTGATTCATCTGGCGCAATCGATACCAAGGTCCGGCATCCCTTCGGAGGCTGGGGTTAGTGCCGAGATGCATTTCGCCGAAACCACTCCCGCACCCGACCTGGAGGCGGGCGGTCAATGTTCAGCACGACCGCTGTGGACGTGGCAGTGAGCTTGTAGCATGGCGAGCCGAAGACGGCTTGGAGAGCATTACCAATCGCGACGCCACACGCCCGAGCACGCTGATCACCGCGACGGCGTTGGATGACAAACGTGGTGGGAGGTGAAGCCGTCGCACCTACCTGCCTCTGCCACTCCTGCCATTCCGGCGCAGTGGTCGTGCGGAAGCCGAGCGTCGCGGCGGCGAACATTATGCCGAAGAGCGAGACGCACGCCGCGTCCTGGGGGCATAAACTACGCATCTCCGCCGCCTCTTTTTCGCTCTCGGTGGCCCCCATCTCATCTCCATGCTTTCGCCGATACGCCGCATTCTGTTCACAGAACTTGGCGTAGTTTTGGAGCCAAACGAGCGAATTGTCTGCAACGGGATGGCTGAACCGCTCCGTCTTCCTGTATTTCTCACGAACGCGCTTTCTCATCTCTGTCCACACCGACCGCATGCGCACGTCACGAACAAGGCGCTCGATGATGATGCGATCGGCGGGCATGCTGGCATCGTGAAGCCGTGCGGCAATGCTGGCTACGGGTGTCGGAATCCATGCGGGGGTTATGAGGTTCATGGATGATTGTTGTACCGGGGCGGCGAAGAAAAAAAGGGTGGACGGGGACGGCGAGATAAAAGCGCCGCCGTCTGTCGGGCGCATTGGTCGTTGTTATCAATTACTTAGAGCGCCATCCAGGAAGCGCCGCGACTGGCGCCGCAGTCAGATCATTCAATCCAGTCAATGCAAATAGTGACGGCGCCTTGACGATGACCGTCTGGGCCGCGCCAAAATCATCAAGCTTGCTTGGATTAGAAAAAGGCCTTGGCTGCTCCGCAAAAGCCGGACCGTAGCCGCGCCGTAAAGGGCGGCTTTGCCGTCGCGTTGCGATGCGCCATGCGGCGCACCCTTGACTGCGCGTCTTGCCGGTCCGGCGGGGGGCTGGGAGCAGCCAAGGCTTGAACTGAGCGAGCCGCTCCTGTCGCGATAGTGGGGTGGGCGGAAAGTACCTTGGCGTAGGAATCGGCCATTCTGCTTTGACCAAGACAGCACGACGATTGGCGCATGACCAAGCGCCGCCGCCAATCAAAAGACCCCCAGTTACGAAGCGCAGGGAAGCCCTCGCTCGCTAGAATCCTTCCTGATAATCTATACGACTATGCCGTCCCACCAACGCGGCGCACCGGTCGACCGTCAAGATATGATCTTGCGGCCTGGACGGTCAGCGACGACTGGCCCGAGCATGTGCCGGTTACGGATGCGGAGGTGGATGTATTCGAGGCCTGGTTCGGCGATCTGTTCGACGACCTGTTCGGACCGTGCCGATGATGTGAGGAGATCGCCGTGACCGTGCCAACCAAAGCTGTGGCGACCCGGGCTGCTCTTTACTTACGAGTCTCGACCGCCCGTCAGGCCGAGCATGATGTCTCCATCCCCGACCAGAAGAGGCAGGGCGAAGTCCTACTGCGCCTCGCGCGGGTATCAGTTGATCGAGACCTACTTGGAACTGGGCGCATCTGCCACCAACGACCGGCGGCCCGAGTTCCAGAAAATGATCGAGGCGGGCATCAGCAAACCCGCGCCGTTCGACGTTGTCGTGGTGCATAGCTTCTCGCGCTTTTTCCGCGATCACTTCGAGCTTGAGTTCTATGTGAGGAAGCTCGCAAAAAACGGCGTCAAGCTGGTCTCCATCACCCAGGAAATGGGTGACGATCCCATGCACGTCATGATGCGCCAGATCATGTCGCTCTTTGACGAGTACCAGTCCAAGGAGAATGCCAAGCACGTCCTGCGGGCCATGAAGGAAAATGCCCGGCAGGGCTTCTGGAATGGTTCGCTGCCGCCCATCGGTTATCGCGTGGTCGCGGCAGAGCAGCGCGGCTCAAAGACCAAGAAGAAACTCGAGATCGATCCGCTGCACGCCGACACGGTGCGGCTGATCTATCGCCTGTTTCTTCACGGGGACGGCAATAGCGGACCATTGGGCATCAAAAAGATAGTGCGCCATCTCAACAGCCATCGTCTCTTCACCCGCGATGGCGGGCGCTGGGGTGTGGGGCAAGTGCACCGCATCCTGACCCGCCCCACCTATATCGGCCGCCACGAGTTCAACAAGCGATCCAAGAGCAAGGAACTCAAGCAGGTCGGCGAGGTGATCTCGGTTACCGTCCCGCCCATCATCGATCAGGAAACGTTCGACGCCGTTCAGGCCCACCTGAAATCTCGTCATCCCACCATTACCCCAGCGCGCGTCACCAGTGGCCCAACGCTTCTGACCGGCATTTGCTTCTGTGCCGCCTGCGGCGGCGCGATGACGCTGAGGACTGGAAAGGGCAACCGCTACCGCTACTACACCTGCTCGACCAAGGCGCGGCAGGGAGAGACCGGCTGCAAGGGCCGGTCAATTCCTATGGCGAAGCTGGACGACCTTGTCGCCAACCACATCGCGGACCGCCTACTACAGCCCGACCGGTTGGAAGAGGTTCTGGCCTCAGTCCTGGACCGTCGCCAAGAACGCTCCGAGCGCCGCCGCCATCATATCGGCGAACTCAACAAGCGGGCTACTGAGGCCGACGCACGGCTCAAGCGGCTGTACGATGCCATCGAGAACGGTGTGGCCGATCTGGACGATCCCGATCTGAAGGAGCGTATCGCCAGCCTCAAAGCGACTCGGGATCAGGCCCAAGTCGATGCCGAGCGCGCCCAAGCCACACTTCAGAACTCGGGGCAGACGATCACTCCGGCGATGCTTGCGAGGTTCGCTAAGACGGCTCGTGAGCGGATGCTTATCGATGGAGGCGGCTACCGCCGCGACCATCTACGAGCCTTGGCACAGCGCGTCGAGGTCGCCGACACCGAAGTCCGGATCATGGGATCGAAGAGCAATCTGCTTGGGACTTTAATGGCCGCCGCAGGCGGGAAAACGGCTACGCCCGGCGTTCGCACTTCAGTACTGAAGTGGCGGAGCCGGAGGGATTCGAACCCTCGATATTTCCTAGGTTTTGCAAGCGCTTACAAATTCGTGTTCTGGGCTACCCACCAGCCTACCCACCATAGCAAACTGGAACGCAAACGCTGCAGATCACGCGTCAAAGTATAGCACGCAGGCATGATAATGCACAGCAACGGAATTGACCGGGGCGCAAGCTATGAATGCTTCGGTTCGTCCGGCCTTAGAACGCCGAGCAGCGAATCCATCAAAATGAGACGCCGCCGGCCGACCGTGATCGACGTCAGAACGCCCGCATCCATCAGCATATAGAGCTTGGTGCGGCCGAGCCCGGTCGCTTCGCAGGCTTCGGCGATCGTGCAGCTCACACGCTCCCGGAACGGAATCGATGCGAGTTTCTCCACGCGGGATCCTCTGTCGCTCGCTTACTCTGAATTCAAGATCGTCCACCGGTGGCCCTCATTCCAGAGGCGTTGTTCTGAGAGCAACAATGAAGTATTTGCGGGAACAATCGCAACGAGGACTTGGGCGCCGAGACGCATCATCACTGCGCCCACCTGACAATGCGTCAGCTGCGCGCGCAGCAGATTGCCGATCATAAACGTCAGAATTTCGGTCCGCGTGGGGCCGTGGAGGACGGTCCGTTTTGCTAGCTGTCGGCGTTTGAACATCATCTGTGCTCCCACACCTGAGCATTTCGCTATGTCTGCAGCCAGTCTATCGGCAATCAGATGCCATGCGTTCCGGATCCCGATTAACAGCGCCATTGGCGTGAATGCATTTGTGGGCGCCTCGCGAGCTTCGCTCGCGACCGGGCTCGTCGAGCAAATTTATAAGGAATATCAGCATCATCGCGGTATTTCAGTTCGTCTCTAGAGAAGGCACGGATCGTGTGATTAGCCCAACCTACGTAAAACGTAAGCCTGTGAAGAATCTCTCACCAGATTTGTTGCTTCGGTGGACGGCTCGGTTCGCGTACTCTTGTCGCACAGCCAAGGCCGGAACCATGTCACAACCGCCTGAAAAAGCAAGTGAGGACAGTCGCCTCTGGGCCGAGCTCGACGCACGATTTCGCGTGCCATTGTTCGCCTATTTCCTGCGACGGGTACAGGATCGTGCCGAAGCCGAGGACTTGACGCAGGAAGCCTTCATTCGCCTTACCCGACACCCGGACAAGCCGCATGGTCAGGGAGCCCAGGCCTACGTCTTTACGATCGCGGCCAATCTTCTGACGGACCGCGCGCGGATGCAGCAGAGTCGCAAGACGAAGTGGCACCGGAGTCTGGCAGACGTCCTCGACAGCGGAACAATAACACCAAACCTTGTTGAGGATCGCACGCCGGAACGCGTTCTAGTGGCCAGGGAGACGCTGAAGGATGTCTTGGCAGCTCTGGGGGAGCTTGGCGAACGCACCCGAAATATCTTCATCCTCTCGCGTCTCGAGAACATGCATCACCGCGACATCGCGGCTTTGCATGGGATTTCGGTGAGTGCCGTCGAAAAGCACGTGATCAAGGCGCTCGCTCATTTGGGCGCGAGGTTCTTGCGGCCATGACCAGTTTTCGCGAAATGCCTACCGAGGCGCAGCAGCGCTTGGAGGACGCCGCGGCTTGGCGGTTGCGACTCCAGGCGACCCTTCCTTGGAGCTGTCATCAGAGTTTCTGGCGTGGATCGCCGAACCAGCGAATTGCAGCGCCCTTAAAGCCGTCGACGAGAGCTGGTCAGTCGTTGAGGACCTCGGAGCGTCACCCGAATTGCTGGATCTGCGCCGCGCGGCCCTCGGTCAGGCTAGAAACGCAAATACGGTGCGCTGGATGCCGCGAAAAATGATCTATCGCGCAGCTGCGGCGCTTCTGGTGATCGGCGTGCTTGGTGGCGGTGCGCTTTATGTCTACTTACAGCAGCCCGCCACGTATGAGACCGATGTCGGGGAACGTCGCATCGTGGCACTTGCCGACGGGTCACGGATTTCCATGGATTCCGACACGGAACTGAGCGTTCGCTATTCCAAGACTGCGCGAACCGTCGAACTTGACCGCGGTCGTGCCCGTTTCGATGTAGCCCACGACACGACGCGCCCATTCACAGTGTCGGCCGGGACTGAAACAGTCGTGGCAGTCGGCACGTCCTTCAACGTCGAGAAGATCGGCTCGAAAGTGCTGGTGACCCTGATCCAGGGCCACGTCGTCATCAAGAACTCCGCAACGCCACCTCCCCACGTGAAGCCAAAACCGCCGGTCTCCTTGGACGCCGGGGAAGAGCTGGTGGCTTCGCGCGATGTCAGCCCCCAGGTGAAACCTGCCAATATGCAAGCGGCAACCGCCTGGGAGGCAGGACAACTCATCTTCAAAGACGTGAGCTTGGATGAGGCGGTCGCACGGGAAAACCGCTATACCGACAAACCGGTTATCGTTGACCCTTCGGTCGCTTCCATTCGCGTCAGCGGGGTGTTCAACGCAGGTGATGTGGCGTCGTTTGTCAGCGCGGTGACAAGTTACTTTCCCGTCCAGGCAACCACTACCTCTGACAACGAAATTCTGTTGCAGCGGCGCTCGTAACCAAACTTTCGCAAAGATATTGGTGAGGATTTTTTCTGCGTTCCGTTCTTACCTCAATGGAAGCAACACGCCCATTCCGGGCAGGCTTCCAGTCGAGGGGGCTTTGAATATGGGAAAACAGCGCCGCAGCACTTTACTGCTGACGTCGGCATTTGTTGGGTTAGCGTTCTTCGGGTTGGGGGGCGTGGCTAGTGCGGCTGACCAGACCTACCAGTTCGATATTCCAGCAGAGGCGTTGAGTCAGGCGCTGACGGATTTCTCGCAAGCTTCCTCGCGGCAGATCATCTTCTCGGAAGATGTCCTCAAGGGGCGCAAGGTGGGCGGATTGCACGGACGATTTACTGCTGCGCAGGCGCTCGACACCCTTCTCGCGGGCACGGATCTCAGAGCGGAAACGAACCCTGCGGGCGTATTGATGGTGCGATCAAAAAACGCCCAAGCCGCCCAAAATGACACGGCGGCGGAAGTTGAGACGGTTGTCGTGACAGGCTCGCGCATCAAGGATGCGCCTCCAACTTCGCGTGTGATTGAGATCACCCAGCAACAAGTGCGCGAAGCAGGACAAAATAACCTCGGTGAAGTAGTCCGCAGCATACCTGAGAACTTTAGCGGCGGACAGAATCCAGGAATTGCTGCCGGCACCGGCATCTCGAATCCAAGCAACGGAAATGTTACCGGAGGCTCTGCAATCAATTTGCGCGGGTTGGGACCAGATGCGACGTTGACGTTACTGGATGGCCGGCGATTGTCGTACGACGGCTACAGTCAGGCCGTCGATATTTCAGCGATTCCACTTGCCGCTGTGGATAGAATTGAAATTGTTGCAGATGGTGCATCGGCAATTTACGGCTCTGACGCGGTGGCTGGCGTCGCCAACGTAATATTAAAGTCCGATTATGACGGCGTGACTACTTCGGCACGCTTAGGTCAGGCGACCAATGGCGGTGACTTCCAGCAAGAGGATAGTGTCGTTGGAGGAAAAAGTTGGTCGACCGGTGGATTTATTGCCGCTTACGATTTCGATCATGATGATGCAATTTACGCCAATCAGCGTCGGTATACCAATTATCTGCCGGAGCCCTACACGCTATCGCCTGCTCAGCAGAATCAAGCGCTGCTGTTCAACGCTCACCAGGACATTGGTGCTCTAGTTACGTTTAGTCTGGACGCGCTCTATGATAAGCGCCGCAGCAACGTTGCTAAGACGAGCGATAGCCAAATCGCCACTGGTTCTGAGAACAGCACAAATTACAGTGTCTCACCGACACTGACTTTCAAACTGCCCGGAACGTGGACAGCGACGGTCAATGGCCTTTACGGTCGCGATTTATCGCGTTCCATTACGTCAGTGTATTCGCTGTCGAAATCACCTAAGTTTCAGGAGGGATATTGCGAATGCAATAGCATCGTGTCGACTGAAGTGGATGCCGAGGGGCCGCTTTTTCAATTACCTGGCGGCGATGCTCGCCTTGCTCTTGGTGGTGGCTATCACCAAAGCAGCTTCGACGAATATTCCATTGTTGGATCTGGCGGCTCACTACGGAGTGCGCCATGACTTCTATGCGTTCGGTGAACTATATCTACCGTTAGTGTCCCCGGATCAAAACGCGTCGTTTGTGAACAGCCTGTCGATGACTGGCGCGATGCGCTTCGAGGATTACACTGCGTTTGGAACGGTAGCGACGCCCAAAGTGGGTGGGATTTATTCACCATCAAAGGACGTTGAACTAAAAGCCTCCTGGGGGAGGTCCTTTAAGGCTCCGACGCTTGCTCAGCAGTATGGCGGCGCCTATGCCCTTCTGTACCCTGCTGCGGACCTCGGGGCGTCTGGTTATCCGAGCAATGCGACGGCATTGTTCGTGGAGGGTGGCAATCAGGAACTGAAACCAGAACGGGCGACCACGTGGGCGGCAACATTTGCCTACCATCCCGTTGCAGTGCCCGGCCTTCGCACTGAGCTGAGTTATTTCAACATTCTCTATAAAAACCGGGTTCTATCGCCAATCGCTACAACATCGGCTTCATTTACCAATCCTGCATATCAACAGTTCTTGTCTTACAACCCGACGGCTGCACAGCAGCAGCAAGCTATCGATCAAGGCACGCTTGGATTCTACAATTTCACAGCTGGCGCCTACGATCCGGCAAACGTTGTCGCGGTAGTGAATGACCTCTACACAAATGTCGCCTATCAGGAAATCCACGGCATCGATCTTTCAGCCTTATATAACTTTGAACTTGGATCCGGCTCGCTAACGCTTAGCGATGATACAAGTTGGATTGAGAGCCGGCAAAAGAACGGCAACAGCGCGCCATGGTTTAATCTGGCGGGAACGGTATACAACCCACCACACTTCAGATCACGTACAGGCATCTCGTGGAGCCGCGGGGCGCTCATTGTCTCTGTATTTTATAACTATGTCGGTGATGTAGAAGATGTCATTTCGGTTCCGAACGTAAAAGGTGATGCAATGCAGACCGTGGATTTCACGGCACTCTATAATATCGATTCCAGTTCGTACGCGCTTCGCGATGTTGATCTATCACTTTCGGTCCGAAATCTCGGCAACCAGCGACCGCCATACCTCAAGAATTTGTATGATAACTTCGTGAACTACGACTTCGACGAACTACTCGGCGATCGGGCGATTTGTGTCGTTTTCGGTCACCAAACGTTGGTAGCCGGATCCTGGGACAAACAAAAGTCACGCTTACACAAGCTCTGTACCGAGGGGCGACCGACCTATGTCGATCGGAGTTTCGAATGTTCAGGAAAACACCCATGAGCAGGCCGGCGCAGATAATCGGGGTCGCACTGATTGTGTTCCTAGTAAGCGCCCATGTTTGCTCGGGGGCCTGGGCGATGCATTCCTTCACGGTAGCTGACGATATCGAGACCGCGGATTTTGGCGATATTAGTTACACTGGCAAAGTCGATGCGATTACTTGGTCACCAAATCGCAAGTTGGTTGCGGTAGTGGTAGGGCGAGGCGTGCTTAGCCAAAACAAATCCCAAAGCGAGCTACGCGTGTATTCGGCCGATGCGATGCGAAAGTTCGTGCGTGAACCCGTCGGCGGTGCACAACTACAGCCGACATGGTCCATCAAGTTGGCGACCTACAAGGATGGTCCAATCATCCAGAAAATTCGGTGGACGTCGAATTCTCAGTCGCTCGCGTTTTTGGCCAGAACTCGGCAAGGAACGTTGCAACTGACTTTTGTGGACCTGAAATCTGGCAGAGTGTTCCCGCTGTCGACACAGGGCCAGGATGTAACAGGTTATGATCTTGTGGACCGAAAACACTTTGTTTATACCATTCGGGATGCTTGGAGTGCGGCAATAGATCACGAAGCGCCGAGCGTGGCGGTTACGGGGCGCACGATTTACGACCTAGTATTTCCACCAGAACTTTATCCGGAACATGACCACGATCGGAGCCATCTGTGGGCGGCGAACGGCGGATCAGTCTGGCCGGTTAAGTACGGAATGAGTGGCAAGCCAGTTATCCTGTTCCAAGAGGGTGTAGCTTCATTGCGCTTATCTCTTGACGGCCAGTCGGTCTTTACCGCACAGGCTATGCCAAGTGTGCCCACTGAATGGCAACAGCTATATCGCGCGCCTCGGTCGAACAATCCGTATCGCATTATGGTTGGCCAGCAGGATACCGACGTCGCTTTTGGTGTTCGACTTGTGAGCCGATACATGGTCATCAATCTTCGGAACAATGAAATCGTTTTCGCGCCCGATGCGCCTACCGGCAGAGCCGCTGCTTGGTGGCCTATTGCTACGCCTTCTTGGTCGGATCAAGGACAATCCATTCTTCTACCGTCGGTATTTCTGCCCGTGCATCGTGGCTATGCAAGCGATGATGCTGCGTGTGTCGGAGTGTACCATATGCGGAGCAATTCCGTCGACTGCGTAGAGAAGTTGAAGCCTCGGTACACAAAAGAGGGGAAGTCCGATCCCGCTGCCGACACTATTGAGGCATTGAGATTCAATGACCCTTCAGGATCTTCGGTGGTGGTAGATTTTACTAACTCGTCGGGAAAAAAAGGTGAGAGAATTTACCAGCAGACTACAAAAGGCGCTTGGGAATTGCGAAAGGAACAGACAACCGGCAGCGCGGAATTGGTTATCACTGTTGAGCAGACCTTTGAGAAGCCACCGGTTTTGGTCGCGAAGGATCCGGATAGTGGATCGTCTCGCGTTGTGTGGGACCCAAACCCCCAACTAATGAACATCGCTTTGGGCGGTGTGACGATTTTTCACTGGAAGATTTTAGAGGGCCGCGAAGCTAGTGGGGGATTGTACGTACCAGCGGACTTTCAGCCAGGCAGGCGCTATCCGCTGGTAATTCAAGCGCACGGTTTTTTCCCCGATGTCTTTCGCCCGAGTGGTTTGTTTCCGACCGGCTATGCCGCGCGCGCTTTGGCAGCCGATGG
>CAWGHR010000048.1:0-19488 GCA_963822275.1 uncultured Alphaproteobacteria bacterium
AACCGTCTCCGCTTCGCCGATCCATTCGACAAATTTCGCGGGGTCGAAATTGACGTTGGTCAATGTGGTGAAAATCGCAAATTGCAGAAACCGGTCGGCAGCGAGATCCGTCGCACCCAGCGCCCGGGCGCGAACGGCATATTGGCCGATGCCCTTGCAGACATGGATCAGAACGTCTTGCAGATCGGACGTCTCCGAATCCTTGCCGCAAGCACCTTTTGGGCCGAAGCAGCCAAGTTGGCCGCCGTCACTTTGAGTCTGTTCGCATTGATAGCAGAACACGCATGCCTCCCATTTACACCGGCAAGCCACCTTGTGTCGGTGAACTCGACCGGATCATAAAGAAGCATTTTGTATACAACATTTCATACACAGAACGAGGCGACCGAGCGACGCATGCTGTTATGCGTTCGGCAATTGCGTATCTGTGGCTTCTTCGATCAGATCGGCGTCAGCCGTCACCAGTCCTGCTTGGCGCAGATGCGGCGACAACAGCGCATAAGTGTGGCATGCCGCCATCAACACAGCGCCGAAGATATAAGGAGCAAAAGGTGAGAGGCGATATAGCCCCGTTGCAATCATCGGTCCGAAAATAAAACCTGCGCCCGCCGTCGCACCGGTCAACCCCGCGATGGCGCCTTGCTCATGCGGATCGACGGCCAGCGAAGCTGCTGCGGAATAGCCGGGCCGCACCAAGCCAAAACCTAGGCCGTTCAAGATCAGCGCGAAGACGACCGGGCCGAATTGGTGACTGATCACGAACAGCAAGAAGGATAGGATCGTGACGATGCCTCCTGCGCGCATCAACAAACGGGCTGACGGCGAAAAGCGCTGCACGACGACAAGCTGCGCGAACAAAGCCGAGAGCGACATCGCCAACAAACCGATGCCGGTATATTGCGGCGCTTCGTGCGGTGCATAATGCAGCACGTCGATGAAGAAGTAGCCGACCGTCTGGATCGGCACTGCGCCCGCCGTTGCGATTCCCGTGCCGTAAAGAATGAAAGGCCAAATGCGTGTGTCGTGCCATTTGAGCGCACGGCGGTGCTCGAGCATAAGCCGCGGCGCGCTGTGTTCCGGCAGGAACAGCCAGATCGCGGCTGCGCTCGCCAACGCGACCAACGCCGTGAAATAGAACGGCGCGAACAATCCGAACACGACCAGTACCGCACCGATGCCGGGACCGATCGTCGTGCCCATCCCGAACGCCGCACTCATGGTGGCGACGCCGGCGATGCGTTCGTGCCGCGTCGTGCGGTCGGCGACATAGGCTTGCGCCGCGGGCGAGGCGCCCGAGCCGAATATCCCAAACAGCGCGCGCGCGCCGATCATTAGCGGATAGGCGATCATCACCGGGAGCAATCCTACCGTGCCGAGATTGGCAACGATGGCGAACAGCCCGAAGGAAACGCCAAAGGCGCTCAGTCCCAAAAGGATGATCGGCTTGCGGCCCCAATGATCGCTCTTCTCTCCCCAGAAGCCGCTGGTGAACACCCAAATGGTGGCCGACACCACGAAAGGCAACGAGGCTTGGAATTCGCAGAGGCCCAATTGCCGCGCCAGCGACGGTAGAATCGCGAACATCACCGACTGGCCGGCGCCCGTGCACATCAAACTGAAGAATAGAATCGTGAAGGCACGCCGGCGCTCTGACGGCGTGGTCGCGCGCACGGGATGCATGTTCATCGGTGGCGAGCACTGCGGGCGGATTCCTCTTGCGAGTTAAACCCACTCCAAAGTAACTGCGGCGTCAATGCTCTAAATAGTTTGCGGGGCTGCCATTCCAAAAACGATCTGCCACTTCCGTCAGGGAGGATTGCTCCGATCGGAAGAGGCAGGGCCACCCAATCGTACGCTACGTCAGGAATCAATGCACAGCGTCGGCGACCGTGCCCGGCGGAATCAGCGCGTGCAGGATCGGTTCGACCCATGTGTCTTGCGGAATGTCGTAGACAATGAAGTCGCTTGTCGAACTGCCAATAGGCCCAGGAGAACCCGCGCGCTTCTGCGCCACGCGCCATGGCAGAGGTATATTTCACGCGGTCGCCATCGCCCGTTTTCATAAGCGCCGAATTCGCCCAGGAAGATCGGCCGCTTGTTGGCGTTGGACCATGCTTTCACGACTGTCCATGCTCTTTGTTCATCAATGCGATAATCCGCGTCGATGCCCCAGCCGCTGCCGAGCTAGTTTGTATTGCGGCACCCAAGACGCGCCCTGATGGGTGAATTCCATCGGGTGATAGTCATGGACCGTGACGATGATGTGCAGGTCGTCCACCGGCAGCATCAGCTTGGGCAGCAATTCCAGACCGTTCCAATTGTCCGGCCCGATGATAACATTGCGCGTCGGATTGCTGGCGCGGATGATGGCGAGCGTTTCCATCAGCTGCGCATTCCACAATTCCGCCGTCAGAGCCTCATGCGGCTCGTTGAGCATTTCGAACACCAGTTTGTTTGGCATATCCTTGAAGCGCGGTGCCGCTTGCGACCAGAAGGCGTCGAGCTTGGCTTTGCAGATCACCGCATCCTTGCCGCAGATTTCGTAGTCGTGCTCGTCGAGGATGACGGTTAGGCCCTCGTCGAGACCCGCTTTCACCATGGTTTCGATCCGCGCGAAATAGCGCGGATCGAGAGTGAGCGAGATGTCCATATGCGTGAAGTTCGTCAACACGATGCGCACGTTGTTGAACCCTGCCTCGCGGATCAGTTTGAAGTGCCGCGGCGTAAAGCGCGCCTCCGCCGGATCGTCCCAACCCGGATCTGCGCTCAGCACCGCGACACCGCGTCCCATCTGCTGGTTCTGTGCGAAAGCGTCGATGGGCGTGAAAGGCTGCGCGGATAAGGGCGGCACTTTGGCTTCCTCCCAAGGATAATCGAGCGCAGCCTGCCAAAGCCGTCATCGACAAACCCGGCAATTGCCGACGGCTATGGAAAGATCGTTTCATCATGGTCTCCCTGAACGCGCCGTGTAGTTTCGCCGCCCTGTCTTTGGGTAAGAAAGACAGCGCTTACATTCCTATGTCAACAAAGGTGTCAAACACGAAGGTGAGAGCTGCGTGTCGCATTAATAAAGGTCGCGAGCCTTGACTAGATTCATTCGCAGGCGCGGGTCACTTCTCCCGCTTGAAGCGCACTTCGGAAGAATCGCTGCGGCCGTCGGAATCCACCACCGTGATGCGTGCCAAGCCCTCGCCTTGCGGCAAATAAAGCGCCGGCTGGAAACGGTCGAAGCTGCCGATCAGCATGCCGTTGACCAGCCAGGTCAGCGGCGCTTTTCCACCTTCGGCTTTCAGCATGATGGTTTTGTCTTTGGCATTGGGTGGTGGCAGCGGCACCACGGTTCCGGTCGGAGGGAAGGAAATCGACGGCGGCGGGACGGTGGTGGCTTGCGCCGTCTGCTGCGGTTGTTCTTCGCGCGAAAACACGCGCAGCGACGGCGGCAATTGTTCGGTCGAATTTGCCATAATGGCACCAGCAGGCACATCCGGCGCGGGACGTTTGTCCGGTGGCAACAGTCCGAACACTTTCAGCAAAATCGGCGCAGCGGTCTCTACACCGACCCGTCCGGACCGCGGCGTGCCGTCAGCGCGCCCAACCCAAACACCGACCGTATAATCGTTGGAAAATCCAACGCTCCACGCATCGCGGAATCCGAACGATGTACCGGTCTTGAAGCCGATCGTTCGCTGGCGCGTCAGACCCTGGCCCATCGCCCAACCATCGGGCAAATTCACGCCGTCGAGAATATCCCTCAAATAATAGGCTGCCGCCTCTCCAAATAAACGGTGCGGCGGCGCGGTGGGTGCGCTTGCGACAATACGAAGAGCGCGGGCGGAACCTCCTTCCGCGATGCCGGCATAAAGCATGGTCATATCGGCGAGCGAAATCCCCCATCCGCCAAGCGCAATAGCATCGCTCGGCGCGGCATTCCGTGTGCGAAACGACATGTGTGCGCCCGCGTTCTGCAGATTGAGCGTGAAAGCCAGCGGCCCCACGCGGTCGAGCACCATCACTGCCGGCACATTCAGCGACATCCGCAGCGCATCGCGCGCCGTCACCGCGCCTTGGAAATCGCCGGTGAAATCGCGCGGCGCATAGTCGCCGAACGAGGTCGGCGCATCTTCCATCATGCTGGAGGGATGCAAGATGAGATCGTCGAATGCCATGCCGTAAATGAACGGCTTGAGCGCAGAACCCGGCGAGCGCGCCTGGCGCGCCAGATCTACCTGTCCGGCCGTGCCCCAGTAATTCGTGCCGCCGAGATAGACCAGCACATTGCGGGTTTTGTTTTCGACCACGACAATCGCCATCGAAGCGCCGTCGCCGAAATAACCGCTTTCCTGCACGGCCAAGCGTTCCACAGCTCCTTGCAGTCCTGCGTCGATGGTCGTGACGATGCGGGTGGATTTGTTGCTGCGCACCAGGTGGTCGGCGAGATGCGGCGCTTGCAGCGGCATGATCTGCCGGGCAAACGGCACGCCCTCTTTGCGTGCCACAACCGCATCGGAGGCGGTGACGACGCCTTCGCTCACCATACGGCTGAGAACCTTGTCGCGGCCTTTGAGCGCCGCCATGGCGTGACGATCCGGCCGCTGCTTCACCGGCGATTGCGGCAGCGCCACCAACAACGCGGCTTGCGCCAGATCGATCTGGTTCGGCGGCTTGCCGAAATATGAAAGCGATGCTGCGCGCACACCCTCTAGATTGCCGCCGAACGGCGCCAGCGTGAGATAGAAGGAGAGAATTTGCTGCTTGGAATAACGTTCCTCCAATTGCACGGCGCGCATCATTTGGAACAGCTTGGTGAGGATGCCGCGATGTTTGGGCGGCTCGAGCAGTCGCGCCACCTGCATGGTGAGAGTCGAACCACCCGACACGATGTGGCCTGCCGTCGCATATTGCAGCGTGGCGCGCGCCATGGCGACGGGATCGATGCCGGGATGATCTTCGAAGCGCTTGTCCTCATAGGCCATCAGCATGGCGAGATAGCGTGGACTAACATCGCGCGTCTCGGTCTTCATCCGCCAATAGCCGTCATGGGTGAGGAAGGCGCGTAGCAAGATGCCGTTATGGTCCACCACTTCGGGCGATACATTGACGACATTCGTCATGTCGGGCGGATTGGCGATATCCGCCGTCGCCAACGCGGCGGCGAGCCCAAGTATAGTGAAGGCAGCGGTAATGAGACGGCGGGAATAAAACATCTGACGCATTTCTTCCCAGCGAATAGCGAGTAGCGAATAGATGAAATTCGCTTTGCCCTACTCGCTATTCGCTTCTCCCTATTCGCCCCTCACTGCTTAACGGTCACGCTTCCCAGCGTCGTGCGTCCGATGGTACCCGGCGTGTACATGTCCTCCGCCACGCCGGCCGGTAGCACGAAGGTTCCTGCCGTTACCGCGCGCGCGATATACGCAAGGTGGAACTGAGGCTGTGGCTCAGGCTTCTTCTTGTCCGCCTCGCCGCGATAGGACGAGCCGATGGAGAAGGCCGCAACAAAACGATCATCGCGCGCGTCTGCCATCGAGGTGTCGGTCAAGGCGTCGAGGAAGCCATAGATCTTGGCATCATCGGTGGTAAGCGTCTGTTCGATCTCCAACCCTGCAGGCAACAGATCGATGGCGCCCATCTGATGGGCATAGTTGTTCGCCATCTGGCCGGACAATTCGATGATCACCCGGTCGTTTTGATGCAGATTGCCGAGATCCGCCGGCGAACCGCTCATCGTCCACACCGATTTGCGCAGCGTCAGCCCGTTGGCTGCCGCGGGAAGCGGCAGCGCCGGCGTGCCTTGCACCGAGACTGTACGCCACACGATCGCGTCGCCTTTGTTAACGAGTGTGATGCCCGCATTCAGCTGATCGAGACTCGGCGACAAGCGGATGGCGCCGTCACGCGGCTGACCAAGCTGGCCGTTGACGAGTACGTTAAGATGGGTGTGCTGGCGCGTCAGCTCATAGGCAGCCCGCAGCATCCAGGCTTTTTCCTGTGTCGTCGTCGCGTTGAGCCGCATATCCAGCGCATCACTCTTGGAAAGGAATGCCGGGATCAATTGCGCTTGCCCGTTCTCGGCTGCCAAAGCTGTGGCCCCTGCCAGATCGCGCAGATACGAACCGTAATCGGCGGTCGGGTAGATGTTGAGCTTCGCTTTGAACGCGATGTCGCGCGCCCGGTTGAAGCCGTACGTGGCGCGGGAATGATCGCCCACTTCCGCCGCCGCCGCACCCGTCAATGCACCGGCCATGATGGTGTTCCACTCCGGCCCGCGCGTGTCGCTGAAATAGCGCAGATCGCTGACATTCACCTGACCGGCGCGCGCCAGCAAATAGAATGCATAGGCGCGGGTGTTGTCGTCGAAGGAATCCGAGGAGGCGGTTTGGCGCAACCAGCTCATGGCGCGTTTCATCGCATCGTTGGGCACGACATAGCCCTTATCTTTCGCTTGCATCAGAAAGTCGATGGCAAAAGCGCTAATCCAGGGATCGGCGTCGTTGCCCGGTCCCCACATCCCGAAATTGCCGGCGAAATTCTGCATGTCGAGCACGGCATCGACCGCGCCCTGCTCGCGGTCATGTAGCGCCTTGTCCCGCGGCAAGCCCGCCAGATCGGCCAGATCGTTGAAGAACAACAGCGGCATGGCGGCGCTCGAGGTCTGCTCGATGCAGCCATAGGGATATTTGTCGAGCCATTTCAGCAGACCCGGCACATTGCTGAAGCCGTGTGCCGCCGAGACGGTGAGACCCACCGTCTGTGTGCCGGGGACGAGTTCGCCGATCAACGTCCGGTTGGCGGTGAAGCTGGCATTCGGTGCAAACGGTACGGTTTCGTCGCGCGCGATATCGAGCTGCGCGCTGCGCACTTGGATCGGCCAAGACCGTGTCACCGCAAAGCCCGGTCCCGTCAGTTTCAACGCAACATTGGCGATGCCCAGCCCACGCCCTTCCAGCGCGACGGGGATCAGCACGCGCTGTCCGACATTGAGATTTTGCGTCACCACGGTTTGCGGCGCGCCGCCGGCAAGACCCACCGGACCGCCGGTCGTGATTGTTGCGACATAACTGCCCGGGCGCCCTTCCACATTGTTCATGTTAAGCGCGGCCATTGCTTTGTCGCCGGGCGCCAGGAAGCGCGGCAGCACGATGTCGGCAACCACGGGATCGCGCACCGTCAGCGGACGATCAGCATGGCCGAGCTTGGTGGCGCTTAGCACCACCGCCATCAGCCGCAGCTCGCCGTTGAAATCGGGAACGTCGACGGGGATGTTCACCATTCCGGCCGGGCCGACCTGCACCAATCCGGAGAACAGCGATACGGTTTTCACCGGCACCACGGCCAGCGAACGTCCGCCGAAACTATCGCCGCCTTCGCGCATGGCGCCGACCGCGCCTTTTTCGGTTTTGATCAGCCGGCCGTAATCGTCGCGCATTTCGACGCCCAGCCGCCGCTTGCCGAAATAATAGCTCACCGGGTCGGGCGATTTGTATTCGGTGAGCTGCAAGATGCCTTCGTCGACCGCGGCGAGCGTGACATAGGCGTCCTCGCCGGGCGACAGGCCCTTCACCTGCACCGGAATGTTCACATGCTGGCGCGGCAGGATTTTCTTCGGACCACCGATCAGCGCCGTGAGTGTGCGCTGCGAATTGTCGAGCGCCAGCCAAGCCAAACCGATGGACCGGACCGGCTCGTGGCCGGTTGCTTTGTTGAGCGGGCGATAATCCGTCACCAGCACATAAGCGCCCGCACCCCAATCGGAGTTCACAGCGACATCGACCGTCGCACCGCTCGCCGGCACATCGACGACTTGCGAGGAAAACACTTTGTCGGCGGCAACCACAACCAGCGCCTTGCCGTCCGCAGTCGGCTTGATGCGCACATGCGCGGTTTCGCCGGCGCGATAGGTCGGCTTGTCGGCGGCGACCGGAATGCGATCGGGCCGGTCGCCCGCGCTCGACGCTGCCCAGCCGGAATAATAGCGATAGGAACTGGAGGCGCCCGATTTGGGATCGTTGAGCGTCAGGCGATACGTGCCCCAAGCCATGGATTGACCGAGTTTGGCGGACGCACCGGCGCCAAGGGACATCGTGCCGGAGGTGATCAAGCGGTCGCGCGTGATCGATTTATATTTCCAGCCGCCATTGTCCTGATACCATTGATACGACGTGTCTTCGCGCACCCAGGAATAGGTGATGCCGTTCAACGCGACGCGCTTGCCGTCGCCATCGACGGCAATGGCTTCGAAATTCGCCCTGGCACCTTCGGCGACCGAACCGCCGTCGAAATCGGGACGAATGCCGATCATCACGTCATGGGTGCGAACCGCAATCTCGACTGTCTTCGAGGTGGTGCGTCCGCCCGGTTCGTGGATCGAAATCTTGACCAGCGCTTTGAGCGCCAAAGTGGTGTCGGCGAGATCGCCGATCTGACCGGTCGCTTCGCTCGACCCCATGGCGTCGGTGGTCGGCACCGTCATTTGCACGTCGACATCGGAGAAAGTGTCGTCGACGCGGCCGAATTGCCAGCCCGCATATGCGGCGAAGGGCGTAAAGTCGGCGGAGATGCGCGCTTGGCCGTCTCCCGTCAGCCCGCTGGCCGGCGCGCCATAGAGAAAGCGGCTATCGGCCCGCACTTTGATTTCGCTGTTCGGCTTGGCGGTTTTCGTTTCCGCCGTCAGCGCCACTTTCAGTTTTTGCGGCACGAAGTCCTGCACGTCGAACTGCACGCGGCCAATGGGCTCGGCATCCTTCGAGGTGTCGATAAAGGCTGCGATCTGCCAGCGCCCATGGGGTGCGCTGGACGACAGCGGCAATGTCCAGGTAGCGGTGCCCGCTTTGAGCGCCGCGCCCGGAATCGTGGTGCGGCCGACTTCCAATCCGTCGGGACGAGTCGCCACCAGCGTCAGCGGTGCGCTCGCAGCGGCACCCACGCGATCACGGATCATGGCAGTCGTGAAGACGGTCTCGCCGGGACGATAAACGCCGCGCTCGGTATAGAGGAATGCGTCCACCGGTCCGGGCACTTCGCGCCCGCTGACGCCGCGGTCGGTCAGATCGAAGCTCGAACGGCGCAAATCGGTGAAGCTGAAATCCTGATCGGAGCCATAAGCCATGACCACGACCGGCTGATCGCCGCCCTTGGCGCGCATCAAGCCGGCATCGAAATCGGCGCGACCGCTAGAATCCGTCGTGGCCGTAGCGACTTCGTTGTTGTCGCGGGCCACCAATGTCAGCTTGACGCCCGACAGCGGCGCCGCACTGGCATAAGAGCGGGCAAAAACGGTGAGACCGCCCGCACCTTGGAAGGTGGTCAGCGAGATATCGGAATCGACCACCCACTGCACGGCCATTTCGGTGGAATAATCTTCATCGCCGGTCGACTTCTTATTGGCATCGGTGGCGATCAGCACATACGCGCCGGGTTTTCGGTTCTTCAGCAGATCGTGGATCGGGATTAAGGTCACGACGGTGTCGTTCTTGACATTGGCGACATCCATTGTGCCTTGCCAGACCAGCGAACCTTGGTTGTCTTCGACTTCTTTGGCGCTATAGGAATAAAGCGTCGTCTCATCGACCGTGCCGCTTTCGATCTGCGACAACAGCCGGTCGCCGACCCGGATCAGCTTGATCTTCAGCTTGGTGATATTAACAGTGGTGATCGGCACGCCTCGCGCATTGTCGCGCGGTAGGATGATTCCGCCATTGAACTGCACGATGGAGGGCTTGTCGCGCAGTTCAACGGGAACCGTTTCGTCTTCGACCAGCTTGTCGCCGGCGGCCGAGGGCAGCCCCGTTTTCAAGGTCACGTTATAGGTTTTGTTGAAGTCCAGACCGGAGAGGCAAAGCCGCTCGCCGACGACATGGGCGGCAACGCGGGTTGCCGGATCGATCGCGTAATAATCTTCGTAACGGGTGCGCCCCGAACCATCGAGGTCTTTGGTGAACACCAGACAGGCTTCGGCTTGAGCCTTGCTGGTATCGACATCGACGCGATGAAAAGCGAATTCACCGCCGGCTTGCGCCTCGCTCGGTCCGAAACTGGAAGTGATGCGGGAGAATCCGGTGACAATACGTGTCAGCATGCCGCCATTGGTGGCACGTCCGCCAAGAACATAGAGGGTGATGACGGCCGCCACGGCGAGCGCCAAGATTGCGCCGCCGCTGATCAGAATCCACCGACGATATTGCCCCATCACAAATCCCCCTCTTGCAGGCTCCCAGCGTATCGTGATGCACGCGATACGGCAATTCGCGCACGATCGTCCCCAATCGTGGCGGAGCCATGACCGAACGAGGGAATACTGAAGAAATTTGCAGCTGTTGCAGTGCAGCTAAGCGCTAGACTTGCAGTTTAAAGAAAAGCACAAGACGAGCTAGTTCCCACTCGGGCAATCGACCCGTCCGCCATGGAACAGACATTGGCGTTCGATCGCGCCATGCACGTCGTGCACCTCGACAATCCAATCGTCGCCGCGCTTGGTCATCAGTAGAAAACCGAAGCCGTGAATCGAAATGCCGTCCCTGACGGTCACGCCCGAGGCTCCCTGAAAGATGGCGCCGTGTAAATCCAACGGCGTCGGATCGAGATTGTCGCCGCCAAAACCGGCCACCACTTGCGGCGGCACTTGCGGGCTCGGGCCGTAATTGATCGCCTCGAAGGTATGGATATGCCCGGCCAACATCAGTTTGACGGGAGAAGGAATGCCGTTTGTCGCTGCCGCAATCATGGTCTGGCTGCCGCCAATAGGGACGCCGAGCGGTCCACTGATTGCCGCCCAGATCGGACGATGCAGCAAGAGCCAGCTGGGCGAGGGCTGCTGATCCAACGCCCGGATCTCGCTGCGAAAGACCGGGACCATGTCCGTCACCACGTCCTTTTCCAGCGCCGTGACGTCGTCCATCACCACCAAGTTCATGGCCGCCAGCGGAATCGAATAGGGCGCCAAATGGGCCGAGCAAGGAGCGGCCGGATCGAAGGCGAGAGGTCCAAGTAGCCTCAGCCAACCCAGTCCGGCGCGTTCGCAATCTTCGTGATTGCCACGCACGAAAACCCAAGGCGCCGCGGCGAGCAGCGGCTTGGCGGGCGTGAAGAAATCGGCATCCCATGTTTTCCAATTGTCGCCCCAAGGCAAATCTTTGCAGCCGGGGAATTCGACCGGGCATGCATTTTCTCGGTACAGATAATCGCCGACATGGATGACGAGATCGGGTTTGAGCTTCGCTGCTTCCGCCGCGATGGTGGCGAATGGCCATTTCTCAGGATCGTTGCAGGCCTGGAGTTCCTTGCCCTTGATGCGGCAACCCGTATCGCCGAGGACGACGATGCGCTGGGGGTCGTGACTTGGCATCGGCAAACGCTGCAGTGCCATTAGCGGATCGCAGATACCCGCGGGATTCTTCGGGCATTCCTCTGCGACACCGAGGGCGACAGATTTCATGCCCGGTGTGATTGCGCCTGCGCAGACGGTCTCGAAACCCTGATCCGCTACAGTGCGCGCCTGCATCGGCGAAGGTGACGCTGCATCCTCCCGGGATAACACCGGACAGGCATTCCCCCGGATAATCGCCCGCACTTCGATTGAGCCGCCCGGGCCTATCTGCACCCAATGGGCCAAGACGAGTGGTTGTTGGGCCTGAGCGGCAGCGGGGAAGAATGCGAGTATTACGGCGAGGAGGATTTTGCGCATGCCGCCAGTATGCCGCCCAAATCGCGGCGAGGCGATGACTCTGGCGGGCGCTATACAAATGTCTTTTACGCTGTAAATTTACATGTAAGATAGGAGCGTTCTAAAAGGATTCGGCTGCATGCCGCGCGTTCTGTCCAAAGACGATGTTGCCGATTTCCGCGATCGGCTCTGCGAGGTGGCCGCCCGCCTTTATGCCGTCAAAGGGGTGGGCGGCGTCACCATGCGCGAGCTGGCCTCGGCCCTGGGCGTCAGTGCAATGACTCCCTACCGCTATTTTCACGACAAGGAAGAGATTCTGGCGGCCGTTCGCACGCGCGCCTTCGACCGTTTCGCCGAAGCTTTGGAAAACGCGCGCGCCCAACCGGGCAGTTCCATCGAGCGTGGCCGGGCGGTGGGCCAAGCCTATATCCGCTTCGCGTTGGAGGAGCCGTCCGCTTATCGTTTGATGTTCGATCTCTCCCAGCCTAGCGAGGAGGCGTATCCCGATCTTGTCCGCGCCATGAACCGCGCGCGCGTGAATATGACCGCCCACGTCGACAGCCTTCAAGATGATGGTTTGCTGGACGGCGATCCCGAGCTGATCGGCCATGTGTATTGGGCAATGCTGCATGGCGTGGTGAGTCTGCAGCTCGCCGGCAAACTCGGCCCGAAATACGATCTCACAACGATTTGCCAAGCGGCCGGACAAGCGCTGAGCGAAGGCTTTCGTCCGAAACCGTGATGCGGCTTCCCGCCGCGCCCATGCCAACGGACCAAGTACTGCCGCAATTCCCCCAAATACAGGAAAACCCGTAAAGCTTGGGTTTTCAAATTGGCGTAGAAAGCTAGGACTATGCGTGGCGAAAGGTCCTTTTTTGGGACCGGTGTCATTTGTCCGACAAACGTGCCGTAAGGGTGGAAATATCGATGCAGCCCACTATATTCCCGGACCTCTCGCATCGGGGTTGTGTTTGGTCGGCGTACTGTCCCCTAAGCCGAAACGGTCAAACTTACCCGCCGATCCGGCAGGCGAGCACACGGTCAGGTTCTGAGTGAGCTCAAAAAATGAAAACCGAAAAAATCGTCACCCTGACCATGAACCCGGCGATCGATGTCAGCGCTTCGGTCAAGCGCATGGTCACCGACCACAAGATCCGCTGCCTCAAGACGAAGCGCGATCCCGGCGGCGGCGGCATCAATGTGGCCCGCGCCCTAAAGCGCTTCAACGCCGAGCCGCTGGCGATCTTCCCGATGGGCGGTGCGTCCGGTCTTATGCTGGAACGGCTGGTGGCCGCCGAAGGCGTGCGCCATCAATCCTTCGTTATCGAGCGCGATTGCCGGGCCAACTTCACGGCCAACGAGATGGAATCGAACGGCCAGTATCGCTTCGTGCTGCCAGGTCCCACGCTGGGCGAAGAAGAATGGAATGCCGGCCTCGGATTAATGACGCAAGCCTGTTCGAGCGGCTATGCGGTGGCGAGCGGTAGCTTACCACGCGGTGTGCCGCACGATTTTTATGCAAGGCTGGCGCGCAATCTGAAAGTCATGGGTGGCGCAAGGCTGGTGCTCGATACCTCCGGTCCGCCGCTCAAGCATGCGCTCGATGTCGGCGTGTATCTTGTCAAACCCAGCCTCAGTGAATTCAGCGAATTGCTCGGCGAAGAGCCCGACAATGCGGCGTGTCTCGAAGCCGGCCGCACCCTGGTGACCAATGGCAAGGCCGAGATTGTCGCACTGACAATGGGCGCCGACGGCGCGATGCTTATTTCGCGCGATCTGGCGTTGTTCGCCAAACCGCCGCCGGTGACGGTGCGCGGCACAGTGGGCGCGGGCGACAGTTTTTTGGCTCTACTCGTGCTCTACCTCGCCAACCGGCAAAGCATGGCGGAAGCCTTCCGTCATGCGGTCGCCGCAGGTTGCGCCGCGCTGCTGTCGCCGGGAACAGGATTGTGCTCGCCCGACATGGTGGCGCAGCTCGCCACCCAGGTGAAGGTCGAAACGCTGTAGGCAGAGATCGCCGGCGCGTGGATTTATCCGGCCGGCGTTTGAGTCAGTGTATCGATTGCTTCCTGGACGCTGCGGAAGACGCGGTCCTGTCCCAGCAATTCGAGAATCCCGAATCGTTTGAGTGCCCGTTGGCCGCGCAGCGATTGCAGCCGCGCGATGGCAAACGACAAACCGCTCGCGTGGCAATGCTCAATCACATGGGCAAGCACCTCAGCAGCGGAATAATCGATCTCCACAATGCTGCTGGCTTCGAGGATGACCAGCTGCAGAGGGCGCGGCGCGTGTTGCAACGCTGCAAGGAAATCTCGCCGGAAATCCTGGGCATTGAGAAACGACAGCGGCGCCTGAAATCCGAGAACCATAACACCGGCGACCTGCTCGCTTTTCACGTCACCGCCGGGTGGCCACCAAATCGACGTTCCGGAAATCTTTTGCAACTCGATCATGGGCGTTCGCGTAATCGTCCAGATTCCGTGCAGCAAGGAGAGAAAGATACCCATCGTGACGCCTTCCTGAATCGGAAGAACCACGATGGCGACGGTGGTAGCGACGATCAGCGAGAATTCCCCGATCGTCCTGCCATAGACTTTGGCCATCACCGAAATGCGCGAGATCCGCAGCGCGACATACAGCAATATTCCAGCCAATGCGGCGGTTGGCACATGAACAAGCAGGGCGGGACCGAAGGCGATTAGCCCACCGACAATGGCCACGGCCACCAGGCCCACGATCTGCGTGCGCCCGCCACACTCCAGCGTGGCGGCCGTGCGCGGGGGACTGGCATTCACCGGAAAGGCGCCCAAAAAGCCCGACAAGATGCTTCCCACACCGACACCGACAAAATCGCGGTTGACGGTTGGCGGTTCGTCGTCTTCGGGCGCGAAAGCGCGTGTGGTCGCGGCCGTTTGAACCATGACGACGACGCAAACGAGAAGCGCCAGGGCAAAAAGATGGACAATGTCTTCGATCTTCACGTGCGGCGAAGCAAAATGCGGCAACTTGCCGGAGACGGCGCCGAGCACCGATACGTTATGCGCCTCAAGATGAAAGAAAATCACGGCCAACGTGGCCGCAGTCAGTCCGATCAACGCGCCGGGAAGACGCCGGTCTGTCTGTTCACAAATCAGCGTGATCAGAAACACGCCAGAGCCGAGCGCCAGATCGTATAGATTGGCGCGCGGAGCATTTGCCAGTAATAGGGTGAAACGGTGATAGAAATTGTCGCCACCGGCCGGCACGCCCAACAGCGTAGGCAGCTGCAAGACCAAGATGTGGATCGCAATCCCCGCGAGAAATCCGGTCGTAACGGGAACCGACAGCAGATTGGCGACCCATCCCAGGCGGAAGGCGCCGCCGAGAATCAGCATCACGCCCACCAGAATCGCCAGAGTGGCGGCAAACGAAGCGTATGCGGGCGATCCCACAGCGACAAAAGCTGCCAGTCCGCCGGCGAATATCGGCGCGATGGTCGAATCGGCGCCCACCGATATAAATCGGCTGCCACCGAACAAAGCGAAGGCCGCCGAACCCGCTATAAAGGCGAAGAAACCGATTTCCGGCGGAAACCCGGCGAGGCGCGCGGTTGCCATCTGTTCGGGAATAGCAATCGCCGCCAGCGTCAAGCCGGCGATAAGATCGCCGCTATAATCGTTGAGCCGACGGCCTTTGAGCGAACGAAGAATCGGAAGAGCATCCGAAAAACGCATGGGGCTGTCAAAACTCCGCACTGGACCTAAAATCGAAGAAGCGACGAATGGAGAATATCCGATGGTAACCGTCCGCGACCCGGTACTCAAACCTGTGGCTGTCGACGCGCTGCGCCCGACCCAGATCACAGTTGGCATGCGCGAGGTCGAAGAGCGCCGCAAGCACTGGCGCTCCTTGAAGGGCAAAAAACTCGAATTCCTCGAAACCCATATGATCCCCGTCGTTCTGGGCCCTAAGGATCGACATTACGTCATCGACCATCATCATCTGGCGCGTGCGCTGCACGACGAAGGCGTGAAAAAGGTCCTCGTCACAATCACTGCGAATCTGTCGAAGCTCGATCAAGATACATTCTGGTTCGTTCTGGACAACCGCGACTGGATGCATCCCTTCGACGCCAAGGGCGAGCGGCGCCATTATGCGGATATTCCAAAGTCGGTGAGCGGGCTCGTCGACGACCCCTTTCGCTCGCTTGCCGGTGCCTTGCGCCGCGCCGGCGGGTATTCGAAAGAAACCACGCCATTCAGTGAATTTCTTTGGGCGGACTTTTTGCGGCGGCGCATGAAACGCAAGACGTTGGAAGACGATTTCGCCGACGCTTTGACAATCGCGCGACGCTTGGCCAAAAGCCCTGACGCCGACTATTTGCCCGGCTGGTGCGGACCGGCACGCGACAATTGAAGTACAACTCCCGTTTTGCCAATCGCTGACGCGGTACTCCGATTAATCGAAGATGGCATCGACCAAGCGGCCTAGCCAAGTACGGTGCCGAACTGGCCGCCGAGGCTCGCGCGAGCCAACGGAATCATCGGCCACGACCGACACGGCACCGTCCGACGCGCATCGCACCGAACCGGTCTCGACCGGATAGGAAAGCTTGGTCAGCAATTGCGCCAGCGGTTGATCGCCGTCTTGCACGATTTTGAAATTGGCTTTTGCGCGACTGCAAAACTGACGATCGCGCAGCGCACGCAGAGAGGACGCGTTGGCCAGCTCGGTTTTGTAAAGATTGTAGGACGCCTCACCGGTATCGGCGTCCCCTTGTAGGAAGAAGTTCAACAGCGCCTTGTCGGATTGCTGCAATTCGTGTCGGTGGGAAAGTACGAAGCGATTGTAAGAACTGACGTCGTGGCAGGTGAAGGCAGCCACCATCATCTCTTGTTGGACCGCGGCCGTGTGCACAGCGGCAGCATCTTCCGGCCGGACGCAAATTGCCGCAGCCCAACCGTGATCGGACAGCATTGACACAAGAACCACGGCAGACCCGGTCGTCCACGCCAATTCTCGCTTCATAGCATTGCTCCATCGCCGCCAGTTGCAATTCTCTTGCGACAGCGGGGCGGAGTCCACACCAACCACAGGTGCTGCGATGCGTCCGAAACCTTACCGCAGCATTAATCCTATGCGCATCCGATTGGCGTGACCGATGAAACATTTGCTTAGCCACTTGGCACTTACTCTTCGCGCAGTATGGCAAGGAAATAGCAGATGGGCTGGTGGCTACCGACCGCGAAAGCGTTGAATCGCGTGGGTGTGCCGTATTCCTATCTCAACTACATTGCCTGCGCTTCCACGAGTATTTTGAATGAGATCAAATTCGAGGTCACCGACCGCTGCAATTTGGCCTGTTCGTTCTGCCACCAAGATTTCGGCGCGAAGGGCGGCACCACGACATTGGATATGGCACTCTTTGAGCGCGTATTGGCGGCGGCGAAAAAGGAACGCATCCAGGTCGTCAGGCTCACCGGCGGGGAACCTTTGGTGCTGAAATCCATCGACGGGTTCTTGCGCCGGGCGAAGGAACTGGATTTCGCCGTCATCCTCAACACCAACGGCACAGGTTTGACCGAAAAACGCCTCGATATGCTTAAGGGACTGGTCGATTGCTTCAAGATTTCGTTTCCGGCAGCAGACGAAGAAACCATGACCCGCCTGACCGGCAACAAAACGACTTGGCGCCGAAAATGGGAAGCACTTGAGCGGTTGGAATTGCGCGGCATCAACACGCATATTCTGACGGTGATGACGTCCGAGAACATTGCGAATTTCGACGGATTCATTCGCATGCTGGAACCGCATCCCGCCATCCGCTGGAAGCCTTTGCGGGCCGAAGCACAAGAAGGCGGGCGCCATCCGGTAAGCCGCGACGACATTCAAATCCTTGCCGCGCATCTTTTCGAGGTGCGCCGCCGCGATCGCTGGAAGGACCTCCAGCTTGGTCTGGCGACACCGTTCTGCGCCTTGGAGAATCCATCCGCAGGCCGCCGAGCTGTTCGGGGGCGGTCATGCCTGCGGCCCGTTTGAGAGTCTGACCGTGACAAGCGACGGCAAACTGGCGCGTTGCTATTCGCGCCGGGACAGCGTCGATATGAGCATGGGGTTACGCAAGGCCAGCCGCGATTTGACGGCGCAGGATTTTGAAAAGATGGCTCCCGTCTGCCGCAACTGCCCATTCGCACCGCAATGTCGAGGCGGCTGCCGCTGCGAATCCGCGCTGATGGAAACGCCGTTCGGCAAGATGGATTATCTTGCCGACCCGACAAACATTGCGGGCAGCAAGCGTTCACCACCGGCTCGGCGCGCGGAACCGCCGGCTTATGCGCCGGCGGCTTAACGCACATCTATTGTTTGGGGGTGGTGGACGCTGCGGACGGAAATGCCGTCGTCAGATAGTCGGCAATTTGCTCGTTTTGTTTGTCGGTGCCATTCGCCATGGTCGCGATGATGGTCAGCCATTCCGAACGCGTGTGGTATTCGCCCGAGACGATGTTGGGGCTGTGGCATTGGCTGCACAATTGAATCAGCGTATCGCGGCCAGGTCCGTCCGGCAGCGGCGCTGAGCAATACGTAACTCGACGAAGTAGAGATGGTGAATTGCGGCAATGACATTCGGCGAGCGGCGGCGACAAGAAAGGGCAGAGCTTCTGCTCTTTTTTTTGTCGTGGATGAGATATTCCGCATTGCTAGGTTTATAGAGTGGAAATCCGAAAGATAACGCGGCATGACGTTCCGGAACGCATAACGCCGCACCGACGGGTGCTCACAGGAGCGATAATTATGCGTAATAGCCATTATATTCATTCATCCCTTTTATCCAATGCTAGCAAGCTAGTAATCGCAAGTTTCGCAATTTTGCTGGGTTCGGCCCTTGTTCGGCCGCCGAACACCTTCCGCGGTCCGGTGACTTTGGTGGCCGGCACGCAGCCTTTCACGTGTTTGAACACGAGCGACATGGCGACGATCGGAAACGCAGCCGGCGTGCTGACCCAAATGGATCCGAAAGACGGCACGAAACTCTGGACGACACAGCAATGGGGGGGCGATGCCGAGCGGTGCGCGTGGACGACACGCATCGTAGCCTATCAGATTGACTCCGGCGAGCCCAAGGTGAAGGGCGGTAGGTAGCCCTAACCAGAGTCTGCCTTGCAGCCCCCTGGAGCGGATCGCAAGTCCCAGGCGTTCACGGATATTTGTCGCGGAAATTGTATAAGCGGCTACGGCTGCGTGAGGGACCCATGGCCCTGCTATTCTTGTTTGCGCTGCCGACCATACACGGCAAATACCTCATATGCCGGGCCAGGAGCATTCGCAACCTGAACTGCAACCATTTAACGAATCACTCCAGCCGCTGGCAAACCGACTCACCTTGACCGGGACAGGCGTCCCCGGGCGTTCTCCAGAGGCGATTGATGCCCCGAGACGATCGAGAAAGGAGTCACTCCATGCAAAAACTGCTTCTTTTTGTTCTGCGGATTCGCCGCGCTGGCCATGGCCCAGCAGCCAGTTCCTGTCGATCTGCCTGTGGCGACAGATACTGCGTCGGCCTTCCACTTGAGATCCCGATCTGCGATCCGGACGGCGACTGCATAATCTGGGACCACGCGCCGTGCTGTTGCGATCTGTGGTTCTGGGATGCCCCCTGCTCTCATCCCAGCGTAGGCGTTTACATGAGGGCACCACCCGCCGTAGCTCACTACCCGCCGGCGTTAATTGAGTCCGGCCTTGGTGTATTTTTACGCGGCGGTTGCTCCCGCCATTTGGGGCTCTTTCCGGGTGCCGCGTTTATCTGGCCAGTGCTCGTGCCCGCGCGGCGTTAACTCACTTGGAATGTGGCC
>CAWGHR010000049.1:0-25356 GCA_963822275.1 uncultured Alphaproteobacteria bacterium
TCATCAGGATCGGGATGAAGACGGCGACCAGCGAGACGCTGATCGAGAGGACGGTGAAGCCGATCTCGGCCGCGCCCCTGCAGCGCGGCCTCCATCGCGCCCATGCCCTGCTCGAGGTAGCGGGTGATGTTCTCGAGCACGACGATGGCGTCGTCGACCACGAAGCCGGTGGAGATCGTCAGGGCCATCAGCGAGAGATTGTCGATGCTGTAGCCGAGCAGGTACATGACCCCGAAGGTGCCGATCAGGGAGACCGGCACGGCGACGCTGGGAATCAGGGTGGCCCGCGCGCTCGCGCAGGAAGACGAAGACCACCAGGATCACCAGCACGATCGAGATGCATCAGGGTGCTCTCGACGTCGTGGACCGAGGCGCGGATGGTCATGGTGTGGTCGAGGGCGACGGTGAGCTTGATCGCGCCGGCTGATCGCGGCCTGCAGCTGCGGCAGAGCCGCTTGATCGCGTCGACCGTGTCGATGATGTTGGCGCCGGGCTGGCGGAAGATGATGAGCAGGGCCGCGGGCTTGCCGTTGGCCAGGCCGAGCGAGCGCGACGGTCTCGACGGAGTCGATGACCTTGGCCACGTCGCCGAGCCGGCACCGGCGGCGCCGTTGCGATAGCTGACGATGAACGGGCTGGTAGTCGGCCGCCTTCAGCAGCTGATCGTTGGCGCGTGATGACCAGGTCGGCGATGCGCGTCGGAGAAACTGCCCTTTGGCCTGGTTCGCCGTCTGGGCGGCGACGCGCCGTGCGGACGTCCTCGAGGCTCAGGCCGTAGGCGTTGAGCTGGGTCGGATTGACATCGACCCGCACCGCCGGGGCCGAGCTGCCGCCGACGATCGACCTGCCCCACGCCCTCGATCTGGGAAAGCTTCTGCGACCAGGATGGTGGAGGCGGCGTCGTAGATGCGGGCGGCGGAAGCGTGTCGGAGGTGAGCGCCATGATCATGATCGGCGCGTCGGCCGGATTGACCTTGCGGTAGGTCGGGATTGCTCGGCAGGTTCGGCGGGCAGGTAGCCGCGGGCGGCATTGATGGCGGCCTGCACGTCGCGGGCGGCGGCGTCGATGTTGCGGTTGAGGTCGAACTGCAGCGTGACGCTGGTCTGGCCCGAGCGTGTCTGGCGAGGTCATCTCCGTCGACGCCGGCGATGCGGCCGAACTGCGCGCTCCAGCGGCGTGGCCACCGAGGAGGCCATGGTCTCCGGGCTGGCCCCGGGCAGCGAGGCGCTGACCGAGATGGTGGGGAAATCGACCTGCGGCAGCGGCGAGACCGGCAGGAGCTTGAAGGCGACCGCGCCGGCCAAGGCCACGGCGACGGTCAGCAGCGTGGTGGCGACCGGCCGCTGGATGAACGGCGCGGAGAGGCTCATGGCCGTAGTGGCCTCCGCGCCGGCGGAGCTGCCGCGGAGCGGGTTGCGTCGCGGCTGCCGCGGCGCCGCGAGCTTGGCGGCGAGCCCGTCGAAGAACAGGTAGATGACCGGGGTGGTGTAGAGGGTGAGGAGCTGGCTGAAGATCAGGCCGCCGACGATCGTGATGCCGAGCGGGCGCCGCAGCTCCGAGCCCGACGCCGCTGCCGAAGGCCAGCGGCACCGCGCCGAGCAGGGCGGCCATGGTCGTCATCATGATGGGCCGGAAGCGGAGCAGGCAGGCCTGATAGATGGCGTCGCAGGGCGACTTGCCCTCGCTTGCGCTCGGCCTCGAGGGCGAAGTCGATCATCATGATGGCGTTCTTCTTCACGATGCCGATGAGCAGGATGATGCCGATGAGGGCGACGACGGTCAGCTCGGTGCCGGCAGACCATCAGGGCGAGGAGCGCCCCGACGCCGGCCGAGGGCAGGGTCGAAAGGATGGTGATCGGGTGGATGTAGCTTTCGTAGAGGATGCCGAGCACGATGTAGACGGTGACGAGCGCGGCGAGGATCAGGAGCGGCTCGTTGGTGAGCGGAGCTCGACGAAGGCCTGGGCGGTGCCCTGGAAGGCGCGCCTGCATCGCCGGCGGGCAGGTCGGCAGTCTCCTTCTCGATCTGCTCGATGGCGTCGACCGCCTCGCCGAGCGAGGCGCCGGGAGCCAGGTTGAAGGAGATGGTGGTCGCCGGGAACTGGCCCAGGTGGCTGATGAGGATCGGCGGAGCGGTGGTCGCTGTCAACGTGGTGAACGCGCTCAGCGGCACCTGGCCCGCCGGTGGTCGAGCGGACGTAGATATCGTCCAGTCGTCGGGGTTGGTCTGGAATCGGGCTCCACCTCCAGGATGACGTGGTACTGGTTGAGCTGGGTGAAGATGGTCGAGATCTGGCGCTGGCCGAAGGCGTCGTAGAGCGTGTCGTCGATGATCTGGGGGGTGATGCCCAGGCGCGAGGCGGTGTCGCGGTCGATGGTGAGCGAGGCTCTGAGGCCTGGGTCTGAAGGTCGCTGGCGACGTCGCCAGCTCGGGCAGCGCCTTGAGTCGTTCGGACGAAGCTCGGCGGCCTAGCGTGCCAGTTCGTCCGGGTTGGGGTCCTCCAGCGTGTACTGGTACTGGGTCCGGCTGACGTGGTCCTCGACGGTGAGGTCCTGGACCGGCTGCATGTAGAGGGTGATGCCCTCGACCTTGGCCAGGGCGCGGCTGCAGGCGGCGGATGATATCGGACGCGCTGGTCTCGCGCTGCTCCAGCGGCTTGAGGTTGATCTGGATGCGGCCGCTGTTGAGCGTGGTGTTGGTGCCGTCGACGCCGATGAACGAGGAGAGGCTCTCGACCGCCGGGTCCTTCAGGATCGCCGCCGGCCAGCCTCTGCTGCAGCCGGGCCATCTCGGCGAAGGAGACGCTCTGGCCGCGCCTCGGAGACCCCCTGGATCTCGCCCGTGTCCTGGACGGGAAGAAGCCCTTGGGGATGACGATGTAGAGATAGACGGTGCAGGACCAGGGTCGCGACGGCGACCAGGAGGGTCAGCGTTGCGGCGCCAGGACCCACTTCAAGCGTCCGTCCGTAGAAGCCGATGATCCGTTCGAAGACCGCTTTCCGAGGCCCGATAGAGCCGGCTTTGCTGGTCTTCGGTCTTGTGCCTGCAGCAGCCTGGCGCACATCATCGGCGTGAGCGTCAGCGAGACCACGGCGGAGATGAGGATGGTGACGCCAGGGTGACGGCGAACTCGCGGAAGAGCCGGCCGACGATATCGCCCATGAAGAGGAGCGGGATCAGCACCGCGATGAGCGAGACCGTGAGCGAGATGATGGTGAAGCCGATCTGCTCCGCGCCCTTGAAGCGCGGCTGTCGAGCGGGTCCTCGCCCTGCCTCGACGTAGCGGGTGATGTTTTCGATCATGACGATGGCGTCGTCGACGACGAAGCCGGTGGAGATGGTGAGCGCCATCAGGGAGAGGTTGTTCAGGCTGTAGCCGAGCGGTACATCACCGCGAAGGTGCCGACGAGCGAGAGCGGCACCGCGACGCTCGGGATGAGGGTCGCGGCGAGATTGCGCAGGAAGAGGAAGATGACCATGACGACCAGCGCGATGCAGAGCAGAGCTCGAACTCGACGTCGGCGACCGAGGCGCGGACGGTCATCGTGCGGTCGGTCAGGACGGCGATGTCGATGGCCGGCGGGATCGTCGCCCGAAGCTTGGGCAGCAGCGCCTTGATGCGGTCGACCACCTCGATGATGTTGGCGCCGGGCTGGCGCTGGATATTGACGATCACCGCCGGGGTCCGGTTCATCCAGGCCGCTTGCTCCGTGTTCTCGACGCCGTCGACGACCTCGGCGACGTCCTTGAGCATGACGGGCGCGCCGTTCTGATAGGCGAGACCAGCGTCTTGTAATCTGGTCGCTCGTGAGTCAGCTGGTCGTTGGCGCCGATCTGGTAGCTCTGGCGCGGGCCGTCGAAGCTGCCCTTGGCGGTCGAGGCTCGCGGCCGCGAGCGCGGTGCGCACATCCTCCAGGTTCAGGCCGTAGGCGGCGAGCTGCGTGGGATTGACCTGGACCCGCACCGCCGGCTTCTGGCCGCCGCTGATGCGTGACCGCGCCGACGCCGGGCAGCTGGGAGATCTTCTGCGCCAGCCGGGTGTCGGCGTAATCCTCGACCTGCGGAGAGGGGCATGGTCTTCGAGGTGAGCGCGAGGGTCAGGATCGGCGCATCCGCCGGGTTGACCTTGCTGTAGATCGGCGGCATCGGCAGGTCGCGCCGGCAGGTAGGTTTGCGCGGCGTTGATCGCCGCCTGCACCTCCTGCTCGGCGACGTCGATGTTCAGGCTCAAGGTGAACTGCAGCGTGATGACCGAGCGCCCCGTCGGAACTCGTCGAGAGCATCTGGTTCAGGCCCGGCACCTGGCCGAACTGGCGTTCGAGCGGCGCGGTGACGGCCGAGGCCATCGACATCCGGGCTCGCGCCCGGGATAGAAGGTGATCGACCTGCATGGTCGGGTAATCGACCTCGGGCAGGGCCGCAGACCGGCAGCTGCCTGAAAGCCGATGATGCCCGACCAGCAGGATCGCCGCCATCAGAAGCGACGTCGCGACCGGCCGCAGGATGAACGGCCGCGACGGGTTCATCCGGTCTTTTTCGCGTCGCTATGGGTCGCGGCGGGTGATGGCGTCGCTGCGGCGGTGAGCCGGCGGCGCGGCTGCTCGGCGCCGGCTTGATGGCGATTTTCGTGCCATTTTGCAGCTTGTCGAATCCGTCGGTCACGACTCGTCGTCCGGATCGGCGCCGGTGACGGCGGACTGGCTCGCCGTCGCTCGCCAGTATCTTGATGTTGCTGGGACTGTGACGGTGCGTCGGGCTGGACGACATAGACGAACGGCAAGATCGTTGTTGCGCTGGATCGCCGCCGTCCGGAACGAGACTGGACCTGGGTCAGGGTCTTGACTAGAAGCGCACGTTGACGAATTGGTTGGGGAACAGCTCGTTGTTCGCGTTGGCGAAGCGTCGCGCGTGCACCGCACCGTGCCGGTCGGCGGCATTGATCTGGTTGTCGATCGTCGAGCAGGACGCCCTCGGCGAGCGTGCGCTGTTGCGAGCGGTCGAGGGCGATCACGCGTCAGCTTGCGGCCGGCCTGCATTGCCCGGTGACTTCGCCGAGATCGTCTTCGGCAATCGTGAAGATGACCGTGATCGGCTGCAGCTGGGTGATGGTCGACGAGGCCGGTCGTACCGTTGGCCGGGACGATGTTGCCGGGATCGACGAGGCGCAGGCCGACGCGGCCGTCGATCGGCGAGCGCGATGTCGCGTGTAGTCCAGGTTGACCTGGGCCGCGTCGAGGTTGCCCTGGTCGAGCTTGACCGTTCCCTCGTCCTGCTTCGCCGAGCGCTGCTGGGTCGCCAGCTGCTGCTCGGGTATGGCGTGTGTCCTTGAAGGCGTCTCGATAGCGCACGAGGTCGATCCGGGCGTTTTCAGCAGGGCTTGATCGCGCTCGAGCTGGCCCTGCGCTTGGACGACGCGCGCCTGCGTAGGGCCGCGGATCGATCATCGCCAAGAGATCGCCTTTCTTCACCCTCTGGCCCTCCTTGTAATGGACCTCGGTCAGTTCGCCGCTGACGCGACTGGTCACGGTGACGGTGTAAACGGGAGTGACGGTGCCGAGGGCGTCGAGGGTGACGTCGATGTCGCCGACCGCGACCGGCGCGGCTGAAACCGGGATCGCCGCCGCAGCGGGAACCCTTTTCTTCGCGGGACGCAGAAAAAGGCAGCCGCCGATCAAAAGCAGGATAACGGTAATCGGCAGCAAAACGACCTGGAACTTCCTGCCGGGCTTGCTCTTCAGAAAACTCGGTTTGGAATTCATCGGTTTGGCGCAACTGTGATTTGGAATGGTTCCCGCGCAATACGTACATGTTTATGTTTATTCTACTTGGTTTTTCCGTACGTATTGCTTGGCAATGCGTCGGCAGTATTTTGGGGCTTATCGGCATTCTGCTGGTAATCCATACCCAGGGTGGTGTCGCTTGGCTGGCGGCCGCTTTTGTCGGCGCCCCGCAACTGGCGGCCCTTATTAACACCATGACTTTTTTTAGCGTTTCAAAACCGGAAATAGCACCAAGATGGAGCGATGTTTCGCGTGCCGATCTGCGAACGATTAGCCACACCGGTATTCTGTTCCTGGTTCTCCAGATTGTCGGAACCATCAGCTACTCGTCGGATACCCTGATTGTGGCGCAGACAATGGGCGCCGCATCAGTGGCCGTCTATGCCATCCCGGACAAGCTCTTCGCCCTGGTCTCGCAGGTCAATATCATGATGCTGTTGCCTCTGTGGCCGGCCTATGGCGAAGCACTCACCAGAGGCGACACGCTCTGGGTCAGAAAAACGCTGCGGCGCTCCTTGTTCACGGCGCTGGTGTTCTCCTCCCTCTCCGTGAGTATTCTTGTGATATTTGGTCCAAAGGTGATCGGACTGTGGATCGCGCATGCCATCAAGGTGCCGTTCCTGTTGATATGTGCATTTGCGGTCTGGAAGGTGATCGAGGCGTGTGGCAATGCCGTTGCGATGTTCCTGAACGGTGCCCTGATCGTTCGAGCGCAAGTGGCAATTGGGATCGCTATTGCGATCTCGTCAATTTCCCTCAAACTTTTTCTCATAAATAGAATTGGCTTACCCGGCGTTCCGCTGGGATCAGCTATTGCATTTCTATGCTGCTCAGCAGTTCCCTTTTACCTCATCATAAGACGTCGTTTATTTCACAGCACGGCTAGTCGTTTGGTTGACCAACGCGCATTAGAAAAAGCTTGAAAGCTTTACTCCGAGAGTTTCTCCCGCCGTGGCTGATTGAAAGATTAGTCCCTATAAAGGACTTTTTTGCCACTCCTTACTACCGCTACAAAAATGTCGGGAAAGCAGCATTTGTTGATCCAACTGTGCAAGTTCTCGGCTGGAGGTCGGTCAGAGTTGGTCAAAGCACGATAATCAGTGAAGGGTCGTGGCTGAATGTCAATCATCGCTCTGGCAACGAAGGCCAGATCGTAATTGGAGATTGCAGCTATATTGGCAAGCGAAATTTTTTTACCGTAGGTCGCGCCATTCATATTGGCGCTTATGCGATGACTGGCGTCGATTGCCACTTTATTGGTAGTGACCACGTCTTCAACGATCCGATGAGGCCATACTCGGCTACCGAAACCAAGAAGACTGACGCAATTGTTATTGGAAGCAATTGCCGTTTTGGCGCGCGTACAACGGTATTGGGAAACGTAAACATTGGCCATGGCAGTGTGATCGGTGCGGGCGCGTTTGTTACAAAATCGGTCCCCCCATTCAGTCTTGTCGTTGGAAACCCGGCTCGGGTGATCAAGCGTTTCGACCCCATATCGAAGTCATGGATTGCGGCTGCGGATTTTTCCGAAAAACATGAGCATCTGTTGCCGGATGAGCCGCGCTATCTTGAAATTCTCAAGGCATCCCACCCGAACCTGCGGATGCCTTACAAAGCATCGGGTAAGTCACGTGGTGACCTGCCGTGACTACAGTGCATTTCGGCGTCGTTTCCAGCATAATTGCCAACGCGTCAATTCGTTTTGATCCAATCGCGGCGGAAGAAGACTTCGAGCTGCAATTGGTATGACCACTCATATCGGATCGCACAAACGATACCGCGAGCTTGATGCTTTGCGCGGTCTCGCCGCCCTTTCGGTCGTGGCGTTTCACTATCTGAGCAGTTTCAATGTATTTGCGGATGTTGGTTACACGAGCGAAAATGCACCGATTGTAAGAACGATAAAATTCAGCATTTTGCATATTTTTTTTGAAGGTAAAGAAGCCGTACTTTTCTTTTTTGTTCTCAGCGGGTTCGTGCTCTATTTGGCCCTGGATAGATTGACTATTCCGTCATGTAAGGCATTCGAGGTTCAGCGTATATGCCGTATCTATCTGCCGTTCATGGCCGCCGCCGGACTCGGGCTCCTGTTGAATTGGCTGCTGCACCTGCCTCCTGTCCCGGAACTAAGCGACAGGAATTTCAACACGCTATGGGCGCGGTCTCCAAACTTTATGGACGTCGTTCAACACCTCTCGTTTATTTGGCGGTTTGATGAGCTCGTCTCCGACGCGCCGACTTGGTCGCTTCTTCACGAAATGCGCTTTTCACTAATATTCCCCCTGATTGTGCTCTTTGTTGACCGCACCAGCGCCTACTTTTCTCTGGCTGTGAGCATCGGCATATCTTTCGCGTTCACACATCTGAGAGACGTTACCAATGGCCAATATAATATCTTCACAACCCTGATGTATTCGAATGAGTTTGTCGTAGGAGCGCTTCTGGCACGCTACCGTTTCGTGCTTGTTGCCGCTATTCAGAAAAGCCCCCGTCTTGCCAAAGCGAGTATCTTTGTTATTGCGGTATTAGCCTACAGCTATACCTGGTGGTTCTTTCCTGATATCGCGGCGTTGCACCGGATACCCTTCGATAATCTTCTCGTCACAATAGGCGCTTCGCTTTTTATACTTGGAAGCCTGTCGTGCGCGGCGGTTTCGAGAGTACTTCGCTCGGCGCCTTTGCAATATTTCGGGCGCTTGTCCTACAGCATTTATCTCTATCACATAATTGTAGTGATCCTTGTGCTGCACTTCCTCTATACCCCTGGCGGATTGATCGACTGGCTTCTTCCTTTCGTCGTATTGGGCGGAACGATTATTTGTGCAGATGTTTCGCGCCGTTTCATAGAAGTGCCCGCCATGCGTGCTGGAAAACTTCTAGGCTCCCGTTTCGCTTCATAAAAAATGCAAGTCTTCTACAAATAGCTTGACCACCAGCATAACGAGGCCAAAGGATGAAGGTCGGGTTTATTATTTCTTTCTCCGGAAACAACAATTGGATCGGGGGGAGAAACTACAGCGTAAATCTGTTTCATGCTCTCAAGGCTTTGCCGAATCCAAAGGTCGAGCCTGTTATTCTGACAGCGCCGCAAACCGCCGACAGCGCGTTTGCCGATTTTCCTGCGACCCAAATCATCCGCAGTACTCTGTTCGATACGACACGAAAGGACTGGCTGGCCCGCAAAGTGTTTGAGCGATTTGCGGCCACGCCGTAATTCTGGAACGGTTTTTGGCGCGCAACGGAATAACTCTTCTTTCCCATTCGGGACATCTTGGACCGCGGTCGCGATTTCCGACGATTGGCTGGATACCGGATTTGCAACACCGGCGGATGCCGGAGTTTTTTCCTGCCGCAGAGTTGGCCAGTCGGGATGCGGGGTTCGCTCGCATGGCCAACTACTGCAAATGTACGGTGATGAGCAGCCACGAAGCTTTGAAGGATCTGGCTGTCTTTGCTCCTGCGGCGATGGCGAACAGTCGCGTGCTTCACTTTGTTGCCGGTTTCGGGGCCGTTCAGAAGGGCGGAAGCGATCTCTCGAAGCTGCAGGCCGGCTACCACTTCGACGAGCCATATTTTCATTTGCCCAATCAATTCTGGGCGCACAAGAACCATCGCATCGTTATCGAGGCGCTAGCGCTGCTGGCATCGAAAGGCAGACGAGTTCTTGTATTGGCGACCGGACATCGGGAAGACACACGACAGCCTGGACACTTCAAGGCGTTGATGCAAAGGGCCGAAGAATTGGGTGTCGCCGACCGCTTTCGCCCTCTGGGAGTTGTTCCGTTCAAAGATCTTGTCGGGCTTATGCGCAATTCCATTGCGCTAATCAATCCGTCGCTTTTTGAAGGCTGGAGCACGACGGTCGAAGAAGGGAAATCGATGGGCAAGAAAATTCTGTTGTCCAACATTGCCGTGCATTTGGAGCAAGCGCCCCCGCGTGGTGTTTTCTTCGATCCGGACAATGCAATAGCGCTCGCCGATGAATTGTGGCGCGCGCAGCTCGAATTCGATCAGACGGAAGAACGCCGGCACATGGAAATTGCCGAAGCGGCGCTGCCGGAGCGGGTTCGGGAGTTCGCGCGCTGCTATCAGCAGATCGCGCTGGAAGTGGTAAGCCGCCATTAGCATCCGGTGGCTTATTGCGCCGCGTCGAGCTGTTTTGCTTCAACCATATGGTCCGGCTTCCAGCTGGCCAGTTTAAGGGATAATCATGACTTCCAATAATAAGTCTCGTGTTCTTGTGACCGGTGGCGCGGGCTTCATCGGACATCGTCTCTGCAAGAGTTTGGCGGCGGCAGGTCACGCCATACATATCCTCGATAATCTTTCGGTTGGCATGCCGATGCCGGAGAATATTCCGGGGATCACGACGCGTGTCGTCGATATCGTGGATGCGGATGCAACCGATCGCGAAATCGCGATGTTTCGGCCCGATGCCATCGTTCATTTAGCAGCCGTGCACCATATACCGACCTGCGAGCAGAAGCGGGCTTATTCGCTATCCGTAAATGTCATCGGAACCGAAAACGTGCTTGCGGCCGCCGAACGCCATGCCGTATCGCGATTCGTGCTCGCTTCCTCAGGCGCCGTCTATGACTGGGTCGAAAATGAATTGCTAGAGGACGGCTCGCCGTTGCGGGCCGCCGACAACTACGCCCTCGCGAAGCTGACAAACGAACAACAGCTCAAATTCTGGACCGAACGCACGGGCGCCTGGTCCAGAGTTGCCCGGATCTTCAACACGATCGGCCATGATGATCCCAATGCGCATCTGATCCCCGACGTACTCAATCAGATTCCGCCGGGAACCAAGTCTGCCAATATTGAGCTTGGGAATTTGGCGCCGCGTCGCGACTATATCCACGCCGACGATACGGCGCGAGCCATGGCTGCAATATTGCTCGACACCCGAAGCGACAAGACGTGGGATGTTTTCAATGTTTCGGGCGGTGCCGAAGCATCAGTCAGAGAGCTTGTGGTCGCTATCGGCTCTTCCATGGGCGCAGAGATCACCGTCCTAGAGGTCGAGACGCGTAGGCGTCGCGTTGATAGAGTGCGGCAACATGCCAGTACCAGGAAATTGTCCGAGACCCTGGGTTGGTCTCCTCAGTTGAACTTGACCGAATCCATCGACGATCTCGTCTCCAAATATTGGGATGTTCGTCGCCCTCGATGAACAGACATTTCGAATCCGTGTTTCTAAGGAAAATGTTAAAGATACACTCATGAAGGAATTGCTCGTGTTCTCCCGTGGGCATGATGGGCATCGTGACGAGTACACGGCGATATTCTCGAAGATCGCTCTGGCGGCGGGGATAACGCCTGTGCTGATCGACAACCGCCCGTCTCCACGAACTCTGGGACGCGCAGCTTACTTCTCAATGATCGAAGAGGACATCGCTGGTTTTTCTATTTCAGTGATATCCAACATCGTTTCGCAACGGCCGATAGTCGGGTTGTTGTTTCGACCAGCCGAGTGTTTCCAAAGAAGATGGAGCAGTCACGTAAAGCGAGTGGCGCTGAGGAATATACGGAAATTGCCGTGGATCAAAATCGTCACCATCCTGCCTTTCGCCGTCGATACGAGGTTCTCCGAAATCGCCGACGATTGGGTGTATGATCCGCATATGTGGGACAAATCTGTCTTGCCCGAACCCCCGAGTACCGTGGGCACATCTCTAATTGCCGGAATACGCCGATCCGCGGCCGGTCGGCTGATTGTCGTCGCCCTTGGAAGCCAGAACCGTAGAAAGGGTTTCGACTATTTCTGCGATCTATGGTCGAGCTCGGAAACACTGCGCCAGCATTGCCTCTTTGTTGCCGCAGGACGAGTCGATGCCGCATCGACTCGTCTAAGCAAAGGATTTCAAACGCAAGGAGGTGTCCTTGTGGACCGCGCCATTACCAATCAGGAAATGCGAGATTTGTACGATGTTTCCGATTTGGTGTGGGGGTGCTATGCGCCCGACTACGATCAGGCGTCGGGCATTAGCGGCCGGGCCTTTCAATTCGGCATTCCGTTGGTTGCACGGCGAGGATCGTATGTGGCCGCTGAGCTAAAACCCCTTGGCCATAGTGTTCTCGAAATTGACTATGGGAAGCCGGGCATGGCAGCACAGGATATTTGCAATTGGCAGATGAGTAACAGAAGTGGGGCCCCGGCGCGCCAGAAATTAAACGAGCTCCGCGATCGCTTCTCAGCAGTTGTCCTTTCTCACTTTATGCCTCGGGACAGCTTATAAGGACATAGCAGAGGGCGAAATTAAGCACTCCAGCTTTTGTTTCTCCCCGTGCGGTGCCTCCTAATCAACGTACCAAATTGTTTCGTCCGCATCAGATGAATGACATTTCTGACATCGCTTCAGCCCGCTACTGGCTCAAATATTTCCGCGCAGCCTAGGAAAATTGGAATGACCGAACGTTTTGTCTGCGTGTTTAACAGAAACAGAGACAATTACGAAGTCGCGGTAGCTCTTCATGAAGTTGGGCTTCTGGAGCGTCTCGTTACGGATTATTATTTAGGTGATGATCCTCTTCTCTCAGCAACGAGCGGCATACGCTCACTTCAAAAGCGCAAACATCCAAAGCTCCCAGCGAGCGCCGTAAAGAGCATCCGCTCCAGCTTTTTTTTACAGTCGCTTTTTCAGGTTCTTCATCTCCCTATGAACTATGTCTTCCCAATAACGGATACGATTCTGGGCCTCGCGGCCGGTTTCCTGGCGAAGCACACAAAAAGCCATCTCTATGTGTATTCTGGATATTCACCACCGCGCTGGATGAAAAGGGGCACGCGAAAACAAATACTCTTTCAGTTCCATCCACATCCAACATATGTACGAAACATTCTCGCGGCAGACTTGGCCAAATATCCAGAGGTCTCGTGGTCTTATCGAGATGAGCGGGATACAGGCGTTGGGTCGGTCGCGGCCCGCGACAGTGATTGGCAGAACTCTGACCATATCATCTGTGCTAGCACGATGACAAAGCGATCACTTATTTTCGCTGGCTGCCCAGAGTCAAGGATTTCTGTAATTCCATACGGTTTCTCATCGCCATTAAGAAACATACCGGTAACGACAAGAGATTGCGGAGGAAAATGCGAGTTTCTGTTTGTGGGGCAGGGCGTTCAACGGAAGGGTCTCCACCATTTAATCATGGCCTGGAAGGCTGCCGCTTTAAAGAACGCCCACCTTACACTGGTCTGTTATAAGATTGATCCAGGCATTCGAAGAATGATTGATGGCGATTCTATAACCCTCCTAAGCAAACAGAGTGATATGGAGTTGCAAGCACTTTACGCACGTTCGCACATATTCGTAATGCCGTCTCTTGTAGAGGGTTTCGGTTTGGTGTTTCTTGAGGCTCTTGCACATGGATGCTTCATTATTGGTACAGAAAACACCGGTCTAGTTGATCTTCATCTCGATTCAGATTCAGCAACAATCATTGAAGCCGGGAATCCTGTTGCGTTGAAGTGCGCGTTGGTAGACGCGCATCGTCGCACCGAGCGCCATGAACTCAACTGGCACCACATTGCTGACACTGCCTCAAAGAGAAGTTGGGGCCACTTCAGGATGGAGATAGCTCAAAACTGTTTGAACCTAATCAATAATAGTTGATTTACGTGAGGCAGGTGACCAAAGCCACAATAACCATTGATCATCAGTATGAATGATCACCGGCACGAAAAACGGCCAAAGAGCGTACTGCGATGAGGGGCTTATTTCGATACCTTATTGCTAGCCGAACGAGTCGAAGCTACGCTTCAAACCACGGTCAGAGTGTTTTATTCTTAGTTCCGGTTTCGACGACCACTCTCAGATTCGAAAAATGTGCGCCTCAGTTCACTTGCTCAATACGGTTGACGCCGGCCCGGACCTCTACGGTTCCGCTTCACATGCTTCACTATGGGGTTTAAAAAGGAATTACAAACCGAGTGTGTCAGGTAATGTCACATAATGCTTCGGCGAATTCTACCGATTGAATTCGTGCACACGGATATCCCGTTTTTGCCATAGTCAGCATGACCTTTCGCATCCCAACAATGAGAACGCTCACGATTGGCAAAAAGCTGTCGCCTCTCGGTAATTTTCTCGCGATCGATTGATTCTGTTGTGCAGGTAGAATATTAATTTTACATAACAACGCAGGTTGTAGGGGGCGAATTGCTCGTAGCGAAAATCCAGTCGAAGGTAAAACAGTTTTATAGCGAAATAGTATTTGGCCCCCGCCGAACGCTTCGAAAGTATCTGACTCCTTGTAATGGCAGCGTGAAATTGCTCCGGCTCGGGAGCATGTACGGTGGCTGGACCATCGTTGAAACACCTGAATTAAAAAACGGAGTAGCCGTTCTATGTGGGGCTGGCGAAGATGTTTCGTTCGATCTTACTCTGCAAGGACATTGTGGATGTGAAATAATAATCGTTGACCCCACGCCACGAGCAGTGGAGCATTTTCAGAAACTTTCTGCTGCTCGTGCTGAGAACAAAGTATTTGCTATTAACAACAGCGATGAATTCTATCAGTACGATAATGTCAATTTCCAAAAAATAAGATATATACCGACTGCGATTTGGTGCGCACGTGATGTGTTGAAATTCTGGGTGCCTGTCAACAGTGGGCATGTCTCTCATTCCCTTACCAATATACAGCAGTCCAAACGCTATATAGAAGTAGAGGCGAAGCCGCTGTCGGATATCCTTTCTGAAAACAATTATCGGGTCTCTGATCTGTGCTTATTGAAGCTGGATATTGAAGGAGCTGAGATAGAAGTAATTGAGTCTATTTGTAATAGTGGAATTTTTCCGCAGCAAATCCTGGTGGAGTTCGATGAAGTCAACTTCCCAGATAGCGGGTCCAATAAAAAAATCACAAAGGCCGTTGAACTGCTTCTGAAATGTGGGTATGCGATGATCCACTATGACGGAACATCGAATTGCCTCTTTTTGCGGAATTAGCATTGATAGCTTTCGCTGAACGCGTTCTGTTCTGGCGCACTGCGCGGAAGAGTAAAGTGGGGGTTTGGTGACACAGGTTGCTCGTCTCTATCCAGTCGTTCTCTCCGGCGGATCAGGAACACGCCTTTGGCCGCTGTCGCGATCTTCGTTGCCGAAACAGCTTTTGGCCCTGCATGGCAGCCATACGATGATTCAGGAAACGGTGCGCCGCGCCAAATTGCCGGAGGTCGCGCCGCCCATTCTGTTGTGCAACGACGACCATCGTTTTCTCGTCGCCGAACAAATGCTGGAGATCGGTCTGAAGCCCAGCGCCATCGTGCTCGAACCGATGGGGCGCAACACGGCTCCGGCGGCCGCCGTCGCGGCGCTGGTTGCCGCCGAGAACGATCCCAACGCCATTATTCTTCTGCTTCCGTCCGATCATGTCGTTACGGACGAGCCGGCGTTCCGCGATGCTGTTGCCGTTGCCGTTCGTGCCGCCGAAGCAGGCAGCATCGTTACTTTCGGTATGCAGCCGACGGCGCCCGAAACTGGTTACGGTTACATTCAGCGCGGTGCGCCGATCGGCGGCATAGAGGGAGCCTTCAAAGTGCAGCGCTTCGTAGAGAAGCCCGATCTCAATACGGCGAAGGGCTATATCGCGGACGGCGGATATTACTGGAACGGAGGTATGTTTGTTTTTCGCGCCGATGTGTTGCTTGAGGAAATCGACCGTCATGCTCCGGCCGTCCTACCTGCCGTTCGCGAAGCCTTGGTGAAAGCCAAACGCGATCTAGATTTTATTCGCCTTGACGCCGATAATTTCGCACAAGCACCGAACATCTCGATCGACTATGCCATCATGGAACGCACGCAGCGGGCAGCATTGGTGCCTTGCTCTATCGGATGGAGCGATGTCGGCTCTTGGTCGTCTTTGTGGGAAATTCTGGAACAAGATGTATCGGGCAACGTGCTTGTCGGCGATGTCATCGCGCATGACACCAAACGCTCATTCGTCCACAGCGAGAAGCGGCTGACGGCACTTGTCGGCGTCCGCGATCTCGTGGTCGTCACCACAAAGGACGCCGTTCTCGTGGCGGAAAAATCGCGCGCGCAGGACGTTAAAGCCATTGTCGACCGCCTCAAAGCGGAGGGCCGGCACGAATTTGTCGAACACACGACAGTTTTCCGTCCTTGGGGCAGCTATGAGACCATCGATCTCGGTGATCGATTCCAAGTCAAGCACATCATGGTCAGGCCGGGCGGCGTGCTCTCTTTACAGATGCATCACCATCGCGCCGAACATTGGATCATTGTGCAGGGCACCGCACGCGTCACTTGCGGCGATAAAGTGTTCGTGCTTCGGGAGAATGAATCGACCTTTATCCCGCTCGGAGAGAAGCACCGCCTGGAAAACCCCGGCAAGATGCCGCTTCGTCTGATCGAGGTTCAGTCCGGTCCTTATCTTGGCGAAGACGACATTGTGCGGTTTGACGACATGTACGGGCGGACGGCCGCGAAAACAGAATCATAGCCCCGCTGATCCGGGGGGACTGCATATGCTGTGTTTCAGGAGCGCTGGCATCCGTCGAGGCTCGCGCGGGCGACCCCACTTTTGATGAGGGGTGTCCTAGTCACATCTCCCCCATCGCCAGCACCGCATACGTCGCGAGCCAATGCTCGCCCATATAATCCCCGGAAACATGTGGTAGGGCAGCCTGCAGATGGCGCTCTGCCGCTTGTCGCAGAACAGTTTCGCGCGGCTCGTCGAGAGCGGCATCGGCAAGCAAGCGCATGCACCAAGCCCGGCTAAGATTAAGCCCGTCGAGATGGGCCAGCTTGCCGTCGCTGTGATCGCTCACCACTGCCGGCTCGAACAACGCGCCCAGCTCGCTTTCGGCCATTTGGGGCAGGAACGCCCCAAACCATTGCGCAAATTCCTCAAGCGGCAACAGGGTGCGCATGCAAGCCGCCTTAGTTAGCGTCGGCGACAAGAAATCTTCGCCGCCCGGCTCCCACGCGACGGCGCCGCGATCCCGGCCGAACCAGGCCCGCGCCCGATCTCCCAGAAGCTTTAGAAACGCCGCATTTCCGCGCGCATAATCCGCCGTCAGGATCAGCGCGAAGGCCGTGTTGTTGTGCGTGCCCGGGCCGTATGCGTGAGGTGCGCCGCCGTCAGAACACACCTTGCCCCAGATCGAAATATGGAAACTTCATGCCAAAATATCTCTGCGTGCCGCCTCGGACAATAGCTTCTCCAAGAATGGTTCGAAATCCGGCGAGGCCGATGTTGCCGCCAACTCCTCGGGCGTGCCCAAAGACCAATAGGCTTCGGCTCTGGTAAGCTTCACAATCGCCCCGCGCGCGATCAATTTGTTGTAAACGGCGCTGGTGTAGAATTCGCCGTCGGCGACGCGCTGGTTGTTTGTTACAATTTCCTTGGCCATGTCGAAAAATGTACGAGCGGCCGCAAAAGCATAGGCGCCGGCGAGCGCATCGGTCGATATCACGTCCTTCTCCGCCGTTCGGATAACCCGGCCGCTTTGTGCCTGCGCATAGCTGTAGCGCGGATCCGTCGAGGGAAACGACAGGAGCACACCGGCATTGCAATCCGGCGTGGCCGAAAGACCGGCGACCGCAGCGCAAAACGCGGCCGAAGCAAACACAAGATCGCAATCCAACACGACCAGGTTTTGTTCGCCGCGCGGAATTATTCCTTCCGCAGCAAGACTTGTCTCCAAACTTCCGCCGGTTGGCCGATCCAGCAAGACAAAGACGGCATGACGCAAATTGGCCGCCAATATCGCCTCGGCGTTGAATTTTTCGGCGTGCTCCCGCAGCATGACAAAAATGGGCCGGCAGGCTTGCACGCCAACGGCAAGGCTGAGGAATGCCCAGACCGCCATGGGGCGGCCATGGATGGGAATGAGAGGCTTGGGATTGCCCGCGCCGCGAAAGCGCGATCCCGCGCCGGCGATCGGCATGACGACGTTCAACATGCGTTGTTCTCCAACACATTATATCTAGCGCTTTTCGGGCGAGATTGTCATAATTCGGCACCGGTGCTTAACTGTTCGCTCTTCCCCTAGGCGGTTGGAGATGATGCGAACCATAATTTTGCCCTGCGCGGGACCTCTTGCCAAAGACAATCACCGCCCGCCTTGGCTGCTCACCGCGCCCAATGGCGATCTGGTCGTTTTCCGCGCGGCCGCTTCGGTCGTGGGATATGAAACATCGCGCGTGGTGGTGGGAATTTCCGAGGAAGCCGATATTCGATTTGGCGCCTTCGAAGCGATCAGGCGAAATTTCGAAGCCCATGATTTGCCGGCGCCCGACATCGTCATCATCAAGCACCAGACAAGCGGCCCGGCGGAAACGGTGTTCAACATGATCGGCCTGGCCGGCGTCGACGGGCCGATCGCCATCAAGGACAGTGACAGTTTTTTCGATCCGGCGCCAATTCCCGGTGGCTCTTTTATCGCAACCTGCGATCTGCGCGAGAATTTGGACGTCACGCGGGTGGGCGAGAAGAGTTTCGTTCACTGCAACGAGCAGGGAATGGTGAGCGACGTTATCGAAAAGGTCGTTTCCTCCAATCTGGTATCGGCGGGCCTTTACGGGTTTTCGGATATTCAGGTGTTTCGTTCCGGGTACGCCGCATCGCAGCGTGCCCTGATGTCGACGGCATTTTTTGTCTCCCACGTCGTATCCTCGGTTGTCACGCGAGGGGAAGTTGTCACCGCCGTTCCCATAGGAGGGTTCGTCGAAGTCGATTCGAGCTTGAGCTGGAATGCTTATCGAAACCGCCAAATAACGCTGGTTCTCGATATCGACGGAGTCGTTTTCGAAAATCACAGCCGTTATTTCAGCCCCAATTGGGATGACGACGAGAAGCCTATCGAGGCCAATATCGCGCGCCTGCGCGAATTGCAGAAAGAGGGGGCTCAACTCATTTTTGTGACCTCGCGATCCGATCAATACCGAGAGAAAACACTGCGTGCTTTGCAAGCGCATGGATTGCGGGCGCACGCCTTAATTATGGGCTGCTTGCATGGAAGGCGGTATCTCGTAAACGATTTTGCGGCTTCCAATCCTTATCCCACGGCTGTCGCCATCAATCTGGTTCGCAATTCGCCCGATCTCGCCAAGATTTTAGCGTAGCGTTGGCATGCGTAATATTCGCCGTTTTGAAGGCCATTCGGGCGCCATCGTCACGCTGCGAAACGACGGCGAAAACGCCTTCGTTCGAAAGCAATCTCCGTCGCCGACCCGCAATGATCGCCTCGAGGCGCAAGCCCGCAAGCAAGACGCTTTGCACCGGCTGGGGATTCCCTGCCCAGCAGTGATCGGATATGGAACCGACGCCGGGCAATTCTACTTCGATATGGAGTATGTGGCGGGCGTCAGCGTCGCGCATCAATGCGCGGCGGGTGCTTTCGTGAACCAGCAGTCCTTAACCGGATTCTTATTTCAGTGGCTTGGTTATTTCAAAAGCACGGCGACGCACAATCTTGAGGCCGAGCTGTTCCATGCGAAGCTGGAAGGGATTCGAAAAGCCGTAGCGTCCAACGAGGCGACCAAGCCGTTTGCTGCGGAAACCGAATATTACGTTCGCCGGCTGGCGCGCGAAGATTGGAGCGGTATTCCCACGTCCGCCTGTCACGGCGATCTCACGCTGGAAAATATCCAGATTGCCAGATCGGGCTATTGCTTGATCGATTTCGATGTCCCGGATTTGCCGTCCTATTTTTTGGACATCGCAAAGTTGTTCCAAGATGCCAGCGGCCATTGGTGCCTGCGCCATTCGACCAACTCCACTGGGCAGGTGAACGCCATCATGGCTTTGGAGCACCTGCGCGTATTGTTGATAACAATGGTGCATGAGTTGGCGCCTTCGATAGAGCCGATATTGAACAATCTGGTGATTTTAAACTTGTTGCGTACGCTGCCTTATTGCCGCGATCCAAGAATTGCCGCTTATGTGTTAAGCCGAATAAAGCTTCACCTAGCTTGACAATATGGGTCGGTTACGGAATCGCCAGCACCGCATAGGTCGCGAGCCAATGCTCGCCCATATAATCTCCGGAAACATGCGGCAGCGCTGCTTGCAGATGGCGCTCGGCGCCTTGGCGCAGAACGGTTTCGCGCGGCTCGCCGGGGACCGCATCGGCGAGCAAGCGCATGCACCAAGCCCGGCTGAGATTAAGCCCATCGAGATGGGCCAGTCTTGCCGTCGCTGCGATCGCTGACGATCGCCGGCTCGAACAATGCCTGCGGCTCGCCGCCCCCAAGCTGCGGCAGGAACGCGGCAAACCACTCGCGCAAATTCCTCGGGCGGCAACAGGGCGCGCATGCAAGCCGCCTCGGTCAGCGTCGGCGATAGAAAATCCTCGCCGCTCGGCTCCCACGCGACGGCGCCGCGATCATGGCCGAACCAGGCCCGCGCCCGTTCCTCCAGAAGCCTCCGAAACTCCGCGTTGCCGCGCGCATAGTCCGCCGCCAGGATCAGCGCGAATGCCGTGTTGTTGTGCGTGCCCGCCCGCACCGGATAGGTGAGCTTCGGCAGATAGGCGGTGAAGCGGGCGACAAATGCTTGTTCGAGCGGCCTCAGCGCCTCCGACCACGCGCCATCGCCGCGGCGCAATTCCCCCGCCAGCATCAAAAGCCATGCCCAGCCATAGGGGCGCTCAAATCCGCCGCTCAGCGGGCGCGCCAGATAGGCAAGCTCGCCGGCAATCTTTTGCTCGGTAAAGGCGCCGTCGAACAGCGTCGCGATGTCCGCGGCCGCAGACATCTCGGGAAACAGCCGGCGCAAGCGCGCCAGCATCCAATAAGAATGCACGCAGCTATGCCAATCGAAGCTGCCATAGAAAACCGGATGCAGATCGCGCGGCGTGCGCGCATCGCCGGGCGCGTTCAGAACATGGTCGAGCTTGTTGGGAAATTCTTTGGTGACATGGCCAAGCGCGATGGCGGCAAAACGCTCGGCTAAGCGCGGGAGTTAGATCGGTCATAGTGATCACCGGTGAAAGACGAACATCGCCATGATGGCGGTGTTGGCGAGCAACAGAAGAAAGGCCGTCGGCGCTTGCACTTTGATCACCGCGTTGCGGTCTTGCAGTTCCAGCACGGCGGCGGGCACGATGTTGAAATTGGCCGCCATCGGCGTCAGCAGCGTGCCGCAAAAGCCCGACAGCATGCCGAGCGCCGACATGATCACGGGATCGCCGCCGAATTTGCCGACGATCAGCGGCAAGCCGATGCCGGCCGTCATCACCGGAAAGGCGGCAAAGGCATTTCCCATGATGATGGTGAAGAGCGCCATGCCCGATGGTGTAAACCACCACCGCGACCAGCGGCATGGTCATCGGAATATGTGCCGGTCACAAGATGGGCCACGATCTGGCCGACGCCCGCCGCCGCGAAGATCCCGCCCAAGGCCGCCAGCATTTGCGGCAACACGGTGGCCCAGCCGATGGCATCCACCAGCCGGCGGCCCTCGGCCGCCGCCGTCGCGACGCGGGCGCGCAGCAGAAACAGCGCCAATCCCAATCCCACCATCGCACCCGCCGCCAAGGCGACAAGCGTCACCTGTTTGGGGTCCACCAGCGGCGCGCCGCCGATCAATGACTTTGGGCAGGAGCAGCGTTCCGGCCAGGGTGAGGATCGGGAATCACCAGCGCCGGCAGAAACAAAGTGTTGCGCAATTTGGCGGCCGAAGCCTCGCGCGTTGGCGCATCGGTGGTGACGTCTTTGCCGGGTTTCAGGCCGATGGTCGCGAGGCCGACCATGATCAGAACAAGGAAGCCGCTGACAAGATCGGGCAGCCACGACCCCAGAAGCAGCAGCACGGCAAAACATCCCCAGAAGAGGGCGCTGCGCCAGCGCGCCGGGTTGGCGCGGTCCAGCGCGTGGCTGATGGCGAAGGCGGCGAACATGCCGCCGGTCAGAATGTAAAGCGCGTCGAGCCCGATCATGGCGCGTCCGCCTTGCGCCGGGCGAGCTTGCGATCGAGCAGAACAAGCCGCGCGCAGTGGATGACGAAGGCGAGAACGGCGGTGGGGATCGCCCACAGCGCCAGCTGCGTCGGCGTGACCGATACTCCGTTTTGCTCCAGAAAGCCGCGGATCAGCAAGATCGAGCCGATGGCGATGAAGACGTCCTCGCCGAAGAACAGCGCGATGTTGTCGACCGCGGCGGCATGGGCGCGGACAAGATCGCGCGTCGGCTTGTCGAGCGGGGCGTTGCGTTCCGCCGCCGCTTCCGCCATCGGCGCGATCAGGGGCGGACCATCTGAACATGCCCGCCGAGCGCGGTGAGGCCGAGCGTCGAAGCGATCTGGCGGATGATGAAATAGCCGATCAGCACGCGGCCGGCGTTGGCGCCTTGCAGGCGCCGGATAAGCGTGCGGGCGCGCTCGCGGATGCCGCCGCGCTCCAACAGGCCGATCACCGGCAGAACCAGCCAAGCAATGGCGATGAAACGATTGGCGACGAACGCTTTGCCCAGCATGGCGACGACCGCGAGCGGCGCGAAGCCTGCGCCGAAGCCCGGTCGCCAAAACCGCCAGGGTCACGACCAAGCAGCGGATTGATCCGCAAGGCGAAGCCCAGAATGACGACGGCGATGCCCGAAAGAACCAGCATGTCTCATGTCCCCCTGGTGTCATTGATTTCGTGAACACTCATTGATGTGGTTTACTATATCTCGCTGGGGATTGGTCCAACCGAACTAACGAATACTTTCGTATACAATCGGATATAGTTATACTATATTCATTCCATGGTTCAGAATCGCCTTAGCAAACGCATACCCCTCAACCAGCCCATCCTCGCGAAAATCGCCAAGATCGACGAGCTCAAGGGCCTCTGGCAGGGAAGCTTGCGCCTCAGCCCGCAGATATTGGGACGCCTGAAGTCGTGGGTCATCATCACGTCAACCGGTGCATCAACACGTATCGAAGGTGCGAGGATGGGGGACGAAGAGATCGCCCGATTCCTGCAAGGCTTCAAGGGGAAGTGCCCCAAGAGCCGTGACGAACAGGAGGTCGCCGGGTACGCCGATCTCATCGGACGAATATTTGACAGCTGGAAGACAATCAAGCTCACCGAAGATTGGATACTCCAGTTCCACAGCATCCTCCTCAAATTCTCCGACAAGGACCGGGTCCACAAGGGCAAGTACAAAAGTGCCCCCAATACCGTCGTGATGATGAACGAGAAGGGCGAGCAGGTCGTGCTCTTTGAGCCGACGCCGCCCTACCTTGTTGAGGCGGAGATGCGCTCAGCAATCGAGTGGGCAAACCAGGAGCTGACGAGTGGTGAAACCCATCCGCTTCTCGTGATCGCAAATTTTATATTCGAGTTTCTTGCGATTCACCCATTTTCGGATGGTAACGGACGCGTGAGCCGCGCGCTCACAAACCTCCTTCTTCTCCGCGCCGGATACAGTTATGTGCCATATGTCTCCCTAGACGAGATCGTTGAACGGACGAAATCCGAATACTATCTCGCACTTCGCGCCGCACAGAAGCGCCACAAGACCAAGCGCGAGGACGTGACGTCATGGGTGGCATACCTCCTCACTGCACTCAACGAACAGGCCGAGCGCGCTCGTGAGCTCATGGAAAACGATCAGCCCGAGAAACTTCTTTCGCAAAAACAGACGGCGGTATACAGCCTGTTCGACGAACGGAAGGAATTGGCCGTCGCAGAGATATATGCACTACTCAAGGGTGCAGTACCGCAGCCGACTGTGAAGCAAGCGCTCTCACGGCTCACGAAGCTGAAGCTTCTAGAACGCATCGGTCAGGCGCGCGGCACGCGGTACAAACGGACACAAAGCACCAATTGATCGTTGCGGTGGGGCCTCTATTTGTCGCGCGACCTATCCTCTTCGCGTTTTATCCAATTAGGACATGGAGCTTGGAGCGGATTTCCGCCAATTCAGCTGCTGACACTTTGCCCTTCTTGCGGGCCTTGCGCACACGCCAATCAAGACTCTTGACTTGATCTGCGAGGACGACGCTGGCGGGTTGGCCCGCCAAGTGGACTTCGAAGGGATAGCCCTTTATTTTTGTCGTCGTCGGGCAACACAAGAATAACCCAGCTTTGGCATTGTAGTTTGCGGGACTAAGAACGACAGCCGGGCGGTGCTTAACTTGCTCGCGGCCAGCCTGGGGATCAAAATTAAGCCAAACAAGATCGCCGGCATCAGGAACGGCAGCGTTGGCCATCACAATATCTCTTTGCCTATCGGTTTGCCAAAGCCCGCTTCGTCGTGACGATTCTCATCGGTGATCTGTGCAACCAGATCGTTGAGATCAAACCTCGGGGGGCGAATGGGCTCGATGATGATGAGGCCGTGGTCTTCTCGTACATCGACTGCTTGTTCGAGGCGAACGTTTGCTGCAGCCATAATTGTGGCCGGAATGCGAACCGATGCACTATTGCCCCATTTCTTTACTGTCACACGCATATGAAACTCCTATCGACGTGTTCCATAACAAGAATTCCGCCATGTTTCAACATTGTTGATACAACAAAGGCGCAGCCCGAAATTCATGGGAATGCCCTAATTGCAATATCGCGTGCACTAGAGCTGAATCCGATCAGGTTGAAGCGTATCCTGCCTTCTTGAAGTAGCCGCGGCATTCGGTTGGTTTGAAGAGAGGGATTGCCTTTCCGATTTCATCGACGATGTCGGGGATGATGCGTTTTCCAGCTTTGCGCAAACGGGCCTTCAAGGTTGCGAAGGACAGCTCAATCGGATTGAGGTCGGGGCTGTAGGGCGGCAAATAGCGCAGCTCAGCGCCTGCGCCTTCGATGAGTTCGCGCACGTCGTCCGGTTTGTGGGCGGGAAGATTGTCCAGGACGACGATGTCGCCTTTTTTCAGCGTCGGCACCAGGCATTGGCGGACATACTCGACGAAGGTGGCAGCGTTCATTGCCCAGTCTATGGCGAAGGGTGCCTTCATACCGTCCAGACGCAGAGCGACGACGAAGGTGACAACCTTCCAATGGCCCCAGGGAACCCGGCCAAGCGCACGCTGGCCTCGTCTGGCGCGTGCATAGAGCCGCGTCATCTTGGTCGAGGCTCCCGTCTCGTCGATAAAGACCAGCCTGGCCGGATCGAGCGATGCCTGTTCGGCCTTCCAGGCAACACGGGCCTCAGCGACGTCAGGCCGCTCTTGCTCGCTGGCGTGCACGGTTTTTTTTAAGTGTGATCTTCTCTTTGGCCAGGAAGCGCCAGACCGTGCCGTAGCCGACCACAGTCCCGCGCTTCCGCAAAGCAGCGCGAAGCTCCTCGATCGTCAGGTCATTGGTGGCTTCGAGTTGCTCCTCGATGAAGGATTTCTCGCTGCCAAGGCGCGAACGGTGATCGCCGCCCATCGGCCGCGCCGCCACCCCGCCACCGTCATGGTGTCGGCGCATCCACTTCACCGCCGTGCTCGGGCTGACGCCAAAGACCTCTGCCGCCTCCCGGCGCGATAGGCCCCCTTCAATCGCCCCAACAACCCGCTCTCGCAAATCCAAGGAATAGGGTCGAGCCATCGCTGCCGGCCTCCTGCCCAGCCAGCAGTTTGAATCACAATTCGTCTAATCCGTGAATCCCTCACGATTCAATCAGGTCGGAT
>CAWGHR010000050.1:0-24680 GCA_963822275.1 uncultured Alphaproteobacteria bacterium
GTCAGCGCTGGTGGCGTAGACATAGGCTTCTTTGCCGCTGACGAACCTGCCGTCGAGAGCAACGCGGTGATATTGGGCGGCGGAGCCCTTCGCGAGCGCCTGGTCGAGCGACCACGGCGCGGATGCAAGATTGCGGTTCACGTCTGCGATCAGGCCGAGCTTCCATTGCAAACGTTCCAGCTGCCAAATGCCCAAGCCGATAAGAATGGCAAACAGTACCGCGCAGAACGCGGTGAGAGCTGGAAGGGGCCGAAAGTGGAGCATGCGCCCTTTTACCTCCCTCTTGTGGGGAAGGTGAAGAGAACTATTTCTTCAATTGCCCCTCGCCTGCGCGGTTCTTGTATTGCAGCACCAGCAGCAGCGATTTCGCCAGGCGCAAGAGAACGAAGAGTCAGGATCGTGACGGTCGGAATCCACAGCACCGCATGCACCCAGTAGGGCGGCTGGAAGGTGAACTCGACATAGAGCGCCGCCGCGCAGACGATGGCGCCCACGATCAGGATGACGAACACCGCCGGGCCGTCGCCCGCATCGAACATCGCGTAATCGAGGCCGCAGGCGCTGCAGCTTTTGGCGAGCTCAGATAGCCGTCGAACAATTTGCCTTTGCCGCAGCGCGGACAGCGCCCGAAGACAGCGGCGGCAGCGTCGCGGTCGGCGCTCGCTCAACGCAGGCTACGACCGGCCCCTGCCCCAGCACATAAATGCAGGTGAAGAGGAACAGCCACACCACGTCGACGAAATGCCAGTACCAGGCGGCCGCTTCGAAGCCGAAATGGCGCGTCGGCGTGAACTGGCCGGCGATGGCGCGGCCCAGGCACACGGTCAGGAAGATCGTGCCGACGATGACATGGAAGCCGTGGAAGCCCGTCGCCATGAAGAAGGTCGAGCCGTAGATGGCGCCGAGATTGCCCACGCCCGACCGACAGATTGGCATGCGCCGCATCGGTGAACGGCGCCAGCGCCGCGCCGTTGAAGCCGAAGGTGAACGGCGCATGGGCATATTCATAGGCCTGAACGCAGGTGAACGAGGCGCCGAGCAGCACCGTCAGGAACAAGCCCTGCACCGCGCCCTTGCGGTCGCCATGCTGGATCGCGTGATGCGCCCAGGTCACCGTCGTGCCCGAGGTCAGCAGGATCAGCGTGTTGAGCAGCGGGAAATGCCAGGGATCGAGCGTCACGATGCCGGTCGGCGGCCAGAGCCGAAACGCCGACATCGTTGTGGAAGAGCGCGGTGTTGAAATAGGCCCAGAACCAGGCGACGAAGAACATCACTTCCGAGGCGATGAACAGCAGCATGCCGAAGCGCAGGCCGAGCTTCACCACCGGCGTGTGATCGCCGCGCATCGACGGATTCGGAGATGACGTCGCGCCACCAGCCCGCCATGGTGTAGAGCACCAGCGCCAGACCGGCGACGAAGATCCACGGGCTGGCCGTTCACCGGCAGTCCGAAGAAGCCGGTGTAATCCTTGTTCATCCAGAACACGGCGCCGATCAGCATGGTGAAGGCGCCGAGCGAGCCGACGAACGGCCACGGGCTGGGATCGACCAGGTGATAATCGTGCTTCACTTCGCCATGCGCCATAACCAACCCTCTTCTTCGATCACCTAAGGATGAACCCGCAACAATCGTCATCACGTAAAACAAAATCACCAGAGCGAACAGCACCAGCGCCAGCGCGATATTGCGCAAGCGCCGTGCCCGTTTGCGTCGCGCTCCTCGTCCATCGCCTCACATCCACACCGGCAACGGCGGCGATGCCGATAAGGCGTTCGGCAATCAGCGCCGCAAACAGCGAAAACAGATAGAAGATCGAGACCGCGAACAGGCGCCGTGCCGCAGCGTTCGCGCGCCGCATCGCTTTCGCGCAGAACGGCGACGGCATTCCAGATCATCAAGCCGCCGAGCCCCGCCGACGCCGCAAGATAAAGCGGTCCGCCCAGTCCGATGGCCGCCGGCAACAGACCGAGCGGGACCAGCGATCAGCGTGTAGAGCAGAATCTGGCTGCGCGTCGACGCGTTTGCCTTTGACGACCGGCATCATCGGCACGCCGGCGCGCGCATAATCCTCGGAACGGAACAGCGCCAGCGCCCAGAAATGCGGCGGCGTCCACAGGAAGATGATCGCCACCAGCAACAGCGGCGCGAACGACAAGAGTGCCCGTCACCGCGGCCCAGCCGATGGCCGGCGGCAGCGCGCCCGACAAGCCGCCGATCACGATGTTCTGCGGCGTGCGGCGCTTCAGCCAGAGCGTATAGACGCCGACATAGAAGAAGATCGTGAAGGCGAGCAGCCCGGCCGCCAAGGCGTTGACGAACAGCACCATCATGGTCACGGCGCCGACGGCCAGCGTCCAGCCGAAGGCCAGCGCATCGCCGCGCGCGATATGGCCCATCGGGATCGGGCGCGACGCGGTGCGCGTCATCAGCGCGTCGATGTCGCTGTCATAGGCCATGTTGAGCGCGCCCGACGCGCCCGCCGCGATCGCGATGCAGAGCAGCGCGCGTAAATGCCGTCGAGCAGATTGACGTGACCCGGGCGCCACGATAATGCCCGCCAGCCCCGTGAAGATGACGAGCGACATCACGCGCGGCTTCAGCAGCGCGAAGAAATCACCGACCGTCGCGGCCGGGGACTGTCGTGAAAGAGTGCGGCGATGGCCATCGTTCGTCATTTGATCAGGTGATCTTCGGCAGTTCGTTATAGGTGTGGAACGGCGGCGGCGAAGACAGCGTCCATTCCAGCGTCGTGGCGCCCACGCCCCACGGATTGTCGCCGGCGCGGCGCTTCGCCACGAAGGCTTCGACCATGGCTGGCCAGGAAGACCAGCACGCCCGACTCCGGCGATGAACGCACCGATGGAGGAGACGAAGTTCCAGCCCGCAAACGCGTCGGGATAATCCGCGATGCGGCGCGGCATGCCGGCGAGACCCAGGAAATGCATCGGGAAGAACGCCAGATTGACGCCGATGAAGGTGATCCAGAAATGCAGCTTGCCGAGCGATCTCGTTGTACAGTGTAGCCGGTGAATCTTCGGGAACCAGAAATACCAGCCCGCGAAAATCGCGAACACGGCGCCCAGCGACAGCACATAATGGAAATGCGCCACCACGTAGTAGGTGTCCTGCAGCGACGACATCGACGCCGGCATTGGCCAGCACGACGCCCGTCACGCCGCCGATGGTGAACAGGAAGATGAAGCCGATCGCCCACAGCATCGGCGTCTTGAACTCGATCGAGCCGCCCCACATCGTGGCGATCCAGGAGAACACCTTGATGCCCGTGGGCACCGCGATGACCATGGTGGCGAACACGAAATAGGCCCTGGTGTCGACCGACGAGGCCCACCGTGTACATGTGGTGCGCCCAGACCAGGAAGCCGATGAAGCCGATCGACACCATCGCATAGGCCATGCCGAGATAGCCGAACACCGGCTTCTTGGAGAAGGTCGAGACGATGTGGCTGATCATGCCGAAGCCCGGCAGGATCAGAATGTAGACTTCGGGATGGCCGAAGAACCAGAACAGATGCTGGTAGAGGATCGGATCGCCGCCGCCCGCCGGATTGAAGAAGCTGGTGCCGAAATGGCGGTCGGTCAGCAGCATGGTGATGGCGCCGGCCAGAACCGGCAGCGACAGCAGCAGCAGGAACGCCGTCACCAGGATCGACCACACGAACAGCGGCATCTTGTGCAGCGTCATGCCCGGCGCGCGCATGTTGAGGATGGTGGTGATGAAGTTGATCGCGCCCAGGATCGAGGAGGCGCCCGCGATATGCAGCGAGAAGATGGCGAAATCCATCGCCGGACCGGGCGAGCCGGTGGTCGAAAGCGGCGCATAAATCGTCCAGCCGCCGCCGACGCCGATGCCGCCGGAATCGCCTTCGACGAACATCGAGGTGATCAGCAGCGCGAAGGAGAACGGCAGCAGCCAGAACGAGATGTTGTTCATGCGCGGGAACGCCATGTCCGGCGCGCCGATCATCAGCGGCACCAGCCAGTTGCCGAAGCCGCCGATCATCGCCGGCATGATCATGAAGAAGATCATGATCAGGCCGTGGCCGGTGACGAACACGTTGTACGTGTGCGGATTCGTGGAAGACCTGCAGGCCCGGGATACATCAAGTTCGCGCGCGCATCATCATCGACAGGAAGCCGCCGATCAGCCCGGCGCAGATCGCGAACATCAGGTACATCGTGCCGATGTCCTTGTGGTTCGTCGAATAGACGTAGCGCCGCCAGCCGTGCGGGTGATCTTCGTGTGCGTGGGCCGTATCCGCCATGTCGCTATCCGTCCTATTTCGCCGCGACGCGGAACGCGTCGGCGGTCGTCGATTGCGGCGTATTTCTTTTTCGCCTTGGCCAGCCAGGCGTCGTAGTCCGCATCGCTGACGACTTTCACCTCGATCGGCATGAAGGCGTGGTTGGCGCCGCAGAGCTGCGAGCATTCGCCGTAATAGGTGCCGATCGCCGTCGCCTTGAACCAGGTGTGGTTGATGCGGCCCGGTACGGCATCCATCTTCACGCCGAAGGCCGGCAACGCCCAGGAATGGATCACGTCGGCGCCCGGTGGTCTCGACTTCGACGACCTTGTTGACCGGCACATAGACCGGATTGTCGACGCCGAGCAGGCGCGGCTCGCCCGCCTTCTTCGCGGCGTCGTCCTTCAACATGTAGCGAGTCGAACTGGAAGCCGCCTTCCTTGGGATACTGATAGGTCCAGAACCACTGCTTGCCGATGGCGTTGATCGTGACGTCCGGCTTGGGGATGTCCGCCTCGAAATAGAGCAGCTGGAACGACGGAACGGCGATCAGCACCAGGATGATGACCGGGATGATCGTCCACGCCACTTCGAGCAGCGTGTTGTGATGGTCCTTGCTGGGCACCGGATTGGCGCGCTGGTTGTAGCGCATCATCACCCAGATCAGCAGCGCCAGCACGAACACGCAGATCGCCGTGATGATGTACGAGCAGCAGACGGTGGAAATCCTCGATCTGCGCCATCACCGGCGACGCGGCGGGCTGCATATCCATCTGCCAATTGTGCGGCGCCGCGAACGCCGAGCCGGTCAAGCCGGCGATAGCTGCCAGGACTGCCGCACCGATGGCGGTATTTCTGAGGAACATCGAGACCCTCGTGTAAAATACGGACTTGCGCACGATTCGGCACACGTCCCCGGGATTTTATAGGCGATTTCAAGATTCTATATGCGATTTAGAGGCGTTAAGGCTCTGAATGTCATTGCGACCTTATGGCGCGGCGTTCACGGAGCCACCCCTCGCCCTTGCGTCAGCGCCTTGTGGAAAAGCGTCTGCGAATGCCGATATCTAAGCGACCTTCGCTATTTAACGCTGCAAACCGCACGAAACAAGAGGTAGTTCATGGCCGCCGATCACTTTCTTCACCCGCACCGGAATGGACCGCGGCCGGGTCCAGGCGAAGGTCGACGAGGCCCTGAGCGGGCGCCGACGACGGCGAGCTGTTCCTGGAATTCTGCCAGAGCGAATCCTTTTCGCTTCGACGACGGCCGGCTGAAAGCGGCCAATTTCGACACCACGCAGGGCTTTGGCCTGCGCTCGGTGTGCGGCGAAGCGACCGGCTACGCCCATGCCACCGAACTGTCCGAAGCGGCCATCGCCCGCGCCGCCGACACGGTGCGGGCCGTGGCGCGCGGCTATTCGGGCACGGCCAGCGGCAGCCCCCGCCCGCACCAACGTCAAGCTCTATACCGACATCGATCCGCTCGAGACGGCAGCCTTCGAGAAGAAGGTGAAACTGCTCGAAGACATGAACGCCTATGCGCGCGACAAGGATTCGCGCGTGCGGCAGGTCTCCTGCTCGCTGACCGGCGAATGGCAGAACGGTCGAGATCATCCGGCCGGGCGGCGAGACCTATCGCGACATCCGCCCGCTGGTGCGGATCAACGTATCGGTCGTGGTCGAAGAGAACGGCCGGCAGGAAGCCGGCAGCTACGGCGGCGGCGGCCGCGGCGGCTATGAGACCTATCTCGACCGCCGATTACTGGCAGGCGGCGGTCGACGAAGCGCTGCGCCAGGCGCTGGTCAATCTCGCCTCGGTGCCCGCGCCGGCCGGCGAGATGACGGTCGTGCTCGGACCGGGCTGGCCCGGCATCCTGCTGCACGAAGCCATCGGCCACGGCCTGGAAGGCGATTTCAACCGCAAGAAGACCAGCGCCTTTGTCGGGCCTGCTCGGCCAGCGCGTGGCAGCGCCCGGCGTGACGGTGGTCGACGACGGCACCATCGGCGGACGGCGCGGTTCGCTCTCCATCGACGACGAAGGCACGCCGACCTCGCGCACCGTGCTGATCGAGGACGGCATCCTCAAAGGCTATATGCAGGACCGCCAGAACGCGCGGCTGATGGGCATGGCGCCGACCGGCAATGGGCGGCGGCAATCCTATTCCAGCGCGATCATGCCGCGCATGACCAACACCTACATGCTGGCCGGCGACAAGACGCCGGAAGAAATCCTCGCCAGCGTGAAGAACGGAATCTACGCGGCGAATTTCGGCGGCGGCCAGGTCGACATCACCAACGGCAAATTCGTCTTCTCCTGCACCGAGGCCTATCTGATCGAGAACGGCAAGATCGGCGCCGCCGATCAAGGGCGCGACGCTGATCGGCAACGGCCCGGAATGCGCTGACGCGCGTCAGCATGATCGGCAACGACATGAAGCTCGATCACCGGCGTCGGCACCTGCGGCAAGAACGGCCAGAGCGTGCCGGTGGGCGTCGGCCAGCCGACGCTGCGGCTGGATGGGCTGACGGTGGGTGGAACCGCCGCATAGTGCGGCCTCCTTGACCTTTATATAATACATGCCCATTATATGAGGCATGTAGAGCGATGAACGTCCGCAAGACGCCCGTCGTTTTCTATCAGTCGACCGGCGGTGTGCAGCCGGTAAGAGATTGGCTGAGAGGTTTAAGCCGCACGGACCGTCACGCAGCCGGACAGGATTTGATGCGGTTGCAGTACCGATGGCCGGTCGGGATGCCCTTGTGCCGCCCGCTCGGTGACGGGTTGTGGGAGGTGCGCACGTCTCTTCCAAGCAGGCGAATTGCGCGCATGTTGTTCTGTTTTCGCGCGTGAGAATTGTTCGTTCTACACGGGTTTATCAAGAAGACACAAAAGACGCCGGATCAGGATTTGGCCATAGCACGCAAGCGGATGAAGGAGACCGGATGATGGCAAAGAAAAAAACTAGTCCGCATCGCGGATCGACTCTCGATAGCTTTCTCTCCGAGGAAGGTATCCTCGAGGAAACGCAAAACCTCGCTATCAAGGAGGTTCTGGCCTGGCAAATCCAGCAGGCGATGACGGCACGCAAGCTTTCGCGCAACCGTATGGCGCAGGAGATGGGAACCAGCCGCAGCCAAATTGGCCGCCTGCTCGATCCAACAGACGGCAACGTTACACTTTCGACGTTGCAGCGGGCGGCAAAAATTGTCGGCCGCAAAGTGCGCATAGAATTCGTTTGAAGTCTGAAGATGCCCAAAATCGGAATGCCAAACCGAAGACCTAAACAAGACCATCGAATCCAATAATCGCTTCATCGAAAAGCACGGCATTGGGAGCGAGGAATACCGCTCGTGGTAAGAAAAAACTTCGTATTCGTCGGGCTCTAAAATTTCACCAGCTGAACCACCGCAACGCCATCAAGCGCAGCATGGGCGACGATGAGCGGCCAAAGTTTCCCCGTTCGCATGTACCAAAATGCCAGGATTAGCCCGAGGGGAATAACGGTGATGACTCCGAGAACGCCCTGATAGAGATGATAGAGCAGCCGGATCGCAACGCTGGCATTGAAAGCAAAAGATTCGCCGCGCGTGTCTTTCAACACAGTGATCGTGTAACCCGCGACGAACACCTCTTCGAACACCGGATTGACAATGACGACGGACGCGGCCGTGACGAGCGGTACGCCCGGCGTGACCACTTCCGTATGCGAGGCGGCAGCCGCCAATTGCGGCAAATAGGTTGCAAGCACGCTCCAGATGAAGGCATAGGAGAGAACAACGAACAGCCCCAAGCCCAATCCAATGGCGGTATCCAGCAAAGTGGGGGCGAAACCGAGCCGCTTGAGCGACCAGCCGCGGAAATACAGAAACGTGCCAAGCGCCCCCAGCAAGGCCAGCTCATAAGCCACCAGATAATCTAGGCTTTCAGCCGTGTGATGGGGCCCAGCGCCGGGGTGAAGCGCCGCAAACAGACTCTCCACGATGAACGGCCCGAACGCCACGACGATGACGATCAGAAATTCGGCGCCCGGTGGCAGCGATTGCAGAAATTTGCGCATCGATTATCCGTGCGATCCGAACTACCCTAATGACAACGCCATACCGGCCGGGTCAAGTCGCATGCTGATCTTCAAAATCTGCCACAAGGCGGAATGGAAGCAGGCCGAACGCGAGGGCATCTATGCCGGCTCGGCGAAGGACCGCGAAGATCACTTCATGCATTTCTCGACGGCCGAGCAGGTTCGCGGCACGCTGGAGCTTATTATGCCGGGGTCGACGATTTGGTATTGGTGGCTGTGAAAGCCGAACCGCTGGGCGGTGCGCTGGTGTTCGAACCGTCGCGCGGCGGAGCACTCCTTCCCCATCTCTATCTGCCTTTGCCGCTCACCTTTGTGCGCTGGGTAAAACCCATTCGCCGGAATGCCGATGGTACATTCGTATTGCCCGAAGAAGATTCCGTAAAAAAGAGCGCTGGAAACTGTCTCTGGCGATCTCTAAGTTGCGATCATCCCATCAATCGGAGACGTGTACATGCGTTACAGACAGCTCGGCAACACCGGCATGTTCGTGTCGGAAATCTGCCTCGGCACCATGACGTTCGGCGGCAAAGGCTCATTTTATGTGCATGTCGGCAGTCTCGATCTGAAAGCGGTAACGGCGATCGTCGCCCGGACACTGGAAGCCGGTGTCAACTTCATCGACACGGCCGACGTCTATTCGCTGGGTCTGTCGGAAGAATTGCTCGGCCGAGCGCTTGAAGGATCTCGGCGTGCGCCGCTCGGATGTCGTCATCGCGACCAAGGGCTACGGCCGTCTCGGTTCGGGACCGAACGAAGCCGGTTCCAGCCGCGGCCATCTGATGGACACGGTCGAGGAAAGTCTCAAGCGGCTGCAGACCGACCACATCGACCTTTATCAAATCCATGGACAAGACAGCGTGACCCCGGTCGAAGAAACGATGCGGGCGCTGGAAGATATGGTGAGGCGCGGCATGGTGCGTTATATCGGCTGCTCCAATTGGCAAGCCTGGAAGATCCTGCAAGCGCAAGGCATTGCCGACAAACGCAGCTGGGCGCGGCTGGAAACGTTGCAGGCCTATTATTCGCTCGCCGGACGGGGCATCGAACGCGAAATCGTTCCCGCCATCCAAGATCAAAAAATGGGCTTGATGGTCTGGAGTCCTTTGGCCGGCGGCATTTTGTCCGGAAAATTCGGTCCCGACGGCTCGCCGGAAGGCGCACGGCGCGCCACCTTCGATTTTCCGCCGGTCGATCGCGCTCGCACCTGGCCGATCGTCGATGCTTTGCGTGAAATCGGCAAATCAAAAGACGCCAGTCCGGCGCGCGTAGCGCTCGCCTGGCTGCTGGCGAAACCTTTCGTCACCAGCGTCATCATCGGCGTCAAATCGCTGGACCAGCTCGAAGACAATCTCGCGGCATCAAAGCTTTCCTTGTCGGCCGACGAGATCAAGCGTTTGGACGATCTCAGCGAATTACCCCTGGAATATCCGGGTTTTATGGTGACACGACAAAACCAAGGCCGCCTTCCCGACCCAAAATAGTGCTATAGTTTTCCGTCAACGATGGGGAAAACGATGAAAGCTTTACTCGTGCTGGTTGGCGTCGTGGCTATGGCGATGGGCTTGCTGTGGATCGGACAAGGAACGGGTTACGTTCATTGGCCGCGCACCAGCTTCATGATCGACGATATGCATTGGGCCTATTACGGAGCCGGTTTGGCGGCGTTCGGATTGGTGGCGATTTTTCTTGGCCGGCGACGCGGATAAGTCCGCCGCGCCCAAGTGTCCCGATTCCGAAATTCGTTGTATCTGATATCGGCCTCATGCGAATTTCGGAATCGACGGGACACTAGCCAAACTATTGATGCTAGTGTCGTTTTGGTTTCGAAGTTCGCGAGGGATACCGATATCGGTGATATCGCGAACTTCGAAACCACGACACTAGTGTGGAGGCCGAAATGCGGATATTCGTTCTCGCGGCGGCATTGAGTGTGCTGATGCCGTCTGCCGCAAATGCGCAAGCTTGGGTGGCACAATGCCGGGGCGACAAAGACCTACAATATAATCAGACGATCGGCGGCGCCGGCGCTCTGGATTTGCCCGTGGGCGACGGCACGTATCAATCGCTGCCGCTGAGGCAAACATTTTACGATGGAAAAATGGTTTGTGGCGCAACAGACGCCAAGGCGGCGGCGGCGAACAGCATCGCGCAAGTCTGCGCCGACAAAGCCCACCAGAACATCCATCTGAAATATCGCGACATTGAATGCGACCGGCGCGCCCAGCGAAAAAGACGTCGTATATTGCGACGCCCTCATCAACGCGTATTGAGGATTCCCACGGCCGCGGCGTATCGAGCCAGCACCGAATTTCAGAGGAAATTGTATTCGGTGAACAGCGGCGAGAGGTCGTGGTTCCATTCGGTGCGATAGCGATGAAGCAATTCTTCGGCGCGGGTATAGCCGCGCGCGACGATCTCGCGTAGCGGAACGAGGAAGCCTTCTTCGTTCATGCCGGCGCCATCTTCCTCGGCGCGGCGCTTGAGGCCGGCCGCGGAAATTTCCAGCATGCGATGGGCCAGTTCCCACACCGTCGTCTTGCGGAACGGCGTCTTGAAGGCCAGTCTGGGAACGGCGTCGCGCATGGCTTGGCGTTCTTCCGCCGTCCAATCCTTGACCATGTCCCAAGCCGCATCGAGCGCCGACCTGATCGTAATAGATGCCGACCCATAGGGCGGGCAGGCCGCAGATGCGCCGCCAGATGCCGCCATCGGCGCCGCGCATTTCGAGAAACCGCTTCAGCCGCACTTCCGGGAAGATGGTCGTCAGATGATCCGCCCAATCGGACATCTGCGGATCGATATGTTTCACTTCGGGGATTTTGTGCGCCAGGAAATCGCGGAAGCTCTTGCCCGCGACGTCGATATATTTGCCGTCGCGATAGACGAAATACATCGGCACATCGAGCGCATAATCGACATAGCGCTCGAACGACATGCCGTCCTCGAACACCCAAGGCAGCATGCCGGCGCGATCGTTGTCGACATCGGTCCAGATATGGCTGCGATAGGAGAGGAAATCGTTCGACTTGCCTTCGCGGAACGGCGAATTGGCGAACAACGCCGTGGCGACCGGCTGCAGCGCCAAGCCGACGCGGAATTTCTTGATCATGTCGGCTTCGGAGGAGAAATCGAGATTCACTTGCACGGTGCAGGTGCGGAACATCATCTCCAAGCCATAACCGCCGACCTTGGGCATGTAGCGCCGCATGATCTCGTAGCGGCCCTTGGGCATCTGATGCACTTCGTCAAACGACCAGGTCGGCGCAAAGCCGAGACCGATCACGCCCGCGCCGATCTCCGCCGCCACTTCGCGGACCTGTTGCTGATGCGTGTTCACTTCGGCGCAGGTCTCATGCACGCTTTTCAGCGCCGCACCGGAAAGCTCGAACTGGCCGCCGGGCTCCAGGCTGATCGTGGCGCCGTTCTGAGAAAGAGGCCGATGATGTATTCGCCTTCCATGATCGGCTCCCAGCCGAAGCGGCGCATGCCTTCCAGAAGCGCGCGGATGCCGGAGGGGCCGTCATAAGGAAGCGGCTTGTGGGTCTTCAGATCGTAGACGAATTTTTCGTGCTCGGTGCCGATGCGCCATTCGGATTTCGGCTTCGACCCGTCGGCCAGATAGCGCACGAGATCGTCGCGCGATTCTATGGGCCCGCCGGCGGATTGGGGAACGGACATCGACTGTTTCCTCAGGCGGGCCAGCGGCCCTATGGCATTCTGGTAACGGCGAACCGCTCGTTCGGTTTCCGGTTATGTAGGCGCCGCGCAGGGCGACGACAAGTCAGGCCCAATCACCTTTAATTGCCTGCCACAGGGCAAGCGCGGCCAGCGCGGCCGTATCGGCGCGCAAAATACGTGCGCCCAGCGAAACCGGTGTGACAAAAGGCAAAGCGCGCAGCGCGGCACGTTCCGCGGGGTCGAAGCCGCCTTCCGGGCCGGTCAAGACGGCCCAAGGACCGCTGGAAGCATCGCCCAAGCGCCTTGGCGATGGGAGGCGCTTCACCGGCCTCATCGCAGAAAAGGATGCGCCGCTCGTTCGGCCAAGCGGCGAGAAGCTTGTCGAAGCGATTGCGGCTCGCGCACCTCCGGCACGCTCAAACGGCCGGACTGCTCGGCCGCTTCGATGGCATTGGCGCGCATACGTTCGGTGTTGACACGCGTAACAATGGTGCGGCGGGTCATGACCGGTTGCAGCACGCGCACGCCAAGCTCGGTGGCTTTCTGGGTCAGATAATCGGCCGGCGTTTTCTTGATCGGTGCGAAGACCAGCCAGAGGTCGGGGACTTCGTTTTGCGGTGTCGGTGAGCCGTTCGCAACTGAGCATACAGGAGCGTTTGGAAATCTCGGCGATTCGCGCCATCCATTCGCCGTCGCGACCGTTGAACAGGCTGACGCAATCGCCCGCTTTGGCGCGCATGACATGCAACAGATAATGCGCCTGGCCGTCATCGGGTGCGACATGGATGCCCTGCCCCAGCGCGGCCTCGACATAGAGGCGCACCTTGCCACCGGGTTCCGTAAGATCATTTGTCATCTTCACCTCCCCCTTGCGGGGAGGTCGAAGCGTCGAGCGTCAGCGAGATGCTTCGGGTGGGGGGCTGATTCCGACATTCGCCCCCCACCCGGCCCACTTCGTTCGCCGACCTCCCCGCAAGGGGCCGGTGAAAAAGGAAATTCGTTTTTCGCGACGCTCATGACACAATTGAAGACGATGAACAGCAAACCGCAACCCCTCAAGAGACACCCCACTCGAAAAGATCGAGTTGCGCTTTCCCGCGCCAAAACACTTGACTGGGAATTTCTCAGACTTAGCGAGATCGCCTTCCAAGAATGGAATAGTTTGCAAGACGAAGCCGCGTTCCGTGAACTATAATCATAGTATGAACCAAGCTGCCGCAGCCAAACCCGCCGATGCCGTGGCCGCCGCTCTGGTCGACCGCGCGCCGCCCAAGATCCAGCCCTATCTGCGGCTGATGCGGCTGGACCGGCCGATCGGCACCTGGCTGCTCTATTGGCCCTGCGTGTTCGGACTGGTGCTGGGCTCGGCCTCGGTCAGCCGCCCCTTCGGCAGCTGGCACGATGTGTGGCTGGTGATCCTGCTGGGCGTCGGCGCCATCGTCATGCGCGGCGCGGGCTGCACCTATAACGACATCGTGGATCGCGATTTCGATGCGCAAGTCGCGCGCACGCGCGGCCGGCCGATCCCCTCGGGCGCGGTCAGCGTCAAACAAGCCTGGCTGTTCGCAGCCGCGCTTTGCCTGGTGGGATTGTTGATCCTGCTGCAGCTCAATTGGTTCGCCGTGGGGCTGGGCGCGGCCTCGCTGCTGCTGGTGGTCTTCTATCCGTTCATGAAGCGGATCACCTGGTGGCCGCAGGCCTGGCTGGGACTGACCTTCAATTGGGGCGCGCTGCTGGGCTTCGCGGCGCAGACCGGCGCCATCGATATCGGCGACGCCATGCTCTATGCCGGGCTGTTTTTCTGGACGCTCGGCTACGACACGATCTACGCCCATCAGGACAAGGACGACGACGCGCTGATCGGCGTGAAATCCACCGCGCTTCTGTTGGGCGCCAAATCGCGCGATTGGATCTTGGGATTTTATGCCGTCGCCTTCACGCTGATTCTGGCGGCCGGGTTCACCGAACACGAAGGTTGGCCTTACGTCTTCCTGATGCTTTTGGCGGGCGCCCATATGCTGTGGCAGGTCCATGCTCTGAACACGGACGATTCCGCACAATGTTTGCGGCTATTTCGTGCCAACCGCGAGACCGGCGCGTTGATCGCGGCGGCGCTGATCGTCTCGACCTGGGTGGGTTGATCGCGTTTATAATAGCACCATGATCGTGGCGCGCTTCGATCCGACCAAAGAATTCACGCCGGAAGAAATGGCGGCGGTGCGGGCGCGTTCCGACGGTATGGGATTTCTTTGCGTCTTGCACGCCTGGTTCATGATCGGCGCGGCGATGCTGTTCTATGCGTTATGGCCCAACCCGTTCAGTTTCACGCTCGCGATAATCGTGATCGGCAGCCGCCAGCTCGGGCTGGAAATCCTGATGCATGACGGGGCACATGGCGTGTTGATGAAGACGCGCGAGCTGAACGAATGGATCAGTCAATGGCTTTGCGCTTATCCGGTGTTCGCGGACACGATCCCGTACAGGCATTACCACCTCAAGCATCACCGCTCGACCCAGCAAGAAGACGATCCCGATCTCGCTTTGTCGGCGCCCTTCCCCATCACGCGCTGGAGCTTCATGCGCAAGATGATCCGCGACCTCAGCGGGCAAACCGGCGTGAAGCTGCGCACTTATCAAATTCGCATGGCGCTGCGGCAAGGATTCCTCAGGACGCTCGGCAAACCGATCGTCGCCAATGTACTGTTGTTCGCGATTCTTTGGGCCTTCGGCAAGCCGCATTATTATTTGATGTTCTGGCTGCTGCCGCTGCTCACCTGGCATATGGCGGTGGTGCGTATCCGCAACATCGCCGAACACGCCATGGTTCCCGACAATAACGATCCGATGCGCAATGCGCGCACGACCTATGCATCGCTATGGGAGCGCGCGTTGTTCGCACCCTATTGGGTGAACTATCACGTCGATCATCATCTGTTGATGTATGTGCCCTGCTTCAATCTGCCGAAATTGCATGCCTTGCTGCTTGCCAAAGGCAAGCGCGATCGGATGGAGTTGAAAAACGGCTACGCCGCCATACTTCTATTGGCGACATCCAAGACGTAGGTGCCCAATGCCCGATCAAGCGACACTCGACGCGTTCATTGCGGCCGTCGAAAGCAACAAGCATGACGAGGCGATCGACCGCTTCTACACCGACGACGCCACCATGCAGGAGAACCTCGAGCCGCTACGCCGCGGCAAACAAGCGCTGATTGCGCGCGAGCGTGCCGTCATGGCGAAGCTGACAAAAATGCACTCCAAATGCTTCAAGCCGGTCTTTGTGACCGGCGACCATGTCGTGATCCGCTGGCAATTCGATTTCCTGTTTGCGGACGGCTCGCGACTGACCAGGGACGAATTGGCTTATCAGCGCTGGGACGGCAACAAGATCGCCGAAGAGCGGTTCTATTACGACCCGGGCCAAAACAAGAGGTAAGCGTCAGGCCGCTTTCTTTACTTCCGCCGCCGCTTCCACGCTTTCGATCGTTTTCTTCTCGGCCACCGGCCGAACACCCCGGCGCAGCATGCTGACCACGATCACCAGCAGTACGAAAAACAGCACGATGCGGAACGCGACGACGAAATGGGTGTAAAGCACATTGCGGTTGTTGCTCGCGAAGGTGCCGAAATGCCAGCCGTAAATATCCGGCGCGTTGAGCAGAACCGCATTGGCGATCTGATCCATGGTGAAGCGTTGGATATCCCACGCCCGCACCATCTTGTTTTGCACGGGGATCACCGGCGAGCCGTTCACCACGCAGTTTTCGCAGATCACGGTCACGGGATTGAACTGCATCGAGCCCGACAAATCCGCATACATCGAACCGTCCGGCAAAGCGCGGGCAAAGGTGAGCGACACGGAAAAGAATGCGAAACCGAGAAAGATAACGCCGGCAAGCAGGATCGCGCGACCGACCAGCATCTGGTAATGCGCAAATACGACTTCTTCGCGCATCGCAACGAACACCAATTCCTTCGCAGTTTCGGACACCCCGCCGCGGTCGACGAGATGGCGCGCCAGACGCCGCTCGTCTAGCGAGGCGCCGTCGCGCATCGCCGGAACCAGCAACACAAATCCGGCGGCAAGTACCGTCACCGCATCGACCAGCAACACCAATGCGAAGAAGACCCAATAGCCGGAGGAGTTGACGCCGGTCTCGAAATGGCCGGGCAGGACATTGGCCAGCCAAGGATGGGCGCTCGTCATGCTGGTGACGAGCATGAGGAACATGATTAGGTTGATTGCGACGAAAATCAGCAGAAGCCTGATGCCCAAAAAGCGCGTCGGCATTCTTCACCCCCATACCACCCGTTTTTAGCCCTTATACACGAAAGCAGCGACTTGCGCATGACAGATCCCGCCGCCTTTATCCGCAGCAATTCCGCGCTGATTGCCCCACCCTTGGTGCCGGAAGTGCGGCTTTATCTGGCGACGGAGGTGGTTCCGCTGTGGCGCAAGACCGAAGAGGAACTGGAGAAAGAAGGCGTGCCGCCGCCTTATTGGGCCTTTGCCTGGGCAGGCGGACAGGCCCTGGCGCGCTATATTTTGGACAATCCGGACACGGTGCGCGGGCGCAGCGTGCTCGATTTCGGCTCGGGATCGGGGCTGGTGGCGATTGCAGCGGCGAAGGCTGGTGCGACGCAAGTGCTGGCGGCGGATATCGACGCCTTCGCGGCGGCGGCGATTGCCTTGAACGCCGAAGCGAATGACGCATGCGTCGCGGTTACGACGGACGATGTGATCGGGCGTGACGGCGCCTGGCAAACCATTCTGGTCGGCGACATGTGTTACGAGCGGCCTTTGGCGGAGCGGTTGCTGGCGTGGTTGCAGGATCGCAAACGCGGCGGCGCGCTGGTGCTGCTGGGCGATCCGGGACGAACCTATTTTCCGAAATCGGGCGTGGAAAAACTTGCGACCTATAACGTGCAGACCACGCGCGATCTGGAAGACCGCGAGATCAGAGAGACGAGTGTTTATAGGTTGGTGTAGCTCTGTCTGGATTTCCCCGCCTTCGTCATGGCCGCCCTCTTGGTCGCTAGCGCCAGCGTAGCGAGGCCATCCAGTCGCTGCGCGTCCGCGCGGCGAAAGATTCTGTGATTTGCTGGATGGCGCGGGTCCCGCCTACGCCAAGGCTTCGGCGGGCGAGAGGGATCGCACTCGGTCGCCATCGCTTTAGCGACGGCGGCAAGTGCCCGGCCATGACGAAGAAAAAGGGAAAGTGAAATTCAATCTAACCAACGAACATTGGAAGATTGGTGATATTGTAAGGGTGATCGAGGACTGGGAGGCGGCCATCGCCGGTTTTTTGCTGTGCTGCAGGTGCTGCCGATTACTGGGCTGGCGGGCGGTCAGAGCAGCTTTAGTGGCGGAGGCGAGGACGAAGTGGAGCGAGCCGTTGTCAAATTCGTAATCGCGTTCGCCGCTGCGTGCCTACTGAACCGCGCTTACAACACTTTTGGCTGGCACTTTTTCAAAATGCCGTATCCGGACATCATCGCGCCTATCTTTAACATGTGGGCTGGAGCCCACTATGACGCGGTGGAAATGGAATGGCTTGTTGAGTTCTTCCTTGTCGCCCTTGCGATCATCTTTGCCGGGGACTGGATAGTGCGGCGCGCCAACTCGAATTAGGCCACTACCCTATTTTTGCCATCGCTTGACTCGTGTCCGCCTTCCTAGCTATAAAGAACAAAAAGGGAACATATACAATGCCAGCAGATGGGTATTTGGATTACATCGAGTTGCCGGGGGCGGACATTCCGGCGACCAAAGCGTTTTACGGCTCCGTCTTCGGTTGGACGTTTACCGATTACGGCCCGGATTATGTCGCCTTCGACAGTGCGGGGCGACAAGGCGGTTTCAACGCCGAGCGCAAAGTCGTGGCGCAAGGTGGACCGCTGGTTGTGCTCTATGCCGCCGATCTCGATGCGATGGAGGCCAAGGTGCGCGCGGCCGGTGCCGAAATTATCAGCAAAGAAAGTTTCGAAGGTGGACGGCGTTTCCATTTCCGCGATCCCAATGGCAACGAAATCGCTGTTTGGACCAAGAGCTAGCGTGGGTTAACGCCCTGTTCCTGTTGGCGCGGGCGGCGGGCCCATGCCAGAGTGCTCCCTTGCGGCTCGCTTCGCGGGCCAACTTCCATAAGGGGGCTCACGAATGGCTGGCGTTATCGAGGATCCACTTGCCGAGCAACATGAGGTTCACGATCTAAGCCCCACTTTAGGGATGTTCCATCTCATCGCGCTGGGCATCGGCGCCATCATCGGCGCGGGTATCTTCGTCATCACCGGTCATGCGGCCGCAGCCTATGCCGGTCCGGCCGTGGTCATCTCCTTCGCCATCGCGGGGCTGGGCTGCCTCTTCGCCGGTCTTTGCTATGCCGAATATGCCGCCATGATCCCAGTGGCCGGCAGCGCCTACACCTATACCTTGGCGACCATGGGCCGCTTCATGGCCTGGTTCATCGGCTGGAATCTGGTGCTCGAATATCTCGCGGCAGGTGCGACCGTCGCCAATGGCTGGTCGGGCTATTTCAGCGATTTTATGAAATATCTCGGCCATCCGATCCCGACGGCATGGTCGTCCGCTCCGCTTTGTGTGGCAACCGCTCTCAACTGTTCGACCTATAGTCCGCATGCGGACGCGCTGAGTGCGATGGCGCATATCGGCACGACGGGCGCCTATATCAACCTGCCCGCCGTCGCGCTGATCGCGCTGGTGTCGCTCGTCTTGATCATCGGCGTGCATCTGTCGGCGAATTTCAACAACGCGATGGTGGCGATCAAGCTGTGCATCGTCGTTCTGGTGATTGCTGTCGGGCTTCCCCATGTCGTGGCCGCAAACCACACGCCCTTCATTCCCCGCCAACACCGGCGCATTGGGGACATTTCGGCTGGAGCGGCGTGTTGCGCGCCACGGGCGTGATCTTCTTCGCCTATATCGGCTTCGATGCGGTGTCCGTCGCCGCCCAAGAGGCCAAAAACCCCAAGCGCGACGTGCCGATCGGCATTCTGGGCTCGCTCCTGCTCTGCACCTTCTTGTACATGCTGATGTCGTATGTGCTGACCGGGCTCGCTTCCTACACGACACTCAACGTGGCGCATCCGGTTTCCTTTGCCGCGGAATCGCTCCCGGCCACCGCCTGGCTCGCGCCCATCATCAATGTCGGCGCCATCGTCGGCCTCGCCTCGGTCGTGCTGGTGCTGCTGCTCGGCCAATCGCGCATCTTCTACGCGATGTCGAAGGACGGCATGATCCCGCCCTTGTTCAGCCAAGTGCACGCCGAAATTCCGCACGCCTTGGAAAAGCACGATCGTCACCGGCATTTTCGCGTCGATCCTCACCGGCTTTTTGCCGCTCGATATTCTGGGCGAACTGGTTTCGATCGGAACCCTGCTCGCTTTCGTGATCGTGTGCCTCGGCGTCATGATCCTGCGCTTCACCAAGAAGCGCGCCGTGCGTCCGTTCCGCACGCCGTTCGTCTGGCTCGTCGCGCCCGCAGGCATGATCATGTGCGGCGCGATGATGTATTGGCTGCCGCTGGACACTTGGCTGCGCCTCGGCGGATGGACCATCATCGGACTGCTGATCTTTATCTTCTACGGCAGGAAACACGCCAAAGCGGCGCGCTGGACCATCAAAGAACTCCCCGCCGAGTGATCCCGGAAGCCGAAAGGGCTGAGTCATGGCCGAGAACAACGAGGTTGCGGAGTTATCGCAACCCGATCCCGTCGTCGCGAGCGAAATCCATCTGCATCGCGCGCTTGGGGCCGTTCAGCCTGATCATGATCGGCATCGGTCGATCATCGGCGCCGGCATTTTCGTCATCACCGGCCACGCGGCGGCCGAGCATGCGGGGCCGGCGGTGCTGATCTCCTTCGTCATCGCGGGAATCGGCTGCCTGTTCGCGGGCTGTGCTACGCCGAATTCGCGTCCATGATTCCGGAATCGGGAAGCTCCTACACCTACGCCTATGCCACGATGGGCCGGTTCATGGCCTGGTTTATCGGCTGGAACATGGTGCTGGAATATGGCGTCTCGGCCTCGACGGTGCGCCGCGGGCTGGTCGGGCTATTTCGTCAGCTTCCTGAGCGAATTTCGGCATCGTCGATTCCCCGGCTGCGTTCGCCAATGCGCCGGTCGGCGGGCACGGGGTTGCAGCGACTGCACTTGACCGGCGCGTTCATCAACTTCCCGCGGTCGCTGCTGGTCATCGGCGCTGACGATGTTCCTGGTAGTCGGCGTGCGGGAAGTCGGCGCGGTTTAACGGCTTGATGGTGCTCATCAAGATCGGCGTCGTGCTCCTCGTCATCTTGTTCGGCCTGCCCTTCGTGCATGCCGCCAATCTGCACGCCTTTCATCCCGCCCAATGCGGGCGCATGGGGCAAGTTCGGCGTCAGCGGGAATCCTCGCTGCCTCTGGGCATGATCTTCTTCGCCTATATCGGCTTCGAGGCGGTGTCGGTGGCGGCGCAGGAAGCGAAGAATCCGCAGGCGCGATCTGCCCATCGGCATTCTTGGGTCGCTCGGCCATCTGCACCGTCCTCTACATCCTGATGGCGGTGGTGCTGATCGGCATCGCCGACTGGCGCACGCTCGATGTGCCGAACCCGGTCTCTTTCGCCGTCGGCAAGATCGCGACCTCTGCATTGGCTGATGCGTGCCGATCGATGTGGGCGCGCTGGCGGGACTCGCCTCCGTCGTCTTCGTTTCGCTCTATGGCCAATCGCGCGTCTTCTATTCGATGGCGCGCGACGGATTTCTGCCGCCGGCATTTTCACGCCGTGCACAAGCGCTTCCACACGCCGCATCGCGGCACGATCATCACCGGCCTCTTCGCGGCGCTTCTGGCGGCGCTATTTCCGCTCGACATTCTGGCCGATCTTGTTTCCATCGGCACGCTGCTCGCGTTCATCGCGGTGTGCGTGGGCATCCTGATCCTGCGCGTCACAGTCGCCCAAGGCGACGCGCTCCGTTCAAGACGCCCTGGGTGTGGTTCGTGGCGCCCGCGGGCATCGCTGTCCTGCGGCGTCATGATGTTCAGTCTGGCGGACGGAACCTGGGTGCGATTGATCCTGTGGACAGCCATCGGCATCGTGATCTACTTCGTCTACGGCTACTGGCATGCCGCGCCGTCGAAGTGGAAAGTGTCCAACGAAAGTCTAAGGCTGCGATGAGCTACCGCTCGTTGCGTGATTTTATCGCCAAGCTCGAAGCCGCGGGCGAACTGGTGCGCGTGCGCGAGCCGGTATCCACCGTGCTCGAAATGACGGAAATCCAGACCCGGCTGATCGCCGAGGGCGGTCCCGCCGTGCTGTTCGAAAAGCCCGTCAAAGCCGACGGCACGCCAAGCGACATTCCGGTGCTGGTCAATCTGTTCGGCACGGTCAAACGCGTCGCCATGGGCGTGACGCATGGGCGGCGTCGAACGCACCACGGCGCTGGAATTGCGCGAGGTCGGCGAAGCGCTGGCCACGTTGCGCCAGCCCGAGCCGCCGCGCAGTTTCGGCGAAGCGTTCGAATTCCTGCCGCTGGCAAAAACCGTGATGGCGATGCGGCCCAAGAACGACCAGCAAGCCGCCGTGCCAGGAAATCGTGCTCAAAGGAAACGAGATCGATCTGTCGCGCCTGCCGATCCAAACCTGCTGGCCGGGCGAGCCGGCGCCGCTGATCACCTGGCCGCTGGTCGTCACCAAAGGCCCGGGCGAGGCGCGCGAAGACAATTACAATCTCGGCATCTATCGCATGCAGGTGCTGAACCGCAATCAGACGATCATGCGCTGGCTGCGCCATCGCGGCGGCGCGCAGCATCATGCGCGCTGGGCGAAAGAGAAAGCCGCGCCTCTCCCCGCCGCCATTGTGCTCGGCGCCGATCCCGGAATGATCCTGGCAGCGGTCACGCCGATCCCCGATACGGTTTCGGAATATCAATTCGCCGGATTGCTGCGCGGCAGACGCGTCGAGCTGGCCGATTGCGTCAGCCAGCCGCTCAAGGTTCCTTCGGAAGCGGAGATCGTGCTGGAAGGCGAAGTATCGCTCACCGATTATCGCGACGAAGGCCCTTATGGCGATCACACCGGCTATTACAATTCGGTGGAGAAGTTCCCCGTCTTCACGATCACCGCGATCACCATGCGGCGCGATCCGATTTATCTGTCGACCTATACCGGACGGCCGCCCGACGAACCGTCGGTGCTTGGCGAAGCGCTCAACGAAGTCTTCGTGCCGCTGATCCGTCAGCAATTTCCCGAGATCGTCGATTTCTGGCTGCCGCCCGAAGGCTGCAGCTATCGCATCGCCGTCGTCAGCATGAAGAAGGCCTATCCGGGGCACGCCAAGCGCGTGATGATGGCGGTGTGGTCCTATTTGCGCCAGTTCATGTACACCAAATGGGTGATCGTGGTGGACGACGACATCAACGCGCGCGATTGGAAAGATGTGATGTGGGCGATCTCCACCCGCATGGACCCGGCGCGCGACATCACGGTCATCGAGACACACGCCCGATCGACTATCTCGACTTCGCCGCGCCCGAAAGCGGGCTTGGCTCCAAGATCGGTCTCGACGCCACCAACAAATGGCCGCCGGAAACCAAGCGCGAATGGGGCCGCAAAATCCGCATGGACGAGGACGTCATCCGCACGGTCAGCGAAAAATGGCCGCGATTGGGCCTGCCGGGAGCGGCAAACCGGTGTGGAAGTAGCCAAACGCAACAGTCTTGCCTTCGCGCGCGCGGCAGTTCAAAAAGCCGCCATGGTCACAAAACCCAATCCCCAAGACTTGCTCCATAGCCTGATCCGCGCGGCGCGCGCCGCCGGCGCCGATGCGGCCGACGCCTTGTTCGTCGAGAATGTTTCGGCCAGCGTGTCCTACCGGCTCGGCAAGCTCGAAGACGTCGAACGCGCGGAATCCAACGATCTGGGCCTGCGCGTCTTTGTCGGCCAGCAGAGTCGCGTTCGTCTCCTCCTCCGATCTTTCCAAAGAGGGCGTGGACGCACTTCCCGAACGCGCGGTTCGCATGGCGAAACTGGCGCCGGAAGACAAATTCGCCGGCCTGGCGCCGCGCGAGAGGCTGGCGAAAACCATTGCCGATCTCGACATCGAAGACGCCGGCGAACCGTCTGCCGACACGCTGGTCGAACGCGCCCGTGTCGTCGAAGAAGCGGCCATGGCCGTGAAGGGCGTTACCAATTCCGAAGGCGGCGGCGCGAGCTTCAGCCGCTCGCGCCATCGCGCTGGCCACCAGCGAGGGATTCTTCGGGCGCTACGCCGGCACCAGCCATTCCATCGGCGTGTCGGTTCTGGCCGGTGAAGGCACCGCCATGGAGCGCGATTACGAAAGCGCCAGCGCGCGTCATTCCGACGATCTGGAATCGCCCGAAGCCGTCGGCCGGCGCGCCGGCGAACGCACCATCGCGCGTCTGGGGCCGCGCAAGGCCAAATCGCAAGCCGTGCCGGTCGTCTTCGATCCGCGCGAATCGGCGGGATTGCTCGGACATTTGGCGGGCGCGATTTCCGGCGCCGCCATCGCGCGCGGCGTGAGCTTTCTGAAAGATCGTTTGGGTCAAGAGATTTTCATGCCCGCTATCACCATCATGGACGATCCGCACCGCTTGCGCGGGCAGCGTTCCAAACCGTTCGACGGCGAAGGCGTCGCCAATGGCGCGATGGCCATCGTCGAAAACGGCGTCTTGAAAACCTGGCTGCTCGATTGCGCCAGCGCCAAACAACTTGGTTTGCAGACCACCGGCCATGCCGCGCGCGGCACCGGCGGACCGCCGCATCCTTCGTCGACCAATTTTTATATGGTGCCCGGCACGCTTTCGCCCGACGAACTGATCGGCGATATTCGTCGAAGGCTTCTATGTCAGCGAATTGATGGGCATGGGCGTCAATGGCGTCACCGGCGATTACAGCCGCGGCGCCTCCGGCTTCTGGGGAACCACTGGCTGATCCCGAACCAGGACGCATCCTCCTTGGCGGGGGCGGCGCTGCGGGGGCCTGCGCAACGCTCGCCGGGGCCGGCGGAGCGGCAGGTGCCTCAGCGACAGCCGGCGCAGCGACCGGAGCGGGCGCCTGAACAACAGCCGGCGGCTGCATATTCTTCGTTCGCGCCGCAAGCTGGTCGTAACAGACAAGACGGGCCAGGCTATCCGTTACGGCCGCGGCTATTATGTTGAGCTCGGCGGTGATGTCATCGGCCGCTTCGGCGGCTTGCATAGCGAAAACTACAACGGCCATCGCGGCCTAGCGAAACGCAATTTTCACGATTGTTTCTCCCCGTTGCTGGGCGTTACCGCAGGACCCGACCAGCGAGCGATAATACGACAACCAAACCAAACACGCGAGACCGGAAGCAAGAGATGACGGACCCAAACGGGCCAAATTAACCCGGCGGGCCACTTTGGCGGGTGGTGTCGCGGGCAACGGCGGCGGTTTTCGCGGTCCATCGATGCGCGGCGGTCCGGGCGAAATCTTTGTAGCGACGACCGATGGCGCTGTACATTGCAAACTGGCAATGGAGCGGAGCCGGATCTGCTCGACCTCAGTATCAAGGGACCTGGGAAAACAATATTGTCGGCGATATGTTTCTGGGCTCTATGACGGAAAGAAGACGCCGCCGCCAAGCCGGTACTCGGTGCGGCGGAGAGCTATGCCGT
>CAWGHR010000051.1:0-42723 GCA_963822275.1 uncultured Alphaproteobacteria bacterium
TTCTTCTCCGGACGCCTTCGTTCAGTTGGTCCCTGCTGGTTAGCTTCACGCGACGAACAATTTCTTTGGGCTGCAGCGGCGTGGGGTGCAGGACCGTCTTGATGCCGAGATAGAGCGGCATCAAGGCGCCCACGGTCAGACCATAACAATGGAAGGTCGGCAGCGGGTTGAACATGATGTCATTGGGGAACAAGGCCACATGCGCGCGCACCTGCTCGACATTGATCAGAAGATTCTCGTGGGACAGGGCAACACCTTTCGGTTCGCCTTCCGTACCCGAGGTGAAAAGGATGACCGCCAAATCGTCATGCGACGATCCCCAGGTCACGACTTGAGGCACGAACTGGCCCACGCCCGCGACGGCTTTGTCGACGACAGACAGCTTCTCGCGCACATCTTCGAGATAGACGATTTCCGCCACCATGGAGAGTTCGGCGATCAATCCGTCGAGCTTGGCAAGTTCGATGAAGCGGCGCGCGGTCACGATGCGTTTGACCTTGGCGGTGCGCAGAGCGCTCATCACGCCGGCGGCGCCGTTGGTGAAGTTCAACATGGCCGGAACCCGGTTGAACGCCGAAACCGCAAAGAAGGCGATGACCGCGCCCGCACTGGTCGGCAACATGATGCCGACGGCTTCCCTTTGCTTGGTGCCCTTTTTCAAGGCGTGGCCGAGCGCAAGCGAGGCCCGCACAATTTCGTCATAGGTCAAGACGCGTTCGTCGCCGTCGATGATCGCCGGCTGGCTGCCGCCATAACGCGAGCGGGCTTCCACCAGCGCCCGGAATACCGGTTTTCTGGTACGAACAAGGTCGAGCAGGACGATGTCCTCGCCCGATGCGGCGGCGACGGTTGCTACAGCCAATGTGTCCTCCCCAGGGCGGCGGGCTTGGCCCGCTCTTTGGCTCTGCCTCTCAACCTAACGGAAGTAGAGGAGTTGCGGTAGACCCCTGTTAAGCTTGATGGAATTTGAGCCGTAGACGGCCAATCCGCGCCGAGAGCAGCCTAGAGCAAGTTAGGAGGCCGCAATTACCCCCGAAAGCGGTCGTGATGCACCCCGCGCATTGGTCCCCGTCATTCAGGTCCGGGCGCGTACGGTCTTCTCGAGCGTGACGTAGTCGGTTTTCCCATTGCCGAGCAGCGGGATATTTTCGATGTGAACGATCCGGCGAGGCAGGGCGATCTCCGCCACGCCGTGGCTTTGCGCCCAGCTGACCAAGTCGACGCGTTGGGCCACCGGGTTTGTGGTCAGCAGGACGATTTGCTCGCCCTTGCGCTCATCGGGCACGGCGACGGCCGCATGACTAGTGGTCCGGCCACAGCGACGAGGCGCAATTCTCCGCCAATGCCAGCGATATCGTTTCGCCGGCCACATTGGCGAAGCGCTTCATCGGCCCTTGATGGTAATGTAGCCATCCTCGTCGATGGAGACGACATCGCCGGTGTCGTGCCAGCCGCCTTCCACGGGGACTGGATCACGCCGGGCTTCTCCGGCCTGATATAGCCCAGCATGACATTCGGCCCTTTCAGGAACAGGCGGCCCGCATTGGGGATTCCTTCCGCCGGCTCCAGCCGGGCCTGCATCCCCGGCAGCAGATGGCCGACAGTTCCCGGCACGGCTGTCGCCGGGCTGGTTGGCCGCCGCGAACGGAGAGGTCTCCGTCAAGCCGTATCCTTCGAGCGGCTCAAGCGCGTGTTTCTTTTGCAGCAATCGGCGCGTTTCGTCGCGCACGCGTTCCGCACCGCTGACCAAGATGCGCAAGGATTTCAGTTCGCCTTTTTCGGCGACGCGCGCGTATTGCGACAGGAAGGTATCCGTCGAGAGTATGACCGTGGAGGCGGTTTCTTTGATGCGTTTCACGATCTCATGCGGCCGCAAGCGGCGTGGGATGAAGTACCGCCTTGAGGCCTAAATACAGAGGGCAGAGCACACCCCCCACCAGCCCAAAGCAATGGAAGGTCGGCAATGGACTGAACAGGATATCGCTCGGGAAAAACGCAACGTGCCTGCTTACCTGTTTGACGTTGACCAAGAGGTTGGTATGCGACAGCGCCACGCCTTTGGGCTCGCCTTCCGTGCCGGAGGTGAAAAGAATGACTGCGGGAGATTCATGCGGCGGACGCGAAGTCACGAACCGCGGCATGAATTGTCCGACGCCGGCGACCGCCTTGTCGAAGATCGACAATTTCTTGCGGACATCCTCGAGATAGACGGTTTCCGCCGCTTTGGAGATTTCGGTCGCCAGCGCCTCCAGCTTGGCGAGTTCTATGAACCGGTGCGCCGTGACGATCCGCTTGACCACAGCGGTACGCACCGCGCTCATCATGCCGGCCGCTCCGCTGGTGAAGTTCAACATCGTCGGTACGCGGCCGAAGGCGGAAACCGCAAAGAACGTTATGACCGAAGCGAGGCTCGTCGGTAGCATGATGCCCACGCAGTCGCCGCGCGACGTTCCTTTCTTCAGAGAATGGCCGAGCGCCAGCACGGCTCGCACCAACTCGTCGTACGTCAGGACTTTGTCGTCACTGTCGACCATGGCCGGACGGGAGCCGCCGAAGCGCGAGCGGGCCTCGATGAGCGCGTCGAACAGCGTCATCTTGTTGGGCAACAGGTCCAGCGGGCCGAGCTCCAAGCCCGACGCCGCTGCAACACCAGCGAAAGCCAAATAATTTCTCCCAAGCGGCGGGCGCGGCCCGCTCTTTGGCTATTCGTGGCACCTAATTCCGTGATTTTCCAGAGAGCAAGCTATATGTAAGAGCCATGACCACCGTTTTCGACCAGACCGAGAAAGACCGCCGCGCCGCCCTGCGGCACCCCGAAAAGGCACACCGGCCGGACAGCGCCGTCCTGCGCAAGCCGGAGTGGATCCGGGTCAAAGCGCCCTTGGGCCGGGAATACGCCCAAACGGAGATCTGTCGTCCGCGAACACGGTCTACACACGGTCTGCGAAGAGGCGGGTTGCCCCAATATCGGCGAATGCTGGACCCACCGTCACGCCACCATGATGATCATGGGCGATACCTGCACGCGCGCTTGTGCCTTTTGCAATGTGAAAACCGGCTTGCCGGGTGCACTCGATGTGGAAGAACCGGAGCGCGTCGCCCAGGCGGTTGCGAAGCTGGGCCTCAAACATGTCGTGGTGACATCGGTGGATCGCGACGATCTGTCCGACGGCGGAGCAAAACATTTTGCCCTCACCATTCAGGCCATTCGCAAAGCCAGCTCCGGCACGACGGTGGAAGTGTTGACCCCCGATTTCCTGCGCAAGCCGGGTTCACTCGAGATCGTGATGGCGGCGCGCCCCGATGTTTTCAACCACAATCTGGAAACCGTTCCGCGGCTTGTATCTCAATGTGCGCCCCGGCGCGCGCTATTACGCATCTCTGCGATTGCTGGATCGCGCCAAGGAGTTGGTGCCGGACGGCTTTACGAAATCGGGCTTGATGGTCGGGCTGGGCGAAAGTCGCGAGGAGATCATGCAGGTCATGGACGATCTGCGCGCCGCCGGCGTCGATTTTCTCACCATCGGCCAATACCTGCAGCCGACGCGCAAGCATGTGCCACTGGACCGTTTCTGGTCGCCGGACGAATTCAAGGCGCTAGAAGCCACAGCGCGCGCCAAAGGGTTCCTGATGGTGTCGGCCAGCCCGCTGACGCGCTCGTCCTATCATGCCGATTCCGACTTTGCGCAGCTGCAGGCGGCACGCGTCGCGAAATCCTGATACGGATTGCCGGCGCACGAGCAAAATCCATGGTATCTCACTCGGAAAGCAGGATCGTTCGATATTCCGCCGCGCACATGTATGCGATCGTGGCGGACGTCGAAAAATATCCCGAATTTCTTCCCTGGTGCGTTGGCGTGCGGGTTCTTTCGCGCCAGCACTTGGAAGGTTGCGAGGCCTTCGCGCGGAAATGTTGGTCGGGTTTGGCGCTTTCCGCGAACGCTACACCAGCCGCGTCGTGCTGGACGAAGCCGCGCACACAATCGATGTGACGCAAACCGAAGGGCCGTTCCGTCAGTTGGAAACCCATTGGCATTTCACGCCCGAGGGGGAGGCGTGCCGCGTGGATTTTTCCATCGCCTTCGACTTCAAGAACCGCCTTCTGGGCGCGGTTGCGGGTAATGCCTTCGCACTCGTTCTGACGAAGATGACGGATGCCTTCGAGGCGCGCGCTGAGGCCTTTCAAAAAGATCTCTAAGAGCAGCGTAAGCGCCGCTTCTATGGTCTTCAGGCGCATTTCCGTGCGGCCGATATCGCCGAAGCGTGGGCTTCGTGCGTTGCGCCATTGCCTTCGCGACACGGCGGCGATGTGAACCAGGCCGACCGGTTTGTCTCCCGTGCCGCCGCCCGGTCCGGCAATGCCGGTGACCGCGACGGCAAATCCGCCCGCGAATTCTCGACGGCGCCGTCGGCCATCGACCACGGCGACCGCTTCCGAGACGGCGCCGAAATCGGCGATCAGGGAGCGGGGCACACCCAGCATTTCTGTTTGGCTCGGTTGGAATAGACCAAGAAGCCGCGTTCGAACACGTCGGACGAGCCGGGGATTTCCGTCAGCAATCCCGCGATCAAGCCCGCCGGTGCAGCTTTCCGCCGTCGCGATGCGCAATTTTTTTCGCGCGCTGCGGATCGCAGCACGATTTTGGCCAGCGATAGAAGGGCAGGCGAAGAACATGACAGATACCCTGCGTTGATGTGCCAGGAGCGCAATCACACCCGGCGATCAGGCCCGCAACGACATCGTCCGCCACGATGCCGAGCCCGCCATTCAGCTTCTCCAGCCGCGAAATGGGCCAAGGTTTGAGGATGTCGAAGATGCGGAACAAGGCAGAACGCCAACAGCAAAGCCAAAAACGAGACGGGCGCAAAGGCGCAGGCGATCCATTGCCCCGCCAGTTCGTCGATCACGCATTCCGACGGATCGCCTGGCCCCACATGTCGCGCGCATAGCTATTCGAAATCGGAACGGCGAGGAGCCCGCAAACGCGAGCCCGGCGACAGCAAGGCCCAATGCCCAAAAAACAACGATACGGCCATGCGAGGTGAGCGCCGCAACCAGACTGGCGGCCGTTCCCGGCGCAAACGGCACGCGGCCGATGCCGAAACCGTGTCGAACGCAACTTGTTGAAGCTCATGGCGAACGGATCGTCGCGAGGGCTTGCGCCGCCAATCCTTCGCGCCGGCCGGTGAAGCCCAGGCCTTCCGTCGTCGTGGCCTTGACGCTGACCCGCGCCAGATCGAATGCGAGAATCTCGGCGATCTCGCGCGCATCGCTTCGCGGTGCGGCCCGATCTTGGGGCGTTCGCAGATGAGCGTCACGTCGCAATGGACGATCGCGCCGCCCTTGGCCCGCACCAAGCCGGCGGCATGATCGAGGAATTTCCACGACGGCGCGCCGCGCCAGCGTTCGTCCGTGGGCGGAAAATGTTGGCCGATATCGCCCTCGCCGATGGCGCCCAGGATGGCATCGGTCAGCGCGTGCAAGCCGGCATCGGCATCGGAATGGCCTTCCAGCGCATGATCGTGCGGGATCTTCACGCCGCAGAGCCAGACATGATCGCCCGCCACGAAGCGGTGGACGTCATAGCCCGATCCGGTGCGCGTTTCGCCCAGGCGTCCCGAAAACAAGCTTCGGCCAAAGCGAAATCCTCTGCTCTCGTCATTTTCATGTTGATCTCTTCGCCGCCGACCGCGACGATGTTCAAGCCCGCCAATTCGGCCAGCGCCATATCGTCCGTGACATCTCCGCGGCGTGATCGCGATGGGCTTTCAGGATCATCGCAAAGTGAAAGCCTTGCGGCGTCTGCGCGCGGAACAGTCCGGCGCGCGGCACGGTGATCCATCGCCGTTTTCCAGCTTTCAGCGTGTCGGCAACCGGCAAAAGCGGAACGGCCGCGGCGGCGCCAGCTTCCAAGGCGCCGATAACGCCATCGATCAGCGTCGCGCGAAACCAACGGCCGCGCCGCATCATGGATCAGCACGTAGTCCGGCATGGCGGCGGCGAGCGCCTCCAGACCACGCACGCACGGATTCTTGCCGCGTCGCCCCGCCGATGGCCGGGGGCGGCAGAGGCGAGGCCGGCTACGGCTGCCGAGTACAAATCCTCCTGTCCGGGGCCAATCATCACCTGAACGATCGCATTCGAAAGGCCGCCGAACGCCTCGATGGCGCGCCGCAGAATTGGCTGACCCAGAAGTACAGCGTATTGCTTGGGCATGCTGCCGCCCGCGCGTTCGCCTTTTCCGGCGGCAACGATCAGAACAGCAATGCGCGGCATAGGGCTCCCAACTCGCCGGTGCTAACACGGCTTTGGATCATATTCCTAACCATCACCGCCAAGACCTGCGAATGGCGGATTGGCCGGTCGGCGTCAAGATTACGCAGCCCTGTCGCAAATAGTGGTTGCACATATAATCGGCATCGTAATACAATGCCTAACTGATAGGCAAGAATTGGCGTGGCCACGACCTCAAACTGCCTTCTCGAAGTACAAGCCACCAGTGTCATCGCGGCAGCGTTGCCGATGCCTGTGCTGGTGGTCGGACCGCAGCAAGAGATCGTCTTCGTCAATCCGGCCGCCGAACAGTTTTTCGACATGGGCGCGGGACATCTGCGCAGGCAGAAGCTGAACGAATTCGATCCCGTTCGGCAGCCCGCTGTTTCAATTCATCGCACAGGCGCTGGAGCGCGGCGCCTCGGTGGGCGAACGCGATGTCGACTGACCACGCCCCGGCACGGCGAACACGTGGCGGACATGACGGTGACACCGCTGCCGGGACCCGCGGGACGATGCTCGTCACGCTTCAGGAACGCGGTCTTCGCCCAGCGCATCGACCGGCAATTGCTTCATCGCGGCGCCGTGCGCTCGCTTGCATGGCATGGCGGCGGTGCTGGCGCATGAAATCAAGAATCCGCTGGCGGGCATCCGCGGCGCGGCGCAATTGATCGAAGAAGCTCTGCCGGAGAAGGAACGCGAACTGACCCAACTGATCTGCGCGGAGACCGATCGCATCAGCGCGCTCATCGACCGGATGGAATCGTTCGGCGACACGCGCGCTTTCCCGCGCGCGCCCGTGAACATCCACGAAGTGCTGGACCGGGTGCACCGCGTGGCCGAGACGAGCTTCGCCAAAAACGTCACCTTCGTCGAAGACGTTCGATCCTTCGCTGCCGCGAGTGCTGGGCGACCGCGATCAGCTGATCCAGGTGTTCATGAATTTGGTGCGCAATGCCGCCGATGCGCTGCCGGAAAGCGGCGGCGAGATTACGTTGACGACCGGATATCGCCCCGGCGTGCGCTTCGGCGCAAAGGTGGCGGGCGAGCGCGCTGCAGCCTGCCGCTGGAAATCACCGTGCGCGACAACGGCTACGGGCGTGCCGTCCGATCTGATGCCGTACATTTTCGATCCCTTCGTCACCACAAGGCGCGCGGCTCGGGACTGGGCCTGGCACTCGTCGCCAAGATCGTCGGCGATCACGGCGGCGTCATCGAATGCGAATTCCGTTCCACGCCGCACAGTTTTCCGCATCCTGCTGCCAAAAGCCGCAAGCGACAAAGGAGGAACCGAATGCCTGAGGGCACAATCCTGTCGCCGACGACGATTCCGCCATCCGTACGGTGCTGAACCAGGCGCTGGGCCGCGCGGGCTACGACGTGCGCACGACGGGCACGGCGGCCGGGCTGTGGCGCTGGTTTCGGCCGGCGAGGGCAATCTCGTCATCACCGATGTCGTTTTGCCCGACGAAAACGGCTTCGATCTCATCCCGCGCATCAAGCGCATGCGGCCCGATCTTCCGATCGTGGTGATGAGCGCGCAGAACACGATTCTGACGGCGATCACGGCGGCAGAGCGCGGCGCCTTCGATTATCTGCCCAAGCCATTCGACCTGAAGGAATTGACGTCCGTCGTTCAGCGCGCGCTTGCCACTCCGCAAGCCAAGCGCGAACCGGCGCATGGCGCGCGAAGCGGCGAGGACCGCTTGCCGCTGATCGGGCGCTCGCGCGGCCATGCAGGAAATCTACCGGGTTATCGCGCGGCTGACCCAGACCGATCTCACCGTCATGATCATGGGCGAAAGCGGTACGGGCAAGGAACTCGTGGCGCGCGCTTTGCACGATTACGGCAAACGCCGGCACGGCACCTTCGTCGCGGTGAATATGGCGGCCATTCCCAAAGAACTCGTGGAAAGCGAATTGTTCGGCCACGAGCGCGGTGCCTTCACGGGAGCGACCAATCGCGGCATCGGCCGTTTCGAACAGGCCGAAGGCGGCACGCTGTTTCTGGATGAAATCGGCGATATGCCGTTGGAAGCACAGACGCGGCTTCTGCGCGTGTTGCAGCAAGGCGAATACACAACGGTGGGCGGGCGCACCGCTATCCGCACCGATGTCCGCATCATCGCGGCGACCAATCGCGATTTGCGCCAGCTCATCCAGCAAGGATTATTCCGCGAGGATTTGTACTACCGGCTCAATGTCGTGCCTTTACGCCTGCCGCCGTTGCGTGAACGCGGCGAAGACATTGCGGACCTGGCGCGCCATTTTCTGCGCAAGGCCGAGGACGAGGGGCTACCGGCCAAAAATTTGGACGGCGAGGCGATCGACATGCTGCGTCGCTACCGCTGGCCCGGAAATGTGCGCGAGCTTGAGAACTTGATTCGGCGCCTGGCTGTCCTGCATTCCGGCGACACCATTCCGGCCGAGGCCATTGCGGAAGAGTTGCAGGAACCTGCCAAATCCAGCAGTGCAAGCGACGGAGACGAACCCGTTTCGCTCGGTGCTGCCGTCGAACGCCATTTGGCGACGTATTTTGCATCGCATGGCGATCGCTTGCCGCCTCCGGGTCTGCATGACCGTATCCTGCAGGAAATCGAACGGCCGCTGTTGTCGATCTGCCTTGCGGCGACACGCGGCAACCAGATTCGCGCCGCACACCTTCTGGGATTGAATCGCAACACCCTGCGCAAGAAGATTCGCGACCTGGGATTAGAGGTCATCCGGGGCCTAAAATCGGATTAGCACCGGATTTAGCCCTGCGCCGGATTTAACCCTGTTGTCGAATTGCATCGCTGCATTCTTGCAACAGGTTGCCACTAGGTTACACTGCCGGATTACGGAGCAATGCTCGCGTGGTTAATGGGCGTTGACCGTCACAACGGTTGGGAATGTCCACAACGAACACAGTCGATCCGCCTGCCAGAGGCCGCGAGAAAGGCGTATCGCGCGCCGGATCGCGGACGACCCTTCTTGCCGTAGGGGTTGCTGCACTGTCGGCGGTGTGCGGTGTCGTTACCTACACGGTCCTGACGGGACCCAGCCCCGACAACACCAGCCAGACCGTCCTGGTCGCGCTTATTCTCCTCAATCTGACGCTGGTGCTTTCGCTGGGCGCGCTTGTCGCCTGGCGGCTGGTGCGGCTGTGGAGCGAAAGGCGCTCCGGCCGGGCGGGCGCGCGGCTTCATGTTCGCCTTGTCGCGATGTTCAGTTTGATCGCCGTGGTGCCCGCAATTTTGGTGGCCATCTTCGCCGCGGTAACGCTCAACCTCGGCGTCGAATCCTGGTTTTCGTCGCGCGTTAATACCGCGTTGGACGGCGCGCTGAACGTCGCACAGAACTACATGTTGGAACACGAGCGCGGCATTTATCTCGATGCCGGCGAGATTGCGACCGCGCTGCAAAGCGATCCGCACATCATCAATTGGAAAGAAAAGAAAGTTCAACGCGGGCTGATGTTTGCAAAGCTCGAAGATTTGACGACCGCGCACGGCCTTCAGGCATCCTTCATTATCGACAGTCGAGGCAATCTGCTCGACAGCACTGTCGTCGTTCCGAAAAACCATGTGAGCACGATGCTCAAATACACTGCAGCCCTGGTACCCTCGCGAGAGGCTTTTGCCGCAGCGGAAGCGGGCAACATTATGTTGGACGGCGACCCGGATAAGGGCATCGTGCACGCACTCGTGCAGCTGGGCGCATTGCAGGACGCGTATCTTCTCGTCGTGCGCGTCGTCGATCCGAAAGTGTTCGGCTACTACCATCGTACCAAAGACGCCGTCAGCGAATATCACGGACTGAAACAACGACTGGGCGCGCGTGCAGCTGATCTTTGCGCTGCTTTACGGCGTCGTCGCGCTCGTCATCTTATTGGCTGCGATCTGGATGGGCCTGTGGGCCGCCAAGCGTCTGGTCAAGCCGATCTCGGGTCTGATCGGCGCCGCCGAACGCGTCTCGGAGGGCGATCTGAAGGCGCAGGTGGAAGTCGAGCGCGACGACGACGAAATCGGCACCTGGGTTGGCCTTCAACCGCATGACCCAGCAGCTCGACACGCAGCGCAGCGCGCTGGTGGCCGCCAACCGCCAGATCGACGAACGGCGCCGTTTCACCGAAACGGTGTTGGCAGGCGTCAGCGCCGGCGTCATCGGCTTGGACGGCGACGGCCAGATCACCATCGTCAATCGCGCCGCCGCCCGGCTGCTGAACTCGGCGCCGGAAGAAATCGAAGGCCGCCATTATGCCGAAGCGGTGCCCGAACTTGGGGCCTTGATCCGCCGCGCCATCCAGGAGCCGGCGGGGCGCGCCGGCGGCGAGGTCACGCTCAAGCGCGGCGGCACCAACCGCTCGCTGAGCGTGCAGGTCGCCAGCGAGCACGGCGTGCACGCCAGCGGCTATGTCGCCACCTTCGACGATATCACCGATCTCGTTTCGGCCCAGCGCACCGCGGCCTGGGCCGATGTCGCGCGCCGCATCGCCCACGAGATCAAGAATCCGCTGACCCCGATCCAGCTTTCCGCCGAACGGCTCAAGCGCAAATACGGCGGCGAGATCAGGCGACGACCGCGAAGTCTTCGAGCAATGCACCGACACCATCATCCGCCAGGTCGGCGATATCGGCCGCATGGTCGACGAATTCTCGTCCTTCGCGCGCATGCCGCACGCCGGTGATGCGGCGCGAATGTGCGCAGGAGCTGTTGCAGCAGGCCGTGTTCCTGCAACGCGTGGCCCATCCGCAGATCACCTTCGAGACGCAGGTGCCGCGCGATCTCATCTGGTTCGAATGCGACGGCCGGCTGGTCTCGCCAGGCGCTGACCAATGTGCTGAAGAATGCGAGCGAAGGCGATCGCGGCGCGCAACGCGGCCGGCGACGATGCGCCCGGCCGCATCGGCATCGCGCTTGCAGACGACGGAGGCGCAGATTGTCTTCAGGGTTTCCGACAACGGCATCGGGCTTGCCGCCGGAACATCGCCACCGCCTGACCGAGCCCTATGTCACGACCCGCGCAAAGGGACGGGCTGGGGCTGGCCATCGTGCGCAAGATCATGGAAGACCATGGCGGCGAAATCATCTTGGAAGATGCAGAGGAGGAGGGGCGCGGGGCGCGAAGTCATGCTGGCGTTTCCGTTGAAGCAGAAAACGTGTGCGAGAGAAAGGCGTAACGGATGAGCAAGAACGGATTGCTCATGGCGTCTGAAATTCTGGTCGTCGACGACGAAGAGGATATTCGCGATCTGATCGCCGGCATCCTGCACGACGAGGGTTTTGAGACCCGCGTGGCGGGCGACAGCGAGAGCGCGCTCGGCGCCGTGCGTCAGCGCCGCCCGCAACTGGTCGTTCTCGACATCTGGCTGCAGGGCAGCCGGCTCGACGGCATCCAGGTGCTCGATACGCTAAAGCGCGAGCAGCCCGATCTGCCGGTGGTGATGATCTCGCGGCCATGGCACGATCGAAACGGCCGTCGCCTCGATCAAGAAAGGCGCCTACGATTTCATCGAAAAGCCGTTCAAGGCCGATCGGCTGATCCATGTCGTCGGCCGCGCGCTGGAAGCGGCGCGTCTGAAGCGCGAAGTGCAGGAGCTGAAGCTCAAGGCCGGCGACGAGACCGAGCTGGTCGGCGAGTCCTCCGCCATGTCGCAAATCCGCCAGGCGGTCGAGAAGATCGCGCCGACCAACAGCCGCGTGTTCATCACCGGGCCTTCGGGCTCGGGCAAGGAAGTGGTGGCGCGACTGATCCATGCGCGTTCGCGCCGGGCCGCCAACGCTTTCGTCGCCGTCAATTGCGCGACGATGGAACCGGACCGCATCGAAACCGAACTGTTCGGCGTCGAAAGCGCCGACGGCCCGCGCAAGATCGGCCTCTTCGAACTCGCGCATAACGGCACGCTTTATCCTCGACGAAGTCGCCGACATGCCGCTGGAAACCCAGGGCAAGATGCTGCGCGTGCTGGTGGATCAGACCTTTACGCGGGTGGGCGGCACGACACGCGTGCAGGTCGACGCGCGGGTGATCAGTTCGACTTCGACGCGATCTGCGTGCCGAAATCGAGGCCGGCCAATTCCGCGAAGATCTTTATCACCGCCTCAATGTCGTGCCGGTGCGTGTGCCGTCGCTGGCGGAGCGGCGCGACGATATTCCGATGCTGGTCGCCCATTTCATGAAGCGTTTGTCGGCCGCGTCCGGATTGCCCATGCGCGAGATCGGCGACGACGCCATGGCCGTTCTGCAGGCGCATAATTGGCCGGGCAATGTCCGCCAGCTGCGCAACATCGTGGAGCGGTTGCTGATCCTGGCCACCGACGACACCGACACGCGCGATCTCGGCCGACCTTTTGCCGTCCGATCTTGGGGCCACCACGCCTTGGGGCGGAACGGGCCGCAGCGATCTGGTGATCTCTCTGCCCTTGCGCGAGGCGCGCGAAATCTTCGAACGCGATTATCTCGTGGCGCAGATCAACCGTTTCGGCGGCAACATCTCGCGGACCGCCGCTTTTATCGGCATGGAACGCTCCGCCTTGCACCGCAAACTCAAATCGCTCGGCGTAGGCTCCGCCGGCAACGGACGGGAAGGCTTCAACGCGTGAGCAAAGGCTGGAACGCAAAGCGGCCGGCAGGACGCGTTGCTTATGTCGACGGGCGTTATGTGCGCCACGGCGCGGCCGCGGTGCATATCGAGGATCGCGGGCTGCAGCTTGGCGATTCGGTCTACGAGGTCTGTCGCATCGCCCATGGGCGCTTGATCGACGAAGCCGAGCATCTCGAACGTTTGGAACGTTCCTTGGGCGAAATCGAAATCGCACTGCCGATGAGCCGGGCGGCGCTGCGCCATGTGATGGGGGAAACCATTCGCCGCAACGGGGTGTGCGACGGCATGCTGTATTTGCAGATCACCCGCGGGGCGTTGCGGCGCGATCACGCGATCCCGCTCGGCGCGCCGAAGCCGACACTGATCCTTACCGTTCGCTCGCTCGATCAAGCGGCGATCACGCGTCGCTTTGCCGAAGGCGTTTCGGTCATCACCCGCCCGGACGAACGCTGGGGACGATGCGACGTCAAGACAACGCAGCTTCTGCCGAATCTCGTTGCCAAAACGGCGGCCAAACGGGCGGGGGCCTTCGAGGCCTGGCTCATCGACTCTAAAGGATTTGTGACAGAGGGCGCTTCGACCACCGCCTGGATCGTCGACGAGCCGGGACACGTCGTCACCCGCGATTTGAGCCACGCGATTCTGCCCGGGGTCACACGGCGGGTCATTTTGGAGGCCGTTGCAGAGGCCCAAATTTCCGTCGTTCAACGCGGTTTCACGTTGCAAGAAGCGCTTTCGGCGCGCGAAGCGTTTTTGTCGTCGGCGACCGGGGGTCCGGTTCCGGTTATTTCCATCGACGGCCATCCGATCGGCGATGGCAAGCCTGGTTCCCTGACGCGTCGTATCGCCGCGTTATATGCCCGGCATTCTCTAGAATGACCGGCACAAAAATCCGCTTCCGGGAACCAAATTCTAGGCCGGGGCTTACGCAAACGTGGAAATACCCTTTATGCTGACGCCGGGCTGCTTCGCGGGGCCGCGGGGCCAATAACAGACGGGTATAAGCAATGAGCGAAAAACAACAAAACCTGCAGGACACGTTTCTCAATGCAGTCAGAAAGAGCAAATCGTCGGTGACGATTTTTCTGGTCAACGGCGTAAAGCTTCAAGGGAACATCACTTGGTTCGACAATTTCTGTGTGCTTCTGCGTCGCGACGGGCAAGCACAGCTCGTCTACAAGCACGCGATCTCGACCGTCATGCCGATGGGGCCGATCCAGCTCCAGGAGCAGGAAGTGGTCGCCGAGGCGGTGTAGGTCCCAAAACGAAAGACAGTCGCGACTCGAATGCGCTCGATCGCACGGCCTTTGTCGTGCATGTCGAGCCCAAATCGCGCCGATCGACCTTGGAAAATCTCGACCGCGATGCCGAAGCGCGTCTGGCCGAAGCGGTCGGGCTGACGAAAGCGATCGGGCTTTCGGTGATCTCGGAGCACATCGTCCCGCTCGGCCGCCCGGTTCCCGCGACGCTGATCGGCAGCGGCAAAGTCGACGCGATCGCGGCCGAGGCATTGGCGCTCGAACCCGAGATCGTCATGGTCAATGCGCAGCTTTCGCCGGTCCAGCAGCGCAATTTGGAACAGGCCTGGAAGACCAAGGTCGTCGATCGCACCGCACTCATTCTCGAGATTTTCGGCGAGCGGGCGCGGACCAAAGAAGGTCGCTTGCAAGTCGAACTGGCGCATCTCAACTGGCAACGCAGCCGGTTGGTGCGGTCCTGGACCCATTTGGAGCGGCAACGCGGCGGCTTCGGCTTCCTTGGCGGCCCGGGCGAAACCCAGATCGAAACCGACCGGCGGCTGATCGTCGAACGCGTCGCCAAAATCAAACGCGAGTTGGAAGGCGTGAAGCGGACGCGCGGCTTGCAGCGCCGGGCGCGCAAGCGGGTGCCGTATCCCGTCATCGCCTTGGTCGGCTACACCAACGCCGGCAAGTCGACACTGTTCAACACTCTGACCAAGGCCGACGTCTTCGCCAAGGATATCCTGTTCGCCACCCTCGATCCCACCATGCGCGGTATCCGCTTGCCGGGCGGGACCAAAGCCGTCCTGTCCGACACAGTGGGCTTTATCGCCGATCTGCCCCATGAGCTGGTCGCGGCCTTCCGCGCCACGCTGGAAGAGGTGCTGGAGGCCGATATCATTGCCCATGTGCGCGACGCGGCACATCTGGAAACCGAAGCGCAGAAATCCGATGTGCTCAAAGTTCTCGCCGAATTGGGTGTCGAACCGGGCCGCGACCGGCCTTTCGTCGAAATTCTCAACAAAATAGATTTGTTGGAGCCGGGCATCCGCGCAGGATTGCAGGAGCGGGCGGTTGCCCGCGCCGATGCGCCGGCCGCCGTCTCGGCGCTGACTGGCGAAGGACTGGAGGTCTTGCTGCGGCGTTTCGAGTCCGTGTTGACGGGTGGCAACATTGTGCTCCGGCTGGAGCTTTCGCCCTCCGATGGCGAAGGGCTCGCTTGGGTCTATCGCCATGGCCGGGTGCTGGAACGGCGTGAAAACGGCGGCGACGCGATGGTGTTGACGCTCAGTGCCAATCCACAGGAAGCGGCAAAAATCGAAAATCGTTTTTTGGGAAAAGTGTCGATAAAACAGAATATTGAAGCAGGCAATTGATGTGAATACTTAGCCTGTGGATAGGTTTGTTTTCTGCCCCCTTCGCCTCGCGCCGTTCGCGATCGCATGCGTGCCGGCAGTTTCGAGGCAATTCCGATCAGGAACATCATTTCTCGCTTCGCTTCGCCTCCACCCACAGCGCTTCCATTTCCTCCAACGACGCCTCCGCCGGTTTTTTTCCGCGCGCTGCCAATCCGGCTTCGATGGATCGAAAGCGGCGGATAAATTTTGTATTGGCCGATCGCAGAGCTTTCTCCGGATCGACCTTGAGATGGCGGGCCAGATTGGCCACCGCAAACAACAGATCGCCCACTTCCTCCTCGATCCGCTCCATCGGCGCACCCGCGTTTTGCGCCTCCACGATCTCGGCTGCTTCTTCGGCAATTTTCTCGACCACTTTGGGTGCGCTTTCCCAATCGAATCCGACGCTTCCGGCGCGCTTTTGAAGTTTCTCTGCACGTAACAAGGCGGGCAGGGCGCTGGGAACGTCGTCGAGGATCCCGCCGGGCTTGGCCGCACGTTCGCCGCGCTTGTGTTCTTCCCATGCAGTCGTCTGCGCCGCCGACGATTCCGGTGTCATCTTACCAGCGAACACATGGGGGTGTCGGGCGATCATTTTGGAGGTGATCGCCTCCACGACACCGCCAAAATCGAACAGCCCGCGCTCCTCGGCCATGCAGGCATGAAAAACCACTTGGAAAAGCAGATCGCCCAGCTCGTCCTTTAGGTGTTCCCAGTTCTCCTCTTCGATCGCGCCGGCTACTTCATAGGCTTCCTCGATCGTGTAGGGCGCTATGGTCGCGAAAGTTTGTTCCTTGTCCCATGGACAGCCGCATGGACCGCGCAGCTGCCGCATGATCTTAAGAAGCGCTTCGATATCTCTGGACGGACTCGTTTTTTCCATTGGACGAGTGAAGGCGGGCAGGCGCCCCACGGCAAGAGGCGCCTGCGCGTTTTTTTGGCTCAGCTCTCCACTTCTTTGAGCTTCGCCATCGACTGGCCGACAAAGGCGAAAACCTCCGGGTTAAGCGGAAGCTTCGGCGCGGCCTTAGGATCGGCCATGGCTTCGTGCCAGATCGCACGCACTTTGCCGGCGACGGCCGGATCGCCGCCCGTGAACGCGTCTACCAAGGTGCGCCAGCGCCGGGCGACGTCGAGCGCTTGGGGTGAAAAAGGATCCCCTTTGGCCATGAGCGTCTTCGCGTCCGCGATCACCGCCTCCCATCGGGCCGAGGCGTCAGCTTGATCGAATATTTTTGCGCGGCTCAGTGCGGCTTTCTCTTCGGGCGTGAAGTATTTGTCCGAGATGGGGTCGAATATAGCTGTCATTTCTTCCGGCGTAGCTTTGGTTGTCATCGTCGTCTCCGTTGCGAGGGTTGTGAGATCGTCGATGGAAAGAGAGCCACCTTGGGCCAGCTTGGCGCGTGCGGCACGCACCAGCATGAGCGCCCGGTCCACCCGGCCGCTTTCGCGCGCCAGGGCTTGCTCCTGAAGCGCCAATAGCGCCCCGAGCGATGCCAGCCGACCCGACAGCAACTCGGCGATCCGCGCCAACGATAGCCCCAGGCTTTTGAGCGCCAGTATCTGATGCAGCCGGGCGATCTCGTCGGGGCCATAGGCGCGCCAGCCCAATGCCGAGCGCAGCGGTGTGATCAAGCCGTGCCGCTCGTATAAGCGCAGCGCTTTGGCGCTGACACCCAGACGGCGGGCGGCTTCCACAGAGCTGAGATAGGCATCGGTCATGGTGGTGTTCTTATCATCGACGCTTAGCTCTGTGAGGCCGGACCTTGGGGCAGGGTCAAGGGAATTTTGGGAGACATGCGACAAACTGTACAAATCCGATTATATACAGGGAGGTACGGGGCATTTCTGGAGAATAGCATGAGATTTGTAGCCATGATGACCCTGGTGGCTTTATTGGCCGCTGCGCGCGGCGAAACGGCGTCCGCATCGTCTTTCGCGACGCGGATTCTAGCAGCGCACAACGCCGAACGCTCGGCGCTGAAAATTTTAGATCTTATTTGGAGCGACACGCTCGCTACGCATGCGGCCGTCTGGGCGAACGAGATGGCGAAAACCGGACAATACCAGCACAGCGCCAAAACCGTGCGGCCGGGCGAGGGTGAAAATCTATGGGTTGGGACGGCCGGCGCTTATTCGCCCGAAGAGATGGTCGGCGCCTGGGCGGCTGAAAAGCAGCTCTTCCAGAATGGGAACTTCCCAAATGTGGTCGCGCCGGGCCAAACGCTGGTCCCGGGTCACTATACGCAGATCGTCTGGAGAGCGACGACCGCGGTCGGCTGTGCCGTCGCGACCGGCAACGGCCGGGATATTCTGGTTTGCCGCTACAGCCCGGCCGGAAACCTCACAGGCGAGAAGGTCTATTAGCAGGGCGGCAAATTCCGACCCAATCTGCCTTATACAATCTAATTCGTATAAGATATATTATGGGAAATTAAAGGGCGATGTTTCACTTCACGAACCCAGCCGCAAGGTTTTCTCGCGTCCAATGATGTCGCACAATCTTTTCGCATCCGCCGAATGTTTCTCTCCGGGAGATCGCCCATGCGCTTGACGAAAATTGGTCATGTTCTGATCGCGGTTCACGATCTGGCGCGCTCCAAGGATTTCTACACGCGCCTGCTCGGCTTCAAAGTTCTCGAAGAAGATCCCGACCATGGCGGCGTGTTCATGTCGATCGGCGACGCAACGCACGTGATCGATCTCGTGTCGCTTCCGGGCACCCAACCGTCACCCGTCCCGCAGTCGTTCGCGGAGCTGAAACCCTCCCTCGGATTTGGCCATGTCGCGTTTGCGGTCGACAGTGACCGCGACCTCAGACGCGCCTATTTCGAGCTGATCGACAATCAGATTCGCGTGCTGGGTGCGATCGATCACGAAAGCCAGGAAAGCATTTATTTCTGCGATCCCGACGGCAACATGCTCGAAATCTACTGGGAACGGCCCGACGCGCGCGAGATTTTCCGCCGGGGCCGGAAGGATCAGGACAAGCCGCTCGCCTTTGCGCGAGACGAATCGCATGAGGACCCGCCCAGACAGAGTTAGGGCATTGCGCCGCAAGAGCGGCTTACACGCATCCGAGCATCTCTCTAAAATGCCCCGATTACGCGCATCCGAGCAGCTCTTTAATATGCCCGGATTGCGCGGTTATTTCCTTCCCTTTGCAATTCTGAATGGCACAAATTTCGTCGTGCAACTGACATTCTTAATTGTAACGACAATCACCTGTTGCACTGCACAGGTCCTACGGCTAGCCTTCATGCGGGGCACTAACCTCGCGCCCTTGTATTTAAAGTTCTCGCGAACGGCCCCGTGGCGAAAGCTGCGGGGTCAATTTTATTTCGCAAGGGCGTCAGGGCTAACTTTTTTGTTGACCAGATCGAAGAAAATGGCGGCCGCTTGAACCTCGATGGCCGCATTACCGTTTCGGTTATCTCCCGATCGCTATAATCGGATCGCGAGTTGGCTAATAGTCTGGCTCCACTGTATTATACTGCCAATCGGAGCTATTCTGATGGCCGAAGATAAAGGACCGCTTCAATGAGCGATTCCAAGAAGAAACGTCCGATTTCGCCGCAAGAAGCCGCGCGGCGCAAGGAAGCGGCGCAAAAGCATGCGGAAGCCCTCAAAGCCCCGCTAACCCAGACCTATGGGAATACGGCCGGCAAAGCCGGAAAAATCGCCCCAAAAAAGACGCAGAACTTCAGGCACCAGGGCCGTTAGATTTCGCGCCTTCAGCTTCACCGGTTTCCTTCCTCCCCCGTTTACGGGGGAGGAAAGAAACCGGCACAGACGTTTCTATCCCGGAAGATCATGCTCCAAGCGCGACCGTCACCGTCATTCCGTCATAAGCGGGTTCGACGTTCGGCGGTAACTCGCGCTTTAGCGTCTCGTAATCCAAGTCGACATGAAGGTTCGTCAGAATGGCGCGGGCGGGTTTCACCTGCGCGATCCATTCCAGCGTCTTGGCCACATGCGAATGGCTGGGATGGGGCGTATAGCGTAGCGCATCCACGATCCAGCACTCGACGCCCGTTAGCGCCTCGAAGGCCGCATCGTCCAGCGCGTTCACGTCGGAGGAATAGGCGACCCCGCCGAAACGGAAGCCGAGCGACTGGATCTCGCCATGTTGCTGGGTGAAGGGCAGAACCGGAACAGGGCCCCCTGCTCCGCCGATTTCAAACGGCGCCGAGATGACATGCAGATTGGCGATCGGCGGGTAACCGCTGCCCTCCGCTTGCACGAAACAATAGGAGAAACGCGAAAGAATGCCTTCGCCGTTGCGCGCATCGGCATAGATGTCGACGCGGCGACGGTTGTGAATGACGATTTGCCTCAGATCGTCGATGCCGTGCAGTTGATCGGCGTGATCATGGGTGATGAGAACGCCGTCCAAGTCGCAAATATGGGCGCGCAAAAGCTGCTCGCGCATATCCGGCGCCGTGTCGACCAGAACATTGGTGATGCCGGTTGCCGATCGGCGTCGCACCAGAATCGAGCAACGCGTCCGCCGGTTTTTGGGATTGGCCGGATCGCATGCGCCCCAATTCCCCGCGCCATCGGGTCCGCCCAGACGCGGCACGCCGCCCGAGGAGCCGCTGCCCAGGATGGTGATTTCGAGATCGCTACGCATCGGAACGCGTGCACTTGGCGAAAAGCCGGAAGAAATTTTGCGTGGTGGCCTCCGCCAGCTCCTCCAACGCCACGCCCTTCAGTGCCGCCAGGGCGGCGGCGGTATGTGCGACAAAGGCCGGCTCGTTGCGTTTGCCGCGATGAGGCAACGGTGCGAGATACGGAGAATCGGTTTCCACCAGCAGCCGTTCCAGCGGAATATCTTTGAAGACGGCGCGCAGATCGTCCGATTTCTTGAAGGTCACAATGCCGGACGCCGAGATGAAGAAGCCCAGTTCCAGGGCCGCCTCCGCCAATCGCTTGCTGCCGGTAAAACAATGCAATACGCCCGTGAAAGCACCCGCCGCCATTTCTTCGCGCAGGATCGCAATCGTGTCGTCTTCCGCGTCGCGTGTGTGCACGATCAGCGGCAGCTTTGTGCGGCGCGCCGCGTCTATATGGGCGCGAAAGTTTCTGATTTGCGCTTCACGCGGCGAATGTTCGTAGAAATAATCGAGACCGGTTTCGCCGATGCCGGCAACTTTGGCGTCATGCGTCAGCGCGATCAAGGGTTGGGCGCTATCGATCGGCTCTTTCTCTGCCTCATGCGGATGAATTCCTACCGAACACCACACATTGTCGAAGCGGCCTGCAACCTCGCGCACACGCGCAAAGGTTTCGAGTTTCGTCCCGATGCTGAGACACACGTCCACGCCGGCCGCGCGGGCGCGTGCGACGACCGCCTCGAGCTCGGGCGCGAAATCCGGGAATTCCAAATGGCAATGACTATCGACCAGCATGCTACACCGCGCCCGCGCGGCGCGCCGCCGCGGCCAATTCGCGGCTCGCACTGAGCAAAGTTTGGCGCGGATCGAGATGCAACGCCTCGCTGCGCGAAAAACTCCGCCCCAATTTCTCCAGCGTGCCGACCCAGCGATCCAGGTTTGCCTGCCCCGCAAGTGCTTTGGCGCGAATGCGTTCTGCCAAAGCTTGCGTCAGAAAGCCGCCGAAACTGTCCAGACCGTCGGCCATGCGGGCGATCTTTTCCGAGAATGCGAACAAGGCTGCAACGTCGGGCTGCGCCGCTTGATCGATCAAACGGTCGGCTTCGCGCGCCAGGGTGAGCCCCTCCCCGCCTGCCAGCCTGAGCGCCGCGCCCAGCGATCCGCAAGCCAGCCGTGCCAAAGACGCGCGTTCCTCGGCATTCAATCCCGGAAGCAGCCGCGCCAATTCCTTCGTCATATCCCCATCGCCGAGCGGGCGCAGATTGAGCCGCTGGCAGCGCGACCGGATGGTCGGCAGCAATCGGCCCGGCGTATTCGACAGCACCAGCAACATGGCGCGCGACGGCGGCTCTTCGAGCAATTTCAGCAAAGCATTCGCGGCGGCATCGTTCATGTCGTCGGCGGTATCCACAATGGCGACCCGCCAGCCGCCCGCGCCCGATGTCATGCCGAAGAATCCGGCGAGCTTGCGCACTTCGCCGACCGACAGAACGCTCATCATCTTGCCGGTGTCGGCATCCGCGCCGCGTTTCAGAAGCAAAAGTCCGGGATGCGACCCGGCGGCCACTTGTATCGCGGCGGGATTGTTGGGTGGCACGCTCAAATCCGCGGGACCTTCGCCGCTCGTGCCATAGGCCAGCAGGTGGCGCGCGATGCGGTATGCCAAGGTCGCTTTGCCGACACCCGGCGGTCCGCAAATCAGCCACGCCGCCGGCGGTCTTTGGTTGCGCAAGGCGCGCGAAACAATGGCGAGCGCTGCGTCTTGTCCCGCCAGATCGCGTTGTCTGGCGCGGATGATCGACGCCTTCGATGCGATCGAGTTCGACGATTTCGGTGCTGCGGGTTTTCCTGGCCATGGGGTCAATCTAGAGCATGATCTTCTGGGATTGAAACGTTTGCGTTTCGTACGAGCGCTTTATTCCGGTGCATCCCCCCACCCTGACATGCTCGCTCTCGCTCGCATGTCGTCCCTCCCCGCGTTGGGGGAGGGAAAGAATTCTCGATTGCCCTGTCGCCCCCCGCAGTGGCGGGGGCAAAATCCGCGACCGTCCCTTTCACCTCCTCCTACGCGGGGAGGTCGGCGAGCTTTCCTGCGATAGCAGGAAAGCGAGACGGGTGGGGGGGCAGCAGTTCTCCCCCTCCGCCTCACTCGCAATTGCTCGCTCGGCACCTCCCCCCGGCTACGCCTAAAGGCTTCGCCGCGGCAAGTGAATCTCACTTGGCCCGCCGTAGCTTTAGCAAAGGCGGCCGCAAGCGGGGGCGGAAAGAGGCCCGCGATGAAATTGCCCTATCCCGCACCATCATGCTCTAACCCAAAACGCGCCGTGACCGCGCTTAGAATGGCGGAGGCAACATCGTCTTCGCTGCCGCCGGCATCGATCACCCGGCAGCGATCCGCCGCGCGCTTGGCGATCTCGAGATAAACGCGGCGCATGCGTTCATGAAATCCCAGATCGAATTGTTCGAAGCGCATTTCGTTGCCGTGGCGCGCGCGGGCGCGCTGCAATCCGATGTCCACGGCCAGATCGAAAATCAGCGTCAGTTCGGGCTTGAAGTCGCCAATCGATACCGCCTCGATCCGGCGGATGGTTTCGCGGTCGAGTCCGCCGCCGCCGCCTTGATAGGCATAGGTCGAATCCGAAAAGCGATCGCAGATCACCCATTGTCCGCGCGCCAAGGCCGGCTTGATCGTGTTGGCAACATGATCCGCCCGCGCGGCGTACAACAACAGTGTTTCGGTCAGCGCGTCCCAGCGTCCGGGTTCGCCTTGCACCAGCAATTTGCGGATGTCTTCCGCGCCGGGCGAACCGCCGGGCTCCCGCGTCAGGACGCAAGAGATGCCGAGCTTCTCCAGCGACGCAGCGAGACGCCGGGCTTGCGTGGATTTACCGGTGCCCTCGCCGCCTTCCAGCGTGATAAAGCGGCCGGGCGTCTTTGCCATGGTCAGTGCTTGCCCCAGATCAAGGCTTTCACGCCCGCGATCATTTGTCCGAAGATCCCCGCGCGCGAAACATTTTCGGCGGCATAGAAGCGGCACAGTCAGTCCGGGAAAGTCCGGCGCGGTCACTGTTAGCGTGCCCACCTGTTGGCCTTGCGCGATCGGCGCTTGCAAGGGCGAATTGTAATGTATCGCCACTTTCATATTGGCGCGAGAGTCGACTTGCAGCGTGACGGCCAAGGCTTTGCCCACCGTCACCGGAACCGATTTTTTCGAACCGCCCCAAACCGGCGCCGTCCCGGCGATCTCGTTGGCTTTGAACAGCTGGATAGGAGCGGAATTCGCGGAACGCCATGTCCAGCACGCGCGCCGCTTCTTCGCGCGCGGCGAATTTCGGCGAACCAATCTTGCTTTGCAGGACTGTCCTTCGCCAGATCGGGATAACGCAGTCCGTTCAAGACGAGGATCAGGCGCTGGCCGTCGCGCACTGCCGAAGCGGTAACGCCATAGCCGGCCGCATCGGTGTGGCCGGTCTTCAGTCCGTCGGCGCCGGGCAGTTTGGTCAGAACCGGATTGCGGTTGGGCTGATGAATGTTGTTCCAGGTGAAGCGCAGCTCGCCGAAGTAATGGTAATAGGCCGGATAATCCTGCGACAGATGCCGCGCCAGCACCGCCAGATCGTAGGCCGACATCATCTGGCCCGGAGGATCGGGAAGCCCGTCCGGATTGACGAAATGCGAATTCTTGAGGCCGAGTTCCTTGGCGCGGCGGTTCATCATGTCGACGAAGCCTTCAACCGTACCGCCCAAGGCTTCGGCGACGACGACGCAGGCGTCGTTGCCCGATTGGATGATGATGCCGCGGATCAGATCTTGCACGGCGATCCGGCTGTTCGACCGAAACGAACATCTTAGAGCCTTGCGTGCGCCAGGCGCGCTCGGACACCGGAAATGTATCGGTCAGTTTGACTCGGCCGTCCTTCAGCCGCTGGAACAAGAGCTCGATCGTCATGAGCTTGCTCATCGAGGCGGGCGGCATCGGCGTGAAGCCGTCTTTGGCCCACAGCACCTGCCCCGTCGCGGCGTCCATCAAGAGCGCGTGTTCCGCGCTGGTGTTCATTTCGGCGTTGCGCGGCGCCGAGCGCGCCGAGGCAGGGAAAGGATGGCAACGAAGCCCACGCAATCGCGGCATAGAACTACTCCAGAAAGACGGACGGCAAACCTACTGATCGACGACAATGTGGGCGTCGTTGCTGCCGAGGCTACTGACCTTGGCCAGCGCCGCATCGGCATCGCCAGTCTTATCGAACGGGCCAAGGCGCACTCTATAAAGCGTTTGTCCGTTTCGTTGAATGGTAGAAATCTTTAACCCCCCGCCCAAGCTGGGCTGCCAGCCGGGCGGCGTTCTGGTGATGCTGAATGCACCGACCTGAACATAGAGGTGGGTAACGGCGGGAACGGGAACTTTGACCACCTGCCCGCTCGGCAGCGCGCCGGGATCTGCGGCGGCGACCGGCGGCGGAGCCGGCAGCGGGCGCCGCCGCAACAGCCACAGGCGGCGGCGCGATCGCGGCGCCCGGAATGACGTCCAAGCGCCGGTGTCGACCTTCTGCGTCGGCGCGGCGGGAACGGCCTGGACGACGGACGGAGGCGTGCCGGCGCCAAAGGGTTGCGGCGTTCCATTCGGAAGATCGGCGCGCGCGACATAGGTTACGCGCACCTTTGCCGTCCCCGTATCGTAAAACCCAAGGAGTTTCGCGGCGCGTTCCGAAACATCGATGATGCGGCCCTTGGCAAACGGTCCGCGATCGTTCACCCGCACGATCAGCGATTTGCCATTTTCGAGATTGGTCACGCGCACATTGACCGGCAGCGGCAGCGTGCGATGCGCCGCGGTCAAGGCTTGGGCGTCGTAGATTTCGCCATCCGCCGTCGGGTGGCCATAGAAAGTCGGCCCATACCAGGAGGCGATGCCGGTTTCGTCATAATCGGGCTGTTCGCGCGGATAATACCAGGTGTCGCCGATTTGATAGGGATTGCCGACCTTGTAAACGCCGGCATTCGGAGGAACGCTGACGCCCTGTTCCCGCTCGGCGGACGCACATCCAGCGGCTAATACGCCGAGCGCGATCACGGCGCAGGTTTGCGATCGATTCATGGAGCCGAATCAAGTCCTAATCGGCCCGAACGGTAAAGGATGGAGATACGCGGCTCAACCGCTCTGCCGCAGGAATAGAGAACCATCCACGGCCCATCAACGAAACAGCTTGAGTATCATCTGCGGCAGCGTATTGGCGATCGACAATGCCTGAACGGCCAATTGTTGCTTGACCTGAACAGCTTTAAGGCTTGCCGCGTCCTGCGCCATGTTCGCATCCACCAGACTGCCGATGCCCGTCTTGATGTCGTCGTTGTAACTCGCATCAAAAGTCTGCAGCGTGGATATGCCCTCCGACTTGCCCGAATAATAGTCGAGGTTATTGGTCACGCTCGTTTGGGCGAAATCCACATTCTGCAATGCGCTCTGCGCCGCGGTAACATCGCTGAGCGATGCGTTGACAAGGGCCAATCCTTGGAGCCCCGCGGTGGTCGTATCTTGATCGCGCAGGGTCATCTGAGAACTGTCGACTCCGCCGAGCGTGTCTACCTTTGTGCTGGTCTCAACTGTCCGCACGTCACTGTAGAGCGTGGTCGCAGCGGGTGCCTGCGCGATGACCTGGGTAACGGAATTGTTGGTGAGGGCCGTCCCGTCCCAATTCAACACGGTAAGCTGATTGTTTTCGGTGATGGGTATGTCGGACGGGTTTTGGGCGTCGGGAATATGCGAGGTCACCTGCGCGTCGAGCGTGATTTGAGCCTGCTCGACCGTCCCGCCGACATTCGGAATGGCGAACTGGCCGCTGATATTCATCGGCGATTGGTTGGCCGACACCGTCACAGGCGGTCCAATGGCGGTTTGGTTCCACGACGCGCCGTCGAACCAGCGAAATGTCGCCTGCGTGGTCACGGAAACGGGTTGGCTCGGAGCCGAGGTGTTGACGCTGGCCTGATACTGGAAACTCGTTCCCGACGCGACGGCGTTGGTCATCGAGACATTGGGTTGGCCTGTGAGGCCGGCGCTCACAACATTGACGGTTGAATTCGGTTGGGTTGACGAGGCGGTTTGCCCTACGGGCGGGGTGTCGTGATGCACCGTGATGTTGGCGACGAGCTGTGAGGCGGTATATCCCTCGTCGGAGCCGCTCGCGACCGGAATGGTCAGCGAGTATGGCAGATCGGTGGAACTCGTAATGGCACCCGCCGCGATGGATTGCGGCGTGCTGGTCGCCAACGTGTCCCAAGCGCCGGTGCTCGGATTCTGCACTTTATACGAGACGGAATAATCGAATCCCGCCTGGCTCAGGGCAGCATCGGACGGCGCGACCTGCATCGTGCCGCTGACGGTTTGGCCGGCCTCGGTGGATTGGCCGGTGGGCGCGCCAGCGGCAAGGTTTAACTGAAAACCCGTCCCATAAGTGCCGTTGACGTTGGCCGCGGCCGACCAATCCTGCTGGTTCCAGCTTGCCAAGAGATGCGGCTTCCCGGCGGTAACATCCGATCCGCTCGGATCGCCATTGGCAATGACATCGGAGATCGTTCGCCCGCCCGTCGACGGGAACGTGCCGGTATATTCGGCGTAAATTTGAACGTTCGATGCGTTGGCCGGAAGCGTGGGCATCGCGGCATTGGCGCTGGCGTCGTAAATCGGATCGTTGGGGCCGACCTCGGGTGGCGGCGACGTCGGAATGCTGGCTGTCGCGAGCGGGATGGTGTTCCAGCTCGTGCCGTCCCAATAGCGCAAGCTGTAGGCGACGCTGCCGTCGATGCTCTCGGTTTGCTGCCCGATGCCTTGGAATCCGAAATGCAGCGAAAGCGGATCGCCGGGTTGCGGTTCGCCGGTTGTGGTCGGCGGGTTGCCCCATTCCACCGGTTCGGTCCCCGATGGCATCACCCCTCCCCCGTAATTCAAGAAGTTCGAGGTGCTGCTGTCGATCAAGCTATTGCCCATATAGCTCGACGACTTGGAAATATTGTCGATCTGGCTTTTCAGTGCTTGGAATTGTTCGTCGATGGCGGCGCGCGATTGGCTGGTAAGAGACGTGTCGCGTCGCCGAGAGCGCCAATTGTTTCATCTGGATCAAAATATCCGAGATGCTTTGCAGGCTGGATTGCGTGACGTCGAGCAAACCTTGCGCGCGGTCCTGCACTTGGCTCAGCGCGTCGTAGGATGCGGACAAGGCTCTGGTATTTTGAGCGATCGCGTAAGCAGAGCCGTCGTCCTTGGCGCCGGCAACTTTAAGTCCGGTAGCGATCTGCTGCTCGATTTGCTGCGCGGACGCATTCGTTGCATCCAGATGCGCAACGCCGCCATCTGTCCAGTATTGGTATTGATGGAGAGCAAACGCAGAGCCCCAAAATACACGCCGAGTTAACGATATTATGGTTTAAATTGTGTATTGGCGGTTGTCCCGATGCGGACCGCCATGCCCGCCCAATTCCGCGGTCCGCCGCGGTCTCTCCAAAGCATGAACAAGCGCCGGTTTGGACCGGCCACCGGCGACTTTGAGCGGCGCTTGCCCCGCTTTTAAGGCTTGCGTTTTACGTTAGGAATCCTATTCAACCATATGATTTATATCGTTATTATGTTTCATACCGCATTGGCGCCGACTTTTTATTTACAATGATGAATGGTAGCATCAGCGCGCCTCGCCGAGGATAAAGGAGCTCCTTCCGATGGTCGCTTACGTCGTGTTCACACGCGAGAAGATGCGAAATAGCGAGGAATATGAACGATATCGGCAGACGTCGCGGCTCGCGAACGCCGCCCACCACCTGAAGCCCCTCGCCGTCTACGGAAAACTCGAAAGCCTGGAAGGTCCGGCGCCGGAAGGTGCGGTTATCCTGGAGTTTCCCACCATGGAGGCCGCTAGAAACTACTATCACAGTGCCGCCTACCAGGAAGCCGCCAAACATCGCTTCCTGGCAGCCGACTACCGCGCCTTTATCGTCGAGAGCGTTGCGGACTGAATGCGGCACCGCACACGCCCTACAAAGCTTGAAACGACGTCGAAAGGAACGAGCAATGGAAGACGCACGGCTTAGCGAAAACAAAAACATTGCCCGCCAATTCTTCCTGGCGTTTGAGAAAGGCGATGTCGCGGCCGCTATCGATTTGTTTTCGCCGGATGCGTTTACTGGATTCCCACCGTCAGAAAGGAATTCGGGATGGTGGAATTTGCGGAAGCGCTGCATTGGATTCAATCCCGACTGAAAGATGGAATCCGGTTCGAATTGGGTGCGATTGTGGCCGAGCAAAATAAGGTCTGCATCATGGCCGAAGGTTTCGCCACGACGACGGAGGGCAAACCGTTCAACAATCTGTATCACATATTCTTCGAGATCGAGAACGGCAAAATCGTCTATGCGCGAGAATACAACGACACGGCGCATGTCTTAAGCACATTGAGAGCGTAGTGTTGGAGTGGATTTAATGCGTTACCGCTGTTCGGCCGTTGCATTCCATGCAGCGCAGCGACAACGGGCGCCACTCCCAAAGGTCATCCTCTAGGGTTTCTCGGCGCATGCATTTGATCCGGCTGGACGCTTATATCCGCCTTCCCGTTGCGATCGACGAGCGCGCTATCGACCGCTCTGCGAGAGCCCTCGACGATAGTTCCCTTTGCCGCCTCGATGAATTCTCGCGTCGCCATATGCGCCGCAAGTTTGGGTGCGCCGGCCGAATGATCCCACACTTCGAATTGAAAAACTTCCGTCTTGCTCATGAGGGTTGCTCCATCGCTGGCGCTGATCGACCTACCCTACCCTCTCGCGCCTCTTGCGTCACTGTTTTTGCGAATTTCGCAAGCTTTGAACATTCGTCGTCGAAGGAGATTAAACGGCTTCGCCTGCCCCTCAGCCCCCGCAATCCCCGTAAAAGGCAATGGTCTTTCCCGCATAGTCGAACAGGACCTTCGGCGTCAATTTGGCGAAGGTGGCGTTGCCGATATTGGCGACCACCTTGTCCGATTGACCGTTGTTCGGCAGTAGCGACACGGTCGCACCGGCGGGCAACTGAAAGGGCCCGAAACCAACGGGAACATTGAGCACTGCCGATTTGCTCGTGAACGCGCCGCCGACGCTGGCGCCGGTGTTCGTGCCGGTTACATTCAGCGCCTCGCGGATGGCCTTCACCTGCAGCGCGTTCTGAAAGAATCCGATCTGCCGGCTGGAACCGGTGTCAAGCGTTACAGGGGCCGTCACCGCGCCGATGTGGAATTGTGAAATCACCGGCCAATGATTGTCGCCCAAGAAGACGAGCGGAATGCTATCGCGTTTGCGGCATTGATTGGTAAGCGCTCGCGCCTGTTTGGCGTCCGATAGGAGCGTGATCGTGGATGGCGGATAGTCGATCAGGATAGCCTTGTCTTTTAGGAAGCTGTAGCCGAGCACGCCGGCGATGGCGCGCCCATAGCCTTTGGACATCGGCGCCATGTCGAGCGTCAACGCCTCTATGTCGGCGAAGGCGCGACCACCGATCTTCAGTCCCGCGATCGTGGCTGGAAATGCCTCGGGCCTGGCGCTTCCGAAGCCGTTGCCCTTGTCGCCATGCGCCGTGTCCACGGGCAGCCCGAGCGCGCGTGCGCGCGCAAGATCGATGATCGATGGCTCCACGCCCGTGTCGAGCAGCATGAACAGCTTCGTGCCTTTGACCGTCACATCGACGCCGATCTCGTGGCGCGAAAAATCGAATGGCACCGTCAGGGCCGGTTCGGCCGCAGCTGCGCCGATGGGCAGCGCGGTCAGCACCGCAGCAACCAGCAAACACCACGCACGCGTCATTTGAACTCCATGGGAGGGTTGGAGGAACGAAAGACAGAGTGAGATTATCTTCGTCCGGAGCGGCATATCCTGGCAATCCGGTGGCAATACCCATTTGTTGCCATCCGACGCAAACCTAAGTATTTGATCCCGCTAGAGCGTGACGGGATTGAATAGAGACACACTTTCTTCGTCATGGCCGCCCTAGAGGCGGCCATCCAGCCAGCGAGGCGCTAGCCTATGAGCGCAAGCCGCAGAGACTGGATGGCCGGGTCGAGCCCCGCCATGACGAAAAGCCGGTTCAATTTCAACCAATCGCGCGCTAGTCGGATGGGTGGCCGAGCGGTTGAAGGCACCGGTCTTGAAAACCGGCAGACCTGCAAGGGTCTCGTGGGTTCGAATCCCACCCCATCCACCACTTCAAATGGGCCCCTTGTGGGCCCGTTTGAAATGGTGCATCGGGGCGAGGTGAACGAGCCCTTGAGGGAAAACCGGCTCGTGACGATTCAACTCACGCACAAACGGCGAGCGTTGCGTTGTTCGGGAGAACGCCTGTGCCTCGTCCATATCCATACTGATTTACCCAGCGCGATCTTCATCCGAAGCAGCACAACGCACTCCGTATCGCCGTGTTGTCCTCCTCCCACACCAACGTGCCGCAATAGATGGGCATTGCTATACAAATACCCAATCTTGGCTTTACGCGACATTGAGTCATCGTCGCTTAGCATCAACGGCACTGCTTATGCTAAGAGGAGAACTCTATGAGTATTACAGCACTGCCGTCGACGATGTCCGCCGTGCCACCCACGCGGACGCCAGAAGCTTCGGAAGCTCCGGGGCGGGATCACGATGGCGACGCCGATAATCAAGGCGTGGCCAGTTCCGCCCTCACCATCCGCCGCGCTGCCCAAAGGTATGGGTGTCGCGGTCGATACCAAAGGCTGAGCGATGCTTTCGGTGGGTGCGCTTACCACCGGCGCACCCATCGCCCGCCGCCGTGCCCTTGCCAGGGCAAAAGTATGTCGAATATTCTTTTGGTCGAAGACGAGCCCGAGCTGGCCGCCTATGTGCAGCGCGCCCTGGCGGAGAACGGACATCATGTCGATCATGCGGCGCGCGGCGATATCGGTTATCAACTCGCCAGCGACGGCCAATACGATCTCCTGATCGTCGACCGGATGCTGCCGGGGATGGATGGACTGGTGCTGGTCAAGGCCTTGCGCGAGAAACAGTCCTGCCTGCCCGTGTTGTTTCTCAGCAATCTCGGCGGTCTCGACGACCGCGTCGAAGGTTTGAATTCGGGCGGTGACGATTATCTGGCCAAACCCTTTGCCCTCACCGAACTTCTGGCGCGCATCAACGCGCTGCTGCGCAGACCCCATCCCACCGGAGAGCCGACCAATATTCGCGTGGGCGATCTGGAGATGAATCTGATAAAACGGCTGGTGACGCGGGCCGGGCGCGAAATCGATCTGCAGCCCAGAGAATTCGCGCTGCTGGAATATCTCATGCGCCGCCCCGACCAAGTCGTGACCCGCACCATGCTGCTCGAAGGGGTCTGGGACTATCACTTCGACCCGAAGACGAATATCGTCGAGACGCATATCAGCCGGTTGCGGTCGAAGATCGGCGGCGATTTGATCCAGACAGTGCGTGGTTCGGGGTATTTGATCCGTGCGGCTCGGGCAACTTCTTAAATCGGCGAGTTTCAAACTTGCGGCGGCCTATGTCGGGCTGTTCAGCATATCCGTCGGAATTCTCGCCGGCCTGATTTACTTTTTTGCGACCGCCGAGCTTCAACACGAAGTGCGAACGCGCATCGTCGCGGAGTCGACCGCACTGCGCGAAGAATATGCGCGTGGCGGAACGCCTCAGCTGTTGCAGGCCATCGCCGACCGCCAGCGCGGCCGCTTGGTCGGCGGGCTCGATTATGCCTTGTACGACGCGAAAGGCCGGCGCCTGTTCGGCACTTTGCCGGACACCAAATGCCTCAGCGGCTGGGTGACCTTTACGGGCCCGCCGGACGGCGACGAACCTGCAGGCGAGATGGAAAGGCTGGGCGTCTTCGTGACGCCGCTGGCACACGGCTATTGCCTGCTGGTCGGCGACGATATCACCAAGGTTGCCGAGTTCGGCTCGCTTATTCTAAAGAGTTTCGGCTGGGTCTTTCTGCTCACCGTGCTGATGGCCGTCGCCGGCGGCATATTTCTCAGCTCGGGCGTTCTGCGCCGGATCGAAGCGATCGGCCGGACGGCCGAAGCCATCATCGAAGGCGATATGACCCGCCGCATTCCGCGCCGCGGTGTACCCGACGATCTGGACCGATTGGCGGCGACGCTCAACCGGATGCTGGACCGCATGACCGCTTTGATGGAGAGCTTACGATATGTTTCGAACGATGTCGCCCACGATTTGCGGACGCCTTTGGGACGGCTGCGCAATTTCCTTGAAGAAGCACGCGACACCAAATCCTCGCCCGACGAATTCCGCGCGGCGATCGACCGGGCCGTATTCGAAGTCGACGGTATCCTAGACACGTTCGGCGCCATCCTGCGTATCGCGCAGATCGAAAGCGGCAGCCGGCGAAGCGGATTTCAGCGCCTTGCGCTCGGCGAATTGGTGGAGGATGTGTGCGAGACATTCGCGCCGTCTCTGCAAGACGCCGGCAAGACCCTGCGTACGGAGATCCAACCCGCTCTTTGGATCCAGGGCGACCGCGAATTGCTGGTCCAGGCATTGGCCAATCTTTTGGAAAACGCCATCGCCCACACCCCGGCCGGCGCAAATGTGACGGTTTCGCTTAGACAGAGAGTTGGCGGCATCGATCTCGCTGTTGCAGACAATGGGCAGGGCGTGTGCGATACCGAACGCAGCGCCATATTCAAAAGATTCTACCGCGTCGAAAAAAGCCGCGCCGCGGCCGGTAACGGCTTGGGGCTCGCCATCGTTGCGGCCATCGCCGAACTGCATGCCGCCACGCTCTGCGCAAAGGACAACGCGCCCGGCCTCAGAATCGAAATGACGTTCTGCCCGGCGACCGCGACGCCGTAATCGCGCGCGCATCTTAAGCGCGAGGAAAGATTGGGAATCTTTATAGTCGAAAACACGCCTCGAATGCCGGGCGGACGGTGCATTCGTTCGCCGCACGGCAAATCCCGACAAATAATACGGACTCTCGTAATGTCACACGCCCATGCCTGCTGTAGCTGTGAGCCGTCCAACCGACGCGCACCAACCAGCCAAGGAATCGCAGAGCATGGATTTCAAGGCCGCCCCGTTTTTGTTTCTTCTCGCCGTCTCGTTTTCAGCCCTCGCATCGCCGGCCAACGCCGAAGGACTCGATCTCAGCGCCTATAAGGGAAAGGTCGTCTATCTCGATTTCTGGGCGTCGTGGTGCAACCCCTGCCGCTTGTCGTTTCCCTGGATGAACGCCATTCAGGAAACGGCCGGACGCAAAGGGCTGGTGATCATCGCCGTCAATGTCGACCGCGACCGCGAACTGGCCGACGATTTCCTGCAGACCACGCCGGCGCAATTCAAAGTCCTCTACGATCCCCAAGGCAAGATCGCCAGCCAATACGATTTCAAGGATATGCCGACCTCGGTCTTGATCGGCCGCGACGGCAAAGTGCGCTTCGTGCATGCCGGTTTTTATCCCAACCGGGAAGGCTCATATCTCGCCGACATCGACACATTGCTCAACGAAAAGGCGCCTTAAGATGAATATGCGTAAACCCGTTTCGATAGCCGCTTTGTGCGGCGCCCTGGCGATCCTCTGCAGCGCCTGTTCGTCGCTCGGACCCAAGCCTTGGGAAAAGGACTTGATGGCGCGCAAGGAAATGCAGGTCGGTGCCTATTCCCAACTCACCGCCGCCGAAGAGCACATCTATTTCAGCAAGGAAGCATCGAGCGGCGGCCGCGGTTTCGCCGGCGGAGGTTGCGGGTGCAATTGAAAAAGAAAATGCGCGCCGGCCAGGTCCGCGAGAGACTTGCGGCTGTTTCCGCAAGCCTGCTGACCGCAACGATTGCGATGCACACCGATGGCGCGTCGGCCCAGCAATATTACGAGCCCGATTATTACGGCACCAGAAACGACAATTTCGGCCCCGGCATTGCCTATACCGAAATCAACGCCGCGCTGCTCGTATACAAAGAGGCAGGCGGCCGCGTGCAGGCTATAGAACCCACGACGGATTTGACGGTCCACGGCCCCGCCGGCCAAGAGCTGACATTGGGCCTGATTGCCGATGCCGTGTCGGGCGCAACGCCGAACGGCGCGGTTGCCTCCGATCAAACCCAGAACTTTGTGACGCCGGTCAAGACGCGCGGTCCGTCGACCGGCGGCGGCACGGCGACCGTCACCAGCGCCTCGGGCGGCAGCACGATCGTCAGATTGCCGTCGACACCCGGACAAGTTTCGACCTCGGCGCGGCAATACACCATCGCGGGCGATGCCTTGCCGATGGACAAAGGGCTTCCGCGATCATCGCCTGGCATTCGACTTCGGTTATGCGGCACCGCTCGGCAGCCTTTCGCTGCTCGGCTTCGGCGGCGGGTATTCCCAGGAACAAGATTATCGCGCCATCACCGGGAATATCCGAGTCGCGCAAAACTTCAATTCCGACAACACGACGCTGAGCCTCGCCATCAACACCGAACTCGATTCGTCCTTTCCCTTTGGCGGCGTTCCCACGCCGCTGACGGCGATGAGCGGGGTATGGAAAACGCCCTCCGCGCGCGGCAAGACACAGGCCGGATTCGTCGTCGGCATCACCGAAGTCGTGACAAGGCGTTGGCTGACGGAACTGGATTATTCCTACGATGCCCAAAGCGGCTATATGAACGATCCCTATCGCGTTTTGTCGGTGGTCGATCCCAAGACCGCCGAGCCGACGGGTTATCTTTACGAAAATCGCCCGAAGAAACGCACCAGCCAAAGCCTGTTTTGGGACAACAAGCTCGATCTCGATCCCGCCGTGACCGATTTGTCGTTTCGCTATTTCAAGGACAGTTGGGGCATCACCTCGAAAACCGCCGAACTGTCGGAACGGATTAACCTGTCCAGTTCCTATTATCTCGAACCGAGCGCGCGCTGGTATCAGCAATCCTCCGCCAATTTCTTCCAAAGCTTTCTGGTCGGCGGCCAGCCCTTGCCCAGTTTTGCCTCGTCCGACACGCGCCTCGGAAAAGTTCACCTCTATAACCTATGGCGCAAAATTCGGCGTCAAGCTTTCGGGACAGGACCGAGCTTTATCTGCGCGGCGGCTATTATCAGCAGACCGGCAATGCCCATCCCGCGAATGCTTTCGGACAGCTGAAAAATCAAGACTTGTTTGCGGGCAGCAAGGCGATGTTCGCCTTTGTCGGCTACACTTGGGACTTCCATTAATTGGATATGACGCACGACCAAGACGGCAAACAAATCCGAAACCGCTTCGCGCGGTTCCAGCGTCGCGGCTGGGACGTTCGGGCCCCGATTTTCTGTTCACCTTTCACGCCATGGCGACGCCATGCGAGGTGCGACTGGAAACCGAGGACGCTGCCCTTGCCGAGGTCGTCGCGCGCGTCGCCGAAACGGAAGCGCGGCGCATCGAGCAGAAATTCAGCCGTTACAAAAGCGACAGTGTCATCGGCCGGATCAACGCCGGGCGGCGGCAAAGAAATGGTCGGTGGATGCGGAGACCGCGCATCTGCTCGATTTTGCGGCCGAGTGTTTCGATGTCAGCGAAGGGCTTTTCGATGTCACTCCGGCGTCTTGCGGCGAATTTGGAAATTCGACGGATCGGATCGCGTGCCGACCGACGCGCAAATCGCATCGCTGCGTTCGCTGGTCGGCTGGCAAAAGGTGTCCTGGAAATCGCCGGCCATCATCTTGCCGGCCGGCATGGAAATCGATCTGGGCGGTTTGGCGAAAGAATACGCGGTGGACAAGGCGCTCGGCGCCATTCGCGAGGTGACGCCGCTGCCGGTGCTGGTAAATTTCGGCGGGGATTTGCGCGTTTCCGGACCGCGCAAATACGGCATGCGCTGGAAAGTGGCCATCGAGTCCGTCGAAAAGAACGGCGAGCTTGCCGGAATGCTGGAGCTTGCCGACGGCGCGCTTGCGACCAGCGGCGACGCGCGGCGTTATCTTCTCAAAGACGGCGTTCGCTACGGCCACATCTTGAATCCGCAAACTTGCCGGCCGGTGGCGCAAGTGCCGCGCTCCGTCACCGTGGCGGCGGCGAGCTGCATCGAGGCCGGGCATGATCGCGACGCTGGCGATGCTGCAAGGCAAGCATGCCGAGGACTTCCTAAAGCGCGAAGGGGTTCGCGCCTGGTGTATCCGCTAAGATGACAAGACGCTGGCTCGCCTTGCTAGCGATTGCCATCGCATATTGTCTTTTATGCACGCCCGGCCAGGCGGCTTCCACAGTCCAAATCGATCATGTCGCACTGAGCGTTTCGCTGGAAAGCCCGGCCAAACCCGGATCGACGGTGTGGGTCGCGATCCGCCAAAAGATTGCACCGGGCTGGCACACCTATTGGCGCAATCCGGGCGATTCCGGTTTGGCAACGTCTTTATCTTGGAAATTGCCGAAAGGCGTGACGGCCGGCGAATCGCAATGGCCGGTGCCCGAGCGCTTCACCACCGGACCGATCGTCAATTTCGGATATAAGGACGAGGCCATACTGCTCGTTCCGCTGACGATTGCGCCTGATGCCGTGATCGGCGCTGCGCCCGCCCAGGCTCACGGTGTTTCTTCTCGAATGCGCGCAGATGTGCATTCCCGAACAGGCGACACTCGATTTCGATTTGCGCAAAGCCTCGCCCGCGATCTTTGCCGGCGCGCGCGCCGCCCTGCCCCGGGCATTCGGCGGTTCCGCAAAACTTGCAGCCGATGCAATACAATTGGTTCTGACCCTAACCGATCCCGCACTGGCGCGCGCCCATGCGGATGCCGTGCAGTTCTTTCCGGCCACCAGACGGGCCGTGGATTATGACGCGACGCCCATGATCAAAATCACGGCGACACGCTGACATGGACGGCGGCGCGGCCGCTACCGCGTGAAACCGTTCCGCGACATTCGAAGGCGTGTTGGATATTCGCGGCGTCGGTGCGTTTGCCGTATCGGCGACCCGGTCACGACAGCGCATCGCTGCCGCCCCGGCACCAACGCACCGATGGAAACCACGCTGATTGAAGCAGCATTCTGGCCCTGCTGGGCGGATTGATCTTGAATTTGATGCCTTGCGTTTTGCCGATCCTTTCGATGAAAGCCTTGGCTTTGGCGCAGTCCGGCGGAAACACGCGCGTCCTGCGCCGCGACGGCATGTTCTATTTCCTCGGTGTGCTGGCCACCTTTGCCGCGATCGCCGGGACGCTTCTGGCGCTCAAGGCGGGCGGCGCCGCGCTCGGTTGGGGCTTTCAGCTGCAATCGCCGCTCGTCGTGTTTGCACTGGCGCTATTGATAATGGCCGTCGGGTTGAATCTTCTGGGCGTGTTCGAAGTGCCATTGAGCCTGGCAGGCGTTGGCGATGGGCTGACGCACAACGAAGGATGGCGAGGCGCATTTTTTACCGGCGCACTTGCGGTTTTGGTTGCCAGCCCTTGTACCGCACCTTTCATGGGAACGGCCTTGGGCTACGCGTTGACGCAACCGGCCGCCGCCGGCCTCGATTGTTTTTCTCGCCTTGGGCATTGGCTTTGCGCTTCCCTTCACGGCGCTGGCTTTCACACCGGCCCTTGTCCGCCTGGTGCCGAAGCCCGGGCGCCTGGATGATCCGCTTCAAGGAATTCCTCGCCTTCCCGATGTTCGCGACCGCCATCTGGTTGCTTTGGATATTGAATCGGCAAGTGGGTTCGACAGGCCTCGCCGTGGCGCTTTCGGTCTGTCTGGGTCTTGTTTTTTTGCTGTGGCTGCTGCCACTTCTTGGCCCCTGGCTTCGCCGCGTTGCGGGAGTTGCGGGCATCGCCGCGCTGATCGCATTGAGTTTGCAAATCCAAACGGTTCAGCCGGAGCGCGGCTGGATAGTTTGGTCGGCGGACGCCGTCGCCGAGGCGCGCGCCAGCGGGAAAGCCGGTGCTGGTGGATTTCTCGGCGGCTTGGTGCGTCACCTGCCTCGTCAACGAACGTGTTGCCTTGGCCGACTCCGGCCGTCGCCGCGCGTCTGCAACAGGACGGCGTCGTGACGATGAAAGCCGATTGGACAAACCGCGATGCGGCGATCTCGGTCGAACTTAATCGCTATGGCCGCAGCGGCGTTCCGCTTTACCTGTTCTATCCGCCGCGACAGTCAGCGGTCGTGTTACCGCAGCTTCTTACGCCGACTCTTGTTTTGAATGTTTTGGACAAAGCGCCGGCGGCGCGCGCGGTCGACCTCCATAACCCCCGTATCGTCCGCTTGAGGTAGATGCGCCATTTGTTGGCCTGGAGGGCCCCGTGCGTGTTACGTGTGCAATTGATTATGGGTTCCTGGGGAATGAGGATGCGCAGTGGACGCCGACAAATCCTACCGAGCAGCTTTGGCCGCAGCATTGTAATTGGCGCGCTCAGCCTCTTGGTCTTGGACGGCTTGCGCACACCCTGTACCGCCGATGCGGGACGATCACACGGTAGTGATTTCCGGTCATAAAATCGTTGGCGGCAATGCAGATGCGGTTACCAAAAACGCGCTTGTCGCAGCGGCAAGGCTGACGCTGGATCACGGCTGTCGCTATTTCAAAGTGCTCGGTGCCAACACGTATTTGCGTCGCAACGCACACTTGTCGCTGCGGCCGGGTGCAGATTTGACGATAGCGATCTACCGGGAAGGCGAGATCGATCCGCAGAGCCCGGATGTTTGGGATGCGCAAAGCATCGCCGCTGGCGGCTTGTAAGGCCGGTCTGAGTTGGCTTATCGGCGCCTGTCAGTCGTTTGCGAGATAGGACGCCAATGCTTCGATCTGGCGGTCGGTCATATCCTTGGTGTTGGCGTGCATAATGTCGCTTTCGCGCAAAGTCGAACGAAACGCCTCCATCTGCGCCTTCAGATAATCCGCGATGCTGACCCGCAAGACGCGGGATCACGCTGTTACCCTCGCCATGCTCACCGTGACAGGCTTGGCAAGCGGGTACGTTTTGCGCATCCGCGCCATCCATGTAGATTTTCTTGCCTTCGGCAGCGAGTTCGCCTCCGCCTTGGGGCTGTGACGGCTTCTGGCTGGCGAAATACTTCGCCAGCCCGTCGATTGTCGCGTCGTCGAGCTGCGAAGCCATCCCCCACATATAGGCTCTGGCATGCGGGTCGGTTCGGCTGTGATCGCGGAAGTTCTTGAGCTGGGCGGCGATGTAGTCGGCCTGCTGGCCGTTCAAGCGGGGAAAGGTCGACGATACGCTATTGCCTTGCGCCCCGTGGCAGCTCTGACAGACCGTGTCCACCTTCTCCTTGACGGCGGCCGGCACATGGGAATCGTCTGCCACCGCCAATGCGCCCGTGAGGCTGGCAAAAGCCGCCATAGTTACGAAGAAGGTGCTTTTCACGACGTTCTCTCCCAAGCGTTGGCCGGCGATCGGATCAGTAAGCAACCCACAAAAATGCGTACAACATGTTGTTATCGGACGCCTTGCGGCCGGCACCGTCGTAGTTGGACGCGGCGCCGTTGAATTTCAAAAATGCCGTATATTTCAGGCCCAATTTGATGTTGAGCCACGGCACATAATCGACTTCCGCGGTTCCCCAGCTGCTATTGGAAGTGCCCGCGGAGGTGCCGAAATAGAGCGGATCGTTGGAGCTTGCGACACGGAAGTAACCGAGGCTGCCGCCAAGTTTGCGCAGCCAGAAATAACTTCCAACCACATTGAAGGTATCGAGGCTGTCCGTCTTGTTGGTGGCGAAACCCGACAAATAGCTGGCGTGAAGATTTTGGTCCTCGTGAATCCAGCGCGAGGTGAGCGATATTTGGCTCTCATCGTCGATGTACTGGTACTGCGTATCCAAACCCGCATCGAGGAACCGATCGGTCGGCGCATTTTGCAGCGAGGCGTTGATGGCGGAGCCGGCGGGCGTTGTCGGATTCTCCAGCGGTGCCAATATCCCAAGCGTTCCGAATTCAAACGAGTTCTTCCCCCAGTCTTCTTCATAGGCAACGCGCCAATAAGGGGCCACGCCGGAGATGACCATGTTGTTGGCGCTACCGTTGTTGGCCACCGAGGCGCCTTGAAGAGCCGAGCGGTAGATGCCCACTTCCGCATACAATGCCTCGTCCACAAAGGCGTATGCCGATAATCCCGCGACGCTCTGTGCCATCGCGCCCTCGATCTGCGATCCCGCGACCGGCATTTGCAAATTTGGAGAATCGATAAACGGCTCGCCCCAAGCCGGCGTGCTGTTCCAAAGATCCTGCACCGTCGGATTGTTGTTCAGGCTGACGCCGTAAATCAGATCGTGGCCGCTAACGGTCGTCACATCGGCAAAACGAATGTCCGTGTTGTCCATGCCAAAGCTGCCGCTTTGGCCGCTATAGGTCACCTGAAGGAAGGCGCCGACATTGTCTGAAATATGCCCCGCATAGAACAAACTGAATTGTTGCGGGAAGTCCGTCGATGTCTTGCTGGAAGAAGCGTCATTTGCTCTGGCGGCAAAACTCGACGACGCCATGACCATCGCCGATATTGGCGGGAAGATCGCTCAGCGACAAAGTGTTGCGCTTCTGTTGGTCGATGTCCTGTACTTTGTGCGTGTTGAAGAGTGTGTATCCGCTGGCTTTGAAGACGCGCCCGAAAGGCGTGAGCTGCGGAAACACGGTGTGGCAGGCCTCGCAGGCAAGGCCGGTTTGGCGGGCAAAACTTGGCACCGCCAAAGATGGCTGAGCAAAACCGATCACCGCCAGCGTGGAAAAAACGACACCAACTGCAAACGACCGCTTCATTCGCATGCTGCGAGCTGACATTGGACCACTCCGTGTGCAATTTGACGATCGCCAAGCAACTCTAGCTGACTCAATTCTTCTTGACGTAGAATCGGCAATAGCCGGAGGGACTGACCGCGCCGTCCACCAGCTTGCATGACGCCGGAGTGATGAACAGAGCGCAACTATCGCAACTCTGCCCGTCTTTGGGAGTGGTTTGATAGCCGGCCGCCTTCTGCGCCATTTTCGCTTCAGCGCGTTGCGCAGTCATTGCCGTGGCAAGAACAACCGCACCACTCATTGTCAGGGCGCCGCCGCGCAGGACATTACGGCGCGAAACATTGGTTGAGGACTGCGCCATGTCGAACATTGCTTTGGAATCGATTTTTTTCTGAGACATGCGCATCGTCCTCCATTTCCGTTTGTCGACGTTATTTGTCACGCCTCACAATACGAACGATTACAAGACGCATACAAGACAACACGCTTAAGCGATTTGAATTACGACAAAATCCCAATGTTATTTATGATCATTGTAATTCCGATGCTTAGTCAAAAATGACTCGTATACGAGCAACTCCGCGACAGCACGCCGCAATGCTAGTTGCGAAATCGATTCGCAACTGTGCGTTTGCAGAGATGATTTAACACCACGAGGAACGCCATGCTGCTAAGAAGGCGCCAGCTCGACGGCGTACGAACGCGAAGGGTGGTGGGCCACGGCCGACGATGATGAGCACTACGCGTGTGCTATCGCACTATGAGCCGTCCCAGTAAGAAAATCTCCCAATAGGTCACTACGAACCGCTGCTTCGGGTGGCAGGCCACTGAACTTAGCGGAGCGATCCGAGGACGAAAACATGCTTCAAGCATGTTTTCGCAACCCCACCCCATCCACCAAAACTATCCTACAGCGCGATACGACACACCAAAGCTACGCTTCCCTACAGCGGTAATCGGCGCCGGACACGTCGTGGCATTGAATATGACATCGAATGATGCCATATATCGTGCCTCAATGAGGAATTTTAAAGATGCGCACGACGCTCGCGCTCGACGATGAATTGGTTGCCAAAGCCCAGGCCTTCACGGGCTTGAAGGAGAAATCTAGCCTCGTCCGCGAAGCCCTAAAGGCTCTTATCGAGCGCGAAAGTGCCCGGCGGCTGGCGCGTCTGGGCGGCAGCGATCCAAGTCTCGAAGCCCCGCCGCGGCGGCGGCCGAGCGCGAAATGATCCTGGTCGATACCTCTGTTTGGGTTGATCATTTTCGCGGTGGCAACAAGGTGCTGGCCGGCCTGCTGGATGCTGCGATGGTTCTCACCCATCCATTTGTCGTCGGTGAGCTTGCTCTGGGCAATTTCCGACAACGCCAAATCGTGATGGATGCCTTATCGGGATTGCCTCGTGCTAGCGTTGCCACCGAAGGGGAAGTCCTCCATTTCATCGATCATCACGCCTTGTTTGGGCGTGGGGTCGGATATGTCGATGTCCATCTGCTCGCCGGCGTGCGACTGACCGCGGGAGCAAAACTGTGGACGAACGACAAACACTTGCACGGCATTGCCGTCGATATGGGCTTGGCATTCAAAGCCCGGTAGCACCGCGCGCATAGTGCAATAGCGTGGTTCCGTCATCCGCGGATTGCCGTCGCCGCGCATTTGCGCGCCACCGCCGAGCGGGACAGCCGAAGCGCGCGAAACTTCGCTGTGGAAGAAAACGTCCGAGAAACGGCTCGAACTGCCAGTTCAGAGTTAGTCGCAAATGCGCCACGCCTTGCTGTGGATGGGCGGCAACGCCCTAACATCTTGGTCCGGCATCACCAATGCGCCGCCCGCACAGAGAATTGCATCGACAAGTGTGCCGCATACGGAGAGTTACGTATGCCGTCTTTACGCGTTCCGTCTGGGCGAGAGCACGGGTTTAACCAAAGAGGAATGGTT
>CAWGHR010000052.1:0-10364 GCA_963822275.1 uncultured Alphaproteobacteria bacterium
ATCACCTACCTTTCCGAAGCGGCATTGCAGCGCAAATTCGGCCGCAATCTGCAAAGCCGCAACGGCATTTCCTTTGCTTTCGCACCGGACTTTCAGGTGGAGTCCTATCTTCGCCACCAAGGCATGACGTTCGTCGACCGTTTCGACGCCAATTCCTATCTCTACATCACGCGTGCCATGGACTATTTCGACCTCGCTGCCGATCACGATGGTGTACTGGCGAATGCGTTCCTTGGCACCAAGACACGATTCTGCATTATTTCCTTCACGAGCGACTGGCTCTTTCCCACCGTCGAGAACAAACGCGTGGCGCATGCATTGAACGCGGCGGCAGCGACGGTGAGCTTTGTCGAAATCGAAACCGATCGCGGTCACGACGCCTTTCTGCTGGACGAACCGCAAATGTTCGATACGGTACGTGGCTTCCTCAACGTGGTGGCCACAAGCCTTGGTATAGGATAATGGCCGTATTGCGCCCCGACCTAGCAGCGATCGCTGAGATGATACCGCAAAATGCGCGCGTGCTCGATGTCGGCTGCGGCGACGGTGCCTTGCTGGAACATCTGACTGCGACCAAGAATGTCGACGGGCGCGGGTTGGAACTGTCGCAACAAAATGTGAATGCTTGCGTGGCGCGCGGACTGGCCGTCATCCAAGGTGACGCGGACACCGACCTGCATGAATACCCCTCACAGGTATTCGATTTCGTAATTTTGAGCCAAACAATTCAAGCGACACGCAATCCCAAAAGCGTGCTTGGACATTTGCTCAGAATTGGGCGGCGCACGGCTGTGTCTTTACCCAATTTCGGCCATTGGCGTGTGCGGCTAAAACTGTTGACCGGCGGACGCATGCCGCGCACGGAGGCTCTCGGTTACGAATGGTATGACACGCCCAATATCCATCTTTGCACCATCGCCGACTTTGTGGCGCTGACAAAAGAAGCCAACGCCGACATCGAACGGGCGCTCGCTTTGCGCGAAGATGGACACACGCGTGTCATGCGGCCCTACGCATGGGGGCCAAACCTTCTAGCCGACGGCGCGATCTTCCTGTTGCATACGAGAGCATGATCTTCTGGGATAGAATCGCCTACGTTTCTATCCCAGATCATGCCCTAAATGGAGCGGCCGGCGCTTCTTTCGAATTGCCGGCCGTTCGGAATTTCTGATGGGGGTCTTCGGAACAACCTGTCGGGGAGACAGGATCAGCCCTTCAAAAGTATCAACTCTTCAGGAGTTCGAGAGCCTTCGCATAATGCGCAACGCCTCGCTCGTACATCGAGTTTGCGCAGTAGTCGCGGCCGAAACGAACTTCATTGCGCGCATCCTCGGTCTTCGTTCCCGGCTGTGCGCTCTCGAGCGCCGACTGTGCTTGCTTCGCCATGTGTAGGCAGTCGCTGAGGCCGGCGGCATTAGCAATTGGGGCAAAAGTAAGAGTCGCGCAAATGGCGGCTACTGACACAAGTGCCACTTTCTTGGTGAAAAACATGTATTCCTCCTCCAATGGTACCCCGGCCCGTGCCGGTGCAGGATAGATAATCCGATATGTTTGAAATGGTAGTGGTGCGGCATTCAAGCGGGTGTGAACTTCGCAATATTTGTGTAATCCGCGTCTGAACTCGGATCATTTCGGATAAACTCACAGCATTGCCGCCCATATTCCAACAAAGACCGCAGACGCATGGGCGACATGCGAAAGTGGAATGGTTGCAAAAGCGTTTCACGAAATTGTTATGCGCGCACCAGTTTGGATTCGCTCTGTTTGAGAGGGCGCGGTGAGGCTGTCCCATAGAGTGTTTTGCCCGCCTCTACGATATGCACACCGGCGATGCCAGGGATGAAGCGGCGCCCCAGACGCTCCCAGCCTGCACTTGTTCTGGCCATTCTTCTTCCGCCAAAGGGCGGAAGGTAAAGCGCGCGGTCCCATTGTAACGGTTCGAATAATGTGTCGCGCAGCAATGCGTCGAGTTCCCCGCGATGGAACGGCCGTCCCGATGCAAAGGGCGATGCTTCAGCCTGCGCCCACAGGCTGGCGCGGTTGGGCGCCACGACGATCAATCGCCCCTCGGGCGACAGGATCCGCCACAATTGGCGCAATAACACGCGCGATGCATCCGCCCCTTCCAGGCCATGGACCATCAGAATCCGGTCGAACAACGCATCCGCAAAGGGCAGAGCGTGCTCCTCGCCAAGCGCGGTTAGCGAGCGTTCCGCCGGCCAAGCCATGACGCCGGTTTGCGCCGGCATTAAGGCGACCACCCTTTCGGATGCTGTGAGATAGGGCTTCAGATAAGGGACGGCAAAGCCGTAACCCAGCACGCGCAATCCACTGAGATCGGGCCAGAACAGCCGTAGACGACGGATGATCATCCGCCGGGCCGCTTGACCCAACGCCGACTCATAGAAATCGACGAGATGGCCCGCATCCAGAAGCATGTCCCTTGGGTACGCCGAAGCGCGCACGGGTTCAACGGATTCGCGAGGCCTGCTAAGCTACGGGCAACCTAGGAGCCCGGCCTTGCCCCTCATCGAGATCGTGACGGTACCCTGTCTGAAGGACAACTACGCATATCTTATAATCGCAGAGGGCCATTGCGCGGTGGTCGATCCGTCCGAGGCCGCGCCCGTTGAGGCGGCTTTGACCGGCCGCGGGCTGAAGCTGACACATATCCTAAACACTCATCACCACTGGGATCACACCGGCGGCAATATCGCCTTGAAGGCCAAATATGGCGCCGCCGTGATTGGTCCTGCAAAGGATAGCGCACGCATCCCAGGTATCGACAGCGGTGTGGACGAAGCCAGCGGATGGCGTTTTGGTCCGTACACGGTGGGGGTCCTGGAAGTGCCGGCGCATACCAGTGGAGCGATCGCCTTCGTCTTCGATACCGCGGTCTTCACCGGCGACACCTTGTTCGCGATGGGATGCGGACGATTGTTCGAAGGAACGGCCTCCATGATGCATCACAGTCTCACCAAGCTCGCGGCGCTACCGGACGTCACGGCCGTCTATTGTGGCCATGAATATACGCTGAACAACGGCCGTTTTGCGTTGACGCTAGAGCCGGGCAACGCGGATCTGCAATCGCGAATGAAAGAAGTGGACGCGTTGCGCAGCAAGGCGCTGCCGACGATTCCATCGAGCATCGGTCTCGAAAAGAAGACCAACCCATTCTTGCGCACAAGCTCGGCGGAAATCCGCGCCGCGTTGAAGATGGAACAGGCGGATGCCGTGGACGTGTTCGCCGAGATTCGCCGGCGCAAGGATGCTTTCTAGTTTTTCTTGTCTTTTGATTTGTCGTCGCCCGAGCCGGATACCGTATCTGCCGCGGTGCTCACCACATCGCCTGTTGTACTGACAACGGTCGAAGCGACCGAGACACCGGCGTCCAGCACTGCGCCACCCGCTTCCACCACGGCACAACCCGAAAGCAGAACGCCCAACCCGGCAAGGACGACGTATACGGCTAGTTTGCGCATGGGAAGTATTGTAGCACGGCATGATCGGGAATGCTTGCACTTCTCGCGCAGCGACGTCCTTCAGCGCGCGAGTTCGCCATAGATGCTGGAAAATTGCAGCACTGCAGCGACCAGCACGAAAGCATGCCAAATCGCTTTGTGATAGGGAATGCGTTCCATCACATAGAAGATCACACCGACGGAATAGACGATGCCGCCTGCGGTCAGCAGCCAGAAATCGACGCCAGCCAAGGACATCGACAAAGGCTTGATGACCGTCACCACCATCCAGCCCATCACCAGATAAAGTGCGATGCTGGCGATCTCGAAACGGCGCGGAAATAGCAGCTTCATGACGATACCGAAACTGGCCGCTGTCCAGATGATGGCAAGAATAATGGTGCCCGAAGGTGCAGCCAGACGGTTGACCGCGAGAGGGGTATAGGTCGCTGCGATCATGATGAAGATGGCGGCGTGATCCAGCCGCCGCAATATCGTCTTCGACGGACGGTGATGAGGCATCAGATTGTAGGCTGCCGAGAAGCCGGTCATCGCCAGCAGGCCGAGGCAATAGATCGAAACGCTGACCAGAGCTGACATGCCCGTCACGTTGAGCAGCAGCCATAAGCTGGCATTGACGGCAAACAGCACGCCCAGGACGTGAATAACGGCATCCGCGACGTGTTCGTGGCGCGAATAAAGGCGTGCGACTTTCTCAACGGTCTTGTTCATCGGGAACGGTCCTACTCCCCAATTATGCACCCCAAGTGAACGGCGCGATACTGTCTAGCAAGCAATAATTCGCTATTCCGCTGCTTGTTCCCCTGCGTCATCCCGCTATGCTTAATGATGGAGCGTCTCATCTGGGAGAGGACGCGCCGGATGGCGCGATACATCATGAGAAAATTGGTTATTGGGATATTTGCTGCGGCACTGGGTGCGGCCCCCGTTGCCTTCGCCGACGACCACCACGATGCGGACCATCACGATTCCGATCATCACGGCGCAATGAGCGGCGGCATGATGGGAATGCCGATGCGCCATCACAGCTGGCACCATGGCGATACGCTACCACGGGATTATTGGCATGCTAACGAAGTCGATTGGCATCGCTACCATTTGCGCCAGCCGCCACATGGCTATCATTGGGTGCGCGTAGACGACGATTACGTTTTGGTGGCATTGGGAACCGGCCTCATTCTGGATACCGCACTCGCTGGCCACTAATCTGTTCCGGGGAACACAAGACGGGACGCGGCTCTCGCCCGTCCCGTCTTGTGCATTTGGGCGGGACTTCGCGAAGACCCCAATGGCGTGGGTGCGCACTTTAATAGTGCAAAAATTATCGCGTCCGCTTGTACTACAATTACGAGTAGTACCAAGGCGGCGATGTTCGCGCGGTACGAGGTTGTGAGGCGTGCGAACCGTCCCTACCGTTCGCATCACGATTCTCGGGGTGCGTAGGATCTGCGCAGGCAGACTTTGCCCCATGCAGGGGAAAAACAGTGGGCGAGGATGGAGTCTACGCCGCCTTCGTGCGAGCCGGCGCGGATGGCGATGTCTTCTCACAGGGCGCGCCCGGAGCACGCGTCTTGCTGAAAGTCACACCCAAACGGGTTTACGTGCTGGTCGACGGCGAACCGGCGGGCAAATCCCTATCGGGCGTGTTTGGCGACGCAATCCGTGCGGGAAAGATAAAACATAGCCTGTCGGCGCTGGTCGACCTGACCATATTTACGGGCTCGGTGGATTGGGACCACGTTGTCGCGGTAAGCAAAATGGCGGAGTGGGGCAAGAACGAAACATCCCATGTTGCCTATATCGTGCGTGACAACATTTTCCACAATTTGATCAAGATCGCTGCCACGATGTTCCCTAGCACAAGGCAGCAGTCGTTTCTCGATCGGGGCGACGCGGAGGCGTGGCTGGCGGCCTGTGCCGGGGCATGAGGGACGCGTTTTGGCGGTAAAGCGGCGTTTACAGCACCCCGTAATAGAGCCTAGATCAGCGCACAAAACCGACACCGGCACAGCGGGAATTGGAACGTGGCTGACACCCAAGCGGTGATCTTCGATCTTGGCGGCGTCGTCATCGATTGGAATCCGAATTACCTCTATCGCAAGATCTTTGGCACAGACCAGGCAAAAATCGATTGGTTTCTGAGGGAAATTTGTCCTTCCGAATGGAACGAGAAACAGGATGCGGGACGCAGCCTTGCCATCGCTACGGAAGAGCGCGTGGCGGCACATCCCGAATGGGAAATGCCGATCCGCGCCTTCTACGAGCGTTGGGTCGAAATGCTCGGCGGGCCGATTGCGGGTACGGCGGATATCATGCGCGAACTTTCCGCCGCGGGCTTGCCGCTCTATGCCTTGTCGAACTGGAGCGCCGAAACCTTTCCGATGGCGCGGGCGCGATTTGACGAACTCAGCCTGTTCAAGAAGATGTTCGTTTCGGGAGAATATGGAATGGCCAAACCCGATGAACGATTCTATCGCATCGCCTTCGACGGCATCGGCTTACCGATCGAAAGTCTAATATTCATCGACGACAATCTGCAGAACATCGCCGCGGCGGAACGGCTGGGGCTGCGCTCGTTGGTGTTCACCGATGCTCGCACGCTGCGGCGGGACTTGCGGGCATTGGGCTTGGCAATTACGCCGTAAGCGGGCCGGTTTGCGACGGGCTGTCGCATTCCGGACATCTTTGCCTATGATCCTGTCCGGCGAATCGAAAAAATCGCGCGCCCTTCCCTCGGAGGAACATCATGACATCCACTCTTGGCGGTTCGCTCGAACTGCAGATTTTATTCTGCGCCTTAGCGCTTGGCGTCGTGCAGCTTTTGCTGACGGTTCTGTTCAATTTGTCTGGACGTGGTCTGCCTTATGGTGTGGGACCGCGCGACGAACCGCCCAAACCGCTTGGCAAGATCGCCGCGCGCACCGAGCGGGCCTGGAAAAACTTTCTCGAAACCTTCGTGCTGTTCGCCGCTGCGGTATTGCTGGTGACGGCACTGGGCAAGCACACCGCGCATTCGGCGCTGGGCGCGCAAATTTATATTTGGGGCCGCCTCATCTATGTGCCGGTCTATATGTTGGGCATCCCGTGGCTCAGGACCATTGCCTGGATCGCATCGCTGGCCGGCATTCTGCTGGTCATGTCGGCGGTCTGGCCGGGCATGTGAGCAGTCCCCATAGGCGACAGCCCTAGCTCAGCCTTCCCGGATAGCGTTTGATGAACGCATCCAGCTTTTGCGACAGCTGGGCGATGTTGTATTCGCGATCCCATACTGTGACGGCTTCGGCGAGAATTTTGGTGCGCATTTCTTCGGGCAGCGCACTCCAATGCGCCAGCACGGCACTGCCGAGACGGCGCACAAAGGTTTCGTCTTCGCTGGGATATTTAAAGGCTTTGCGTTCGGGCACTTTGGCGGGTGTTTTCGTTTGAATTTTCGGTTCGGCCATAGGGCTTCTCTCTATCACGCGTGTTGCTACGTAGGCCATGCGGCCCGATTGTCGCTGCCGGCCCACCCCAGCCGCAGCACCGTTTCGCGTCCGCGGAACGTCCCCCCTTTTGTATAAGGGGGGAGAGCCGAACTGTCGAGAACACTTCGCAGGATGCGCCGAAAACGCGCGGTTTTGGCGCCGCCGTGCTAAGATTGGCACCCCTTGAGAAAAGGATCGCGGGATATGAAATGCAGACCTCTGTTGCTGGCCATAATGGGATTTTTGTTGACAAGTCCCGCGACTTTCGCGGCGGACGGGCCCGTGGCGCAGATCATCACGACAATGGGGACGATCACCATTGCGCTTGACCGCGTGCACGCCCCTGTCTCTGTGGACAACTTTATCCGTTACGCGAAGGAAGGCCATTTCGACGGAACCGTGATCTATCGCGTGGTGCCGGGCTTTGTGATTCAAGCCGGCAGCTACGAGACCGGCGGCAAATATCGCGCCGTGCACGAACCGATTCCGCTCGAAAGCGGCGTCTCCAATTTGCGCGGCAGCGTGGCGATGGCGCGCGACGATGTGCCGGAAAGCGCGACGGCGGAGTTCTTCATCGATCTCGACGACAACAATGCGAGCGGCCTCGATCCCAAACCGGGCGATGCGCCGGGCAAGACGGGTTACGCCGTGTTTGGCCATGTGACGGGCGGCATGGATGTAGTGGACAAAATCGCATCGGTGCCCTTGGGCGGCGGCAAAGGTCCCTTTCCGGACAATGAGCCGACAACCGCGATCACGATTGAGAAGGTGACGATTACGGATGCGGCAGCCAATCCTTAAGAAATTGACGCTAGTTCGCGGCGCCGTGACGCATGCATAGGGGCTCCGCGGCAGGGGAATTTCCCGCCGCATTGCCGGGCCCCATAACCTATCGGCGCCTTGAACTGGAGACTGCCGTGAGATTGGCCACTCTGTTCTTCGCCGCTGCTTTGGCGGTTTCGCCCGCGATGGCCGAATTGCCGGTGAGGGTTATGATTGTGGGCGCGTTTCATATGAGCAATCCCGGCAAGGACATCCACAGTACAAAGGTGGACGACATGCTGGCGCCGCAGCGGCAGAAAGAAATCGCAGCCGTCACGGACGCGCTGGCGAATTTCAAGCCGACGATGGTGGCCATCGAATGGCCGGCCGACATCACCGCGACGCGCTATGAATCCTATTTGAAGGGAACGCTGGCGCCTTCGCCCAACGAATCGGTGCAGCTTGGGTTCCGGCTGGCCAAAACCGCGGGGCTTGCTAGCGTCCAGGGCATCGATGTGCTCGGCGACTTTCCCTATGACGCGGTAGAAGCTTATGCCAAAGCGCACGGACAAAGCGCGATTCTGGATACCGAGAACGCGGATATGCAGGCGATGGTCGACAAGACCAGCGCGATCTTGGCGCATTCGAGCGTGGGAGCAACCCTGCGATATCTCAACGAGCCCGCACGTATCGCCGGCGACAACGCATTTTACCGTGCCATGCTTGCGATCGGCGGCGGAGACGAGCAGCCGGGTGTCGATCTCTTGACGGCTTGGTATGCGCGCAATTTCCACATCTGCGCCAATCTCGTGCAGCGTGCCAAGCCGGGCGATCGCGTGGTCGTGTTCTATGGCGCGGGCCACGCGTTTTTGCTGCGCCAATGCGTGGCGGAAATGCCGGGCTATAAACTGATCGAAGCCAACGATTACTTGCCGAAGTAAAACTGACCGCCATTACCTTCAATGCGTCCGCGTTTCGGCGAGTGCGACGCTCACACGGCGGCGCCAATTGACAACGCGCTCGCGCCAAGCACGGGCGGCGAAGGATGACAGTTAGGGCACAATGAGCCGATGATTCGCTTGGCTTATCGCCGCACCGCTTCAGCCGATCCGTTTGAACACCAGGTCGTGGCCTTCGTGGCGGCTGACGAAGCCGGTGATCTTACCGTTCGCATCGCGCTGGAAAATCTTGCGCACCCGCGGCTGACCGGGAGTGAAAAAGACATCGCGCAATTCTGCTTTGAGAACGGAGGGGGCACCGCTGCCAAGCGAAGCGCTGAGGCCATCTCCGCTGCGCGCGATCGTATAGGAAAAATCGGGACCGCCGCGATAGAGGCCGGCATATTCGTCTAGCACCTTGGCCGGAAGTGCAACGGATGGCGGATCGTCCTGCAGCGCAATCGTCTGGCTCGAAATCATGCGCCAGGCGGCGCCTTCTTTCAGCCAAACTTCAGTGGAGCGAAACTTGGCATGCAGGTCTTGCCCATGGGCTTGCCCGCTTTGCACATCGGTGAAAGACGTTACGGCCACGTTGCCATACAATTGCAGCGCCCAATCGGTCTGCGTGAGATTGAAGTGAATGCCCTTGGGCAACGGGCCAGCACCCGCGACGAGATCCTTCTTGGTCGAGACGACGCCCAATTCATTAATGAAGGTGACACGATCATCCAAATAGCGATCGAGAACGGCCGCGTTGCCGCTGGCCGAAGCATCGGAAAATTCCTGCGATTGCCGTTTGATCAGCGCGGCGACATCTTCCGCTGCGGCAGCCGACCATGATGCCATCAACGCCGTGATCGCCAAGGAAAAGAGAATTTGTTGGTGCCGCATGCAAAGCTCCCGCTTCTATCGGCACCGATCATGAAAGGCCTGCCGTCCAGCGCCAATCACATTTGTGTGTGGGATGACAAACGTGGAAATTGGAAATGCGCAACCCCGGACGGTAGCGGAGGACATGCCCCCCACCCGCCCTCCTTCGCTGCTACGCAGCTTCGGAGAGCGACCTCCCCGCGTTGGGGGAGGTGAAGATAAGCAGATGGGCTCTATCTCCGCCGCTGCTTGCGCGCCGCGTATTTGGCGTCGCGCATGGCTTTCTGGTCGGCCAACAGCTTCGTAATCTTGCGCTTCTCTTCCTCGGCCAGCCATTTCTTGGCGGCTTCGTATTCCTCGTCTTCGCGGCGCTTGGCTTCTTCGGCGGCAAGGCGTTCGGCTTCGAGGCGCTCTTGTTCCGCGCGCTTCTCGGCTTCGATGCGCTCGGCTTCGGCGCGTTTGAGCGCTTCGCGGGCTTCGCGGCGCGCTTCGCGTTCGGCGGCGATTCTCATGCGTTCGGCCATGCGTTCGGCCGCGGTGAGCTTTAATTCTTCGGCGCGCTTGCGGGCGCGATCGAGTTCGGCTTGGCGCGCCTTGGCGCGGGCATCGAGGCGGTCTGTGAAACTGTTCTGATTAAACATCGGCATACGGACTTTTACTCCCAACGTCAGTGCAACGGATGTGAAAGCTTCCCCTAAACCGGTTCGCCTATGTGCTTCGCATAAGGCGAACCGCTCCTCTCCCCGACGGGGAAAGGGGATTAATTGTCGAGGAACGAACGTAATTTGCGGGACCTCGAGGAAGCAAGACCAACCGAACCAAGGGGCCCGGCCACCACCGCATCGCTT
>CAWGHR010000053.1:0-48505 GCA_963822275.1 uncultured Alphaproteobacteria bacterium
CATCGCTCCCGCTCAAATATCGCAATCGCCACCCGTCAATCTTTTATCCCGAATTGCACGCTCACCTGCATTTCGCGCAGTTAAGTACGGCATACTCGGGGGCAAGCTCACCCGCCGCATTATGACGAAGAACTTTCAATGTGGATTGGTCGCTCTGGGCGAACGGAACTCATATAACTTCCCGATGGGATGGATTACCGTAGATTGGGCCGATGCGGATTTCCCGATGTGGGTTTCTGAACAAACCCGATTACCCTTTGCGGACGCCTCTCAGCGGATCGTTTACAGCGCTCATATGATGGAGCACCTGGAATCGGATGCCCTGCAATCGCTGATGCAGGAGATCGCGCGCATCTTGAAACCCGGAGGAGCGTTGCGGGTGGAAGTGCCCGATGCTGAGAAATTGGTCGCGGCGCTCGAAACCGATAATCGCCCATTTCTCGAATATTTTCGCGCTAGCCGAGAGGAATATTTGCATGCGCATCCCGGCACGAGTTCAAGAATCCTGGAAGATCACATCACCGTGCTGGGTGAGATTTCGAACTATATCGACCCGGAGGATTTGCAATGGCATGTTCCTGTCTATGCCACCAGGGAACAGTTTGATTCCGAACTCGCCAAGGGTTTAGAATCATTCTCGACATGGGCGCAAAGTCTGAAAACACCCGAGCAACGAAAAAGCGGCGGCCACGCCAATGCGCTGACGTTCGATAAGATGAAGACCTTGTTGCTCAAAGCGGGTTTTGGCGAAGTCCGAAGAAGCCAACTCGGGAATTCCGACATTCCAGGCCTACGATTGGGTAGAGGCATACGAAGGCTGTACGACTCGGTGCCGGAAGTACCCGACCGCGCCTTCTATTCGCTTCATTTGGAAGCTTTTAAATAGCCTGCTCATTGCCGGCATTATAGACGTGCCTACACGTCGCCCCGCATATCAATAAGCGGAACCTCAATCAGCAAAGCTCCATCATCACTGTCCAGCATGCTGCGCAACGCATCATAGAGATCGGCATCAGGCCGCCGCAAACGATATGCGGTGCTCGGCGCGGATTACCGCTGCTTACCGAATATCAACCTTAAAGATAACGGCGCGCACATTTGCGAAAGCCAGGCAATCGATAGCTATGAGTTCGCCTTCCGCTTAAGTCGTGCAAGCCTGTCTAGGCTAAACAATGTTGCGGGAAACTTTCGACAATTTCCCGATCTGCGGCTCGAATTCTGCTCAGGGTCGCCAGGGAGACGGCAGCAATAGGACGATCACCTAACGGGATGGTGCGCCACAAACGCGACGGATTCAACACTTCCAGATAGACGCGACGTAGGTGGTTGGAATGAGTATGGAATCCGGATAACTTAGCTTTCACATCGGCGAGGTAGAGGCGAACCGCCTTACCAGTGCATCGTGCATGGCACCACCATGTCAAAATCTTTGGGATTACAAAATGAGCATGTTGGCAGATAAAATTAATGCGGGAGACATTGCTCGAGAGGCCAAATCCTCTTTCTCCTATATTATAAGGTATACTTTGATGTTATTAGGCTATTACGAGGAATATGAATATAAGGTAGAGATCAATAGCCTAGATTATGTTTTAATTCTATATAAGAGAAGATTTATGCTTTTTTGCATTGCGCTGTCATGTGCGATACTTGCATTAGTGGTCAGCTTTGCTATTGCGCCGGTTTATACTGCAGTGGCCTCTACAATTCCTGCCACCAGTGAGGACCAACGCATGAACACTGCCGGCGGCGTTCTCGCGGGACTGGGCGTTCTCGCTGGAAATCCATCGAACGAACGAAAAAACACGGCGCTCGCGCTGTTAACGGCACGCGCTACGCTTCAAAAATTTATTATCGAGCGTCACCTGATGCCCATTCTATTTAGTGATAGCTGGGACTACGCGACAAAAACTTGGAAGACAGGCGTGACGCCACCCACCCTAGAGGATGGATATCTCAAGCTTCGCAATTTAATGACAATCGAAGACGACGCGGTCAGCGGAGTAATTCGCGTTAAGGTCACTTGGAAAGACGCCACAATTGCGGCCAATTGGGCCAATGGCGTAATCCATATGGTGAACCTCACATTACAGCAACGATCTATCGACCGCAGCAATCGCATGATTGACTATCTCTATGGCGAGTTCGGAAAAACGCAAAATCAGGATCTACACACGAACATTGCGGATCTGATCGAACAGCAAATCAAAGCGCGCATGTTGGCAAAATCCAATGATGACTATGCATTGGAGATCATCGACCCAGCACAGTCAACTAAGACAAAGGCAGGGTTCGGCAAACTCGTATTTGCAGCTGTCGGCCTGATTTTGGGATTTCTGATTGGGGTCCCGGTTGTATTCTTTCTTCAGGCGATGGGCGCACAGAATATGCTCCGAGCAGAATCACGATTGTCCTGATCGGAGTTCGACGACGTATGGTCTATTTTTTGCTGCTAATTGTCTGCTTCCAATTTCTTTCCGCGCTCGTCGGATTGCAGAAGACGCCGTTGTATTTCTTCCTAAGTCCGTACATCACCTTGGCGCCGTTCTTCGTCATCTGGCTGTCCGCGTTGGGGTTCTACCGCACCACTGCCGACAAAGGTCTGGCAGTCCTCTGGCTTCTCATTATGAGTTTTGAAGTCCTGGTCCTAGGCGCATTTGTAAATTCCGACGGGTTTCCGTTTAATTTTTTCAGAAGCCTGCAGTTCTTCCTTGGGCCCGTACTTCTTGTGCCGATGCTTCTCGGAATGTTCAGAATTACTGCGACAAGAGCAGATACGTACGGGCTGGCGCAGAATTTTATTAAGGCGCTATGCGTTATTACCTCGGTAATCACGCTGTTAGAGGTGTTCCTGGTCTGGGTGTTGCACGTTCCCTCAGCCGCGCTGCCATGGGTAACGTATCAATATGAGGGGTTTTACCGTCCGTTTGGGCTCGTCCAATACCCGCAGCCAAACGCCGTGATACTTGCCCTGCTGTTTTGGCTGTCATTCCTGTACCAAGTGCGCGGAGCGCTGCATCGCATTATGGTCGCCCTGGCTCTAGCCACAACAGCTGGCGCAACGGGGTTAATAACGTTTTTGGTATTGATTCCACTTTGGACGCGGCGTCCGTTTCTGCTTTCGGTGATCGGGTTCGCGTTTCTCGGCAGCATTGTCGGTATCGCCACCATGACCAATCAGCAGGCAACCGGCGGACCGCTTGGAAAATTTGACCTTGTTTATGCGTCCACGCTTATCAGAATGTTCTCGCGCTTTGCACAGATTTCGTTCATGAAATTCACGCCTAATGACTACCTGTTCGGTAGCTCGTTCATTAGCACTCAAGCGTCCATCGGTTTAACGCATGACTGGGCCTATCTTGACGTCTTTTTTGTTTATGGGATCGTCGGAGTAGCGGGCTATCTATTACTTTACGGCACAATAATTTTTCTGGCTACGCCGCGAGAATCAAAAGTATCGATGCGCGTGTTCTTTATGTTGATAGCTCTCCTTGCAAACTTTCATTACGGCACGTTGAATTATTTTGTGGGTCAGATGCTCTTCTCGGTCTTGGCGGCGCTCAATGTCTATCGCAACTATTTCCTTCCTCATGGCAAACCCGCATCGGTTGGTGTCCCGCAATTAAAACCGGCGTGATTGGGCCGTCATCCGGGCGGATTGCGGAGAATTGTAGCGGCCGTCCCGGATAGCATAAACTGCCTTTGCTGCATTATAATATTGATAGGGGCGACAGATTGCTCCGTAATGTAGCAGCACGTTGTCTGAGACATCCCCCTGCGCTATACACCCGGCAGCATGCAAATTCGTGAACGTAAACGGCATCGTCCTGAGACCCAGTCATAAAGCTCCGAGGGATGCTCTTCTCGAAATCAAGGTACGTTGTGCATATCCGTTATTGAAAATAGGCGCTTGGGGGACACCAAGTTGACATCGCCACTTTATCTATCCGGAACGGTTTTGGTAACTGGTGGATCGGGTTTCATCGGTACGCATCTCATCTCAGCGCTTCTCGAACGTGGCGCTCGCGTGATCAATCTTGACGTCAGGCCGCCTTATCTTCCTGAACAGGAGCCCTATTGGACAAAATGCGATCTTCTTGATCGTCATGCCGTAGCAGAGCTGATTACGCGCGAGCGGCCGGTGCTCATATACAATCTCGCTGCGCACGCCCGCCTGGACGGCACCGCCGAGGAAATGCGGGTCAATGTGGATGGCGTCGATGCACTGCTCGACGCCATAGGGCAACTCAACGAAGAACCTCTGTTGGTGCATGCTTCGACAATGGTCGTCGCCGGCCCCAATCGAGACACATTCGACCCGACGGTTTACGATCCGCAGTTCGGGCTGTATGCCGAAAGTAAAGTCAAATCCGAACGTCTGCTACGCGATCATCCAAAGCTGAAACGCTGGATGATCGTTCGACCTGCGGTGATTTGGGGGCCGTATCATGCGACGCTTCCCAAACGCGCATGGCGCTATATCCGTCTCAGGCTGTACCTGCATCCTGCGGGGTTCGACGTTGTTAGGTCTTGGGGTTACGTCGGAAACGTCGTTCATCAATTGATGCGGATCGCGGAATTGGAGCCTGCGGCGGTGGAGGGCAAAACACTTTATGTCGGAGACGAATCGATACCATCCGCTCGTTGGCTCGACGGCTTTGCTGTCGCCCTGACGGGAAAGCCTGTGCGACGCGTGCCCGCTTGGGCATTGCGCGCCGTGGCCTATGCCGGCGAGATTTCCGGCGCTGTCGGTGGCCCTTCTCCAATAAATTTCGGACGATTGGCACGCATGACGACAGACTTCCCAATCCCGATGGCGCCAACTTTCGCGCTGCTCGGCCCTTCTCCCATTTCACTCGATGAGGGGATTAAGCGTACCGTAGACTGGTTAGCTTCACAACGGAACAACAGATAAAGAACCTCATCGCTTGACTACGGGGAGCGTCAGACCGTGAAAGTCAAACATTATCTCGGCGAGTGGCGCGGAATCGTATTTCGTGATCTGCCGATTGATCTCGCCGGATACGCCGTGGCAGACAGCACTTTTTATAACGCATTCTATAGTGCGCTGGCCAAGAAGGCGGGCGATGCCGAGCAGAACTGGCGGACTACGAAAATCGAAATGGGCACCTGGGTGGAGAAGACTGTGCTGCGCCGTCACGTCGCGCCACGCGTGATTTCCATCGGCGCGGGCCAAGCGCTGGCGGAAAGCGTATGGCTTCGAAAAGGTTACGATGTCACTCTCAATGAATGTCAAGAGTTGACGCTGAAGCCGGTCAAAGAAGAGTTTTCGGGAGCCAAGATTATCGTGGGTGAGGCGTTCGAACTCACGTTCAGTGAAAAATTCGACGTCGCGACGATGTTCGCTCTGGATTATGCCTTGAGCGATGACGCCTTGCTGAGAACGTTTCGGAACATCGCGCCCGCGCTCACCGAGCGCGGTGAGCTCGTGAACAATACTGTCGATACGTTGACCGTTCTGCAGTTGGCGAAGGAATTTGTGAAGCGTGTGGTTCGAAAGAAGTATGACAAGACCAGCTATGTGATATGGGGTTGGCGTAGGACGCCGGGCTTAATAATGCGCCTTGCCAAGAAGGCAGGCCTCGAATTGCACGAACAATGGATTGTGAAGCACAATGCCTTCTCTTTGCGCCCAAGAGCGCTCTGGCGGTTTCCGACGCTGTGTCACGCAAATATGGTCATGATCTTCCGTAGATGTTCGAGAAATTAGGACCCCATTAGAAGATGGGTCAACTTAGCCTTGACGGAGCGTTTGTAAATCAGCGCCCACAGAGGAGGAACGTGAGATACAGCGTGTAGAATGGAATACGCGCGCCGCATCTGACGAATGGACGCCATCAGATCGCGAGCCTCCGAATGCCTGCCCACGCTCATGAGGTACTTTGCGCGGGCATACTCGGCGTGAGCCCGCGCGTGAACAAACCCTTCCCTATAGCGTTCCGTAATGCCGGGAAGATCGCGCTCCAGCTGATCCAATGTCTCGTGGAATTCCACTGCGTGGCGATCCAGTGCCTTCTCGCTCCAACTCGATGAAACCTGGCGGTAGTTCACTAACACTTCCGGGATGACACATACCCGCCCCCTTGCCGCCAAGCTAAGGTAAAGATAATAGTCTTCCGCCATCTTGAAGGATTTGATGGTTTCCATACGGAGCTGCTGCAGATAGGCGCGCCGCATCAGAACGGTCGCGATATTGATCTCGAAATCAACCAGCAACGCCTGCATCAGCCAACCGGATTTGTTGCGCGGTAAGACCGCCCGCAGAAACCGGTTGCGTTCGTCGATCTCGCGGTACCCGCAATACGACATTGCGTAATCTTCAGAGCCGATCGCAGCCATCTGATGTTCCAAATTCTGCGATAGAAAAGAGTCGTCATGATCTAGGATCGTGATCCATTCTCCCTGCGCCTGCGCCAAAGCCCATTCACGGGCTTTGCCCAGGGGAACCGTTTCGTCACTGCGGAAGTAACGCAGACGATCGTCGAATTTTTTTGCGATGACGGCGGTGCCGTCAGTTGAGGCATTATCCCAAAAAACGATTTCCCAATCGCTATAGGTCTGTGCATAGACGGATTCGATCGCCTCCGCGACCAAACCTTCGCCATTCAAGCAATTCATAAGAACGGTAATTTTTGGCACGTCATTGGTTCCCGGGAAACGACTTGATTGCCTCGATGACTGTGCGCTGTTCTTCGTCAGTTAATTCAGCATGAAGCGGAATCGTTACGATTTCTTCGGCAAGCTTCTCCGCGGTAGGCAAAGACATTCCGGATTTGAAGAAGCTAAGCGCATGGTTCGGCTGGTAGTGGAACCCAGTTTCGATCCCTCTCTCTTTGAGCCAAGCAATCAATCCCTCGCGCGAACCATCCAGCACGCGCACGACGAAGATGTGCGGCACAATCTCATCCCAATTGAGATCCAGCACGGCGATCCAGTTAAGCGCACTCAGTTCCGAGCGATAACGTGCCGCAAGCTCTCGGCGCCTTTTGCTGAACTGATCGACCTTCTTGAGTTGTGTGCGCCCAACCGCCGCCATTAAATTGCTCATGTGGTAGCGATGGCCTTGGTGATGAACGTCGAATTTCCAACTACGGCGCGCGGAATAGCGCGCTTCGGTGTCCCGTTCGACGCCAAGCAGACGGGCATCTCGGGCCCGACGCGCAACCTCATCATCAGCGGTGACAATTGCGCCCCCTTCTCCGCAAGTGATGTTCTTGATTCCGTCGAAGCTAAAGCACACGACGTCGCCGGTCGCGCCGACTTTCCGGCCGTGACCGGTGCCACCGAACGAATGTGCGGCGTCCTCCACAACCCGAAGGCTATGTGCCTGCGCAAATTTGTAAACCGAATCGAGACCTCGCGTTCCGCTCGCATAATGGACTGGCATGACGGCTTTGGTGTTGGGCGTCAGCCGCCGCTCTGCGTCAACAACATCGATGTAAACATCGTCGGAACGGACATCACAAGCGACAGGCTTCGCGCCCGTGGCGCTGATGGCTTGAAAGGACGCTACGTAAGTAATTGTGGGAACCAGGACTTCGTCCCCCGAGCCAATGCCAAGTGAGGATATCGCGAGTTGCAGCGCTGCCGTGCCGGTCGATACGCACACAACGTGGCGATTTCCACCGATATAGGCGGCAAGCTCCTCCTCGAAGAAGCGTACCTCTTCGCCCATTCCGAGATAGCCGCCGTCTATCACGCGGGCCAGAGCGAACTTCTCTTCTTCTCCAACGGACGATCTAGACAGGCGGATAACCATATCACTTCCAATTATAGGAAAATGTCGTGAGCTCGCATGTATCGGCTTCCGTGGGATCGTGCTCCGCGTCGATGATGCTGAGCAGCAAACTTGTACCTGGTCCTACGCCTTGAAATGCAAACCAGAGGCCCGGCGGAATAGTCAGCCGAGCATATGTATCTGGCGTCCGTCCGAGCCGAAAATCTGAGAATTTCTCTCCCTCGCTGCGGCTCGGCGCATCGTCGTAGACAACAAAACGTACAGCACCCACAGGTACGACAAGATTGGTGGTGACTTCCCTGTGCCGCCGCCAGCTCTTGACGGCACCTTCGTGAACTTCGGAGAAATAAGCTTCGCCGAAGCCCACAAAACTATCGGACGAACATTTGAGAGCATGCAGGACGGCCCCAGAAGGTCCGTCTATACAGCGCAGCGGCGTAAGCTTGAGACCAGAAATCATTGCGCTGCCCAAATACGACCCCGGCTACGGCCAACGGCCTCAAACGTTTCAATCTGATCGAGTGTAATACGATACATATCAGCTTCTTCCGAGAAATACCGCTCGTACCAGTCGCCAATCAGTCGAATCGTCTCCACATATTCCAGATTTGGCTCCCACTTCAGGAAGAACAGCGCCTTATCACAATTCAATTTGAGAAGGCCCGCTTCGTGGAACGGCTTTTTTTCCAGGACACGAACGGCGTCGAAGTTGCGCGGACGGCTCCACAGCTTGGCCAGATCGTTCAGAAGACTGAGAACGGTGCGGTTTTGTTCCGCGCGAGGGCCAAAATTGAAGGCCTCCCCGTGCAATTTTGGGCTCTCGGCTAGTGCGGCACCAAGAGTGAGATATCCGCTGAGCGGCTCCAGCACGTGTTGCCAGGGGCGCGTCGCGTCCGGACTGCGAAGTTCCACCGAACGCCCCTGGCTCCAGGCTTTCATGCAATCGACGACGATGCGATCTTGCGCCCAATCACCGCCACCGATCACATTTCCGGCGCGGCCCACTCCAATACGAACGCCAGAACCCAAATCTGAGAAAAACGATGCCAGGTACGAGCGTATGATGAGCTCGGCCGCTCCCTTCGAACCGCTATAAACATCCCTACCGCCGAGTTCGTCTGTTTCCTTGTATCCCCAAATCCATTCGACGTTGTTGTAACACTTGTCGCTGGTTATGAAGACGGCCGTGCAAGGATGTTTGGTAAATCGCAGAGCCTCGAGCACATTCATAGTCCCGATCGCGTTCGTGCTTACCGTTTCGACGGGATCGCTATAAGACTTCGACACGATTGCTTGTGCAGCCATGTGAAACACAAAATCCGGCTTTTCCTCTTCAATTATTTCGCGCATGCGCACCAAATCGCGCACGTCGGCGACATAATGGGTTATACGCTGCGCAAGGCCGAGTTGTTCGAACATTGCGGGTTGCGTTGGTATATCCTTGGACAAACCGACCACATGGACGCCCATCCTTAACAGCCAACACGTAAGCCACGAGCCTTTGAAGCCGGTGTGTCCGGTGACAAGAACTTTGCGGCCTGCATAGGTCTTTTCGAGCGCAATCGGGGAAGATGTCATCGGACTCGCCACACTACCATTTCTTCCATTTCGCGCCGCCCGAATTCCACATGCTGTTCAATTCGGTTTTGTCGCGCAGCGTATCCATACACTTCCAGAAACCGTTGTGGCGGTAGGTGCACATCTGGCCAGCGCGTACGAGGCTCTCGAACGGCTCGTTTTCGAGCATGGTCCCGTCGCCTTCCGGTATGTGGTCGAACAAAGTTGGTTCGCAAACGAAGAAGCCGCCGTTGATCCAAGAACCGTCGCCTCTGGGCTTCTCAAGAAACCGCGTCACATTCCCGCTTTCATCGGCCTCGAAGGTTCCGAAGCGGCCAGCAGGTTGAACGGCGGTCATAGTAAGCGTTTTTCCCCGGCGTTTGTGCTCGGCAAGGAGTTTATCCAGATCGATGTCGCTCACCGCGTCGCCATAGGTCAGCATGAACGGTTCGGAGCCGACATGATGCAGCGCACGCTTCACGCGACTTCCCGTCATCGTCTCTTCGCCCGTGTCCAGCAGCGTCACACGCCAAGGCTCACTTGCGTTATTATGCACCGTGGTCGTGTTCTCGTGCAGGTCAATAGTCACATCGCTCTGGTGCAAAAAATAATTCGCGAAGTATTCCTTGATGACGTAGCCCCTGTACCCAAGCAGCACAACGAAATCCCGGAAGCCGAACTGGGAATAAATCTTCATGATGTGCCAGAGGATCGGCCTCTCGCCGATATGGACCATCGGCTTGGGGCGGATGTCGGTTTCCTCGCTGAGACGCGTTCCCTTACCGCCTGCAAGAATAAGAACTTTCACGATTTTCCGTCCCACCCAAGTTTGTTCTGAACCTACCTGTAATCTTGTTACGTTGCATCAGCGCCCTTTAGCAGCCCCGACCTTACCCTGCCGGGTAGGACGGAAATCAGCTAAATTCCGACAATCTTCTCGTTGACTATTTGCCCTTGCACCGCATTAAATCAAGTCGACAAATGCCTTGGCAGAATTAGAACTTCACCAAATGTTTCAATTAATTGTCCAAATGAACGATTTGCCGTAGCAAAACAAGTTCTAATCTGCAGACCATACGGCCTTGAAGGCAATTATGTGTCAAGACGTCTATTACCCGAAAACGGCCCTATTTGAGACGCCAATTCGCGCGGTGCCAATTCCCCCAAGGACCGATTGCCCGCATCCTCCGGCGCACTAGTGACCGTCATCACGCGCACTGGCCTCCCAGACCCGGGCCATGATCCAGCGTTTCAATTCGGCCATCCTAGCGTCATAGCCGAAGATATGAATGGAGTAGAGAACGGTAGGAACGATCAACACGATATATATGGCAAATGCCGCGGCAATCTGCGCGAGGGTCAACGAGTTGGGCATGATCCAGTGGACAAGCAGACGGCTAAGTCCCCCCAGCAGCAGGAGGCCGCCCAGAGACAGCACCCGGAAAACATTGTCGGTCTTCCAACTGTATTGGCGGCAATTGTACCAGTCGCATATAAGCTGAAAGGCTACCGATAGAACGGCAAGCTTGATCGCCAGCCCTAGCGCGCCCATCCGAAAAACCCACAGCACGAGGACCGAACCCGCCAAGCTGATCGCAATCAGCGCTATATTGAATATGGAATAAGCCCGTGTCCGACCCGTCGCCAGGAAAGCGACCGATACGATTAGTCCGAAACATTGGAAAATAGAATTGATCAGCGTGACGGAAAACACCGGTCCTGCCGGCGCGTAGGCGGTACCCAAAAGCAGTTGAATGATGGGACCTGCCCAGAACATGCAGAACCCGGCAATGAAGGCTGTTGCGGCAAATAGAACGCGCGTTCCGCTGGAATAAATCCGTCGCATGCCCTCCAGATCGTTGCGTGCGTGTGCCGCCGCGATTTCCTTCCAGAAGACGTTAACTGCGGGGAAGCCAAAAACGAGCCCCAGATTGGCGTATTGTTGTGCGATGTTAAAGAAGGCCTGCTGCGTGGCGCCGCCAAATATTTGGAGAAGCCATGTTTCGGCGAAACTGTTGACGGATCCCAGCAGCAACGGAGCGATGAGCGGGGCTACATAAGCTATAAATTCATCGCGAACGGCGCGCACCGATGCGTCTGACGATCCCTGCGTCTCATGCCGGGGAACAAAAAATAACATTACGATGCCGGTACCGGCGAATTCCACGGTAATAGCCATGAAGAGAATAGGTATAGTCAGGAGGCCCAGATACTTAAGCACCACAACCACGATTAAGTGGGCGGCCATGATGCCGGCGGCAGCAAGTTGCACACGATTCGTGAGCCGTGCAGATTCATAAACTTGGGTAACAGCCTGCCAGAGCACGCGCTGCGAAAACGATGCCACCAGTGCCATCAGCACAAGTGTGCGCGATTGGCCTCGCCAAATCTCTCCGACGACCGTCCCGGGAAGCAGTAGCCAGATGACCACTAGAGGCAACGCCAACTGTAACGCAATCCAGCCGCCGTAAAGTTTGTAGAGGCGAGCTGGCCACGACTGCTTGCAGATCAGCGTAAAAAACGCTTGCGACGACGACAAATCCAGCAGTGTGTGAAGCGCGGCGAAACCTGCCAAAAGAAACATAAAGTAACCGAATTGCACAGGGCCAAGTCCCCGCGCTACGACAATGCCCGCCAAGACTGTGAACAGATGGCGGCCGGCCATTGACACAACGGATGTCGCCACGCGGTTTGCGATATTGTAGCCAGATACTCGTTCCACCGACGTCATTGCATCGAAAACCGAAGTTTTGTTGTGCGGACACCGCCTTATGACGCTGCCTTATAGAGGCCCGGCTTGCGTCAGACCAGTCGCAATTCGTTCTCCCTCTTACTGCAGGTCCTGCTAGAAACCGGCGCACTTTGCGCCACCCTGCCGAGAATGATAGGAGATCACAAATATTGGCTATCAAGAGGTTGTGGTGAGCGAAAATAAAACGGCGATTGTCTTTGGAGGGGCGGGTTTCATTGGCAGCTATCTCATTCGTGAACTGCTCAAAACTGGCGACTTTACGCGAATAGTATGCGCTGATCTGAAAATACCCGCGCATCCTTTGGACGGCGTCGAATACGAATTCTGTGATGTGCGCACTACAATCTCGCTTCGCGGCGAGTTTACAAATGCCGACATATACAATCTCGCCGCCATTCACACGACACCGGGGCATGAGGAATGGGAATATTACTGGACCAATCTGAACGGCGCGCTCGAGATCAACGCGTTTGCTGAAGTGATCGGCGCGAAATGCATTACCTTTACAAGCTCCATTTCGACTTATGGACCGACCGAAGAGCCGCGCGACGAGCGGGGGCCGATGACGCCTGTGCTAGCCTATGGGCGCTCTAAGCTCATGGCCGAGAAAATTCACCGCGCCTGGGCACGGGCCGACGCCCGCCGCAAGTTGATTGTGGTGCGCCCCGCGATCGTGTTCGGGCCCGGTGAACATGGAAATTTCACACGCCTCGCCTACGCCCTGAAACGTCGGTTTTTCGTATATCCCGGTCGCCGCGATACGATTAAAGCGTGCATTTATGTGGGTGAGGTCGTGCGTTCCCTTCTGTTCATGCGCGAGCGCCCTGAAAAGGAAATCATATACAACGCGGCCTACCCGACGGCCTATTCATCCGAAGATATTTGTACGGCTTTCGCAGCAGTGGCGGGTTATCAAAAACCTTCGATTGTTGCCCCGAAATGGATGATGCTGTTTGTCGGGTGGGGATTCGAGCTTCTCGCTCATATCGGGTTGACGACGTCGGTTAACCGGGCGCGCATAGCCAAGCTCTGGAACTCCACGAACATCGTACCAAGGCGGTTGCAGGAAATCGGTTACGTGTTTGAGACAGATCTGCGTACTGGAATCATCAAATGGCGTGAGGAATCGCCGTCCGGCGAATTCGTTTAGTTACGTCGCATGAGTACTCGCAGCGGTTCCGAGTTCCGGCATCTTAAGAGGAGAAGCTCGGTCTAAGCCGGGGCTTCAGTCGCCGACCGGAAATCTTCAAAGTTGCTGTTTGAAGGCAGCATCGAACGGTAAAGAGCCGACCAGTTTCTTACCGCTTGCTCAAGGCTGAACGACGTGGCGACCTCCCTTGCAGCACCGTCGCCCAGCCGGCGTCGGAGATCAGCATCTACCGCCAATTTGTGAAGCGCGGTGAGGTATTCACCTTGATTATCACAGACAAATCCGGAAATGCCATTACGCACGAGATCGCGATTTCCCGTCACATTGGAAACGACACACGGTCTAGCAAGCGACATCGCTTCGAGTACTGCGAATGACATGCCTTCCCAGCGAGACGGCTGCAAATATATGTCGGCGGACTGTACCGTCGCGAGGGTGTCGTTGGGGGGCTGCCAGCCGAGAACGTTTATCCGTGGATTTGCATCAAGCACAGAACGCAAGTGTCCGTCGCCAATCCAAATCCATTCCCAATCTTCAGGTGAGGCTGTGGCAAGTTCCGAAACAAATTGAGGATTCTTCTGCGGCCAAATACGGCCACAAAGAACGATACGAAAGCGGCCAGAATGTGCCACCACCGGCGAGCGGGCGCGTGCTCCTTTTTGGACGAGACACGGATTTACGCCGTTGTTGATCAACCTCTTCGCTCCCGGCAAAAAACGCATGGCTTTCAGCTCACTTTGCGACGAGGCAATCAAACGATCTCCTAAAAGACACAAAGTCCATTCGATGGAATAGTAAGCAAGACGTTCCACCGTGCCTATATCGTTGCGCAGATAAGCGGGGCCGTGTGCTGAATAGATGCTGCGCAAACCTAGCCAACGACACGCGATTCGGCCATGAGCACCTGCCTTGGAATTGTGCAGATGCACGATGTCCGGCCTGAGTTCGCCCAGAATAACAACGAGTTTGCGAAGAGCTCTGAAATCTTCGGCGGGATCAATGGCGCGCACGGCGTCCCACCGAATCAGTTCGACTCCAGCCGGGAGGCCGCCTATGGCCCTATCGTCGCCACCATGAACTGAAGAATAGACAAGAGTGACGCGGTGGCCGGCCGTCATCTGCATATCCAACAACTGCCGAATGATGACTTCGACACCACCCAATAAGCCTGTTACGACATGACATATGTGCATCGAAAATTAGCCCCAAAAACTCGGCCGCGCCGCGTTATACAAAACCGGAGACGATCGACAAACCCTTCAGGGCAGTGCGCAACGAAAGGCCCATGTCCGGCACAATGCACCGTTGCGCCGCCGTCTGTTGTCTTCAAACGGATTAAGCAGCGGTCGGTCGGCTTGTCGAATCGTCCAAGTGGTTGACCACGTTCCTGCTGCCCAGTGCTTGCCGACGCGTTTCGATGGCATCGACGAGCTCGTGTCCAGTAAGTTGCTCCATATGTAATCCGTTCGCTGCGAGATCTGCAGCAAATGCATCAGGATAGTCCTGCGGGTAGCGCAACCCCGGAAAATCGGAGAAGAAAACTTCACTTCCGGTGCCGTTCAATATTCCAGCTAGCTCTCTTAGCCCGCGCTTTGCGGAGTGGCGCATATAGGTATGGGCGCAGGCCTGTCGCGAAGCATTGAAATAGATAACGAGTTTTGTTCGATCGTGTGGAAGGCGCACACAGCCTGCTCGCTTTTCCTCTTCGCTGATACGCCCCTGCAAGATTTTCGGGTTGCATCCGCGGTGCGGAAGCAGCGCATGAAAAGCAAGAAAATCGCCTGCCTTCAACTGAACACGCTGTGCCCGCGTGATGACTTTCAGATTCTGCCGGATCCTCATTGCCGCGTAATCAATCTTGCAGTTGCCCGTTCTTAGCGGAACGATGTGGCCAGTTGGGGCAATTTCGACACCACCTCCCCACTCGATCGTATTGTCCTGTAAATAGATTCCGCACTTGACCATCCGATAAGCAGGATCAAACAGATAAGGGCTCGCGTGCTCATCCCCCGCGTCATGATGCCATCCAGATCCGATCAATCCGAACAGATGCGTCAAGCTGCGGCGGGTATCTGTAAAGTCGAACATGTTCCTGTGTAGGTTGAAATCAGGAATAATTCCGAAATTTTGTTCCAATATCGTTTGGAGAGTCCTGATGATTCGCGGATGAAGAATTGCGCGCAAAACTTCCGGGATGCGCAGAACCATGGTTGCGGAAAGCGCGCGAACGAATTTGCCTTCGGCACGGCGATCTAATTCTCGGAATTCTTCGTGAATGCGGTTACGCAGCGCATCGACCTCCGCGGGAGAGAAAACCCCTGGAACGAGCACGGCGCCGCGCCGATGAAACTCGGCCTGTATCTCAGTCGTTGTCTGCCCCATAGTCCGCTAATCTATGTAAGCCGTGTCCTTGAAGCAATTTGGTGAGCCCGGATGGGATCGAACCATCGGCCCTCTGATTAAAAGTCAGATGCTCTACCCCTGAGCTACGGGCTCTCACCGAGGGGCCGGAACATATGGGCAGCGGCGAGGGGGGTCAACCACGGCTGAGCGCAAAAAATCCGGAGAGTTAGCTTGGATTCTTGCCCTCGTCGCACATGCAGTATTGCCCCAGAAAGTCCGCAGCGAATGCCTGCAACCTTCGCTCCCCGATCGCCGCCCGTAGTCCCGTCATAAGGTCCTGATAGAAGGTTAAATTGTGCCACGTCAGCAGTATTGCGGCGATGATTTCACCCGCCTTGACCACATGATGCAGATAACCGCGGGAGAATTGCCGGCAGGTGGGACAACGGCACCCAGGGTCGAGTGATCGGTTGTCTTCAGCATGTCGCGCATTGCGTAAATTGAGTGTACCGTTCCAAGTGAAGGCCTGCCCGTTGCGTCCTGATCGCGTCGGCAATACGCAATCGAACATATCGATTCCCCGTAGAACGGCCCCGACAATGTCGTCGGGCTTTCCGACACCCATCAGATAGTGCGGCCGGTCGGCGGGCAGCAGGGGCACAGTCGCGTCCAGCGTATCGAACATTTCCGATTGCGGCTCGCCCACTGCAAGTCCGCCGACTGCATAGCCATCGAAACCCATGGCCTGCAATTCGCTCGCGGACCGTTCGCGCAAATGCGGAAAAATGCCACCTTGCACAATACCAAAGCACGCTTTTCCCGGCTGTTCACCGAATGCCACCTTTGAACGCTCCGCCCAGCGCATTGACAACCCGAGCGATTTTTCGATCGTCGCTTCGTCCGCCGGCAAGGCTGGACATTCGTCGAGCACCATCTGGATATCGGAACCGAGTAGACGCTGAATCTCCATAGCGCGTTCCGGTGAAAGGAAATACTCGCTACCATCGATATGCGAGCGAAAGCGCACGCCCTCTTCCGTGATCTTGCGCAGCTTCGAAAGCGACATCACCTGAAACCCCCCGGAATCGGTGAGAATCGGACGTTCCCATCCCGCAAATTTGTGCAATCCGCCCAGTCGCGCCACGCGCTCAGCGCCAGGCCGCAGCATCAGGTGGTACGTATTTCCCAAGATGATATCCGCGCCGGTTTCACGCACGCTTTGCGGCAGCATCGCCTTCACCGTAGCGGCCGTGCCAACTGGCATGAATGCCGGCGTGCGGATATCACCGCGCGGCGTGTGGATCACACCCGTACGCGCGGCACCATCCGATGCAAAAACCTCGAAATAAAAGCCACTCATGTCGGGCGCCGAAATAGCAGGCACGCATCCCCATAGGAATAGAAGCGATATCGTTCCCTGATCGCTTCGCAATAGGCGGCCTGCATCGTCTCCAAACCACAAAACGCGCTCACCAGCATGAACAGCGTCGAGCGCGGCAGATGGAAATTGGTCAACAACAACTCGGCCGTGCGGAAGCGATAGCCCGGGGTGATAAAGATATCCGTCTCGCCCACAAACGCCCCGATGTGCCCGGTGGGGTCGGCCGCGCTTTCGAGCGTGCGCAGGCTGGTCGTCCCGACCGCCGCGATACGTCCACCGGCCGCCCGCATCGTGTTAAGGCGCGAAGCAGTGTCTTGCGTCAGCGAAGCCCACTCGGCATGCATCTTGTGTTGGGCAGTATCAGCCGCGCTGACGGGCAAAAACGTGCCGGGCCCCACGTGCAGGGTCACGCGTTCGATGCCTGTGCCGCGGGCCACAAGTGCCTCTAGCAGGGCGGAAGTAAAATGAAGCCCTGCCGTCGGCGCAGCGACCGAGCCCTCCACACGTGCATAAACCGTTTGATAGTCCGTCAGATCGAGTGCATCCGCTTTGCGCTGGCCCGCAATATAGGGCGGTAAGGGCATTTCGCCCTCGTTTGCGATAGCCGCGTCGAGTGCTGCATCGCTTAACCCGAATTGCAGTTCGACCTCTCCCGCCTCGCCCCGTCGGGATATCTCCGCCTCAAGAGAGGACCCCAGTTTTACCTTATCGCCAACGGAAAGTTTCCGCACAGGTCGCGCAAACGCCATAAACGTTCGTGGTCCAAGTCGTTTGAAAAGCAATACTTCCATTTTCGGCTCGCTGGCCAGACCGGGGCTTCGAACGAGCCGCCGACCGCGCAGGCGCGCCGGGATTACTTTGAAATCGTTAGTGACCAAAACATCGCGAGGCCCTAGATATAGGGGCAAGTCGCTCACATGCGCATGCGCTAAGCGGCCATCAGCGCCCACGACCAGCATCCGTGCGCGATCGCGGGGCACTACGGGTCGCAGCGCGATAAGCTCCTCGGGTAGTGTGAAGTCAAAAAGGCTACTCTGCATGTCGGATACAGCTCATTCTCTATTTGCTTAGCCCTTAATTATGCTACCAAAAACGGGAATTTCCCAAGAAATGGGGTTCCTAATCCGGTGTGCTCGGCCTACAATCACAGCTGGTAAGTGTCGACCTCTTGCTGTCGTGGCTACAGTCCACTTGCGCGAGAAGATTGGCGATGGCCTATGTTACATCCCGTGTCCAACGATAACGATAGCTTCGCAGGGATGTCTCGGGGGGATTAGATGAGCGAGCACACGACTACCGCCCTGAAGGACGCGCGTTCGCTGTCCCTCCGCTTAGCACTAATTTTGCGCGAATATCGTTCTTGGATCAGTACCGTTACTTTGGCTGCAGTGGATGCGTTCGCATTTTTTCTGGCGATGATATTGTTCCGTTCAGAGCGTAGCGTCCCTGGGCTTGTCCTTTTACCAAGAGCTCTAGAACATCAGACCCCTTTGGATATCTTCATAATCCTTGGGAGCATCTTTATTCTCGTTCGGTATATTTCTGGCGACTATAGCCGGCGCCTGCTTTTCTGGGACGAGGCGCGTACCACGACAGTTGCACTGATCGTGGCGTCGACTCCGGACATGCTGATATTCGCCGTCTTCAAGGAGCAATACTCGGCCTTTGCGGAAATCGGAAGCTGGGTGTTTTTGTTGGCCGCAGTTCCGATGCTCCGTTATGCCGGTCGCCATGGGCTGGCGGCCATAGGGATTTGGAAAATACCGACGGCGTTGGTTGCCACGGGCGCGCGCGCGAACGCAGTTTATGCCGCGCTAAACAAAGCTGTATCTCTCGGCTATGACATTCGCTGGCTTGTTCTCGACAGGGACGACAGAGAACTTCCGAACAAGCCTTCACATCTGAAGCAGCTCTTTCTTTCAGACGCTGACGATATTGCCGAGAAAATGATGGCCAACGGTTGCGGACAGGTCGTGATCGCGACTGAGGATACGCAATCGACCGGGTTTGCGACGCTGGTCCATAGGCTGATGGAACGGGAAATTTCCGTTGCGTTTATTCCAACCTTTGTCAGCCTGCCCGTCGTTCGCGTCTCTACAAGCTACTTCTTCGGGCATGACATCCTGCTTTATCAGGTACGCAATAGCCTGTGGCGGGCACCGCACCGCATTGCCAAACGTAGCTTTGATATTGTGGGATCGTTGGCGTTGCTGCTGCTGTTTTCGCCGGTCCTAATTATCGCCTCTCTGGCAATCAGAGCTCACGACGGCGGAAAGGTGACTTATTCGCAGAGACGCGTGGGCAGGCACGGCCGACAATTCGATTGTATGAAATTTCGTACGATGGCTGAGGATGCTGACGAACGCCGCGCGCGTTGGGAAATCGAAAATCCCGAGCTGTATGCGGAGTTCCTCAAGACCTACAAATTACGTGATGATCCGCGAGTCACCAAACCGGGAAGATGGCTGCGCAAGACAAGCCTCGACGAGCTGCCGCAACTGCTTAATGTTCTTCGCGGCGATATGAGCCTCGTCGGTCCGCGGCCGATTCCCGAGCAACAACTGGTGGATCAATACGGCCCCGCGGCGCAGCTTTACATGCAGGTACGCCCGGGTTTGACCGGTCTCTGGCAAATTAGCGGGCGCAATGAAACGACTTTGGACGAACGCGTCGTATACGATGAATGGTATATCCTCAATTGGTCGTTCTGGTATGACATTGTCATATTGATTCAAACCGCGAAAATTGTTTTCTCCGGCCAGGGAGCCTTTTAATTTGGCTTCTCTGGCGTCTGAACTTCATTGATCTGGAACTATCATGATGCGCCTCGTGCTCGTGGGGAGCAACAGTTTCATTGCCCAACATATGCAACGTTCGGCGCGCGATGCAGGCGTAGACGTTGTTTCTCTCCCACGTAATGCCGACTTGATCCCAATATTGAAAAGCACTGACACGGTCATCAATTTTGCACTCAACCCGGCATACTTCTCGGGCGTATATGCTGAAGAGAACGATTGCGATCTGCGAGCTGCCCGTTGTGCCGAAATAGCCGGTGCGCGTGTGGCGATGCTGAGTTCCAGACGAGTTTACCCTTCGTCAGCGCGATGGAATGCGCGCGAAACAGGCGACGCCGGAGGGGATGAGAATTCCCTACGGGAAGAACAAGGCCCACACGGAGGCTCGCATTCGTGATCTTTTCAACGGGCGTGTCGCTATTTTTCGACTTTCAAACGTGTTCGGCTTCGAGTACGAGCCGGCTTTCAACCGCCGCACATTTTTAGCCGTGATGATGCGGTCTTTGAAGAGCAATAACGTCATCCGTTTCGACATGCATCCGGACACCCGCCGAGATTTCATCCCGGTCGAGGCCTGTGTGAAGGCGATCGTCGCGCGGTTGCAGGAAGGGATGGAAGGCGTGTTAAACCTCGGTTGCGGATTTCCGGTCCGTTGCGGTGATTTGGCGCAATGGGTGATGGACGGCTACGGCGGCGGTAATTTGATCGTTGATCCGCCGGTTGTTAAGGACGAATTCTTCTTGAATACCGATCTGTGGCGGTCGAAATTCGAAACTCCCGTCGACCCCGACGGATTGCGGTCCTATTGTCTTGAAATTGGGCGGAGGCTTCAATTAGCAAAATTCTGATCACAGGCGGCGCCGGCTTCATCGGCTCCCACGTTACGGAGCGGATGTGCGAAGCGTTCCCCAAGAGCCAGGTGGTCGTCCTCGACAAGATGACCTATGCGGCGGACATCAATTACCTGCTTCCGCTGATCGGTTCGGGGCGCATCGAACTTGTCGTCGGAGACGTGTGCGATTTTGAATTGTGCCAGAGGGTGACAAAGGATTGCGATCTCGTGGTGCACGCCGCCGCGGAGAGCCATGTCGACCGCTCCTTTCATAGTTCCATCATGTTCACCCACTCAAACGCGCTGGGCACACACACGATCCTGGAAGCATGCCGCGAAGCGAAGGTGCCGCGCATCATCCATGTAAGCACCGACGAGGTATATGGCGAAGTCCTCAGCGATCATTGCGACGAGACTGGCGTTCTCAATCCGACCAATCCTTATTCGGCCTCCAAGGCGGCCGCCGAAATGATCGTGAATGGATACCGCCATTCCTTCAAACTGCCGGTCATCATTATCCGTGCGAATAATGTCTTCGGCATCCGTCAGTTCCCGGAGAAATTGATTCCACGTGCGATCATGTCGCTCATCGCCGGCAAGAAAATCCCGCTTCACGGTGACGGTCGCAATGTCCGCCATTATCTGGCAGCAACCGACTTGGCTGACGCTCTCGCGTTACTTGCAAAGGACGGCGTCATCAACGAAATCTATAATATTGGCTCGCCGGACGAGTTCTCCAACCGCGACGTTGCAAAGATGATTTGCGACGAATTCAAGTGTTCCTTTGACTCGAATGTAGAATTTGTGAGCGATCGGCCGTTCAACGACCGGCGTTACGCTATTTCCTGGGATAAGCTCACTGCACTAGGCTGGAAGCCTCGCTATAGCCTGCCTAAGAAGATCACCGAGATTGTCGCCTGGTACAAACGGAACTCCAACCTCATCCTCCGTAAGATGAGTCAAATTCCGTCCAACGACGAATAGTCGAATAGTGCCTGAGGACTTTAGTCGACGCTCTCAAGCACGGCAGTAATGATGCGGTCCTGTGTCGTCGCATCCAGATAAGGATGCATTGGCAGCGCGATAACTGTTTTGCAGATTTTCTCGCTGACCGGGATAGGCGCGCTGGGGTAATGCGCATAGCCCTTCTGCGCCGAAAGCGGGATTGGATAATAGACCGCAGTCGGAATACCCTTCGCTTTCAGATCAGTCTGGACTTTTTCTCGATCCGGAACCTGAATCACATATTGCGCCCAGGTCGAGCGCGCGCCCGCAATCACCTTCGGCACTTGGACGCGGTTTGATTTACCCAAAACAGCGTTGTAACGCTGCGCTACCCTTTCGCGCAGTTCAATTTCTTCCGGGAATATCTTCAGCTTCTCTATAAGGATCGCCGCCTGGATTGTGTCGAGACGCGAATTCATCCCAATGCGGACGTTCTCATAGCGATCAACGCCCTGACCGTGGTTGCGAATGGATTTCAGCAAGTCAGCCAGGTCGTCGTCGTTGGTAAAAGTCGCACCGCCGTCACCATAACAACCGAGTGGCTTGGCCGGGAAAAAGCTAGTTGAAGCCGCATCGCCAATACTGCCCGTCACGCGCCCGTCAAATTTTGCACCAAACGCCTGCGCCGTATCGCATAACATCTGGAGACCTTCGCGCTTTGCGATAGGTTCAACGGAGCGATAGTCGGCCGGCTGGCCGAACAAGTCCACAGGCATCACCGCTCGCGGCCTCAACTTTCCTTCTCGCTTCACGAGCGTAATGGCGGCCTCCAAACTAGCCGGATCCATGTTGTATGTTTCTTCGAGCACATCCACGAACACCGGCGATGCACCCACAAGTGCCACTACTTCCGCAGATGCTGCAAAAGTAAACGTCGGGACGAACACGGCGTCACCGGGCCCGACGTTCCAGGCGCGCAGGACGATCGAAAGCGCATCGGTTCCGTTGGCACAAGCAACGGCGTATTTCACACCAGCGAACTTCGCAAGTTGCTCTTCGAAGAGCGCAACTTGTGGGCCCATGACCCAAGCGCCACCTTCGACGGCTGCCGCAATAGCCTTGTTCAGTGGCTCGCCTAAACGGCTGCGCTGGGCTTGAAGGTCAATGAACGGAATGGAAGCGGCCACGGCATATCTCCCGTAATTGGAAACAGGAAGCCTTTTAGGCGGCACCAACCCGAAGAACAACGCGCCGGCCGACACAATGTGTTGCCAATTAATTCAGTCTCCCGCCCGTACCAAAGTCCGGCTTGGGGTTAACAGGCGGGCAGATTTGCTCAGGTTCGGCATGAATGTGCCATGATACCGTGCGCATCACCGCGCCCGTGCCTCCAAGATTGACCGCGCCAATACCCGGGCCCCATAACCCATACGGGGAATGAGCCTGGGTGCCGGGAATGGCCGAGGAAATCCAGCGCGAAAGCATGGAATACGACGTCGTGGTTGTCGGCGGAGGACCGTCAGGCCTCGCAGCAGCGATACGCCGGAAACAATGCGCCGCAGAGAGCGGCTGCGAGGTCAGCGTCTGCGTTCTTGAAAAGTGGTCGGAAATCGGCGCGCATATCATTTCCGGTGCCCTGATCGACGCGTTCACTTAAGGTCAATTTGCCCGAATATGCCGAACCGGCACGGCGCCATTGTCCTGCCGGGGTTTATGAGATAGCCGGTCAATCCGACGCCGCGTATCTCCAGATCAATGGGCAAAACTGTTTTCACTGCAAAACATGCGACATCAAAGACCCGTCCCAGAATATTACTTGGGTGCCGCCGGAAGGCAGCGGCGGTCCGAATTATTCGAATATGTAAGTAATGGCATTGATTTGGCCGCTGCGCTTGAATTCCGGTGGCCTCTCGCTATCCTGACAAAATGACCGCTCGATATCCGTTAAGCAAAGAACAGTTCGCACAAATCGTCCGCTGCACTCCGCTGATCTCCATCGATCTGATCATCTGCGATAGTACCGGACACGTATTGGTCGGCCTCAGAGAAAACGAACCGGCAAAAGGCGTCTTCTTTGTCCCTGGCGGCGTAATCCGAAAGGACGAACGTATCAAAGCGGCATTCGTCAGAATTCTTCGAGCGGAAACGGGACAGGATTTGCCGCTGGATACGGCCCGGTTCCTCGGCGTGTTTGAGCATTTTTATGCCACAAATCGGTTCAGCGAGCCCGGGTATGGTACACATTACGTGGTCCTGGCCTACAAGCTTGAGTTGGCACATCGCCCGAAGATAGTGCTCGATGATCAGCACAGCGAATTAAAATGGATGAGTGCTGTCGAACTCCTGGCCGCGCCGGACGTGCACGAAAACACGAAAGCCTATTTTCGCTGAGATTCGGGGACATAATATGAACAACGACGTCGCCGCAAGATTGAAAGCTGCCGTTGGTCCCAAGGGGTTTACCGAAGACCCAGTCGAGATTGCTCCGCACCTGGAAGACTGGCGAGGAAAATATAAAGGTCGCGCCGTGTTGTTGTTGAAGCCAGCGACAACGGCGGAGGTATCCGCCATTCTGAAGATCTGTCACGAGAGCAAAACGCCGCTTGTCCCTCAGGCGGGGAACACCGGAATGGTCGGCGGTCAAATTCCCTTCGAGAACGAAGTTCTGCTGAGCCTATTGCGGTTGAACAATGTCCGCGCCATCAATGCTGAAGACGGGAGCATGATCGTCGAGGCCGGTGTTGTACTGGCGACTGCACAAATCGCGGCGGACGATAAAGGCCTGCTGCTACCGCTAAGCCTAGCGGCTGAAGGAAGCTGCACGATTGGCGGAACAGTGTCCACAAATGCAGGCGGCGTGAATGTCGTTCGCTACGGCATGGCGCGCGAACAAGTCCTGGGCGTAGAGGTCGTGCTGTCCGACGGACGCGTGCTCGACTTGCTGCGGACCTTGCGAAAAGACAATACCGGCTACGATCTGAAACAGCTCTTCATCGGTACGGAAGGCACACTGGGTGTCATTACTGCGGTGGCTCTCAAACTCTTTCCAAAACCGCCGATACGTTACACGGCATTCCTTGCCGTTCCGGACATCAACGCCGCGGTTGGGCTTTTGACGCGCCTTCAAGCCGCGACTTGCGGCATGGTCAATGCCTTCGAAATCCTATCCCGGACGGGGCTCGATTTGGTGTTGGCGCATATTCCGCAGACTGCCGATCCGTTTGGAGAGCCCTCGCCGTGGTACGTCCTCGCTGAAGTATCAGGTATAGCGGCGCTTAAGGAGGTGTTCGAATCTGCTTTGGAAGAGGCATTCGCTGAGGGTCTGGCGAGCGATGCGGTGATAGCTTCGAACGAATCGCAGCGGAGCGCATTATGGAAGCTGCGCGAAACGATGTCGGAAGCCGAGAAGAAGGAAGGCCTTTCTCTCAAACACGATATTTCTGTCCCTATCAGTGCGGTTCCGGACTTCCTTGTTGAGGGTACGGCCGCCGTGGCAGCGATAATGCCGGAAGCAATGCCCATTCCATTCGGTCATCTCGGCGATGGCAACATCCATTTCAATTTCAGCGTAGCGAAAGTCCCCAATATCGAGACACTGGCCGCCCGCGGAGACCAGATTGCCCGCATCGTGCATGATATCGTACACAAATTCGATGGCTCATTCAGCGCCGAGCACGGCATCGGAGTCATGAAGCGCGGTGATCTTCAACGTTACAAAAGCGCGGCAGAAATCGATCTGATGCGTGCGCTGAAGCACACACTCGAATTCAAGGAACATTCTGAAATCCCGGAAAACTTATTCCGGACTGAGCCTATTCAGCCGACATGGCCATGGTTCGAACTCCTGGCCAAGACCGCGCTTCGCCCCGCCAAGTCGGAAACGTCACGTCACTGAATGAGCACTTTGGTGCCTTCGAAATCGAAGCGGAATCGTACTTCGCGCAGTCCAGATCCTACCATCGCCCGACGCAATCTCGGCTTGTCTTTGGTATGGAACAGCAGAAAGCCGCCGCCGCCCGCACCGATAAGCTTGCCGCCTGTCGCGCCGTTCGCAATGGCGAGCTCGTACCATTCATCGATTTTTGGATTGGACATTGCGCCCGTACGGCGCTTCTTGTGCTGCCAATGCTCGTCCATCAGTTTTCCAAAATCGTTCAGGTAGCCGCCTTGCAACGCCTCCAGGCTGCGTTTCCCGATATCCTTCACGAAATGCAGGTTGTTGATCATAGCATCGTCGTCATGTTTCGTGCGTTCATCCTGTTCCTTAAGGATCGAAAACGCCGTACGCGTGTAACCTGTGAAAAACATGGCAAGACTGTCTTCGAGGTTGTCGCGGATTTCCGGACTGATCGGCGCCGGCCAGGAATCAACGCGGTCATCCTTTCGGAAACGAAAACAGGTTATTCCCCCATAAGCGGAAATGTAGTGGTCCTGCTTTCCGGTCGGCACGCCAAGACGGTCTATTTCGATCTCGCAGGCCTGCGCGGCGAGTTCTTGCGTGTGCACGATATTGTGCTTCAGCGTGTGTAGCGCCTTGAGCAGTGCGGTCGTGAAACTACCGGTAGACCCCAGACCCGCATCCGCCGGAATATCGGCCATATGCGTGATCTCCAGGCCGCAGCAGTCGACGTCGACAAGTTTTATCGCCTCGCGAATGATGGGATGTTCGAGAGCATCGACGGAGGAGACGCGCTCGAGCTTCGAATAACGTACCAGCATGTCCTCGGTAAATCCGTGATGCAGCGTGACATAGACATATTTGTCGATCGCCGCCGAGATCAATTCGCCTTCATATTCGCGATAGTAGGACGGAAGATCCGTTCCACCGCCACCCAATGTGATGCGGAGCGGACTGCGTACAATGATCATATCAATTCTCGTTTAATTGGAACCGGAAAGTACCAGCGTGGCCGAAGAACCGGCATACGGAGCTGCATTGGCAATACTATCCAATGTCTTTGGCGAAGAAGCAACGACACGACGCAATGAAGGAGGTTTCCGTGCCGGCGAGCCCAAGGTTTGGTTGATGGAGATATATGACGTAGACTGACGTTATGGTAACGCTACCTCAAGAAATGCGGCGATGTCAGCGCTGTCAATTCACCTCATGATTTTGCGCTCGTATCAATCGGATTGTTCCTCCGATCCGCACCATATCGATGGTCGCCGCGTTGTGCCGGCGATAGCGCGGGCATCCGTGATGGCGCGCGTTTTATCGCAGCAGCAACGCACGACGGACCTTCGTTCGCCCTAGTCGAACGCTCGACAGTTTCGTCCGGTACAAGAAATAAAGACAATGCCGGATTTCTGTTCAGGAAAGAGAATTGATCCATTCGAGAATAGCCATAATCCTGTCGATCGGTTGTGAATGGCGATTCGCCAACAAATACAATTTTGACTATAGTAATACCCACAAGCAGCATTTCTAATTTATGTAATTCTAGATTGTGATTTTCGGCCGTGCGAAACGGCACCCGATACGCACGACCCAACAAAGCGGATGCCGGTTGGGGGATCAAAATGCGTATTACCTTACAAGTGCGTAAGGCGCTCATGGCGTCTTACGCTTTGCTCATGACGAGCACAATTCTGGCGAGCGGTGCCCTCGCCGATCCTGCTACGCCGATCGACACCAACGCCCCTTATTATCTGGCCTCCCAATTGGGCGCCACAGTGTTGCCGGATTTCGAAGGCGGCACATTGCGAATGGACCAGGCCGGCGCGAGCTATGGCCAAAACTTTTCGGTCGAGAATTTCCCCAGCAACACGGTCGATACGTTCGGCAATTCCACGACGATGACTGGCATTCTCAGCGGCACTGGAGGTTTGAAAATCACGGGCGGTGGTACACTGACTTTATCGAATGCCAATACATTTACCGGTGGCACGACGATCTCGTCCGCAACGTTGCAAATCGGCGGAGACGGAAGCGTACCAGCAGCTACAGGCAGCGTTGTCAACAATGGCAATCTCATATTCGACGTGTTCAGCACTTACGGTTACGCAAGCAATATCAGCGGGACGGGGTCAGTTGCGATAACTTCAAATGGCGTAATGTACTTTACGGGTACCAATACATACTCCGGTGGAACAACTATTTCGCACTATGGCTCTCTTTCAATCGGTGACGGAGAAACAACCGGTTCGCTGACAGGTAACATACTCAATAACGGCTCGCTACGTTTTGACCGCTCCGACACCTACACTTTCAGTGGAGACATTAGTGGAAGCGGCTCATTTGATCAAAATGGGGGGGCGGTGACTTGCAGGTCACCCTGTACCAGTAAGCCGGGCGGTACGCTCATCTTGACGGGTACCAATACATATACCGGATCGACATGGGGCGCTGGCACTTTACAGATCGGCGATGGGGGCACGACAGGTTCGATCGCTAGTAGCGAAATAAACGTGTTCAAACTTATTTTCGACCGCTCGGATACCATCGTGTATGGAAGTTCAATAACCGCCAACTCATTGGAACAGCGCGGAAGCGGAACACTGGTTCTCACGAGCAACGAAATTTTTATTAACGGCAGAATAATAACCATCTCTGCCGGAACGCTGCAGATCGGAGATGGCAGTCCGACCGGCAGAACCATAAGCACCCTCGCTGGTGTCGTGACCGATAATAGTGCGCTGGTGTTCGACCGTTCCGATATTTTTTTCCCTGATCAAATTTTGGGCAATGGGTCGTTGCGTCAGATCGGCAGTGGCACATTGATTATAAACAGTGATGACACATATACGGGCGGAACGACGATCTCCAGCGGCGTCCTTCAGATCGGCGATGGAGGCGCCTCATTTCCGGTCGGAGGCGGATTCGCAATTTACAGTGGCGGCAACATCGGTTCGATCGTCGGAGATGTGGCCGATAACGCCGCACTAGCCTTCAATCGTGTCGACACATATACGTTCCCCGGTAATATCTCTGGCACCGGTTCGGTGCAGCAGCTCGGCACTGGGACAACGATCCTCACCGGCACCAACACCTACACCAGCGGCACGACGATCTCCGCTGGCACCCTTCAGATCGGCAACGGCGGAACGACCGGCTCGATCACGGGCAACGTTTCAGACAGCAGCGCGCTGGCGTTTGATCGTTCTGATACGTACACGTTTGCGGGCGTCATCTCCGGCACCGGCTCGGTGGCGCAGATCGGCACTGGCACGACAATCCTGACCGGCGCCAACACCTACACGGGCGGAACAACGGTTTTGGCCGGCACGCTGCAGATCGGCAACGGCGGCACAACGGGCTCGATTAGCGGCAACGTGACCGCCAACAGCGCGCTCACGTTCGATCGGAGCGATACTGTCATCTTGAGCAACGTGATTTCCGGTACGGGATCGCTGCAGCAGATCGGGACAGGCACATTGATCTTGACGGGAACCAACACTTACACCGGCGGGACCTCGATCGCATCCGGCAAGACGCTGGAATTTATCTACTACGGTGGAACGATTGTCGACGAAGGAGCCCCTCCTTCAAGATATGCTTGGAATATCGCCTTTAAAGGCGGGCCAGAGGGAGCCATCACCGGCGATGTCGTCAACAGCGGTATGCTCGCATTGGTTTACAACGGCGTGTGCACATTCAGTGCGCTCGACAGCGGCCTATGCACCCGGACGTTCAGCGGCAACATCTCCGGTACCGGGAAAGTTCTGTCGCAGTATACGCCCGTCATGATTTTGACGGGCTCCAATAGCTATTCCGGAGACACACAAGTAATTGATTCAAACCTTGTGCAAGGAGCCGCTGATGCGTTTTCCGCCAATTCCACTTACTATTTGTACCATATAGATTACTCAAATTACCCACGGAATTCCAACATAGTTCCCGGGACGCCTGCGCTGATCCTTAACGGCTACGATGCAACTATCGTGGGCCTTAACGGTGATATGGACAGTTACGTAGATCTCGGAGCCAATACGCTTGAGATCAGAGATGGTGGAGTTTTCAACGGTGCATTCGAAGGTACCGGGGCGCTCAAGCTTTCCGGCGGCAGCCTTCTGCTGACCGGTAACAGCATGTTAAGCGGCAGCACCGTGATAGGCAGAGGAGCAACGCTGCAGCTTGGAGACGGTGGATCTAATGGCGCCATAAATGGCTGGGAAGTCGATTCGGCCAATCTGATTGTTGATGGCACAGTTATTTTCGACCGTTCTGACACCGTGACCTTGACTGGCCCTGTTTCCGGTGGCGGAACTCTACAGAAGATCGGCACCGGCACGCTAAGGCTGACGGGCACCAACACTTACACCGGCGGCACAATAATCTCGGGCGGCACGCTGCAGATCGGCGACGGCGGAACCAGCGGCGCGATCGTCGGCGATGTGATCGACAACGCGATTCTCGCGTTCAATCGTTCGGACAGCTTCACGCTTGCGGGCAACATTTCCGGCACCGGTTCGGTGCAGCAGATCGGCACCGGCACCACGATCCTCACCGGCACCAACACTTACACCGGCGGCACGACGATCTCCGCCGGCCCCCTTCAGATCGGCGACGGCGGGACGGCGGGCTCGATCACCGGCGACGTCACGAACAACGGTATACTCGCCTTCAATCGCTCCGACAATTACGCGCTTGAAGGCAACATTTCCGGCCCCGGCGTCGTCAACCAGATCGGTACCGGCACCACCATTCTTAACGGCATGAACACCTATAGCGGTCTCACCACCGTATCCGTCGGCACGCTCGAAGTGGGTGACGCAAGCCACACCAATGCGGCGATTGCGGGCAACGTCGTCGTCAATGCTGGCGCGACGCTTTCCGGACATGGCGCCGTCATGGGTTCCGTGACCAGCAACGGCGGTACGGTGGCACCTGGCGGCTCCATCGGCACCTTGACCGTCGCCAGCTACACGCAAAACGCTGGCAGCACGCTCTCGATAGAGGTCGGACCGAACGCGGCGTCCTCACTGGTTGTTAGCGGTGCCGCTTCGCTGAACGGCACGCTCAATGTCCAGTTCGACCCCGGTGCCAAAAGCATACAAGGCTTCAACTTCCTGACCGCCGGCAGCGTCGGCGGCCAGTTCGTCGCCCAGACCAGCAGCGGCGCGAACGATGCCGTTTATGACATCACTTATGGGCCGAGCGGGTTCGCCATGCTCGTCCAGCCCACCAAGGTGGGGCAGATCTACAGCGACCTCGTTACATCGGCGATCGACAGCGCCCATGCCCTGAACGCTATGATCGTCAATCATGATGTGGACAAACATTGTACGTCCCAACAGGCCGATGCTCCCTGCCCCACAACAACCGTTTGGGCGCGCACCTTCGCCGGGGCCGGATCGACCCGCGACCAGACCGGTGCAGCGGATGACTTCGGCACGCGCCGTGCGGGCTTTGTCGGCGGCATCGATTATCACTTGGAACAGAACGCAACCCTGGGCCTGGCCTTCTCCTACAGCCAAGACGTCGTAAGCGTGGCGGATAGCTTTGGCAGGGCGCTGGGCAATTTATATTCCGTCGCGCTGGATGGCCGCGCGCCTGTTCCCCATGGTCAGCTTGACGCCGCGCTCTTCTACACCTCCAGTGCCGTCACCAGCCGCCGCGACATCGGCGCTTCCGGAATAGTGAGCGCACATCCGAGCGGCCACAGCGCCGGCGGCACGGTGCAGTATACTTTCCCGCTCACCGACTCCGATTTCACACCACTGACCCGTTTGAGTTTTGTCCAAACCTCTCGAACGGCGACCGTGGAGACAGGTGTCGATAGCGCCGATCTCGCCATAGATGGGAAAGCATATTCCTCCCTGCATTGGAATGTCGGCATACGTTACAACCATGTCTATGCGCTCGAAGACGGTTTGCTGCTGGCACCGGAATTGAGCATCGGTCTGCAGCAGGAATTGCTGTCGCTTGACCGCGGCGCGGTCCTGTGGATTGCGAACTCTTCGCAGCAGAAGTTCTTGGCGCCCTATGCCTCCTCGGACTGGACAGCATTCACCGCTGCGTTCGGTGTGGAGCTTCAGCTTGATGACGACATCATGTTCAGAATCTCTGGCGATGGACGGGCCAGCGGCCATCAGCATGACGGGATAATCAGTCTCGGTGGACGTATAGCTTTTTGAATAACGGGAGAATCTGGAGCTGCAGCAACCCATAATGCCGGATCACTGCCGATCCCAACTTCGCGGCTGGGCCCTAAGCCCGGCGTTAAACGGTATCGCCGAGGCGGTACGCTCGTTGCGCGGAAGCGATCTCGCCGAGCCGCCGCGTCTCGTTCCAGTCGAGTTCGCTTGCCATGAGCTTGGAAACTTCGTTCAAAACACGTGGCGCGGGAGGTCCCAATTGTCCGATGCCGGTCCGGCGCATGATCACGTCCTCCAATGTCATCGCCATTTCGGCGCGGATCGCGTAAATGATTTGCGCGACGATGTCGCCCGTCGCACCGAGCGCGCGCAGTGGATCGGCATCGCCGCTGTTGGACTCAAACAAGTGCGGCAGTCGCGCGCCGTAGAGCCGCGTGACGTGGGAAATACTTTCGATTTGAGGATAAGCCGCCTTTTGCGCGCCCTCGAAATCGCGAAAGCGATCGATTGCGCCGCCTGGCAAATGCATAGTTGCGGTCGAACAAGGCGCAACGCGCTTTTCTGTTTTTTGTATCAGGATATCGACGGTTTCTTCCGCCAGGGCGCGCGAGGTCGTCCATTTCCCGCCAATGACTGAAATCAACCCCTCGATACCATCGCTCTTGCCGTGATCGACGATGGCCGCACGACGGCTGGTGCCATAGGTATCCTTTGAGCCATCGTCAACCAGCGGGCGCAAGCCGGCATAAAAATGTTCCACCTCCCCGCGATGCAGTTGCGCGGCCGGCCAATGCTTGTTGATGAATGAAAAGAACCCCGCGATGTCGCCTTGGCTGACGTCCACATCGTCCGGGCTACCTATATAGGCTGTGTCTGTCGTGCCCAAAAGCGAGTGACCGCGCCAGGGCAGCACAAAGAAGTGTCCACCTCCGGCGGTCATGGTAAGCGCGCATTCCCGCGTCCGGGCGGGCACGATGACATGGATTCCCTTAGAACGCTTCAGCTTGTGCAATGCTGGTTGGCCGAGGGCGCGTTCCAGGTACAGATCCGCCCACGGTCCTGCCGCCACCAGCGTTTGCTTCGCATTTATATCAAGCGGTGCCCGCGTAAATACATCGCGCGCTGCGCAACCGACAACGCGGCCATCGCGCAGCAAGAGCGATTCGGCTTCGACATGATTGGCGACGGCTGCGCCATGGCTGTCGGCATCGATAACGCATTCTAGCGCCAGCCGCTCTGGCGAATACATCTGCGCATCGTAATAGAGGAACGCGCCTTCCAGTAGCGGTACATCGAGAATCGGCTCACGCGCGGTGGCCTCGCGCCGATCAAGCCAGGAATGGCCCGGCAAGCGTTGATGGGGATCGTCGAGCCAATTGCGGTCGTAGGATAGCATATCGTAAAGCGACAGGCCCGCGGCCAGCGTCGCGCGCGCCGAAAAATTGGCCGCAAAAAGCGGCACCAGAAAGGGCAATGGATGAACCAGATGGGGCGCGACGCGCTGCCAGATGCGCCGCTCACGCAGGGATTCGCGCACCAGACCCAGTTCGAGATTGCGCAGATAACGCAATCCGCCATGGATTAGTTTGGAATTGAACGCGCTTGTCGCGCAAGCAAAATCGTTTTTCTCGATCAGCGCGACCTTGAGCCCGCGCAAAGCAGCATCGCGCGCGACGCAAGCGCCGGTGATGCCGCCACCGACAATCAAAAGGTCAAACGATTCGTCTGAAAGGCGGGTTAATGCGCGGCGCATGAATATTCTGCGATGAGGGATGCGTAACGTCCCGTACAGCCAGGCCTATGTCAAGGAACTGGCAAAATATGCCCGCTCTCGGGTAATGCGCGTAGTCCTTGAGCGTTGAACGCGGGATCGGGAATTGACTACAATTGGAATGCCTTTCTCATACGGTTCGGCCTGCAGCTTATCGCGATTGAATACTTCGATCACGTATTGCGCCCAGGCCAATTGCGTGCTGACGCTCATGGTGGTCACGCGTGGGACAGCGCCGCGAAAGATCAGTGTTTGCGCCGGTGCCAGTTCCACGCTGTCTCGATGACGTCGTCGATCGCTATGTAGTGGGGCTTCCAATTCAGTTCGCGCATCGCTTTATTCGCGTCCGCAAACAAAGCGGCGGGGTCGCCGGCGCGCCGCGGCGAATCAATGACAGGAATATCACGCGCCGTGACGCGGCGAGCGGCATCGATCACTTCCGCGACCGATATACCCTTCCCGGTCCCCAGATTGTAGGCGGAGCAAGCCCGGCCCGTTTCCAGTTTATTCAAGGCACGAACATGCGCGTCTGCCAGATCTGCTACATGGGTGTAGTCGCGAACGCAGGTGCCATCAGGCGTATCGTAGTCCCTGCCAAACACGCTGATATCTCTGCGCTCACCAGCAGCGACCGCGAGAACAAGCGGAATGAGATGAGTTTCCGGATCGTGGTCCTCTCCCGTCTCGCCATCAGGATCGGCGCCAGCGGCATTGAAGTAGCGCAAAGAAACGCTCGAAAGCCCGTATGCGGTATAATAGTCCCCAATGATGCGTTCGATCATGAGCTTCGTCGCGCCGTAAGGATTGATTGGATGCTGAGGCGTCTCTTCCGTCATCGGAACGACATCCGGCATGCCATAGGTTGCGCAGGTGCTCGAAAATACGATCTGGGTAACATCGTTTGTGCGCATGGCATCCAGCAGGCTCAGCGTGCCGATGACATTGTTGCGATAGTATTTGGCAGGGTCCGTGACGGATTCGCCAACATAGGCGAATGCCGCGAAATGAACGACGGCCCGCGGACGATATTTGCGCACGACGGCGGAAAGTCGCTCGGTATCGAGAATATCGCCGATTTCAAGCGGGCCCCATTTAACCGCCCACTCGTGGCCATACACCAAGCTGTCATACGTCACGGGCGAGAAACCCGCGCCCTTCAATGCCTTGCAGGTGTGCGAGCCGATATAACCCGCTCCACCAGTGACGAGAATATTGGTCATATCTGAATATCAAGACAGCCTAGAGGTTGCGTTCAATGATCGAAGCGTTTGGCCATCGCGGCCGGCCCGATCCTATCAACTTCTTTCCTTGGGTGAAGCCCGCCCAACTCGAAACCCGCCACAAAATCCGATTGTCGAGCCGATAATGCAGTGCTGATGCGATATACGTCCGTCCTCAATCCGGCGATGACCGGACTACAAGCGCGCCTGCGCGCATGTTATATTGCCGATTAAGTCAGCGAAGCGAAACAATACACCACACGATGGGCAACGTCTGGGCTAACCCGACGGAACTCAACGAGCCCCCGCCCGCGCCTTCGCGCGTAGCTCCCGTATCGCGACGAATTCGGCCACTGAGGCGGTGTCCCGCAAGATGTTCTCGAAATAACGGATCGTCATGACCAGCCCATCGCTCAGGCCGATCGTGGGCGACCAGTTCAGCAGCGAACGGGCGAGTGCGATGTCGGGCTTGCGCTGCCTGGGATCGTCGGCGGGCAGCGGGCGGAACTCGATCTTCGAGCTTGAGTCGCTGAGTTCGATCACCTTCTCCGCCAATTCGCGAATGGTGAATTCCCCCGGATTGCCTAGATTGACAGGACCGATGACGTCGTCCTCCGTCTCCATCAGGCGCATCAGTCCGTCCACCAGATCGCTGACATAGCAGAACGAGCGCGTCTGCTCGCCGTCGCCATACAGCGTAATGGGTTCGCCCTTCAGCGCCTGCATGATGAAATTCGACACCACGCGACCGTCATTGGGGTGCATGCGGGGACCGTAGGTGTTGAAGATTCGCGCCACCTTTGTGCGGACCTTGTGCTGACGCTGGTAGTCGAAAAAAAGGGTTTCCGCGCAGCGTTTGCCCTCGTCGTAGCAGGACCGCGTCCCGATGGGGTTCACATTGCCCCAATAGTCTTCGGTCTGCGGGTGAACGGCAGGGTCGCCATAAACTTCGCTGGTCGATGCCTGCAGGATCTTAGCCCTGGTACGTTTGGCCAGCCCCAGCATGTTGATCGCACCGTGCACGGATGTTTTGGTCGTTTGTACCGGATCGCGCTGATAATGGATCGGCGAGGCCGGGCAGGCCAAATTGTAGATTTCGTCGACCTCGACGTAGAGCGGAAACGTCACGTCATGCCGTATCAGCTCGAAGCGGCGGTTGCCTATGAGGTGTTCAATGTTCTTCCGCGTGCCAGTGTAAAAATTGTCGGCGCACAGCACTTCGGCGCCCCGTTCGAGGAGCGTTTCGCAGAGGAGCGAACCGATGAAGCCCGCGCCTCCCGTTACTAGAACCCGCTTTTGCAGATGCATGTCGTGGCTCCTGTGCCAAGAATGGTCGCTGCCGCCGGGCCGGACGGCGCTCGGGACACTCTCGTACTGTCTCGCTTAATGGTTAATAATTTCCTGGCGGTCCGACTTATCTCGGGCGGCGGCATCCGACATGCAGATGGTCCGCTTACGTGGTTGGCGGCGGTGAAGGCCGTTCAACCCCAAAACGCTCTGGCGACGGCTCTCCACATTGGTGCGCATTTGCTTTCCCCATCCAGGGGAAGATTCAGCGGGGAATATCCCGAGAGCCGCACTCTCGATCCGCTATCGGGTCTCGATATCGGCGTAGGCTTTCTCTGTGTCACCGAGTTGCATCGGCTCGAAGCGCATTTCGGCTTTGCGACCCCATGCGTCTTCGAGCACGGCGATGAAGTCGGTGAGTTTTTGGCTTCTGTTGTTGCCGAGATTGTAGAGCTTATGCAGCGGCGTTTCCGTAAGCTGAAGGACGATGCCAGCGAAGTGCCGGCGGAGTTTGGCCTGAGCGTCTCCAACGTTGTGCGCATGACCCTGACCCCGGTGACCAAAGATCGTATCGTGGCTTTGGAGCTTAAGGTTCCCAATACAGAAACCTTGGCGGCGTGGCCGGGCCACGCCGTCCGATGAAGACGTGTACAAAAGCCAACAATTCCGATATCCTGGTTCTGTTGCGTATCGATCGCCCGGCCCTCAAATCTATCAGTGGGTGTCATTTCGCGAGATTAGATGCAATTCGAGCATTGGCAGACCAAATGTTAAGGGCTTGCAGTGAGGAGGGATTCTGGATCGGTTGAGATTTTCCGCCGCCGCGTAATGGGCAAAAGTGCGCGCGTGATCGGTGAGGACTTGATTTTCGCCGATCATGGATAGCCAGCATGGCGATCAAGTGAAGCCTTCGACAACCGACTCACCAACCGCATGAGCGATCTTTCTCCGCAATTGGACGGTTCACGTTCTGCTTCGTCTGAATTTTCTCGCGGTGGCTCTGAGTTTGAGCCGCGTTGGTATGCCGTGCAGTGTCTGTCTCACCGCGAGGCGGTGGCGTCTGCTCATTTGCAAAATCAAAATTTCCCAGTGTTCCTGCCGCGCCGGCAAAAGACGCGCCGTCATGCGCGCAAGATCGATGTCGTGCTTGCGCCGTTCTTCCCGGGATATCTCTTCGTTCAGCTCGATCTGAAGCGGGACCAGTGGCGTAGCGTCAACGGGACTTACGGAGTCAGCCGTCTCGTGATGCAGGGTGACGTGCCTGCATCGGCGCCCCCCGGCGTCGTCGAAGCGCTGCGTGATGCTTGCGACGAAAATGGCATTTTGCGTTTACCAGACGATCAACTGACGCCAGGCCAGTCAGTACGAATTCTAACGGGCGCCTTTGCGGATTTTGTCGGCGAGATCGACCGGCTCGACGATGCCGGGCGGGTTCGTGTGTTGCTGGATATCATGGGGGGCGGGGTACCTGTTGTGCTTCCGAAAGGTAGTGTTGTGCCAGCGAGCAATAACCTTTAGCGCGCATGCATCAGAGGCGAGCTTGCAAGAGCCGGATGGCACGCAAGTCACCCCGGACTTGGCATCTATGCTTGCGCATGCCACACGGGATGTCCCTGCATCGACCAGGCAGCCTTGAGCTGTGAATATCCTTTGCGATGCGGGAAGGTTTGTTCGTTTTTACGCCACCACAATGAATGGCGGCGCTGTCAACGAAACGCCTTGGCGATGGCTCTCCACATCGGCGTACGCTTGAGTTCCGCATCCAGGGGAAGTTTCCGCGGCGAATATCCCGAGAGCAGCGCTCTCAAACCGCCATCGGGCTTCAGGAAGCGATCTGACAATCCCCAGGTCAGAACAGCCTGCGTCGCTTCATTGGCCAGAACGACGTCGAGGAACCGCGCACTGGCATCGCCGACAGCCCGATCGCGCAGCGCGATATCGGAGGGCCCTTTGTCATCGTCCACGTCGTGCTCGGTCACCAGAATGCGAAGCCCCATCGCCCGCACCTGATCGAGAAAGATATGCAACTTTTTCTGATCGACGGGTAGCCCGAACGCCGACAAGTGTCCTTGCAGGCCCAGTGCTTCGATCGGCACATTGCGCGCCAGCGCGCCTTCCAAGAATTTCAGAGTGGCCGCGCGGAACTTGTCGTTCCACGCTTCGCCGCCTTCGCACCCCCAATCGTTGTAAACCAGCAGAGCATTGGGATCGGCTTGTTTGGCGGCATGGTAAGCCAAATCGATATAATCGGGACCGAAACGTTTCAGCCAGATGCAATTGCGCAAACCGTCTGCCCGTCCGTCTTGCGGATAGAGTGCCTCATTGACGACGTCCCAGGAATGCATTCGTCCGCGATAATGTCTCACCAGCCTAGCGGTATAATCCGTCAGAACCTCGTCATCCGGTGCACCGAGCACTTTCGCTTCCAGCCAGTCAGGATTGGCAGCGTACCAGACGAGCGTGTGGCCGCGCATTGCCATGCCATGCGCCGTCGCGAAAGCCAGCAACCGGTCGGCACCGGAATAATCGAATTGCCCGGGCGACGGCTCGACGATCAGCCGTTTCAATTCGTATTCGGGAACAAGGATGTTCGCTTCGCGCCCCAGAACTTGTGCGAATTGTGCATCGTCCAGCTGATAGGATCCCGCGGCACAGCCGTAGAATCGTCCCCTCGTTGCAGCTCGCTGTCGCAGCGGCAAATCCTGCGGCGCGGCATCCGCCGTCAAATATCCCGCTGCCAAGCCCCCCAACAGAGATCGTCTTGTCAGCATGCCTGTCCCAGGTCCGATAACCCGGCAGCCTTAACGCAAAATCCTGCACAAGGGGTAAATTTGCTATCGCAAGCAGACCACACCAGAAGCGCGGCTAGCGCTTTCCGACCCGTGCGATCACCATCTGCCGGGCTGCCTCAAGCGCCCGAGCAACCGCCTCGCGACGGTAATCCCACATGGGCTCCTGCGGCGGCAGCGCAATCACCATCGTGGCATTGGTCTCGAACAGCAAAACCTCGCCGTCTTGCGACACGCCAAAATCAATCCCGCCATAATCGAGCTGCAGCGCCTCGCATAGCCGCGCCAAGCATTGCAGGATCCCCGATCCTAGTACGCCCGCCATATCCGAAAGAAAAGCTGCTTCCTCTTGCCGGTGAGCCGGCTCAGCCGCCATGTCCGAGGAGAAATAATGCACCTTCCAGAATTGCGACAGCGCCAGATGCAGCGGATACAACACCCCATCAATGATCATAACACGGTATTTGCGCGTCCAGCCGTCCGCGCCTCGGGCATCGAGATATTGGATGACAAAAAGCTGATCGCCCGGCAGCTGAGTAACCGCGGAGGAGAATTCTGCGGGGGTGTCGGCCCGTAAAAAATGCTGGCCCGTGTGGAACCCTGGCGCTCGCAAAAGTAACGGGAATGCAAGGCCATGTTCGCGAAGGCGCTCCGCAACGTCCGGGCGTTCCAACACGCTGCGCGAAAACAAAGCAGTGCGCGGCACCGTTACGCCCTCAATGGCCGCCAGGCGCTCAGCATTGGCGCTGCGTCCCGTGGGCAGAATTCGCTCCGGCGGATTGATCACTGGCGCGTTCGTCCGGGCCAGGATGCGTGGAATCTCGGCCAAAGCACGCATGCACAAATCCGCGTCGCCGACCGCATTGAACACGATATCATGCGGCGGCAAGGGCTGTGCGGGATCGTGGTATTCCGCGTAAAGCGCCCAGACCGCAAAGATCCGTCCGTCGAGCAGCAATTCCGTCGGGATATTTCCGCCCAGCGCCGAGACGATCAGCAGCACCGAAACTCGTTCGCCGTTGCCGCGAAATGGCCGCGCGACGATGCTGTGGCCTACGAAACCCTTTTTGCGGTGCTCTTCGGCGGAAGCGTGCTCGCCGAGTTTGGTCAGTACCGCGGCGAGCCCCTGATGGGCGAATGCAAGGCTCGGGTCGAGCTTCAGAGCCGTCTCATAGTGTTTGCGGGCTTCCGACGGATCGCTTTCGTCCGACAACAAGTTGGCCAGATTGACATGAGCCGTCGCGCATTGGGGATGGCGATCCACGGCCTGGCGATAGAGGGTCAGCGCTGCGGAACGATAACCCGTCGCCAGCGAGAGTCCGCCAAGATCGGTGAGCGCGCCCAAATGTGTCGGTTCCAGCCGGAGCACCGCCAAGAAAGATTCCTTAGCCTCCTCGTCCCTTCCCAGCACAGACAAGAGCTGTGCCTTGCCGAACAACGCATCCACGGCATCGGGCTCTGCCTTAAGGCGCACACAAATCTGCTGCAGCGCCGCTTCGAGCGTAGCAACCCGGTTTGCGTCATCGGTCATAGATGATCCTGCGACCCGTCTCGTCCGGGGCTTAAGAAGCAGCGTCGGCTTCCATTCGCATCTTCAATGATCTTGTCCGGCTCGCCGGAGATCGCGCCGTTGTTGTGCTCGCCGCCTTTCTTGATGGCGTCGACATGCTCCATGCCCTCCACCACCTCGCCCCACACCGTGTATTGCCGGTCGAGCCAAGGCGCGTCGTCGAAGCAGATGAAGAACTGGCTGTTGGCGCTGTTGGGATTGGCCGTGCGCGCCGCGGAGACCGTGCCGCGCTTGTGCTTCTCGTCGGAGAATTCGGCCTTGAGATCGGGCAGATCCGAGCCGCCCGAGCCGGTGCCGGTGGGATCGCCGGTCTGGGCCATGAAGCCCGGGATGACGCGGTGAAACACCACGCCGTCATAGAACCCTTCTCGCGTCAGTTCCTTGATGCGCGCCACATGGTTGGGCGCGAGATCGGGGCGCAGTGCGATCGTCACCGGGCCGCTCTTCAATTCCAGGATCGATGGTATTTTCGGCGATCATCTTGTCATTCTTTCTCAGTTCCTTGCAGCGTTTGACAAAAGCTTCGGCGACATGCGGGCTGGTGAAGGGCGCCACATCGCCGCCCAGCATGCGCGATCTCCTTCACCAGCCGCGAGGCGATCGCCTGGTGGCGCGGATCGGCCATCAGGAACACGGTCTCGATTTCGGTGTTGAGGCGCTGGTTCATCGCCACCATCTGGAATTCATATTCGAAATCGGAGACGGCCCGCAAGCCCGCGCACGATCATGCCGGCGCCCACTTTCTCGGCGAATTCGCATCAGCAGCGTGTCGAACGGCTTGCACCTCGATCGGTCGCGCGGCCCTTGCCGGCCAGCGGCTGTGGCTTCGTGCGCGCACCATCTCCATGCGTTCTTCCAGCGTGAACAGCGGCGATTTGGACGGGTTGGTGGCCACGCCGATCACCAGATGATCCACCAGCTTGACGGCCCGCTTGATGATGTCGAGATGGCCGAGCGTGACCGGATCGAAGGTGCCCGGATAAAGGCCACGCGCGTTCTTCGCCATCGATCCCAGTCTCAGCCTGCGTCCGCCGGAAACGTCCTCGATGCGCTCGACCGAAACCACGCGCTCGCCCTCTTCCACCCGGAAAACCATGACGCCCTGGGCCGCGCGGCCCTGCATGGAGATGCCGCCACCGGCACGCGGATGGTCTGGCCCGCATCGCTGATCAGCATCAGATCGTCGGTTTCCTCGACCGGGAAGGCCGCGATGATGGCGCTGTTCTTCTTGCCCATGCCCATGGCGACGATGCCCGAGCCGCCGCGGCCGGTGACGCGATATTCGTAGGAGCTGGTGCGCTTGCCGAAGCCGTTTTCGGAGACGGCGAGCACGAATTGCTCCGCGCGCGCCCAGGTCGGCATAGCGCTCCGGCGTCAGCGTGGCTTCCTCGCCGCCTCTTCGTCGTCCTCGGCGCCTCTTCGACCGGGCTTCTCCTCTTCGCCGGCGCGGCGCGGCGCGCGGCACTGGCCTGCTTGAGATAGGCGCGCGCTTCGGCGCGTCGTGGCGTCGGAATGATGGAGCAGCGACAGGCTCACCACTTCGTCGCCCGTCGCCAGCTTGATGCCGCGCACGCCGGTGGAATCGCGGCCCTTGAAGACGCGCACATCGCTGACCGGGAAGCGGATGCATTTGCCGCGCTGCGTGGTCAGCAGGAAATCGTCGTGCTCGGTGCAGGTCTGCACGCCGACGATGCCGTCGCCGGCTGCCAGCTTCATGGCGATCTTGCCGTTGCTTGTTGATGCTGACGAAATCGGACAGCTCGTTGCGCCGCACGTCGCCGGACTTGGTGGCGAAGACGACATTGAGCTTTTCCCACTCGCGTTTCATCTTCCGGCAGCGGCAGGATCGTGGTGATGCGTTCGCCTTCGCTGCAGCGGCAACAGATTGACCATCGCCTTGCCCTTGCCGGCGATGCGCGCCTCGGGCAGCCGCCAGACTTTCAGCTTGTAGGCCATGCCGGTGGAGGAGAAGAACACCAGCGGCGCATGGGTCGAGGCGACGAACAGATTGGTGACGAAATCCTCTTCGCGCGTCGCCATGCCGGAGCGGCCTTTGCCGCCGCGGCCCTGCACGCGATATTCGGCCAAGCGGCGTGCGCTTGATATAGCCGCGCATGGGTGACGGTGATCGCCACGTCCTCGCGCTCGATCAGCGCTTCGTCTTCGATCTCGACTTCGGCGTCGACCAGTTCGGTCAGCCGCGGCGTGGCGAATTCCGTCTTCGATCGCGTCCAGCTCGCTCTCTGACGATCTGCAGCACGCGCGGCGCGCGAGCGCAGGATGTCGAGATAATCCTTGATCGCCTCGCCGAGCTTCTTCACTTCGTCGCCGATTTCGTCGCGGCCGAGCGCGGTCAGCCGCTGCAGGCGCAGATCGAGGATGGCCTTGGCCTGTTCCTCGGTCAGCCGGATGGTGCCGTCTTCCGGCGATGGAATGGCGCGGATCGGCGATCAGCGCCACCAGCGGCGCCACATCCTTCGCCGGCCAGGCCCGCGCCATCAATTGTTCGCGCGCCGTGGCGGCGTCGGGCGCGGCGCGGATCAGCGCGATCACCTCGTCGATATTGGCGACGGCCACGGCGAGGCCCGACCAGGATATGGCCGCGGTCGCGCGCCTTGGCGAGTTCGAAGCGGGTGCGCTTGGTGATGACTTCTTCGCGGAACGCGACGAAGGCGCCGAGCAGCTCCTTCAGATTCATCATGCTGCGGCCGGCCGTCGTTCAGCGCCAGCATGTTGACGCCGAAGCTCGTCTGCAGTTGCGAGAAGCGGTAGAGCTGGTTCAGCACCACTTCGGACGAGGCATCGCGCTTCAGCTCGATCACCACGCGCATGCCGTGGCGGTCGCTTTCGTCGCGGATGTCGGAAATGCCTTCGATGCGCTTGTCGCGCACCAGTTCGGCGATGCGCTCCATGCATGCGCGCCTTGTTCACCTGATAGGGAATTTCGGTGACGATGATGGCTTCGCGGTCCTTGCGGATTTCCTCGACATGCGCAGCGCGCCCGCATCAGGATCGAGCCGCGGCCGCGCGCCAGCGCCGCCGCGCGCCGCCTGCTTGCCGATGATCAGCGCGCCGGTCGGAAAATCCGGCCCCGGCACGATCTCGGTCAGCGCCTCGAGGCTGATCGACGGATCGTCGATATAGGCGAGGCAGGCATCGATCACTTCGCCCAGATTGTGCGGCGGGATGTTGGTCGCCATGCCGACGGCGATGCCGCAGGCGCCGTTGACCAGCAGATTGGGAAAGCGCGCCGGCAGCACGACCGGTTCGCGTTCCGAGCCGTCGTAATTGTCCTGGAACTCGACCGTTTCCTTGTCGATATCCTCGGTCAGCGCATGGGCGATCTTGGCGCGGCGCACTTCGGTGTAACGCATGGCGGCGGGCGGATCGCCGTCGACCGAGCCGAAATTGCCCTGCCCGTCGATCAGCGGCACGCGCATGGAGAAATCCTGCGCCATGCGCACCAGCGCGTCATAGATCGATTGGTCGCCATGCGGATGATATTTGCCCATCACGTCGCCGACGACTCAGCGCGGATTTGCGATAGGGCTTGTTCCAGTCGCGGCCGTTCTCGTGCATCGAAAAGAGGATGCGCCGATGCACGGGCTTCAGCCCGTCGCGCGCATCGGGCAAGCGCGCGCTGACGATCACGCTCATCGCATAGTCGAGATAGGAGCGTTTCAGCTCGTCCTCGATGGCGATGGGATTGACGCTGAGCCCGCTGGCGGGGGCGCGGACGGCGGTGTATCGCTCAAATTCGGGTCCCTGTTGCGGCCCGCCCGGACCCCCGGAAAACGGCCTGGTTTCCTAGCATTTCGCCATCGATTCGGCTAGCGAAAGATGCCGCAAACCCAGGGCATTTGGCCATCCGATCCGAGCGATTGAACGAGGGATGGATTCAGCTCGTTTTGGCCGCAAGGCCTAATCGACATCTACAGGTAGTTTGCCTTCGACTTTGTCTAACTCGGCGAGCACCGGCGCATAGCGTAGGCATACATCAGCCGCCCGCCCTTCCTCGTCGTTATAGCCGAAGACGATGCCGACCAGATGGCCGTCGGCGGCATCGACCACCGGCCCGCCGCTAAAGCCGGGCCCGGCATGGCCGTCAAAGGTGAACGCCGATTGCACCTCGCATTTGCCGCACAGGGCCTCGACCGGCGCATTCAGTGTCGTCACCACGCCTTCGGCTTTGCGCAGCTCGCCGTCTTTACCCTGGCCATAGGCGATGACTTTTCGCCCTGGTGCGGCGGCTCGCTCGGCAATGGCGGTCGCTTTGTCGGTATGGAAAAAGAGCAGATCGTAATTGGCCGACTTGCCGATCACGATCTTGCGGTCGAGCAGATTGGCGTTGTGGGCGTTGGTGACCGCAATGCCGCGCCGATCGAGACCGCGGCCGCGCTGCCTTCGAGCAGCAGATAGACCGAGCCATGCAGCGGCATATAGGCGCGTCGACGTCGGGGTTGAGAAAGCCGTGGGCCTTCTCGCCCGACGAGGTGGCGCAGCCGGCCAGGACCAGCGCCAAAACGATCACACTCCAGCGACGCAGACGGCCCCGCAAGAGATTGAGCGCAGAGGTCGCGGAGATGTAAAAATCGGGCCCTAGAACGGAATCTCGTCGTCCATCTCGCCGCGATCGAAGCTGGCCGGCGCGTCGCTGGTGCCCGAGGAAACGCGCCGCGCCGCCGCCCTCGCCCTTGCTGTCAAGCATCACCAGCTCGCCGCGGAAGCGCTGCAGCACGACTTCGGTCGAATATTTCTCGGCGCCGTCCTTGTCGGTGTATTTGCGGGTCTGAAGCGCGCCCTCCAGATAGACCTTGGAGCCCTTGCGCAGATATTGCTCGGCGACCTTTGCCGAGGTTCTCGTTGAAGATCACCACCCGGTGCCACTCGGTCTTCTCCTTGCGCTCGCCCGAGGCCTTGTCCCGCCAGCTTTCCGAGGTCGCGACCGACAGATTGACCACCGGATCGCCGGAGGTCATGCGCCGCACTTCCGGGTCCTTGCCCAGATTGCCGACCAAAATCACCTTGTTGACGCTGCCCGCCATTTCCAACTCCGTTCGCTTGTTGGCGCAGATTAGTCTGCGCACTGCCGCAGTGCCACAAACCGCAGGCGCGTGGCTGTGGACAGCCATAAAGATCGCCGCTTATACCACCGTTCTCTCTTTGTTCCAAGGCCCATCAATACCCAAATCCGCACGACCATGAATGCGGTCAACGGCGCGGAGCGGGAGCAGAGCCGCAGGCGCGCAGTGAGGCGAGGTGCGCACCCACCCGTCGACGGCGCGCGAGGCGGTGCTAGGCCTAGCTGATCTGAAGGTCGTAAGTTTCACCTTTGTTGTCTTGGCAGATGCCTGCGGCCTAAAGGTTCCATTCGCTGAAGTAGAACGCGCACCTCAACGTAGTCCCGTCGGCGGCCGCTGCTATCACGGTTCCGTTTCCACCTGAAGGCAAGCCAACAAATGTTCCTGTGGCTGTCACGGTTTGTGTTCCCGATACGCCTGTGGTGGTCGCTATGCCCGCCGTCCCTCCGGACTCTGCGTAAACCCAACGGCCCTGAAATACTTTGCCCCCAAGCGTGATGGTGACTGGTCCGCCATGCTGCCCATTAGCAGGAACACTTGCGGTCCCTGTAATGCCAGACTGGCGACCCATAAGATAGAAGTCGTGGGAGAAGGTAACACAGCCCCCAAGGATCACGGCCGACAGAAAAACAAGACCTATAGCGCGCATGTCAAAGCCCTCCGTCATCTTTTGCCGCCTTCCACCATACCTCACATGGGCGGTGCGGAATTCAAGAATATTGCACCAAAACTAGAAGGCCGAACGAAAAGCACTTTCCCGTTGCAAAAGTCGAGTCCAAAATCGTCCCATGATTTACGGTTATGCACGGGTATCGACGGATGGTCAGAGCTTGGAAGCGCGTGCGCACCAGCTCCGCGCTGTCGGTTGCGAGAAAGTCTTTCGCGAGACTGCGAGCGGCACGCAGACCGACCGCGCCCAGCTTCGGCGCGTACTCAATCAGCTTGACGCCGGTGATGCGCTCGCGGTTTCGCACAGTACGATTTCGAGGCTGGAGGCGACGTGACGGAAAATAGCAGCAGTTGCCGCTATATGGACTTGTTGAACCTCAAAACGCCTGAGGAGGTGTACCAACAGGTGAAGAAACTCGCGTCAGGGCTGTCCGACGATGAGCACCTGACTCGGTCGTGTATTTTTGATTTGCATGCAGCCGTCGAAATTGAGCTGCGTCGCATCTACTACCATGTTTTTAGGGCCCTGTTGTTCCAGACAAATGACGAAGCGGAGAATGCAAAAACACTGGAGAAATTTGACAAGATGATCGAACGCCTCAGCTTCATGGATATGTATCGCGTACTCACACCAGTGCTGAATTCGTGGCCATACCCTGATTTGGAGTTGATCAAAGCCATCAACGATACGCGGAACAAAGCCGCACACGGGGGAGATACAGCCAAGGCGCTTTACAAGGATCGCAACCCGTTTCGCGATATGATGCCTTCGCCCAGATGTACTTTGATGTTTGGGCAATGAAGCAGTCGTTTGCAAAATTCTTTGACTGGACGATCGCAGGCCCGAGAGAACAGCTGCGACGCTATTATGAGAAGTTCGGGGAAATCTGAGCGAGCGTGAAGCTAGGACGCAAGCCGAATGAGAAGACGAATGTCCATTTGGGATATCCCTGTTACCTATGCCAACGCCGCCTATAACGTCGCGTGGGCGCTATTGATTATCGGGGCAGTGCTGACGTTGGTCGGCACGTTGGTTGTCTTTTGGGCGGGCTCTGTACGCGATACAGAAAGCTCTCGCCAAATTTCCCATGCACAGGCGATAGGAGCTCGGGCACATGAATCGGCCGCATTGGCGAATTGCGATGCAGCACATGCAAACGAGCGTGCTGCGTCATTGGAAAAGGATGCTGCGGCACTCAGATTAGAACTTGAGCAGGAGCGGGATCGACATGCGCGCCAATTCTAGCCCGGAGGGCGCTGAACTGCTTATTCAAGAGGCCAAGAACACTGTGTCGGAGTTGACCGTTGCTCATGATGCAAGTGAGGAATTTAGAAGGTATTCCAACGATATCCAACGCGCCTTACGCACGGCTGGCGTTAAGATGAATTTATTCGAACTTGCGCCTGGAACGCTCGGTTCTGGCGTTACTCTTTTCGTGCCGGGAAATCCGCAAGACTTCGAAAGAACGAGGCAGGACCCCGTGGTATTACTCTTTCAACGCGCAGGCATTACGACAGGCTGGAAAACAGGCGCACCACCAAAGCATGTTCGCGCTGATTTATACGCCCTTCTTATTGGACCCAAGCCATTGCCGCGGGATGTGAAGAAGCCGCATACCAAGTAGCGACCCCGGGTCACAGTTCAAAGTGTGCTTGCTGCATAATTCAAGCGGCACGCATGGCGTCGATCGTGCGACTAAAATCTGATTTTCACGATCGCGCGGGCGATCGCCGTGCTCGCGCTCCGAGCGGCAGACGCCCTCGCACAACCGCCCCATCAGATCACATGTGGAATGAACCGCCATGTCCGGGCCTGATAGGCGCGATATTCGGGGAACGTTTCGGCGAGGATGCGTTCTTCGTAGACGGTTCTCGCAACCTGCACCGCGATATGCGCCAGCGTCAGTGCGAGCGCGGGATGCCCCCAGAATTGGATCAGCATGGTCAGGATGCCGATTTCTTCCGCCACATAAAGCGGATGGCGGACGACGGCATAGGGCCCGCCGGTCACCAGTTCGCGCGCATCGGCCATGATGGCGAAGGATTTTCCGAGCTTCAGCAAGATGACGATTTCCAGAATGCTGGCCCCGAAAATCAGGACATCGACAAACGCCTGAACGCCGACCGGCAGCGTCACGGGATGCAGATAAAGGAACCCGGTTCCAAGCCCCGTTCCAATGACAGCCAGCGCCCGCGGCGCGATGCCTGGCGCCCTTGCGCGCGGTGCGGTGCGCAGCAGCAGCATGACGATCAGCAGCAGCACGAAGGCAACAGAGCCGATCACGGCGAGCATTTGGAGAAAGCCGAGAAGGTTATCGGTGCCGGCCGCAATCTGTCGCAGATGCGCCAGGATCGTCCGGCCATCCTCGCCCATGCCCCAGCCGAACCAGACGATCAGCGGCAACGCCACCAGCGTGTCATAGGTCCTGGTTTTGCGGAATTGTTCCGCCCAAGCGATGATGGTTTGCATCGGTGCGTCCCCCCTACGGACTGACTAGCACAAAGTAGGTGCCGGGCTGCCAGCAGCGCGGCAGTTTCTTTGCCGCCCCCGTTCTGGACAGGATTC
>CAWGHR010000054.1:0-16620 GCA_963822275.1 uncultured Alphaproteobacteria bacterium
TTCTAAGGCCTGATTTGGCCGGCGAACCAAGGCCTACCGATACCGCCCGGCAAGCCCTTCCAGTCCTATATATTGTGATCCCCCGTTACCGGACACCGGCCCGCTAGACGAAGCGTCGCAGAGGCAAAAGCAGTGGTTTCGTGGCCTTCTGCTGCAGGCGCGAAGTAGGGCCCAATTATGGCACGCAAAAGTGAGCGCACCACAGCCAGCTTTTGGTTGTGAGACAAGCCGCGCTATCCGATGCTCGAAGTGCTGCTATTTAGGGGATTTTATGCTCGACCGCCGTTCCGTTCTTCGTTCCGGCACCGCATTGACGATGCTGGCCGCCTCAGGCGCCGCCTCTCGCCAAAACTGCGCCGGCCAGCCCGGAAGCGGCCAAATTGAACGCGCTGTTCGACACATTCATGAGCGAAGCGCTCGACCGCCAGCCGGAGGGTGTCACCTCTCTGGGCCTCGATACCGGCAATCGCGCCTACCAGAAGAGCCTCTTGGCAAACCGTTCGCTGGATGAAATCGCGGCGCTCAAACAACTCAATGTCAGTCAGCTGACGCGTTTGCGCGCCATCGACCGCAAAGCCTTAAGCGGTATGGACGGCGTCAATTACGACGTCATCCTGTACGGTTTCCAGCAGCAGGCGGAAACCGACAAGCGCTTCCAATACGGCGCCATCGGCACCGGCGCGCCTTATGTGTTGTATCAATTGGGCGGCGCCTATCAGTCAATTCCCGATTTCCTCGACAGCCAGCATCAGATCGCGAACAAAACCGATGCCGACGATTATCTGGCGCGGCTGAGCGCTTTCGGAACCGTGATGGATCAGGAGCGCGAAGCCGCGCAGCACGACATTGCGCTCGGCATCATCCCGCCGGATTTCGTGCTGGCGCGCACGCTCGAGCAAATGACCAAGCTGCGCGGCACGCCGGCGGAAAAATCGCCGCTGGTGGATTCGCTCGCGCGCCGCGTCAAAGAAAAGAAGATCGCCGGCGATTATGCCGGACAGGCCGCGCGCATTGTCAACGAGATCGTCTATCCCGCGCTGGAGCGGCAGATGGCGCTGCTGAAGGGACTGCAGCCCAAAGCCGTGCACGATGCCGGCGTGTGGCGGCTGAAGGACGGCGCGGCCTATTACGCCGCCTCGCTCGCCTCGCAAACGACGACGACTATGAAGCCGGAGGAGATCCACAAACTCGGCCTCGATCTGGTGAACAGCCAAGCCGCCCAAATGGATGCGTTGATGAAAGCCAACGGGCTGAGCAAAGGCACGGTGGGCCAGCGCTTGCGCGCGATGTTCGACGATCCCAAATTCCGTTATCCCAACACCGATGCCGGCAAAGGACAAGCTGATCGCCGATCTGAATGTGAAGGTACGTCAGATTCGTGCGATGCTGCCGCGCTTTTTCGGCACCCTGCCCAAGGCCGAACTGATCATCAAACGCGTGCCGAAAAACATCGAAGCGGGCGCGCCGGGCGGCTATTATCAGCCCGGCTCGCTCGACGGAAAACGTCCGGGTACGTATTACATCAATCTGCGCGACACCGCCGAAGTGCCGAGCTGGACGCTGCCCACGCTCACCTATCACGAAGGCATTCCCGGCCATCATCTGCAAGGCACCATCGCGCAGGAATCGCCGCTGCCGCTGATCCGCAAGATTTCCGGTTTCACCTCTTACGTCGAAGGCTGGGCGCTTTATACCGAACAGCTGGCGGTCGAGTTCGGGCTCTACGACAAAGATCCCTGGGGCCATATCGGGCAATTGCACGATGCCCAATTGCGCGCCGTGCGTTTGGTGATCGACACCGGATTGCATGCGATGCATTGGACGCGCGAACAGGCGATCAAATATTACGCCGACACGCTGGGCGATCCGGTGAGCGGTGCGACCACCGAGGTCGAGCGCTATTGCGTGTGGCCCGGCCAGGCCTGCTGCTACATGATCGGCAAGCTGACCTTCCTGCGCTTGCGCGACAAGGCAAAGGCCGCGCTGGGTGCGCGTTTCGACATTCGCAAATTCCACGACGCGGTGCTGCTTTGCGGCGCGCTTCCGCTCGCCGTGCTGGAACAGGTGGTGGACGCTTATATTGCGAGGAACAAAGCGTAGAGCAAGTTGGAATTGGTTTTGCGCCCCTTCTTTTCCACCCTCCTTGTGTGGAAACGCGTTGACTATTGCAAAATTTCGTGAAGTATCCGCGTCATTATGGACATACTCCACTACCGCGTCGCATTGGCGTTATGCAGTTCGCGTACGGCGCATTCGGTATCCGAGCCCGGTACCCGGGCCGAAACCAAAGCCACGTGATGGCGCTTGCCTGCCATGTCGTTGCGAAAAACTACCAAACCCTCTTAACAAGTGCGATGAGCGGCCAAAGGCGATGATCCAGAGCAACCGGCTGCACGAAATTCTGGAACTGCTGGAGGAGAATTCGTCCCGTTCGATCTCGGATCTCGCGCGGCGCTTTGAAGTCTCCGAGGAAACCATCCGCCGGGATGTCCGACAACTGCAAAATACCGGCCGAGTGCGCAAGGTTCACGGCGGCGTTAGGCTTCCCGACAATGTATTTGAGGCGGCCTACCACCAGCGGATCAACGAAAATGCCGCCCTGAAGCGCGCCATTGGCATCAAGGCGGCGGAGATGGTCGAAGATGGCATGACAGTGTTGATTGACTCCGGCTCCTCTGCCTATTGGCTCGCTAAAGCTCTGACCAAGCCACGCAATCTGACCATCATCACCAATGCGGTCGAAGTGGCTCGCGAGCTCACCGGCCGCAACAACGCCCGGGTCTATTTTGCGGGCGGCGAGATCTATGAGAATTATTGCGCTAGCTTCGGGCCGGAGACGCAGAACTTCATGCGCCAATTTACGCCCGAGCTCGCCTTCCTCTCCATCGGCGCCATCGAGGCCAAGCAAGGATTGCTCGACTATTTCCTGCCGGAAGCGGAACTGAAACGCGCCATTGCGCCTTCGGCGCGCAAGATCGTCGTGCTGGCCGACTCCACCAAGTTCGAGCGCCACGGACTTATCCGCACGCTGGAATTCAAGGATGCCCATGTCCTGATCACGGATGCCGACCCGGGCGCTGAACTGCGCAAAGCACTTGAAGGCGTCGAAATTCAGATCGCGGCCACGTCGAAGTGAACCGGGCGCATCGGCGTCGATCTCGACTGCTAAGCAATCGCGCGGCACACCCTCGTAGCGGCTGCGGCGCAATTAGAGCCTCTTTGTTAGCAAGTGTTGCTTTGTGTGGATATTAGCGTCGCACCTGCTGAATTCGTGCAAATGTCCACACACCTGTCACATGCCACGCCTAGCGTAAATGCCGGATACATTAGGGGTGGTGAAGTGAGATGGTCCACAAATCGCGCAGACGCTTCCTACAACTCGCAGCCACGTCCACGGGCGGTGCAGCGGCCGCCGGCATTTTTCCTGCCACCATCGAGAAGCTGTTGGCGACATCTGCGGCCAGTCGGACGGGCAGCATCCGCGATGTCGAGCATGTCATCATCCTGATGCAGGAAAACCGCTCGTTCGACCACTATTACGGCACGCTGCGCGGCGTGCGCGGCTTTTCCGATCCGCATCCGATCACGCTTCCCGGCGGCAAGCCCGTGTGGCAGCAACCCAATCCGAAGGGCGGCACCATGTCGCCGTTCCGCTACAACACCAAATCGACTTCGGCGCTGGTGGCGCCCAGCCTCGATCACGGCTGGAAGCAGACTCACGATCTTTGGAAGCACCACGACGCATGGATCGCCCAGAAGACCGAAATGACGATGGGATATTTCATTCGCGAGGATATGCCGTTCTATTACGCCCTCGCGGATGCCTTCACGATCTGCGACAATTACCATTGCTCGGTGTTCGGGCCCGACCAATCCCAATCGCTTGTTCTTGTGGACCGGCACCAGCGGGGTTGCGGTCGGCAATGACGGCAAGCAGGCCATCGACAATCCGGACGGCGATTCCAACGGCACGTCCGACATGACGAAGGACACCGCAAGCTTCAAGGCGTTCGACTGGACCACCTATCCCGAGCGGCTACAGGCAGCGGGCATCGACTGGAAGCTCTACCAGGAATACGATAACTTTTCGGACAATCCGCTCGCCTATTTCAAGCAGTTCCGCAATCTCGACAAGAACTCGCTATTGTACAAGCGTGGCCGCGCCTGGGCGCCCGGCGCCAATGCGGACAACGTCACCAAGTCTTATGGCGAGTTCCAGATCGCCGAAATGGAGCGGGACATCAAGGCCGGCCACCTGCCTCCCGTCTCCTGGATCGTGACCTCGACCATGCTCAGCGAGCATCCCGCCGGCTCTTCGCCGGCCTATGGTGAGATCTTCGTCTCGAATCTGCTGGCGATGCTGGCCAGGCATCCCGAGATCTGGTCGAAGAGCGTCCTCTTCATCAATTACGACGAGAACGACGGTTTCTTCGATCACATGCCGCTGCCGATCCCGGCGATCGGTCCCGAGATGGGGAAAACCACTGTGGCGGCGACCGGAGAGATCTATCACGGCGTTCCCTTCGGACTGGGCCCGCGCGTGCCGATGCTGATCATCTCGCCCTGGACCAAGGGCGGCTTCGTGGATTCCGAGCTGTTCGATCACTCTTCCGTGCTGCGCTTTTTGGAGGTGCGTTTCGGGGTGAAGGAACCCAACATCACACGTTGGCGGCGTGCGGTGTGCGGCGACCTGACTTCGGCTTTTGATTTCGCCAATCCGCATGCGCCTTGGGACGTCAAGCTTCCGAACACCTCAACTTACGGTCATCAGGTCAAAGCCGCCGCCGATTTGCCCGCCGTGGCGCCGGTCTATGGCGCGCCGATGCCGAGACAAGAAGAGGGCCAAAGACCGGCGCGGCCGCTGGCCTACGATCTGCTCTGCGATGCCAAGATCGATGGCAAAGACTTGGTGATCCGCCTGCAGAACCACGGCAAGATCGGCGCTTGTTTCTTCGCCTATGCGGAAGCCTTGAGCGACGGACCCTGGTTCTACACGGTGGGACCGGGCAAGTCGGTCGAGGACCGCATCCCCGCCGGCAATGGCCCTTTTCATTTCACCGTGCATGGCCCCAACGGTTTTTTCCGCGAGTATCGGGGAAAAGGGCAGACGGCCATTCTCAAGGCGGAACTCGCCCGCGATGGCGAAGGCGTGGTGCTGCGCCTCACCAACGGCGGCAATGACCAAATCTTCACCGTGGAAGACGGTTATGCGCGTGGCAGCCGGCGCAAGGTTCCTGTAGCACGGCAGCAGACCGTGACGTCACGCTGGGACATCGCTGATCACGATCACTGGTACGATCTGAAACTTTCCGCCGGCGACCAGTCCTGGCGGTTCTCCGGGCATATCGAGACCGGCAAGGTGAGCCGCAGCGATCCGGCGCTCGGCTGATGCGCAGACTGGCGGGTTGGCTCGCGCTTATCGGCGCGTTGTCGTTCGCGGCCGCATTCGCGCAGGGCGGCCGCACATGGCTCGCGGGCGATCATCATATTCATAGCCGCTTCAGCGGCGATTACCCCAAAGGCGCGAAGATCGGCGACATCTCTTCCTATGTGCTTGGCGCCGACGGCATTTATCCGATCCAAACCAATGCCGAAATGGCCCGCAAATTCGGGCTTGCTTGGATGGTCGCGACCGATCACGGCGCGCCGGGCCTGTCGCGGCTCCATGAAGAGCAGTCCTATCCGGCACTGCTGAAGTCGCGAATGGCCGTTCCACAGATCATCCAGTTCTACGGTCTCGAAATGAATACGCCGGGCGGGGAGCATGCCAGCCTGATTCTCCCCATAACGCGAGACGAGCGTGAACGTCTGTTCGCGCTGGAGCAGGCTTACGATTCCGACGATGTTTATCCTCACGACCCGGCCCGAGACAAGAATAGGCTGATGCTCGAGGCGCTACGTGCAATGGACGGGATGGCGCCGAAGCCCCTGGTGTTCGCCAATCACCCATCGCGCGGTTCGCGCACCATCGGCGATCCGCAAGGCGGTCACACGCCCGCTGATCTGCGCAGCTGGAACGATGCGGCGCCGGAAGTTGCTGTCGGCATGGAAGGAGCGCCCGGCCATCAGGCGGCGCCGCTCAAGCCCGGCGCCACGCCCGGCACAATGCGTGGGCGCGGTCTCTACAGCCATTTGCCGACTTATGGCGGATTCGATGTGATGACCGCCAAGCTCGGCGGAGTCTGGGACTCCATGCTGGGCGAGGGACGTCATTGGTGGATCACGGCCAACTCGGATTCCCACCGCAATTTTGCCGACGGCGGCGAGGATTTCTGGCCCGGCCAATACTCCAAGACCTATGTATATGCGCGGCGCGACCCGGGCGACATCCTGGACGCGCTGCGCAGCGGACGCATCTTCGTCACCATGGGGGATTTGATTTCATCTCTCGACTTTGAATCCTCCGCCGGAGGTGCCAACGCCATAATGGGAGAAACACTGCATATCTCCCCCGGACAGAATGTGACAGTGACGATCCGTTTGCGTGAGCCATCGGCGTCCAATGCGGCCGGGCGGCGGCCGCATGTGGCCCGCGTCGATCTCATCATGGGGCGCGTCAGCGGACCGGCACGCGATCCGCTCACCAATTCCACGACGCAGGTCGTGCATCGCTTCACCGCCAAAGAGTGGACGCGCCATGGCGAGGTGCTGACCATGCAGTTCACTTTGAAGCATGTCGGCGCGGACTCCTATCTGCGTCTGCGCGGAACGGACACCCATGAGCTCGAACCTCAGCGTGATCCGAAAAACGAAAATCCCTGGGATGATCTGTGGTTCTACTCCAATCCCATCTTCCTGAAAGTCGCGCACGATGAACATTCATAGGTTTTGCGCGGTCGCACTGGCCGTGCTTGTCCTGTCCTATGCAGAGGAAAGCGGAGCATCATGCGATCCGGCGGCTCTGGAGGGTGCGTGTCCGGCGCCGGGCTTGCGGCTCAACGACATCCAAGTGGTCGGCACCCACAACTCCTATAAGGTGGCGATCCCGACCGCCGAACTGGCGATTATCCGTCAGCATTCGGCCGATGCCGCCATCGAACTCGACTACGGCCACAAACCGCTGGCAGAGCAGCTTGATCTGGGAATGCGGGGGCTGGAACTCGACGTCGTCTACGATCCGCTGGGCGGACGCTATGCCCGTCCGCTGTTGCCCTCCTTCGCTGCCGAGCATGGGCCAGATGCGGCCTATGACGCATCCTCGATGATGCAGCCCGGATTCAAAGTGATGCACGTTCCCGATGTGGATGTCCGCAGCCAATGCGCCACCTTTGTCCTCTGCCTCCAACAGATCAAAGCTTGGTCCGACGCACACCGCGAGCACGTGCCGATCCTCATCACCATCAATGCCAAACAGGGCAAGTCTGAAGTGGCCGGGGGCGTCGAGCCGCTTCCCTTCGATGAAGCAGCCTTCGATGCGCTGGATGCGGAAATCCGTTCGGTGTTTGGCCCGGACCTGCTTATCACACCGGATAACGTGCGCGGCTCCCGCAAGACACTGCGGACAGCGGTGCTGGCGGGCCGCTGGCCGTCGCTGTCGCAGTCGCGCGGCAAGGTGTTCTTCGCCCTTGATGAGGACCCGCCGGTGGTGCGCGTCTATATGCGGGGGCATCCCTCGCTTGAAGGATTGGCGATGTTCGTCAATTCGGTCAGCGAGACGGCCCCGCACGCCGCCTATTTTACTCTCAACGACCCCATCGGCGAGGCGGCGCGCATCGAGGCCGACGTTGCGGCCGGTTTCGTGGTCCGCACCCGCGCCGATGCTGGAACGCATGAGGCGCGCGACAACGATACGACGCGATACGAGGCTGCCTTCGCATCGGGGGCGCAGTATGTGTCCACCGATTATCCGGTTCCGCGCGCCGATTTTGGTCCCTACAGCGTCGGCTTGCCCGACCATGCGCCGGCCCGCTGCAACCCCGTCAGGCTGCGCGAAGGCTGCGTGGATCGCTTGATCTCGCGATGATTCTGCGCCCTGCCTTGTTCCCGCAATAGAAAGATCGGAGCAACGTACCTTCGGATGTGGTCATGGTGAGGTGCGCCGCCGTTCTTCGATGCTCGCTTCGCTCGCGCCTCAGGGTGACGATTCCGTTTGAACACACTTTGCTCTAGAACGCGGTGTTGGACTTATTGCGCATCCGCTTGAAGCGCGTGAAGCCCAAATTGACCAAGGCCATGGTGTCGAATTCGGTCATGCCTTCTGCGGTCATGCGGGCCTCGGCGTAATTCTGCACATGCTGCTGCGCGCATTTGAACTCGGTTTTGGGGATGAGCTTGTTCATCCGCGAGATCGAACCGTAGCATTCCATCGTCGGACATTGGTACATGCAGCCCGCATTGACGAACAGGCGCACGCGGCTCTTGTCGGCGATGGTGGCGAGGCCTTGAAGATCGTCGTTCATGATGGGGTGCAGCACCACGACATCGAATTTGTCGAGAAATCCCGGCAATTTGTCGAGCGTGCGCACCTGATTGATCACCGAGGCCTCGACCTCGAACAGCGGGAAATCTTCACGCACCCATTTGGCAAGTTCGGCGCGCACAGTGATCACCGAATTTCCTTTGCGATGATATTTGGCAAGGAACGGTTTGCTCGCCACGTAATCGTCCCGCGATGCGACGATGTTCTGCAGCGGAATGCGATAGCCGATGCCGTGATCGTACATCCATTCGATGTCGGCCTCGGAAAGCTCCGGCCCGTGAAAAATGCGCCCGCCGTATAGCGGCGTATACTCGCGAAAGCCGAAAATCGATTTGACCGGGATGTCTTCGAAGAAAATGTCGAGGAAAGCCGCAACGGAATTCGACGCCGCCTTGCCGCGCGCCGAGACCGAAAAATCCAACTCCTGCGAAAACATGCTAGCCCCCATCGCGCGTGTCTAAGTCCTGTAACCGGTTAAGGCGTCGCCAAGCTTCGCCCGCAGCGGCGCAAGCCAGGATTCGTAGTGCTGCCATTGCTCAAGACCCTCCCGGCCGATGGGCCGGCGCACCTGCTCGGAACTCGGCGTGCGTACGCTGCGCTTTGTGTCGTGGAAAGCCAGGCATGCCGGCTCGAAAGGCAGGCCGCAATGCGTCGAGCATGCGGCGCACGTTGCCTTCGAGATCCTCGACCACGTCCTCGTACGCACCCTCAGCACGCGTCCCGGCAGCACGTCGTCCCAGTGCCGCATGAGGTCCAGATAGTTGCGGTAGTAGCGGGCGATATGATCGATGTCGTAACTGAATTCCTGGTTGATGGTGCCGAACAGTTGTTTGAGGTTGCTGAAGCAGCAGGCCATGGGTTCGCGCCGCATATCGATGATGGTCGATCGCGGCAGGATCAGGTGGATCAGAGCCGATATGCCAGAAATTGTTCGGCATCTTGTCGATGAAGAACGGCCTGCCCAGCCTGCGATAGGCGCGGGTTTCGGCCAGGAAGCGCGTCGCCGAGCGCGCGGGCGTCCCCGGCCGTCAGGCGCCGCAGCGCCTCGGCATGCAGCGGCAAGCCGCAATCCGGGTCGTGGCCGCAAAGTTCGCCGGCGTATCGGCCGATCTCGGTCAGTTCCTGCGTGCCCTCCACGCTGGGAATGGGAGGCCAGGATCTGCTCGATCAGGGTCGAGCCCGAACGCGGCAGCCCCAGGATGAAGATGGGCGCCGGATCGTCGACGCCCCAGCCCGCGCGCGCGGCGAAGAACTCGGCGGTGAATACCTGCTTCAGTCGCGAGTGCGCAGGCTTCCGCGATCGTCCGGGCGATAGCGGCTGGCAGCGCGCCGCACGGCATTGCCGCGCTCGTAGTATCGCCACGAGGATGGCGTAGTCGCCCCGGTCCTCCAGCGCCTTGCCCAAGGCGAAACACAGATAGACGCGGTCCATGTCCTGGATGGCAGGTCGCGATTCCGCGGCGCTATAGCGCGAGATTTCGTCGTCGGTGAAGCGATAGGTCTTGAGGTTGGCCAGCCCGAACCAGGCCACGCCGTAATCCGGCCGCGCCGCCAGGGCGGCGCGATAGTCCGCGATGGCTTCTGTCTGCCGGCCCGTGATCTTCAGGGCGTTCGCCCGCCACAGGCGCAGGTCGGCGGCTTCCGCTCCTGACGCAATTGGCCGTCCAGCAGCCTCTCATAGAGATCGATCACCGGCTCGTAGTCGCCCAAGCCGACGCAGGCCGCGCCATACTGCTTGAGGTATTCACGGTTGTCGGGGTCGTGCTCGAGCAAGCTGCTCGGCTTGCTGCCGCGCCTGCAGGTGCTTCTGCTGCTGCAACAGCGCCATGGCGTAGTCGAGGCGCGCCGCGTGGTAGTCCGGCGCCCGCGCGAGCACCGAATTCAGCAATGCCTCGGCCTCAGCCGGCGCGCCGCGCTCTATGCGGATGCGCGCCAGCAGGCGCAGGGCGCCGACATTGTCGCCATCCTTGCCAAGGTAATCCCGGATGACCTCCTCGGCCGGCGCCAGGTCGCCGTCGGCGAACAGGCTGTTCGCCACGACCACTTCCGACAGGCAGCTGTTTCAGCGTGGCCAGATTCTGCGCCGCCATGGCCGCCTGGGCGGTGTCGCCCAGCATGCGGTAGAGCTGTTCCAGCATGTCCCAGCTCGCCGGCAGAGTCGGATTGAGGCGCACCGCTTCCTGCAGCGCTTCGATGGCCGCCGGCGCATCCGCAAGCAGGACATGGCAATGGCCGCGCTCCTGATACAGGCGGCTGAACTGGGGATGCAGCGACTGGAGCAGCTCGAGGACGGCCAATGCTTCCGGGATGCGCTGGCGCGGAGCGCAGGGTGCTGGCCTTCTTCAACAGGGCGTCGCGATCTGCGGAGTTCGGCGGACGAAGTCATGGCGCCGCGCCGGCCAGCAGCAGCGGCTTCAGCCAGCTCGGATCCGGCTGGTCGGCGTCGTAATACTCGAAGATCAGATGAACGCGGTCGGTGTCGCCGCCATTGCGCACCCAGTGCGGGCCGAGGTTGTTGACCTCCACCGCCTCGCCCGGAGGGAAATAATGTTCGCGGCCGCCGAAAAAGCAAACCACGCCGGGATTGGTTGACATCGGCACATGAATTTTGTGCGGCCACTTCGCCGCCGGGTTGGTCGTCGATATGCGGGTGGATCACCGCACCCGGCGCCATCGTTGCCAACATCACCCGCGGAAACACGCCGCGGGCATAACCATAACCGCGGACGGCCTCAGCCAGCACCGGCTCCAGCAAGGCGCGCCATTGCGGCCAAGCGTCGCGATCATGGGACCTGCGCCAGTCGCGGGGGCTGTCGAGGAAGCGGAAAACGATATGGCGGGTGTCGTCCAGCACCTCGAACTTGTTCGGCTTGCTGGCGTTCTCCGCGTCCCAGACGTCCTCGGGGATCGCCAGCACGGCCGCGCGCAAGTGCGGCAATGTCGACCGGGCCGAGCTTGCGGACGGTCGTGGTCTTGCGCGGATTGGCGGCGAGCTCCGACAGGGACGGCGTTCATCGCATGCCTTCGAATGTGTATCCGAACAATTCCAGATCTTGACGCGTAACGGGCGGCGACGCCGTCGATAAGGGCCTGATCGTAATACTGATGATAGTCGCCATGACGGCTGCCATTGACGCGCTCGAGCGGGCGGGAAGCAATGCCGATACGCGCACAGATCGCATCATACGACGCCTGCATATCCTCGACGCGGCCGACCATGTCGGTCAGCAGGGTCTTGCCGTTCTCGTCCAGCAGCAGCGAGGCTTGCGGCTGAAACAGAATATGATGCTCCGGCGGGTCGCCGAAAAGGAAATGGCGCATCACCTCGCGCGGCCGCTGCCGGAAGGCGTCGCCGCCACGCAGCATGAAGGCGCAATACGAGACGAAACGATCGAACGGATTGCGCACAAAGGCGAATTTGAAATAGCCGAGCGAAGGCGTCTTCGCCAAGGAAGGGACGCAGCTGTCGCAGGGACAGGTGGCCGTGCTGGATCGCCGCCAGATCCGCCCACGGGAAACGCTTGTTGACGAACAGCCCCACCTGCTCGACATCCCCGTCGCCCAATTGCTCGCGCAGGGCCTGCCGCACGGAATGGGTGCCGGTCTTGGGCACTGCGGCGAAGATGAAACGGTGGCGATGGGAAACAATCACGTCTTCCACACAAGCAAAAAAGCGCCCCCCTCCGCTAGAGAGGGGGGCGCACAGTTCATTATCATACGCAGCCGTCTCAGAACTTGTAGCTGAGCCCGACCATATAAGTCGTGCCGCTCTGGGTCTGGTTATAGAGATACCGGTTCTGGCCCCAGAATTGCGTATCCTTCTGGTTGGTCAGATTGATCGCATCGACCGTGAACTGAAGCGTATCGGTGATGTTGTAGAATGCCGCGGCGTCCACATAGGTGGACCCCTCGAAGCCCTGCGTATCGGCGCTCATCGGGTTGGTGCTGTGCCCGGTATACCAGCGGCTGCGATGGCTCGCAGAAACGCGCGCACCCCAAAGACTGGTTTCGTAATAGAGTGTGGCGTTGTCGCTGACGGGCGATATCCCGGTGATGTCCTGGGGGAAGTCGACATAGGTGTAGTTCGCCACCGCGCCCAAATCGTCGAATGGCGCCGGCAGGAACCAGAACTGGCTCTGCGCGGCTATTTCCACGCCGGTCAACCTCTTGGTGCCCGGGAGATTGATCGGCATCGAAAACTGATCAATGACGGTATTCGCCGTCGCGCCCGGAACGAAGGTGGCAGGAATCCCGGCCTGCGCGAAGGTCTTTGCATCACCATCAGCGACGTCAAGGTCATCGTGGTGATGAAGTTCTTCACGTATTTTTGGAAGACGCCCGCAGACAGCAGGCCCACCTTTCCGAAGTAATATTCCACCGCGAAGTCCAACGTGGTGTCCGTAAAGGGCTTGAGATCGGGATTGCCGCGGGAGGCCGTGATTACTCCAGTGTCATTGGACGCGGAACCCTGGGCCGCCATCGAACCCAGTGTCGGGCGATTCAGGTTCTGCGTGGCCGAGAAGCGCAGCAGCACGTCCGGCGTCAGTTCCAGCACGGTGTTCAGCGCCGGCAGAACGCCGTCATAACTGCCTTTCACGTCTGCCGTGCCGAGCATAGGCGTAATTGTCGCCTGAGACACTGTGTTCGAGCCTGCCTTTGCTGCGGGTGTCGGTGTTGTAGCCGCGAACACCGAAATTGCCGCGGAAGCGCTTGCCGAACAGCTCGCTGTCCCAATCCGCCTGGATGTAATACGAGCTCGGTGCGTTCGTTGACTTCGAAACCTGCTCGATATCCTGGAGCTGGCCGCCCGTCCCGTCGGGCTTGGGGCCGAGCCGGTGGTACTCGTTATACTTCGCAAAACGCCTTGGCATAATCGCCGATCAGCCACGAGCCGAAGCTGTTCGTGAACACATCGGTGATGTCTGCGACGGAGGTGCCCTGCGTCTCGCCATTGGTGCCGTTGACGTTGCCGTCATAGAAATAGTTGACGCCGTTTTGCGAGAAGTTGTGATAGGCCGCGCCCGCCCGAAGCGTCCAAGCGTCATCCAGCTTGTAGGTGGCGTTCAGCACGCCTTCCTTCAGCTCCGACGAATTGTTGAAGGCGCGATAGTAGAAGTCGTCCATCGCCTAATTGGCCGGATTGGTCGGATCCCAGTTCGGATACTGGAATGAGGCCGAGTGGCCATCGGCACCGTAATTGGCGATCATATTGCCCTTGGCGCGCATATAGAACTTGTCGTCATAAGGCGTCTTGTAGGTCGACTTTTCGTCGCCGAAATGCCCGTCGATCGAAAAACGATCGGACACCTCCCATGTGCCGGTCAGCACACCTTGGTTGAAGACGTTTTCATTCAGCTCGCGGCGGTGTTCGCTGCCGAACGTCACGTTGGAAGCGTTGGTCATGGTGACGTAACCGTTGCTGTCCACCGTGAAGTCGTTTAGGATTGTCGGCATCTGGAAGATCGCCGGCCAAGGCGCGCCGGCCGCGGTATCGAGGGTGGTGGAGCCCGCGCCATTCAACGGTCGCGTGGCGAGGTGAAATTCGTCGCGATGGGTGGTGAATGTCGCCGTGCAGGGCATCAAGCGTCAGAAGGATATTGTCAGTCGGCTTCCACTGCATCGCGGCGGTTATGCCCAGACGGTCCTGTTTCGCATCCCAAGGACGAGATGCGGTTACCGTCAGCGAAATAGAGACCGCCTGCCAGAAATCTCGCCTGTTTGGCGGCGGATAGATGAGAGATGTCGAGGCCGGCGTTGACAAGGTCAACCGCAGGACCGGTGGGAACACCACCGACCAGCTGCGTGGTGCCCAAATAGGTGTAGTTGTAATCGTTGTGGCCTTGCTCGGTGGTCTTGCGGTGACCATAGGCGACCGAGACCGCTATGCCGAACTTGTCGCCCCAGTTGTAGCTGGCCAGCGCAGCGACGCGCGGCTGCAGGTCTTGCGTATATTGGTTGGTGCCGCAGCTTGGCCGTCACTGCGCCTTTCAGTCCCGTGCCGTAGTCGAAAGGCTTGCCGGTGAACAGGCCGACGGTGCCGGCCATGCCGCCCTCGTTCTGCGCAGCCTGGAAGGTCTTTTCGACCTCCACCTTCGAGAACAGTTCCGAAGCGAAGATGTTGAAGTCGAAGGCGCGGTCGCGCGAACGCTGGCCGCGGCTATCCTGAGCGGAGTCGACGTTGCCCAGCACTTCCATGCCGTTGAGCTGTACGCGGGTAAAATCCGGTCCGAGGCCGCGCAGCGAGATTCGCCGGCCTTCGCCCGCCTCGCGGGTGATCTGCACGCCCGGCAGGCGCTGCAACGACTCGGCCAGGTTCAGTTCCGGGAACTTCGCCATGTCTTCGGCGACGATCGCGTCTTCCTCGATGACCGCATCTTTCTTGATGATGCGCGCTTCGCTCAGCGACTTCCCGTAATGCCGGTGACGACCACGGTTTCGATGTTTTCGCCGGCGGCTTGGTTACCCGTGGCCTGCTGCGCGAGCGCAACCGAAGAGCTGGCGCCGGCGGCCAGCGCCGCAACGCCGACCATCAAAAAGCTCTTTAGGCTCGGGTGCGGGACCCGAGCAAGATATTGATTTGACATGATTACCCCTTCCCAACCGATGTGAACCCCGCCACTCGATCGAGCAGCCCCAAGAAGTTCGTCCTGACGGTGCCATGTATTTGCGGAGCATTTTGTTCGATCCGATTGCAGTCATGTGACATTATGTGGGAACATGGGCTCCTGGATGTGGTTTTGGTGTGGAATTTCACTGCACAACCAAAACTCACGGTTGGCAGCGCGCCAACTACCGAGCATTGAACTGGGCCCGAGATGACGGGGAGCTTCTTGTCTTCACGGAAGACCGAGCGCGCGACCGACAAAGTCTATTGCACCCGCGACGAGGTCAGGCCTACGCCTGATGGCCGTTTCGACATCCGCAAATTCCACGACACGGTTCTGCTCTGCGGCGCGCTTCCGCTCGCCGTGCTGGAACAGGTGGTGGACGCTTACATCGCGAAGAACAAGGGGTAGAGGGCTCGGGAGCGGCGACCGTTTCATTCCGCATCCCCCCACCCGATCCGTCTCGCGCGTACGCGTCCCTCGCTGACGCTCGGACCTACGCGCCGCTTCGACGGATCGACCTCCCCACGTAGAGGGAGGTGAGAAGAATTATCGCCAATTGTCCCTCCCCCAACGCGGGGAGGGACGACATGCGAGCGCGAGCGAGCATGTCAGGGTGGGGGGCGGCGTCGAAGAGAAGCCGCTTCTATTAGGCCCGCGCCCTTACCCCGCCGCGGCAATGTATTGCCGCAAGGTGGCGGCTTCGCGCACCGTCTCTTCGATGCGTGTCTTCACCACGTCGCCGATCGAGACGATGCCGCAAAGCTGCCTGTTCTCATCGAGCACCGGCACATGGCGGAAGCGGCCCTGCGTCATCATCTCCATCAGATCGTCGATGGTGTCGCTTTCCGTGCAGGTCGCCACCGCGCGCGTCATATAAGCGGAGATCGGGCGCGCCAGCGCGGCCACGCTTTCTTCCGCCACCGCGCGCACGACATCGCGCTCCGACAAGATGCCGACCAGCGCGCCGTTGCGGTCCTTCACCAGCAAGGCGCCGATGCGCTTGCGCGCCAGGAGGCGGGCGGCTTCCGATAGCGTGGCTTCGCTGGTCAGCGCGACGACGTCGCGTCCTTTTTCGTGCAGGATATGTTTGACTTGCATGCGCGTCGCTCCTCCTTGCGGCCTTGTAGGCCTTGGTGGACGCCAACACCCCGCTCTACCGAAGGGCAATTTCTTGCCGAGCGGCACGGCGGCGGGACTGGGTCCCACGGGTTGCCCCCGCTGTCACAAAGGCTGCGCCCAATGCGACTAACTTGCAAGGGCCCCGCCGGGGCGCGTTATATCCCTGTTAACACTGAATCTTTCGGCGCGGCGGGCTTCGCAGGCTTGAGGCGGGCGCCGAACTGGGGCAAGAGTGCCACCCCGATGTGGGTCGCCCGGCAAGCGGGCGAAAATGCGGAGCTGTGGCCGAGAGGCTGAAGGCGGCGGTTTGCTAAACCGTTATACGGCTGAAAAACCGTATCGAGGGTTCGAATCCCTCCGGCTCCGCCATTTCAGTACTGAACTGCGAACGCCGGGCGTAGCCGTTTTCCCGCCTGCGCCGGCCACCAAAGTCCCAAGCAGATTGCTCTTCGATCCCATGATCCGGACCTCGGT
>CAWGHR010000055.1:0-13379 GCA_963822275.1 uncultured Alphaproteobacteria bacterium
AGATGGCCCAACGTCCCGAAATCCGAGAACAACTTGAAGTTCATGCCATAATCGGCCGGCACAAAATCCGGCAGGCGGACTTCCGCATTTCCGATGGCGTAGAAATCGCCGCCGACGGCGCCGGCATCGCCTGTCACGTCGATATCGCGCGGCCCTATACCGGCCAGTTTGAAGCCGCGGAACAAATCGCCGCCCTTAAAGTAGCGTTCCTGAATTGGTATGATCGTACCGCCATATCCCTGGATATAGCCCGACGACAAATTGAGCGATCCCACCAGGGCGTCTCCCCACAACTTTTGCCAGCCTGCGAAGGTCCCCTCTGTCTTCAGGAATTTCAAATTGCCACCGAACCCGGCGAAATCCTGGCCGAAGGTGAAGACAATACCGCTGGTCGGTTTGATGGGGTCGTCCGATGTATTGTAGATGAACGAATAGCCCAATTCCGATGTTTTCGTCGTACCGGCCGCGAGTTGGACCTCCAAAGGCGCCGACGAATACGGCGCCACCTTGTTGATCCTATAAGTGTAACGCAGACCGACACTGCCATATTCGGATGTCGGAAAGCCGAACCGAAAACCTGCCGCCGTCACGTCGCCCTGGTAGGCGGCCTGATTGTAGTTGGTGACCCACTTGTAGAGGTCGAAGCCGGCCGCAAGCGGACGATCGAGGAACCATGGTTCGGTGAAACTGAACTGGAATTGTTTACTAAGCGTCGACACTGCGATGCTCGCGCGCATGTATTGGCCGCGGCCGAATAGATTGCGCTCGGTATAGGAGAATTCACCGACGAAGGAGCTGGTCGACGAATAGCCTGCTCCGACAGCCAACTCGCCGGTCGATTGCTCCGTCACTTCGACCGTAATATCCGTCTTATCGGGGCGCGAACCGGGCGAGTTCTTGATGGCCACATCTTTGAAGAAGCCAAGAGCCCGGATACGAGTGCGCGACCGGTCGACGAGATCGCGGTTGAAAGCGTCTCCTTCGACGAAGCGCAATTCGCGCCGAATAACCTTGTCCAAGGTACGGGTATTGCCGACGATGTTGATCTTGTCGACATAGACGCGCGGCCCTTGTTGGATTTGCATGACGAGATCGATCGTGCGTGCTTCCAGATTGCGCCGCAGACGTATGTTGACGTCGGCCGTGGCATAGCCCCGCGTGCCGACCGCGTTGACGAGTGCGTCTTTCGCCTTACTTACCAAGTCTTGATTATACACATCGCCTTCGGTGATTTTTACCAGCGGACGCAATGACTGAGCAGGAAGCTCTTTGACTTTGGATTCGATTTCCACTTTGCCGAATTTGTACTTCGGGCCCTCATCGACCGTGAAAGTGATATAAAACGCGCCATGGTCCGGGGTCAGTTCTGCGACAGCCGAGACGACGCGGAAATCCGCATAGCCATGAGACACATAGAAACGACGCAATTGCTCTTTGTCGAACAACAAACGATCCGGGTCGTAGTTATCGTTGCTGGCCAAGAATTCGCCACCAAGTCGACTCCTCGGTGGCGATCTGTCCGCGCAATGTGTCGTCGTCGAAGACTTTGTTACCCGCGAAAATGATGCGCGCAACGCCGGTGGTCGGCCCTTCGTTGATGGAATAAATTAGGTCGACGCGGTTCTGCGGACGCTGGATGATCTGCGGGTCGACATTTGCAGCGAATTTGCCGTTGCGGCGATAGAGTTCGATGATGCGCTGGACGTCGGACTGAACCTTCGCGCGCGTAAACACCATGCGCGGATTGAGCTGGACTTCCTTCTGCAAATCTTTGGTCGTGACCTTGCTGTTTCCTTCGAAGGCGACCTGATTGATGATGGGATTTTCGACGACATGCACCGTTAGCGTCGTTCCGTCCCAATTGATCTTGACGTCGGAGAACAAGCCGGTGGCAAACAGCGTTTTTAGGGCGCGATCGGCCGCCTGTTCGTCATAGGGGTCGCCTTCGTGCATCGTGATGTAGGACAGAACCGTTGCAGGCTCGATACGCTGCGTACCCTCCACCACCATCCGCTTGACGATTTGCTGCGGCCCCGATTCGGCGGGGGCTGTCGCGTCACCACCGGAAGGCTCGGCGGCACCTGACGGTTTGGCGGAGTGACCGGCCGGTTGTGCCAGTTGTGCGGATGCTGTCGTCCCCAAGAGAAACGACGCGAGTACCAGCGAGGCCGGAGCCGCACGCTTTACTCGGGCGAACAGGGCGTTAACGCTCATCCACTCGTCTCTGATACTCTATTCGGGTCAGGCCCTATGCTTAAAATGCGCATAAAGCGGTCCGAAGTTGCGAAAAACTCTACCGAGTCAAGTCGTTCCAAGCGGCGAAGATCATGAGACTAATCACCAGCGCAAGCCCGAGCCTGAACCCAACATCCTGGGTCCGCTCCGTGAGCGGCCTCCCCAGCACAGCCTCGCATCCATAGTACAGAAGATGGCCCCCGTCGAGGAGCGGAATGGGAAAAAGGTTGATTAGACCGAGGCTTACAGAAATGAAAGCTACGAGAGAGATTAAGTCGTAGAAGCCATGTGCGGCGGCCTGTTGCGACACACCCGCGATCCCGACAAACCCGCTTAGCTGGCTGGTGTCGGCTTGGCGCGAGACCATCCGCCACACGCCGGTCAGCGACACATCGACGACAAACCAGGTCTTAGCCAGGGCCATTCCAGGCGCATCGGTCAGCGGAACGGGCTTGTAGACGATATTCTCAGGCGCTTCATTGCCCGGCGCGATTCCCAGGCCGATTGCTTGGATGGGGGCGCCGAATATATCTCTATTGGGTATGGTCCGCGGCGTTGCGGTAAGGGTCAGCGATTGGCCCCGGCGAAGGACGGAAAGCGTCAACGGTTTTCCATTGCTCGCGACGATTGTATCTCTCAGGTCGGCCCAAAGCTGGATAGGTTTGCCGTCGATTGCGACAATTTTATCCCCTTCATGAAGTCCCGCTTCCGCGGCCGGCGAGTGCGGCGTGATGGGTCCGGTATAGGTTGAAAGATACTTCAACCCAAAGATGGCAAAAAGAGATGTGAAAACGAGGATAGCCAGCACGAAATTCGCTGCCGGACCCGCCACCACGACCAAGGCGCGCTGCCAAAGCGGCTTAAAGGGGAAAGCAACGGATCGCTCGGCCGCATCCATTTGTGCGATCCGTTCACGATCCGGCGTGCTCGCCGCGCCTTCGTCACCTAGGAATTTTACGTAGCCGCCAAAGGGTAGCCACGAGATCTTCCAGCGCGTGCCCTTCTTATCAGTCCATCCGACGATCTCGCTGCCGAAACCGATCGAGAACGTCTCAACCGCAACGCCGCAAGCCCGGGCCACAAGGAAATGACCCAGTTCGTGAAAGAACACCACGAAGGTCAGAACGAAGATAAACGCCGGCAATCCCAGCGGGGCCCAGGCGAACAACTGGTGCAAAAACGTCGGCATCGATACTCCCTTACACCCCCGACCACTAAGCCATCATGCGCCGGCAAACGTTTCCAGCGAGTTCCCGAGCCCGGGCATCCGCCGCGAGCACGCCATCCAGGGATTCCGCCTCGACATTCGCCGCAGCGCTGCTGTCGAGCGTCGTTTCGACCACGCGCGGGATGTCCAAAAATCCGATTTGGCGGTTCAGGAAGGCATCCACAGCGATTTCGTTGGCCGCGTTCAAGACAGTAGGTGCCAGCCCTCCGCGGCGCAAGCAGTCCAAGGCCAGCGGCAGGCAGCGGAAACGGTCGTGATCCGGCGCCTGGAACGTCAACTGCCCCACCGCTGCGAGGTCGAGTTTGCGTGAGGGGGATGCGATCCGCCTGGGCCAAGCGAGCGCATGGGCGATGGGCGTGCGCATATCGGGCGCCGACAAATGCGCCAAGGTCGAGCCATCCGCATAGGACACCAGACAATGCACGATCGACTGCGGATGCACGACCACTGCGAGTTTTTCCGCGGGTAAGGCAAACAGAAAATGCGCCTCGATCAATTCGAGGCCTTTGTTCATGAGTGTCGCGCTGTCGACGGAGATTTTCGCACCCATCGACCAATTGGGATGCGCCACAGCTTCTTGGGGCGTTGCCGCGCGCATGCGTTCGATGGTCCAATCGCGGAACGGACCGCCGGAAGCGGTGAGCGTTACGCGATCGACTTCGTCGATATCCGACGCCCGGAACACTTGGAAGATCGCATTGTGTTCGGAGTCGACTGGAATGATCGTCGCTCCCGAACTTGCGAGCGCACGGCGGAACACGCCACCCGCGGCGACGATGCATTCCTTGTTGGCCAACGCGACGATCGCGCCCCGCTTCACCGCAGCCAAAGCAGGCTCCAACGCCGCCGCCCCCATGATTGCGACCATGACCGTATCCGATGGCCGGGCCGCAGCCGCGATGACGGCTGCGCGTCCCGCAGCGGCGTCGACACCGCTGCCCGCCAACGCGGATTTGAGTTCTGGGTAGAGTTTTTCGTCACCGATAACGGCGATCTTTGGACGATATTTTGCTGCCTGCGCTGCAAGAACGGTAACGTTTGTTTGCGCCGTTATCGCTTCAACCGGAAATGCATCGGCGCCGTAAACGCTCCGCGCATGACCGATCACGTCGAGCGTATTGACGCCAATAGATCCGCTCGAACCGAGCACGGTGACGCGACGCGCCAACACGGGCGACAAGTCGGGCAATTCGATCTGATGTCGATGAGCGGCCAGCGCGTTCATGGGTTTGCTCCGAACAGTGGATCGAGATGGAAGCCAAAAACGACAATGGCCAAGGCGACCGATGCGAACAGAGTGGAGTCGATCCGGTCGAGCACGCCGCCATGACCGGGGATAAGTCCGCCGCTGTCTTTGGTGCGGAATATCCGTTTGACCAACGATTCAAAGAGATCACCGAGATGGGCGGCCACAGCGAGCCCTGCCCCGAAGAAAACGCCCGTCAGCACATTGCCGCCGATGAACGCGATATAGATCGCTTCCATCAACGCAGCGGCGCCGATCCCGCCCAGCGTGCCCGACCAAGTTTTGTTGGGCGAGAGTTCCGGTGCGAGCTTGGCCCCGCCGATCAAATTGCCCGCCACGAAAGCGCTGGTGTCGGTAGCCCAAACGACAATGAACAACCCGCCGATCACCCACGCGCCGTGCGGCAAGGCATCGCGCAAAGAGAGCAGCGCCAGGCAAGGCAGACCCAGATAAAGAACCCCGCCCGCTTGCCACAGCGGATTGTTCCACCGCAACAGGCCGATGGCCATGACGACGATCGTCCCGCACAACAGGATGATCTCCGGGCGATGCCCGTGCGGCGACAATAGGAATGCCCCCAGCATCAGCCACAATGTTGAGGTCGTTGCGACCAGTTCGACGCCAAACCTGCCCTTACTCACCATGCGGTGCCATTCGCGCGCCGCGGCAAAGACGGCGGCCGCAATAACTAACTCGAGATACGGTCGGTCCGCGATCAGCGCGGCAATCGCCATCAGCGCCAAAATTCCACCGAATACGGGCCGGGTGATCCAATCGCGCGAAAACCGGAATATCCGGGGCGCGGACGCCCTGCCTGTGGCCACGATGTCGGACGCTTTGCTCACGCGACGGCTTCCGGTAAGGCGCCGAAGCGGCGCTCGCGCTGCGAGAACTCTTCGAGCGCATCAAGAAAATCCTGCCGGCCAAAATCCGGCCAAAGCGTGTCGACGAAGAGAAGCTCGGCATAGGCACATTGCCAAAGCAGAAAATTACTCAACCGGCGTTCGCCGCTGGTGCGGATCACCAAATCGGGTTCGGGCAATCCGCTTGTGAACAGCCGCGAGGATAAGAGTTCGGGCGTAATCGTCTCGGGGTCGAGTCGGCCTTCGCACGCGGCCCGCGCCAGCTCCCGCGCCGCCGCAGCGATCTCTTCCTGTCCGCCGTAATCGAACGCAAAAGTGAGGTTGAGCCCGGTGTTGCCCAGCGTGCGATGTTCCGCATCTTCGATCATTTGGCGGATATCGTCTTCCACGCGCGAGCGATTTCCGATCACGCGAATGCGCACGCCGCGCGTGACCAGATCGGTCAAATCGTTTCGGAAATAAAGCCGGAACAAGCCCATCAAGGCGCCCACTTCGGTTGCGGGGCGTTTCCAATTTTCCGATGAGAAGGCAAACAGCGTCAGATTGCCGAGCCCGGCATCGCAAGCCGCCCGCACAACTTCGCGCACGGCCGACACGCCGGCGACATGACCCGCTTGACGCGGCAGGTGGCGTTTACGCGCCCATCGCCCGTTGCCGTCCATGATAATGGCGACATGACGAGGAAGAGTGGTGTTGCTCGGCGCCACGGCCATCCCTGCACCCCTGAAACCCTGCCCAACCATGCATATCAGACGCGGGAGTTAACGAACGCCCCCATGCTGATCTTGTCCGGGCGCGAGGGCAACCAGCCGCCTCAGACTTGCATTATTTCCTGCTCTTTACCGTGAACAGCGGCATCGATCTCTTTGATGTTCGCGTCGGTGAGCTTCTGCAATTCCTCACCCAGTTTGTGCTGTTCGTCCTGGCCTATCTTGTGGTCTTTTTCGAGCTTTTTCAGGACTTCCATGCCGTCGCGGCGCACACCGCGAATGGAAATTCGGGCCTGTTCCGCGTATTTGTGCGCCAGTTTGACGAGTTCCTTGCGCCGTTCTTCATTCAATTCGGGGATCGGAATACGCAGCAATTGACCGTCGATCTGCGGATTGAGGCCGAGACCGGCGTCTCGAATAGCTTTGTCGACTGCCTTAACCATACTTTTGTCCCACACCTGCACCGTCAAAAGCCGCGATTCCGGCGTGGAAATCGTGCCAACCTGGGCAACGGGCATTGTGTTGCCATAAGCGTCGACCGCGACGGGATCGAGCAATGCGGGACTGGCGCGGCCCGTGCGCAGTCCTCCGAATTCATTTTTGAGCGTCGTTACGGCGCCCTTCATACGACGGAGCATTTCATCTTTGCTGTAGGTTTCGGCCATGTTCGCCCTCCTATGCCTTTTCTTCGATGACCGTTGCGCGACCCTCGCCCTTCAATACCGCGGCGAGTGCGCCCCGATCGTGAATCGAAAATACGATGATTGGGATTTTGTTTTCGCGCGAAAGACTCACAGCCGATGCGTCCATCACCTTCAAATCACGCGATAGGACTTCATGATACGTCAACTTGGCGTAGCGCTCGGCGTTGGAAACCTTTTTGGGATCGGCACTGTAGACGCCGTCGACTTGCGTCCCCTTGAGAAGCGCGTCGCAATTCATCTCCGCTGCCCTGAGCGCCGCCGCCGTATCCGTGGTGAAGAACGGATTGCCCGTACCCGCGGCAAAGATCACCACGCGCCCTTTTTCCAAATGGCGGATGGCGCGCCGACGGATATAGGGTTCGCATACCGTGCTCATGGGAATAGCCGACAATACCCGGCTTTCCATGCCGCCCCGTTCCAGCGCCGCCTGCATCGCCAAAGCGTTCATCACCGTGGCGAGCATTCCCATGTAATCGGCAGTGGCGCGTTCGATTCCTTTGGCGGCGGCGGAGAGGCCGCGGAAAATATTCCCGCCTCCGATCACCATGCAGAGTTGAGTTCCGTTTTCCACCGCATTCTTCGCATCAGCGGCGATCGCATCGACCGTGCCAATATCGATGCCGAAGGCGAGCGAGCCCATCAGCGCCTCGCCAGAAACCTTCAGAAGCACCCGTCGGTATTTCGGCGTCGACGACATCGGCTGATTCCTCAGTGTCCGGACAGTTTACTCACTTCGTCCGCAAAGTCGTCACTGACTTTCTCGATGCCTTCGCCGACCTGAAAGCGCACAAACCCCGCGATCTCGACAGGCACGCCGAAATCCTTGGAGGCTTTTTCGATCACTTTGGCGACTTGGGTCTCCCCGTCAATGACAAAGGTCTGCGACAACAGCACCGTGTCTTCGTAGAATTTCCGCATCCGCCCTTCGAGCATCTTTTCGATGACGTTTTCCGGCTTGCCGGATTGGCGGGCCAGATCGGCTTGAATGGCGCGCTCGCGGTCCACTACCTCTTTCGACAGATGTTCGGGCGTCAGCGCCAGCGGAGAGGCCGCCGCAATATGCATGGCGAGCTGCTTACCCAAAGCGGCGAGCTTGGCCTTGTCCGCGGTGGATTTGAGCGCCACGAGGACACCGATCTTGCCGAGCTCCGGCGACGATGCGTTGTGGACGTAGGACGACACGACGCCCGGCGACACCGACAGCGTCATCACGCGGCGCACGCTCATATTCTCGCCGATTTTGGCGATCATTTCCGTCAAGGTATGCTGAACGGTCGCCGCGCCCATCGGCTGGGCCAGCAGCTTCTCGGCATCGCAACCTTCGGCCAGCGCAATCTGGGCTGCGCTTTTGACAAAGTCTTTGAACTGATCGTTGCGCGCCACGAAGTCGGTTTCGGAATTCACTTCCACCAGCGCGCCGGAATCGCCGCCGACCGCGACACCCACCAATCCTTCGGCCGCCACACGGCCGGCCTTTTTTGCGGCCTTCGACAGACCTTTCTTGCGCAGCCAATCGATGGCGGTTTCCATGTCGCCATCGGTCGCGGCCAACGCAGCCTTACAATCCATCATGCCTGCGCCCGTTTTGTCGCGCAGATCCTTCACCATCGAAGCGGTGATGTTCGCCATTCTTGCCTCCAAAAAGGTTGTTCGTCAGACGGCAGGAGCGGCGTTCGGCCGTTGTGTCGGCTGCTGGCGTGAGATCGGGAAGTGTCGCGGCTTCGCCGGTATCGACGCCGGCCGCCACTCTGACCTTCCGACAATCCGTCGATGATAGAGCGGGCGATCAGATCGCAATACAGCGCGATGGCGCGAGCCGCATCGTCATTGCCGGGAATCGGATAGGCGATGCCGTCCGGATCGCAATTCGAATCCAGGATGGCCGTCACCGGAATGCCAAGCTTCTTCGCTTCCGAAATCGCGATGGCTTCCTTGTTGGTGTCGATGACGAAGAGCATGTTCGGAAGACCGCCCATCTCTTTGATGCCGCCCAGCGCACGCTCCAGCTTGTCGCGCTCGCGCAGAAGACCTAGCAGTTCCTTTTTCGTCAGACCCGAACCTTGTGCGGATTCCAATGTCTCTTCGATCGTGCGCAGGCGCTTGATCGAATTGGAAATGGTCTGCCAGTTGGTCAGCGTGCCGCCGAGCCAGCGATGGTTCACGTAATATTGGGCGCAGCGCTTGGCCGCCGCCGCAATCGGATCGGAAGCCTGACGCTTGGTGCCGACAAACAGGATGCGTCCGCCGCCTGCCGCGACGTCGCGAAGCGCCACCAGCGCTTGATGCAGCAATGGCACGGTTTGGGTCAGATCGATGATGTGGATGTCGTTGCGCGAACCATAGATGAACGGCGCCATTTTCGGATTCCAGCGCTGCGTGCGATGGCCGAAATGGGCGCCCGACTCCAACAGCTGACGCATTGTGTAATCTGGCAATGCCATGAAATCATTCTCCTTTTCCGGTTAGCCAGACGCGAGGAGTAACCCCTTTTCGGTTGCTTCCGCTCTCACGGAAACTTCCAGAGGCACCGGACGGGGACGAGAGAACACCTCCCGAAACCCACCCTCGCGTGCGGAATGCCGCGGCTTATAGGGTGTGGTCGGCGCAGGCGCAAGGTGCCTCTTTTGACCCATCAGTCATGCGCCTGCGGCACATTCGTAATCCCGATTTGTGTGCTACTCCAGCATCATGGCGCCCATTCGACAGACCATTCTGAATCTGGAACCCAACGGTATCGGGCGCGTGGCCTTTGCAGGCTTGGGGCAACGGGATGTTATCCCATTGTGGTTCGGCGAAACCGATTTGGTCACCCCAGGCTTTATCCGCGACGCTGCCAAACAGGCGCTCGACGACGGCCACACCTTCTACGATCAGGCACGCGGCAAGACGGCGCTGCGCGAAGCGATAAAGGCTTTCCACAAGCGCATGGTGGGCGTCGACGTCGATATCGAGCGCATCTCTCTGCCGGGGGCTGCCACGCTGGCCGTGGTCACCGCGATGCAATGCCTGATCGAAAACGGCGACAATGCGGTGATCGTTTCACCGATTTGGCCCAGCATTTTCCAAGCGGCTCAGGTTGTGGGCGCCGAGTTGCGCTTCGCACGTCTGGAAGAGGATTGGACGGCATCGCCACCGCGCTGGCGGCTCGATCTCGACAAGCTGTTTGCGCTCTGCGATGCCCGAACCAAGGTGATCTTTGTGTGTTCGCCCGGTAATCCCACAGGATGGATGGCCACGCGGGCCGAACAGAAGGCCATTTTGGAATTCGCCCGCAAGCGGCATATCGCGATCATCAGCGACGAAGTCTATGGAACGCTGGTCTATGACGGCAGCGAACACGCCCCGTCGCTTCTGCAGATTGCCGATCCAGAGGACAATTTGTTCGTCATCAACAGTTTCTCAAAAGCTTGGGCGATGACGGGTTGGCGCATCGGCTGGCTGGTGCATCCCAAATCGCTCGCCCCGCAGATAGACGTCATGTCCATCGCCAACAACACCGGCCCGACAACCTTCGCCGCAATACGGCGCGCTCGCCGCGCTGTCCTCCGAAGGCGACGCCTTCCGCGCCACGATGCGGGAACGCTGCCGTCGCCGGGCGCGAGATCGTGCAGGATTTCCTCAACGGTCAGAACCGCCTCCGTTGGATTAAACCCGAAGGCGCCTTTTACGGTTTCCTCCATTTGGAAGGTCTGTACGGACAGCGTCTGGCTTCGCACAAGACCTCGTGCGCACACGGCGTGTCGGTGTGGCACCGGGCTCTGCGTTCGGTCCCGGAAGACACAGCCAGCGATAGCTATTTGCGAATCTGTTTTGCGCAAGATCCGAAGCGGTTAACGCAAGGACTCGAGCTGCTACTCCATTACATCTCAGACAGAATGAGATAGCGACGACACGCCTCACTCGTTGTTGATCGTCGAATCGACGTCCGTAAATGCGCGCACGCTAATGTGAGCGTCCAACGTCTTGTGTAGAGTGCGATCGCGCGCCTAATCCTTTCGTGCCGGCAAAATGGGGCGCCGTGAGGTGGAAATTACTTTTCGTTCATGCAGAGCGTTCTGTTTCGCGCTTCTAATGATTTGCGCAACGATCGCAACGCAGCGGGCGGCGGCGGACAGCAGCCCGCCGGATTTCAAGACCTATCGTCCGATTGCCGGAGCCACACGCATAACGGCGAGCGAAGCGCCCGTCATCGACGGCGATATTTCCGATCCTGTTTGGAACAAGGCCAAACCGATCGATGCCTTCTATCAACTCGAGCCCAATGAAGGCGCTCCCGCCAGCGAGCGCACGGTCGTTCGCGTTCTCTATGACGAGAACAACCTCTACTTCTCCATCATGGCTTATGACGATGAGCCGAACCGCATCACGGCGCGCATCAAGCAGCGCGATGGCGGCATCGACAGCGACGACTTCATCCGGATCTACCTCGATCCGAATATGACGCGGCGGAATGCCTACATCTTCGAAGTCAACCCGCTGGGTGCGCGGCGCGACGGCTTGATCCAGAACAACACAGACGTGTTTTACGAGTGGAACGCGATTTGGAGTGCAAAAGCCCGTATTCTGCCCAATGGCTGGGCGGTCGAAGTCTGCATCCCGTTTCGTAGCATTTCCTATGGCAAGCGGTCGGATTGGGGGTTCGATATTTTCCGCATGGTGCGGCGCAAGAACGAACGCATTCGTTGGTCGTCGGTTAACAAGGCCGTTGCCAGCCAAGATATCACCCGTTCCGGGACGCTCACCGGAATCAGCGGCATCAAAGAAGGACTGGGACTCGATCTGCAGGCCTTCGCGCTGACGCGTTATCGCCAAGTATGGGACACGCCTCATGCCGGAACCGGCATTAGCGTGCGGCCGAGCGGCAATCTCTTTTACAAAATCACGCCATCGCTGACCGGCACGCTGACCTACAACACGGATTTCTCCGATGCGCCGCTGGATCAGCGGCACGTCAACATCTCGCGCTTCGATCTGTTCTATCCGGAACGGCGCGATTTCTTCCTGCAGGATGCCGCCTCGTTCGAATTCGGCGGGCCAGAATTTGACGCGTCAACAACGATCCCAACGCGGCGCCGTTCTTCTCGCGCCGGATCGGTATCGTCAACGATCAGCCGGTCAACATCCTAGGCGGCGCGAAAGTTTCCGGTCAGTACGACGGCATGTGGGATCGGCGCGCTCAGCGTTCTGACGGCGGGCGGCGCGGGCGTCGGCGAACAGCTGCTTTCGGCGGCGCGCGTGACCGTGCCCGTGCTGGCGGAATCCAAGCTCGGGCTGATCGTCACCAACGGCGATCCGACGGGCTCACTCGCAGAACACGGTGGCGGGCGGCGATTTCCAGTTCCGCGGTTCCAACTGTTCGGCGACAAGATCGCCGCAAGGCGATTTCTATTACGAGCGCAGCTTCAGCAACAAAACCGGGCAGGACGATTCCTTCGGCCTCAACCTCAATTTCCCGAACGAGCCGTGGAACGGCTATTTCCGCTTCAAGCAGGTGGGCGAGAATTTCGATCCCGCGCTCGGCTTCGTCTCGCGGCCTGGCATCCGCGACTACCAGGGCAACATCGTGCACCGCGAACGCTTCGCCGATTCCGCCATCCGCTGGTGGGACGTGGGCGTCTGGTAGGACGTGACCACGGGCCTGAACAACAAGATTCAATCGTCTTACCACTACGATGTGTGGACGGGCATCTACACCAAGCGGGCGATTTCTTCTTGATCGAGGTGTGGGAGGATTTCGAGAACACGCCGGCGTTCACGCTGCCGCACAACATTCCCGTCCCGGCCGGGAAATACACGTTCCAGGTACTGCATCTTCGACACCGAAACGGCGCCCGGCCGTTTTCTCTCCGGCGTCGAAGACGTGCAGATTCGGCGGATTCTACGGCGGCAGATTGCTGCAAACCGACACGACCGTGAACCTGAACCCGAACGACACGCTCACGTTCAGCGCGCGCCATATCATGCAGCAGATTTCGATGCCCGCCGGCAACGTCGCCATCCATGTCGGCTCGCTCGACATGTCGGTGAATTTCACGCCGGACATGCAGCTGCGCGGCCAAGTCCAGTACGACAACATCAGCAAAGATCCTTCAATTGTCGCTGCGCTACCGCTGGGAATTCGAACCCGGATCGGAACTGTTGATCGTCGCGGGCGACGACGCGACATTCAGCGGCCCTATTATCAGTCGCACGTCTCGAAATTCTCGGTCCGGCTGGGAAAGACATTCAGCTCTGAATATCGGACTAGACCGATTCAATCGCCACAACGCCCGGCAGCGTTCGGATCGTATCTTTCATCGCGACGGTAACTTGCTGGCGCTTGGGCAGCGCGATCTCGACTTCCTCTCCCGGCGCGCCGGGCACGACCAAGGTGATGATCCCTTTGCCGGGCTG
>CAWGHR010000056.1:0-64165 GCA_963822275.1 uncultured Alphaproteobacteria bacterium
ATCTTGCGGCATTGGCCGAGCGCGGGCGCCTGGCTGTAAACGGTCTTGATGTCTTTCAGCTTGGCGCCTTTGAGGCCGAGCAATTGATGGCGCACGCGATGGAAATGCTCGCCGAGAATGAACAAATGGCGCGGGCCTTCCGCGATATGGCCTTTGATGGCGCGGCCGAAATAGCGCACCAGGAAATGCACATCGGCGATGCGGCCATAAACCGAATTTTCCACCGGAATGATGGCGAGATCGGTATCGCCGCTGCGCACCGCATCGAGCGCCGCTTCGAAAGTGGGTTTGCCGATCGCCTCGAGATGCGGCAAGGCTTCGCGCGCCGCCAAATTGGCGTATGCCCCCGGCTCGCCTTGGAACGCCACGCGTTTGGCATGCGAAATCAACGTGGCATTCATGCAAATCCTTCGCGCGCGAGCATCGTGCGGGCTTTCTCCAAATCGGCCGGAGTATCGACACTCATCGGCACGCTGTCCACGCGCCCGACGGTGATGCGCATACCCGCTTCGAGCGCACGCAATTGTTCGAGCTTCTCGCGTTTTTCCAGCGCCGATGGCGGCAGGTTTACGAAACGGGCCAAAGCATCGCGCGTGTAAACATAGAGCCCGACATGGGCATAGAGAGGGCCTTTGCCCCAAGGCGCGCGGGCGCGCGTGAAATAAAGCGCATGGCCGCGTGCTGCGGTGACGTCCCAAGCGGCGATCACCTTGGTCACATTCGGATTGTCGGCATCGGCTTCGGAATCGATTTCAGCGGCCAAGGTGGCGATGTCGCCGCCCGCCGTCGCCAACGCGTCCACCGCGATGCGCAGCTGGGCCGGATCGAGCCCGGGCAGATCGCCCTGCACGTTGACGACCACGTCATGTTCGAAGCCGCGGTCGACGGCGTTCAGCGCCGCGTAAACCCGGTCGGAGCCCGAGGGCAAATCCGGCGCGGTCATTACCGCGCGGCCGCCGGCGAATTCGACCGCCTGCGCGATCTCGCGTTCGGCGCAGGCGACAATAACGGGCCCGACTTTGGCTGCCATCGCCTGTTTCCAGACGCGCACGATCATGGGAATGCCGGCAATATCGGCCAACGGCTTGCCCGGCAGACGCGTGGAGGCCATGCGGGCCGGGATGATGACGATCGGTTTCACGGGCTTTTCCCCTCTTATTTTTCCTGCCCAAAGCAGAATGCAGCTCAGGTGTTACCCTGAGCCTGCCGATAGGGAAGCACCAAAGCACAAACCCTCTTGATTTGTGCGACGCTTCGCCGCAATGACGGCTTTGGACTGGCTTGTAATGTCGCACCTGGTCTTCTGGGATGGACCACCAACCCGTCGTTGAAACTGCCTAGCCACTGAAACAGCGGAGCCTGAATTTATGGATTCCTGGGAATGGAACAAGATTGCCGGTGCGGTGCTGGGCACCTTGATTTTTGTGCTGGTCATCAAATTCGTGGCCGACGCCATTTATGAGACCAAGCCGCCCGCCAAGCCGGGATATGTGGTGGAAGGCGTGCAAGAGGACAAGTCGGCGTCTACCTCCGCCGCACCCGCCGAAGAAGCATTGCCCGATTTCGGCACCGTATTGCCGACCGCCGATATGGCCGCGGGCAAAGAAATCTCCACCCGTTGCGAACAATGCCACGATCTGAGCAAGGGCGGACCCAACAAGATCGGTCCCAATCTGTGGGGCGTGGTGGGACGCGCGCGGGCGACGCATCCGGGATTCGATTATTCCAGCGCCATGTCGAGCGATCACGAAGTGTGGGATTACGCCAAGCTTTTCCGCTTCCTGAAATCGCCGCAAGGCATGGTGACGGGCACCAAGATGAGCTTTGCCGGACTGCGCAGTGCACAGGACCGCATCAATCTGCTGGCCTATCTGCGCACCCAAAGCGACAGCCCGCTGCCGATTCCACCGCCGGCAAAAAAATAGGGTGGTGCAGTAGTTTCGACTGCGGAAATCATTCTGCTGCAACAGAACTTCACCCTCTCCTCGAGTTAAGGGTGGGACTTCCTTCATGCGCGGCAGCACAACAACCTACCCTAACGACACCTAACCGGGAGCAGTCGCTTGTCCGACGGGGCGGGCGTATACTGCGGCTCGAGGGCATAGGAGCATCATCATGTACGCAAGAACTTTGGGAGTGGCAGCCGCCGCGCTGCTGATGTTTTCGACAAGTTCGTTCGGTGCAGGAGATGTCGACGCGGGAAAGAGAGTGGCAAGGCAATGCGCGGCTTGTCATTCGTTCGTCGAGGGCAAAAACAAAATTGGGCCCAGTCTGTTCGGCGTTGTCGGACGCAAGGCGGGAACCGTGCCGAACTTCGCCTATTCGCCGGCGATGAAAAATTCGGGGATCGTGTGGACACCAGACCAGCTCGACATCTACCTCAATGGGCCGAAAGCCATGGTGCTTGGAAACCAGATGGGCCATGCTGGCGTGTCCAAGGAAGATGCGCGCGCCAATCTCATCGCGTATCTCGCAACCTTGAAATAATCCGCATCGGCTGGTCGGACTGGGAGAGAACAATCTTCCAATCCGACCGCGCCGGACTGCGCCGTTGTAGTGCTTTTGTCGGCTCCCTTGAATCGGGCCGCCAAAACGGCAAACCTGCGGCATGAGCAAACACCCCAATCTCTTGATGATGGTGCCGGTCTCATGGGCCGGATTGTGGACGACACCGCTGGCGGCGGGCGCGATCCATCCCATCGTGCATGGCCGCGACGCCTATGCGCCGGAGAGCATCGATTATGTGCTAAGCTTCCGCCCGCCGCCAGGCTTGCTCAAGACCTTGCCGAATTTGAAAGCGGCGTTCTCGTTGGGAGCGGGCGTCGACGGATTTCTTGCCGACGGCGATTATCCCAAACAGGTGCCGCTGGTGCGCTTTGTCGACGACACGCTATCGCGGGAAATGGCGCAGTTCGTGGTCATGCATGTGCTGATTCATCACCGCTGCCAGCGCCTGTTCGACGACGGTCAGCCCAAACGGCAATGGCGTCAGATGGTGCTGCCGCGGCGTACCGAGGACACGCGTGTCGGGCTTTTGGGATTGGGCGAGATCGGCGCTTTCACGGCGGCGCGGTTCGGCGAATTGGGCTTTGCCGTGTCGGGCTGGAGCCGAACGCGCAAAAGTCTTCCCGGCGTGAAGAGTTTTGCCGGCGACGGGGAATTGCACGACTTCCTGGCGCAAGCGGATTTCGTGGTCTGTTTGCTGGCGCTGACGCGCCAGACGCGCGGCATCTTGAATGCGAAAGCGTTCGCGGCAATGCCGCAAGGCGGGTTTGTCATCAATGCGGCGAGGGGCTCGCATCTGGTGGTGGAGGATCTGATTGCGGCACTCGATAGCGAGCATTTGTCCGGTGCGGTACTCGATGTCTTTGAGACGGAGCCATTGCCGGAAAGCAGCCCCTTGTGGCGCCATCCCAAAATTACCGTGACGCCGCATATCGCGGGGATTTCGCAGCCCGGCGTCGCAGCGCATTTTGTGCTGGACGGCATCGCGAAATTCGAACGCGGCGAGAAGCCGGACAACATCGTGGATATCGAGACGGCGTATTAAGGGGCGAATAGGGAGTAGCGAGTAGGGCAAAGATAGACTCTTCAATTCCATACTCCCTATTCGCTACTCCCTACTCGCTATTCCCTCTTCTCCATCAGCGCCGGGCCGGATAGCGCATCTTGAGCAAGGCATAGAGCGCCCGCGCCGTATTGGCTTCAGCGCCACGGCGGCGGCCGGGGCGCGGACGATCGGTCCATGCCGCGATGTCGAGATGCACCCAGCTTTTCGCCTTGTCGACAAAACGATTGAGGAATAGCGCGGCGGTGATGGCGCCGGCATAGCCGTAATCGGGATTGTTGGTGATGTCGGCGATGGAACTGGACAGCGCCCCTTCATATCCGCGCCACAGAGGCAGCCGCCACATGGGATCCTGTGTGGCGGTGGCATGCTGCATCAGTTGTGCGGCGAGCTTTTCGTCGTCCGTAAAAAAAGGCGGCAGCTCCATGCCGGTGGCGACGCGGGCCGCACCGGTCAAAGTGGCGATGTCGATCAGCAGATCCGGCGCTTCGCTATCCGCTTCGGTCAACGCATCTGCGAGCACCAAACGTCCTTCGGCATCGGTGTTGCCGATTTCCACCGTCAATCCTTTGCGGCTGGGAAAGACATCGGAGGGGCGATAGGCGCTGCCCGAAACCGAATTCTCCACCGCCGGGATCAGCACGCGCAAACGCAGTGCAAGTTTGGCATCCATCACCATCGCGGCGATGGCGAGCGATACTGCGGCGCCGCCCATATCCTTTTTCATCGTCAACATGCCGGCCGAGGATTTCAGATCGTAGCCGCCAGTATCGAAGCACACGCCCTTACCGACCAGCGTGACTTTGGGCGCACCAGGATTGCCCCAACGCAAATCGATCAGACGCGGCGGGCGCGCCGAGCCGCGGCCCACCGCATGGATCAGCGGATAATTCTTCTTGAGCAACGCCTCGCCGGCGATTTCGGCGAATTTTGCGCCATGCCGCGCGGCAACTGCACGAGCCGCATCGGAAAGTTCCTGGGGACCCATGTCGTTGGCCGGCGTATTGATGAGATTGCGTGCCAAAAAAACCGCTTCGGCGATGCGGCTGATCTCGGCACCATCGACGCCTGAGGGCACGACCAGTTTGGGCGCAGGCTTTTTCTTGGGCCGGTAACGCCCGAAATGATAGGTACCGAGAATCCAGCCCAGCGTCGCATCGGCGGGCGAAATCGAATCGGGCAAACCCGCAATGCGATAGGTCCCCGGCGGCAGCCTTTCGCTGAAAGCGGCCAGCGCCAGTTTGTCGTTTCCATTGCCCAGACCCATTACGGCAAAAGCGATAGCGCCTGTGCCATTGGGCACCAGCTTCATCTCGTCGTCCCGAGCGGCGAAGCAGGCAGATTTGAGGAAGGCGGCGTCGCGTTTGGAACATGCGGCGAAGTAGCGCTTCAAACCGGCCTCCGTCACGGCATGCAATGGAATGGCGGCTCTTGCGCCTGTTGCAAGGCTAGGGTGCATATGGTGACCTTTGAAATCCCGCGTCCGGGACTTTAGAAACCAGGCGTCCCGCCCGCAAGCTAGTGTCCCGATTCCGAAATTCGTTACTTCTGATATCGGCCTTGTTCGAATTTCGGAATCGAGAGGACACTAGCCAAACTATTGATGCTAGTGTCGTTTTGGTTTCGAAGTTCGCGAAAGATGCTGATATCTGTGATATGGCGAACTTCGAAACCACGACACTAGCCCGGAGATCGGTATGTCAGCGCGTTACACCCTCGTCATCGGCACCAAGAATTGGTCGAGCTGGAGTCTTCGGCCCTATTTGGCGCTGCACGCGACCGGCGCGCCGTTCGAGGAGATCGTGTTGCGTCTGCGCCAAGCCGAAACCAGCGAGCAGATCCGGCGCTATTCCTCGGCGGGAAAAGTGCCGGTGTTGAAGATCGTGGAGAACGGACACACCTCCACGGTGTGGGACAGTTTGGCAATCTGCGAAACCATCGCCGAGCGCTATCCGAGCGCCGGATTGTGGCCCGATGAAATAGAACAGCGCCAGCGCGCCCGCTCCTATTCCGCAGAGATGCATTCCGGATTCCCGGCGCTACGCGCTGCCATGCCGATGGATTTTGTACGCAAACATCCGATGCCAACATTGAGCGACGACGCCAAGGGCCAAGTCGAGCGGGTTATCGCCGCCTGGACAAAAGCGCTGGAACGCAACGCCGGCGACGGCTTTCTGTTCGGGCGTTTTTCGATTGCGGATTGCATGTATGCGCCGGTGGTTTCGCGCTTTCTCACCTATGGCGTCGAATTGCCGCCGAAAGTGAAGGCCTATGCCGAGCGCGTTGCCGCCATGCCGGCGATGAAGGAATGGGGCAAGGCCGCGCAAGCCGAAGTGGATGCGGGTATAGCTTAAACGCTTCTTTGTCTGTTGCATCTGCCGCAGAGCTGGAATGCGCGCGCCGGAGGTTGAGCGCGCAGTCCCGGACACACAGAATGGACTTCCATTCCGGAGGGCCGAAATGTCTGCGCGCTATTTGCTCATCGTCGGCACCAAGGATTGGTCGAGTTGGAGCTTGCGCCCCTACATGGCGCTCAAGGCTATCGGCGTTCCTTTCGAGGAAGAGGTCATTGCGCTGCGCCGCAATTCGAGTACCGAGGAGGTGCTCAAACGCACGCCGGCCGGGCGCGTGCCGGTACTCAAAATCGAAGAAAACGGGAAGACCATCACCGTCTGGGACAGCCTGGCGATCTGCGAGACGCTGGCAGAGCGCCATCCCGAGGTTAAATTGTGGCCCGACGATGCCGGCGATCGTGCCGAAGCGCGTTCTTACGCCGCCGAAATGCATTCCGGATTTGCCGATCTGCGCGACCAACTCACCATGGATTTCGCCCGCAAACTTCCGCTGCCTGTATTGCGTGACGCGACCAAGTCACAGATTGCGCGCATCATCGATGCTTGGACTCACGCGCTGACTTATCGCAGCGACGAGAGCGGTTTTTTGTTCGGGCGTTTCTCGATTGCGGATTGCATGTATGCGCCGGTGGTTTCGCGCTTCCTCACCTATGGCGTCGAATTGCCGCCGAAAGTGAAGGCCTATGCCGAGCGCGTCGCCGCTTTGCCGGCCATGAAAGAGTGGGGCAAGGCGGCGCAGGCCGAAGTGGATGCCGGAATCGCTTAGCTTTCCGACAACACTTCCAAACCGAGCGCTTCCAAGCTGTCGTCCATGATCGCGTCACGGAACTGGACCGGGAGAGCCTTTGCATTGCAAAAGCTTGGCGACAGGATTTCGCCGCTCAACAGGCATAGATTTCCCAGCTGCGCCTTGTCGAACCTTGCATGTCCCAACTTTGCACCGACGAACGAAGCACCGCTGAGATCGGCCGTGGAAAAATCGGCGTCGCGCAAATCCGCGCCGTCGAATTTTGCCCCTTGCAATGCACAGCCGTAAAAATCGACACCAATCGCCACCGCATTTTTGGCGGACAAACCGGTCAACCGACGGCCGGCGAAATGCTCCCAAAGAGGACGCAGATCTTCGCCGTCGAGTACGGCCGCGGAACCTCGATTGCCATTGCTCGCGACCCACAATTTGTGGGCATCGAGTTCGTCCTTGAGCATCGCCGCTTTCGCAATGGCCAGCGGAGTGACGTCGGTCACACATTCCGAGAGAACTTCCGGAGGCACATCGAGATATCTCAGATCCACGCCCGTCAGCACGGCGCCGCGCATTGTGACGTTCTTCAGCCGAGCGCCCTTGAATCTCGCGCCGTTCAGCAATGTATCGCTAAAATCGACATCTTCCAGCCTGGCGTTTTCGAACGATACATATTTCAGTGAGCAGTTCGAAAAATCGACGCCGTTCGCGCTTTTGTCCTGCCGTGCGTCGGTGTTTTCAGCTTTTTGTTCGGCATAACCGCTGATCGACAAAACGTTCGACTCGACATAGGTCATAGCCGCGGCCCGCAAATCGGCATGGTCGAGGACCGCATGGGCCAAGCGTGCGCCTCTGAGCGATGCACCGCGCATATCGGCGGCGCGTAAAATCGCATAGCGCAGATCGCACAGGCACAAAACCGCGCAATACAAGCTGGAACGCACAAGACTGGACCCATTGAGAGACGCGTGGACGAAGGAGGAGCCGGAAAAATCGATTCCGTCCAGAGTACGGTTCGCCAGATTGAGATCGTCGAGCTCGGTCAACCGAAAATGGGTTCGCACGCCTTGATTGCCCGCGACATATGCTTCCTGCAGCGCGAGCAGACGATTCAATTCCGCTTGTGCGATCTTAGTACGCTTTTGGGCCACCGGTGTCAGATACATCAATCACCCAACCCAAAGCCAGCGAGCTTGTCGTCCAAGATGGCGTCTTGGAACTGTTGCGGCACGGCCTCTGCGCCCGACAAGTTCGGCGGCAGGATTTCGCCGCTAACCAGATGAAGGTTTCCCAAATGCGCCTTGGCGAATTGGCCATGTGCCAGCTTGGCCGCGTGGAACGATGCGCCGCAGAGATCGGCGCGGGAAAAATCTGCGTCGCGCAAATCCGCCCCGTCGAATTTCGCGCCCTGCAACTGGCAGCCGGAAAAATCGACCCCGATCGCAATGGTGTTGCGCGCCGACAGACCGGCAAGCTCTCGGCCGGCAAAATCCTTTTTCAGTGGACGCAGGTCTTCGCCGTCGAAATTTGCAGCTGCTCCTTGTTTGCCGTCACTCGCGATCCAAAGCTGATGATCCTGAACTTGTCTCTTAGAGCGCCGCCGCTCTGGCGACCAAATCTGGCGTGACATCGATCACACATCCGGCAAGCGCTTCCGGCGGCAGATTGAAGTTCCTCAAGATGTACTCCCGTCAAAACGGCGCCGCGCATTGTTACGTTTGTCAGCTGGGCGCCTTTGAAATTCGCACCGTTCAGCAGGGCGCCCGTAAAGTTCACGTCATCCAACTTGGCGTTTTCGAACGATACATGCTTCAGCGAACAATTCGAGAAATCGACGCCATGCCGGCGGGACTGTGCGGTATCGTGTTCGCCGTGATCCCATACCGAGCGGCCGCTGATCGACACGCCTTCCGGCTGAACATGCATCATCGCGGCGGCGCGCAGATCCGCATTGTCGAGGACGGCGAATGCCAACCGCGCGCCTTTGAACGACGCGCCGCGCATGTCGGCCCCTATCATCTTGGCATTGCGCAGATCGCAGTCGCGCAAATCCGCGCAATACAAACTGGCGCGCAAGAGACTTGAACCATGCAGACTGGCGCCGACCAACGAAGCACCGGAGAAATCGATTTCGTTGAGAATACGATTGGCGAGGTTCAGACCGGATAGATCGGCCATTTTGAAATGCGTTCGCGCGCCACCACGCCCGGTCACATAGCGTTCATACGCCATGAGCAACCCGATTCAAGTCCGTTTGCGCCATTTTTGGGCGTTTCTGCCCATGAAGATCGGTCAGCATCGTCCATCCCATTCGAGGATGCGGTCGATCTGCGATAGTTTGGGCGACTACAACTAAGAATATGTATACGAATGCGCCGTTTGGTCGCGTGGCGCGTAAAGCACTGTTCATCGTTGAGATTTGTTTAAGTGATATTAAGTATCAGTCTTACATCAAATCGCCATTTCGCCTTATGAACTTCGTCATTATCTTTGCGGCGGTAAGGGCAGTTTCATCTCGCGATAGAAGCGCAACGCGCCCGGATGCATCGGAGCAGTTATACCGTTGGTGGCATCTTCGAGACGAATGCGCGATGCCGATGCTGGCCCGTCATCAAGAAGGGCGCGATTGGCAGGATTGAACAAGGCGCGCAACAAGCCATAGACGATTTCCGGCGCGGCGGAGTCGTTCACCACCCAAAGGGCGCGGCCGGAAATGGTCTGTAGCGCGCCGGTTCCCGCGATAGACCCCGGCCGGAATCGTATCGGCCGTCAGACTTGGGACGTGCTTCAGTAGGATGCGGCGGCCTGCTCCATCGATGGGAACAAGCCGCGCCTTACCGCTGGCGAGCAAATCAGCAATCAGCGGCGCGGGCGATCCGCCGACAAAGAAAAACGCATCGATCTGCCCGCGTTGTATCAGATCTGCATCGTGATCCGCAGCGTCGCTGCGGACTTTCACTCGGCGTTCGGAAACACCATAAGCGGACAACACTTCGCGCGCGACGACGCCGGTTCCGGAACCATCCGCCCCCAGCACAATCCGTTTGCCGCGAAGATCGCCGACTTTGGCAATGTGGGATTTGGTGGCTACGACGAGCTGCACGGTTTCCGGAAACATGCTTGCGATCACACGAAGATGCGTTTGCGGCCCGAGCCTACGAAAGGCACCGCGCCCGGCAATGGCATCGGCCACGATGTTATTCTGCGCCAGGCCGGAATCGACGCTTCCCGCATCGACGGCGAGAAGATTGGCGATCGCTCCGTCGCTGCTGCGCGCCGAGACGATCAGGCCGGACGGCCCGCAAACGCCGCGCGTCTCGCAGCGCCCCAGTCCCGGCGGATGACTGACGATTTCGGCAATCAATTCACCAATTGGAAAGGATGTGCCGCCAGTGGAGCCCGTGGCGATTTGGAAGAAGACGCGCTGCGGCAGGCCCTGGGCCAGCCCTCCGGTATGCAGGGGCAAGGATGAGACCAAGTCCGGCTCCAAAGACCGCAACAATCCATAGACGCCTCATGGTAGATAGCATCCCACATCTTTGCGTCAGCATTTGGACCTAGAGCGAGTTGTGATCGACCGAATTTAAGAGCTTTGTTGACCGCGTTCGCGCATGCTGCGCAACGGTTTCAAAGGCTCTTGCCCATGTCCCGTTCGAATGCCCGTTTGGGAGCCCTCGCCTTATCATGCGCAGCCTTGGCTGCGTGGCCTGCCGTGGCCGGTTCATCGAGCGGACAGGCCGACGCCGATGGGGCGGCTTACGCCAGAACTCTGTCGAACACCCTCGACAGCGAAGTCCGCAACGCCCAAATCCAACGGGCACAGGGCGATTTCTCCGGCGCGATGCGCACGCTGAGCCAATTGATGTTGGCCTCGCCCGATGATCCGCGCGTCGTCAGCGAATATGGTAAGGTTCTCGTCCAGCAAGGACGCGCCGGCGAAGCCGTACAATTCTTGTCGCGTGCGGTCGAATTGCAGCCCACCGACTGGACACTCTATTCTGCGCTGGGCGTGGCTTACGATCAAACCGGCGACTCCGCAAATGCGCGTATAGCTTATGAACGCGCCCTGGTTCTCAAGCCGGGCGAAGCCGTGGTGCTGAACAATTACGCCATGTCGCGAATGCAAGCGGGCGATTTGGCCGAAGCCCATCGGTTGCTAAGCCAAGCCGCTGCGGGCGGATCAGCCAACCCGCAAATCGCGCGCAACCTGACGCTACTCCAGGGGCTAGGGGCTGCGCCCATGCAAACCCCCGCCGTGACTCCGACAATCGCAGGCGGCACGCCGAAACTTACCCCCTATACGGAAATGACCCGCAAGCCGCTTCCGGCGGTCTCCGACCCGGTTGCGAACCATGCGCCAAAACCATTGCTCGCCTCCAACGTTCCGGTGCAGAGCAAAGCAAGCGAGCCTCAGACCATCGTCATGCAAGAAGTGCCGGTCGATACCAAAGCCGGACGGGTGACCAAGAAAACGGCGGCGACAAAACACACAACGGTCAAAACCGCCGCTGTGCCCACTACTGCGAAACCGGCAGAAGCACCCAAACTTCGCAGCATGGCGACGCCCGAAAACCGCACCCGCATCGTCGGCCAGCAACAAGATTCCATCACTGCGATTGGCAGACGATCACTCCTAGAGCCTGATCCATCTTTATGGGAACGTCTGCGTTGCGCGTGGTCGAGACGATCCGCAAAGCGCCGCGCGTCAGAGTTGGCAGTCACGGCTCGCATCGATTCGAAGCCGCTGCCTAGATCATCCGCATAACCTTCATGATCGCCGGTCCTAGGATGATGACGAACAGGCAAGGCAGAAAGAACAAGATCATCGGTACGGTAAGCTTGGCGGGCAGCGAGGCCGCCTTCTGTTCCGCCGCCGACATACGCATTTCACGGTTTTCCAAGGCGCAAGCCCGCAAAGCTTGACCCATCGGCGTGCCATACCGTTCCGCTTGATTGAGTGCCGTCGCCACCGCTTTCACCCCCGGATGGTTGCACCGCTTGGTGAGATTATCGAAGGCCTGTTTGCGGTCGGGAAGATAGGACAATTCTGCGGTGGTGAGCGCGAACTCCTCGGCCAATTCGGAGGACGCTTGACCGATTTCGGCGCTGACTTTGCTGAAGGCCAATTCGATCGACATACCCGATTCCATGCAGATCAAGAGCAAGTCGAGCGCATCGGGAAACGCAGCCATGATCGATTCTTGACGGCGGGCGATAATGTTCGAGACAAAAAGATCCGGCAGATAGAATCCGAGCAGAGCAGCGGCGACAGCGGCGCCCAACTTGACGGTGCCCGACCATGCGAAATGGGTGACGAAGAACAGATAGAGCAGCGCCGCGGCGAACAGAATGAAGGGCATCACGAAGCGGAAAAACATGAAGACGATGAGCGGAGTTGGTCCGCGCAACCCGGCTCGAGCCAACTTCTCGCGTGAATCTTCGGATTCGACCAGCTTGGCAATATTGAAGCGCTCGACGATTTGTTTGATGAGCTTGGTGGAACCCACGGGTTCGGCGCGCAATCCTCCCCGCTTGGCGTTGAGCGCCGCATGATGGCGGGCGCGCAATTCCTCGCGCCGCTCCGCCACCGATTTCAGGCGTTGGCCCAGCGTGTCGCGTTCGAGCAGAGGCATGCCCAGAGTTACGAATGTGGCAAAGGCGAAAATCGCCGCGGCGGCCGTCGCCAGGAAATGCGGATCGAAAAGAATCTCAAGTAATCCGATATCGAACATATGCGCCTCAGTGTTTGAAATTGATCATCTTGCGCATGACGAAAACCCCGATACTCATCCAGACGACGCAACCCGCCAGCAGCAGATTGCCGACTTTTTCGGTGAACAGCAGCGAGATGTAATGGGGTGTCGTCAAATACACGATGCCCATGACACCGGGCGGCAGCGAACCGATGATCATGGCCGACGCTTTCGCTTCAGACGACATTGCTTTGATCTTGCCCTGCAGACGTTTGCGGTCCCGCAGTACGCCGGAAAGATTGCCCAGCGCCTCGGACAGATTGCCGCCCGATTTCTGCTGGATGGTCATGACGATGCTGAAAAAGCCGACTTCGGTGGTAGGCATGCTTTCATGCATGCGCTTGAGGCCTTGTTCCAGGGTAACGCCCATCTTCATGCCTTCGGTCAGCCGCTTGAATTCGCCGCCGACCGGATCGCGGAATTCGCCGGCCACGATCCTGAGCGCGTCGCCGGTGGGAAGCCCCGCTTTTACGCTGCGCACGATGACATCGATGGCGTTGGCGAAATCTTCGGTGAACTTCTTTTCACGGCGGGATTTGAGGAATCCAAGCACCCAGCGCGGCAGGCCGAAGCCCGCTGCAAAGGGGGCCAAGGTGGAAATCAGCAGCGATTGCCCGCTCATCTCGCACAAAAAGCCGACCGTGATCGCCAGCACCCCGGAAACAATGGCGAAAGTCCGCGGCGAGACATTGTTCAACCCCGCCTGATCGAGACGACGGCGCATTGTAATCTTCGGCTTGGTCTCGGCCTGCTTCTTTTCGAATTCCTTAAGCTGTGCGGTGACGGATTTGCGCCGTTGGGAGACACTTTCGGCGGTAGCTCGTGCGGCGCGAATATTGTCCGACTTGGCAACCGTGGCAAAGCGCTTTTGCGTGCGCGCGCTCGTGCCGCCGGCAAAGGCGAACGCCACACCTCCCAAAGCCAAGACGATCAATGCGGCGACCATCGCGATCATTTCAGACCTGCAATTTGTCGAGAGCTTCCGCCAAGGCGCGGTCCATGCCGAAATAGCGCGCGCGGTCCCAGAAGGTGGGCCGCACGATGCCGGTACCGATATGGCGGCCCTTGATGCGCCCCAGTTCGTCTTCGCCGTCCATTTCGTAGACCAGGAGGTCCTGAGTAATGATGACGTCGCCTTCGGTGCCGACCACTTCGGTGACGTTGGTGATGCGACGCGAACCGTCGCGCAGCCTTTCTGCCTGGATGATAACGTCGATCGAACCGACGATCATTTCGCGAATGGTCTTGGTGGGCAGTTGGAAACCGCCCATGGTGATCATGGATTCCAGGCGGCTCATGGCTTCGCGCGGACTGTTGGCATGCAAGGTGCCCATCGAACCGTCATGGCCCGTATTCATCGCCTGAAGCAGGTCGAAGGCTTCCGGTCCGCGCACTTCGCCGACGATAATGCGTTCGGGGCGCATGCGCAGGCAGTTGCGCACCAGATCGCGCATGGTGATCTGACCTTGGCCTTCCAGATTAGGCGGTCTTGTTTCCAATCGCACCACATGAGGCTGTTGCAGCTGAAGTTCGGCGGCGTCTTCGCAAGTGATGATGCGTTCTTCTTCGTCGATGAACGCGGTCATGGTGTTGAGCAGCGTCGTCTTGCCCGAACCGGTGCCGCCCGATATCAGCACATTGCAGCGCGCCCGTCCTATGATGGCCAGCAGTTTGCCGCCCGCTTCGTTGATCGAACCGAAGCGGACGAGATCATCCATCTTGAGCTTGTCTTTTTTGAACTTTCGGATGGTCAGCGTCGGTCCGTCGAGCGACAGTGGTGGCGCGATGACGTTGACACGCGAGCCGTCCAGCAAGCGCGCATCGCAGATCGGAGAGGATTCGTCGACCCGGCGGCCAACTTGGCTGACGATGCGCTGGCAGATATTCATCAGCTGTGCGTTGTCGCGGAAGCGGATGGAGGTAAGCTGCACCTTGCCGCCCACTTCGATGAAGACACGCCCGGCGCCATTGACCATGATGTCGGCGATGTCGTCGCGAGCCAACAGCGGTTCGAGCGGCCCATAACCGAGCACGTCGTTGCAGATGTCCTGCAGCAGATGTTCCTGCTCGGCGATCGACATCACAACGGCTTTGATCGAGATGATCTCGTTGACGATGTCGCGGATTTCCTCGCGCGCGGAATCCGGATCGAGCTGGGCTAATTGCGCCAGATCGATCGTATCAATCAAAGCGCTGAAAATCGTTGTTTTGATCTGGTAGTAGTCTTCCGAACGGACTTCGCTGGCGGCGCTGCGCGGAGGCGCCGATTTGGCCTGCGAAGCGGCCAGAGGCGGGATAGACGAAGATGGCTCGCGCGATGGGGGCGGATCGACTCTGGGCGGCACGCGAGCGTCGGTGGGCGCCGCGCCGGTGCGCGACGGCGTTGATTGGGGATCGGTCGCGACGCGCTTTCCGAACATCGCTTACGCCCGTATCCTTCCCTGCAGCAGCGAAAACAGCGGCCGCGACACCTTGACCGCGGGTTTGCGGCCGGTGAGAAGATTTGCCAGTTCGCGCATGGCTGTGACGGACGGCGATTTCTGCCCCATCTCCGCCAGCATCTGTCCGTTGTTTGCGGCAGTGCCGAAGAGCAACGGATCGAAGCCCAGTGTGATGCTCGGCTGTACGCCCACGGTCTCGGCAAAATCCTTCGCCGGTATTTCCGGCCGTTTGGGCATGCCGACTTGGTTCAGCACCAGTTTGGGCGCCGTATCGTTGGGGCGGTTCAAGCGCAAGATCTCGATAAGATTCTTGGCATTGCGCAACGACGCCAGTTCCGGCGTGGCCACAATCACGATGTCATCGGCATGGATGAGAGTCGCTTTGATCCAAGGGGCCCAGTGATGCGGCAGATCGACCACCACGCAGGGCGTCACTTGGCGTACGGCATCGAGCACGGTTTCGTACGTGTCGAGCGGCGAATCGTAATCGCGTTCCAGCGTGGACGGTGCTGTGAACAAGGATAGGAATTCGCCGCGTTTCGTCAGCAGGCGATCCATCAAAACATCGTCGAGACGTTCCGGCGCCGCCAGCGCTTCGGCGACGCCTTGTCCGGGTTCATCATTGAAATCGAGGCCGACCGTTCCAAACGGCAGATCAAAATCGACGATCGTGGTGTTGATGTGCTGTTCTTCGGCAATGCACCAGCCCACATTGTGAGCGAAGGTTGAGGAACCGGCGCCACCGCGGGCCCCGACAAAGGCAACGACCCGGCCGATGGGACGGCTCTGCGGATCGCAATAAAGGCCCGCGATTACTTCGATCAGATGGATTGGATCGACGGGTGCCACGAGATATTCGGAAGCCCCGCGCCGCATCAATTCGCGATAAAGCTCCACATCGTTGTGGCGTCCGATGACAACGACTTTGGTTGCCGGATCGCAAACTTCGGCGAGGCGGTCGAGTTCTTCAAGCGCCGCCTGGCCCGAAAGCCTGGTCTCTAAGATCAATAGATTTGGTGTCACCTGCCCATCGTAACGATCCACCGCGGCGCCGATACCGCCGAGTTGCACGCTGAGATGAGCTTTGGCGAGACGCCGATCAGCACCGGCTTTTTGCAGCGCGGCGCCGGTATCGGGAAATTCGCAGAAGGCGTGAATAGAAATGCGCGGGACCGGGCGCTCATGGGGAGCGGCGCCGTACGCCTCATTTGCTGGGGTGTTCAGTTTCGTCATTTCGGATCCCGATTACTGGGTCTGAGCCGAAGCACCAGACTGTTCATTCGACTTGTCGGCCTTGTTCTTATCCGCCTGCGTGATTTGTCCCTTTTCGTATTTGTCGGTCACTGTCGCGCGGCGCACGGCATCACTCGCCGTCTCGTCCCGCGGCCGCATCAAATCGCGCGGATCGGCGATCTGGGCCGCGATGTTCTGCTGCACCGAACAGCCGAAATCGGGCGCCGTGGCATTGGCGGACGTGTCGGCGAGGCTTTCCGACCAGTCCCCGCAAGGCGCGGTGCGTGCGGTAAAAGCGATGTAGCCGATTTCAACACGCCTATCGCCATTCACGACCTCGCGCGTGCCCACCAAAATGCGCTCGGGCGCGACGCCGGCCGAAGCCAATTTTTGGCCGAAATAGCTGATTGTTGCGGAAGCATCGGGTCCGGAGGGGACTGTGACCGAAATCGCGCCGTCACCGTGATCGCGATAAGCATCGACGAATGCCTCGAAGCGCGCGGCATCGTCCGGCATCAGGCCCGCATCGGGTGCGGAGAAAGACAATTTGATCGTTTGGGCGTGCGGCTCCACCGTGATCGGGTGATTGGCCGCTCCATCCGATGAAAGCCCCGTGCCGTCGTTTATGGGCGCCGCGCAGCTAGCCGCCAGCATCACCGCGGCGACAGCAGCGAAACGCAGAAAACTCATCGGATTCGTCATAAGCGTTTCCTATTGCACAATGAACCCGACCTGGCCTTGCGGCGGGGTGATCGGAGGTTGGCCCTTCTTGTAAACCGCGTTCAAACGGCCAAGCAGAATTGTTTCGGGATCGGTTGGCGCTACAAAACCGTCGGTCGGGGCGGCCAGTTTGGCCTCTTGCGTCGGATTGACCATGTAGGCCGTTACCATCACGACCAGCTCGGTTTCGTTATTCTGAAAATCGCGGCTGCGGAACAAAGCACCGAGAATCGGCATGTCCTTGAGCCCGGGGAACGCATCAAGCTGTTGCTTGGTGGTGTGCTGCATCAGCCCGGCAATGGCGAAGCTGCCGCCCGAAGGAAGCTCGACGGTCGTTTCCGCCCGGCGCACGGCAAGCGCGGGGATGGTCTGCGCCGCAATCGTCTCCGTGGCGCCATTGGCTTCCGTCACGGTGCCGCCTTGCAGCGTGAAGGCGCCGGTGTTGCTGAGTTCGCTGACCTCGGTTGAGAGTTGCAGGGAGATACGGCCGGAACTGAGTACGACCGGCGTGAAAGAGAGGCCCACGCCAAATTGCTTGAACTCGAGGGTGATGTTGCCGTCGCGGTCGCGCGATGTGGGCACAGGAAATTCACCGCCGGCCAAGAATTTCGCCGTCTCGCCGGAGACAGCAATGAGATTTGGTTCGGCGAGGGTATGCACCAGACCGACCGTCTCGAGCGCCTTGAGCGAACCCTGTACGTTGTTCTCGATGCTACAGATACCGCCGCCACCCAAAGCATTGATAGGATTTAGGGTGGTGCTCGCCGCCGAACACACCTGGCCGATCTGCGTGCCGGAGAGATCACTTAACGCTTGGCCCATCAGCCCATAGGGGTTGGAAGTCGATACGGCGATCGGTGTGCCATTCACCATCGCAGCGCCGGCTAGATCGATGCCGAACTGTTTGGCGACTTGGCGCTCCATTTCGGAAATGCGGACTTTCAGCATGACCTGCTGGCTGCCCGTGATCTGCAGCATGTTGACGACCTTGGCCGGATCGCCCGCAAAACGCGCCGCGATGTCCTGGGCCCTGGTGGATTGGAGAGCGCTGTCCACTTTGCCCGAAAGAACGACATTGTCGTTCATCGCCGAGACTCGGATATTAGAGCCAGGCATATTCTTGGCGATCAGCGTGGCGAGATCGGTCACATCCTTTTCGACACGGATGTCGAGAGCAAAAATCTGCCGGCCGGCGGCATCGAAGAAAAAGGCGTTGGTCTGGCCCGTCTTCTGCGCCAGCAAAAAAACCCGCCGTGGGGTGCGCACCACGGCATCGACGATGTCGGGATCGGCGACCAATACGTCACGGGCATCCGTGTCGATTTGAACGATAAGAGCCTTGTTTAGCCCGAGCGTCACATGCTGATGAAGGGGCGTGCCGTCACGCACCGAAACGCTGATAACGCGCGGCGTATCGCCGTCCGCGCTGTGCGCCGCGGCGAAGGCGATGCCGGTGAACGCAAGTGTCGCAGCAAAGACGAGGAAGATCCTTCGCATCTAATTGCCCTCGCCCGTTGCCGTTATGTGGGCGACGCCATAGCGAATGATAGTCACCTGTCCGGAATCGCTATCGCTGTCGGTCGGCTGACCGGCCCGGGTGGTTGGCGTTTTGCCGTTCAGCGCCGTTGTGCGGTCGCCCAAGGCGCGCAGCGCCAGCGACAGCGATCCGGCGACTTGAGCGCTCGCCAATAAAGCGGATTGAGCGGACGACAATTCGAGCGTCACCGTTTTGACATCGGAGATGGCTTTTTGATTTCGGTTGTCGGCGGCTTGGTCGACCGCCAAGACACGCACATCAGACAGCACGATGCGCGATCCGATCCGCTTGGGCGTGTCGTTCGTCGTCTGCGTCAAGATGATGTCAACGCGATCGTTGGGCAGGACAAAACCGCCCGCGGTGGACGCCACCGACGCGGTAATAGACACCGCGCGCATCCCCGGTTGCAGCATCGCCGCCATGAAGCCCGCGGCATCGCTCTTCACGATCTTCGCAAAGGTAATCGGTTCGCCCGTCACAATGGGTGCGCGCACGACGGCGCCGGCAACCGCACCATCCGGCGAACCGCCATGGCCGATGATAAACCCGGGATCGACGTTGCGCTCGGCCATTTCTGCCATTGCACTTGGCCGGCAGCGAGCGGTGTGCCGGGCTGCAGATTGCCCGTCGCCACCAGCACTTCACTGAGCGCGATGGGCGGCGTGCACAGGATGCGCATCCGCTTTCGGCGTACCGCCGCCAAGCAATCTGCCGACAAGCAGAGCCGTGCCGCCCGCAGCCACAAAGGCCAGCAACAAAACAACGATTCGCCGCGGATTCATGAGAGCCGGCTCCTTTGTGCCAATCCGAGCACGGAACCCTTTAGAAAATGCTTAATAAGATGCTTCGGAAATATATAAATACGCGTCAGGTCGCGGACTTAGACGCCAGCCGCCAGTCGGAAGATCTCCGTCTGCGGAAGAATAAAAAAAGCCCCTGCCGCCAGCGCCACGCCATAGGGAATGCCCGTACGTTCGTCATGCAGATGGAGCAGCCAGGCCTGCCTGGCGAGAGCTCCCGGCAGCGGCACGCGCCTGAGGCCGAGCAATCCGAGGGTCAGAACCCCTCCCATCAGCGAAGCGATCAGCGCGAAGGAAGGCAGATCGTGGAAACCAAGCCACAGCGCGATGACGGCGAACAGTTTGGCGTCGCCCCCGCCGATATAGCCGAGCGCAAACAGCATAAAACCGAAAGCGAGCCCCAATAAACCGGCCAGCAGATGGCCGCCCATTTCGCCCGGCGTAAGGTGACAGGCAAAGATGAAGACGAAGAAAGCGGCGAGCAACGCCAGTTGCAATTGGTTAGGAATCGTAAAGCTTGCCAGGTCCCAGCCTGCGGCCAGCGCCAAAAGTACCGGCAGGACCACGATAACCAGCAATTCCGCACCCATAAGCGCCGCCTCATATACGAACGGCCGCCTTTTGGCGGCCGTTCGCCGTTCTCGCATTCGCCGACGGCCTGTTAGTGCAGGCTGGTCGCGACCGTATTCAACTTCGTGCTGAGGTTCGTGCCGATAGCCTGCAGCGTGCCGATAATTACGACCGCGATGAGCGCCGCAATCAGGCCATACTCGATAGCCGTCGCGCCGGATTCGTCGCGAACGAATCGAGCAAAAAGGTTGTTCATAAAGACCTCCACATGTGGACACCCTAGGATGTCCGGCGCGAGCCGATTACCACGGCGCTTTGCCGGACATCGCCAGATTAGGGGGAAGCGTTTAACGCGGCCTTAAGCGGGGTTTCCGCCGGTCGGCGCAACTGTGCCGCGGCTGAAACAAAAAACGCCTTCTTCGACCCTGCGCTATGCTTAATATTTCCAAAGCGTTCACCAATTCGCGAAATTGGTGCGTCACCTTGGCATAGCGCGATGGGCGGCGATAATCGCCCGGCGTGTTTGTAAAAAAGATCTTAAAGCTTCTTTTACAGCGCAGCGCCTATTTTGGCGCGGATACGCAACCGGAGTTCTTTCATGCGCCGCATTTTCGCCCTTCTGACGACCGCCGTTTTGGTGATCGGCACGGCGCAAGCGCGCGACGCCGCCGTAACGGTTCCGCTGGACGAGGTACGCTTGGTCGCGTTCGAGAAACCGGTATCGACGCTCTATGTCGGCAATCCGACGATTGCGGACATCACCATGATCGACAAACGTCATGCCTTCGTCCTCGGAAAATCTTTTGGCGCAACAAATATCATCGCCCTCGACTCCGCCGGCCAGCAAATCAGCAACAATCAAGTCGTCGTGTCTGGCGGGGGCAGCGGCGTCGTCATCCTGCAAAGGGGGCCGGCGCGAGTGACCTATTCTTGTACGGGCGAACGATGCGAGCCCATGCCGCGCCCCGGCGATTCCAAGGATATCTTCGATACCGGTATGGATCAGATTCAAAAGCATCAAGAGGCCGGCAGCAAAATCACCGCCGCTCTGGCGCAATAGTTCCCTAGTATCCCGATTCCGAAATTCGTTGCATCTGATATCGGCTTCATACGAATTTCGGAATTGATAGGACACTGGCCAACCTATTGATGCTTGTGTCGTTTAGGTTTGGAAGTTCGCGAAAGTTGCCGATATCGGCGATATGGCGAACTTCGAAACCACGACACTAGTGCAGCAAGGGATAGAGCACCTGCATTCCTAACCCTTCCGGCATGTCGTTGCCGACGATGCCATAGGTCTCCGGCAATTTGCCTTGCGGCATATGGAAGGTTCCAAACAGGACATCGAAGAAGGCAAAGGTGTTGGCGAAGTTCTTGTCGCCGCCTTGGTCGGGCAATGTGTGATGCCAGCGGTGAAACACCGGACTGACAAAAACGTATTTCAGCGGCCCGAATGTCCAATCTAGGTTGGCGTGAACAAATGCCGAGCTGAACGTCGTGAACGGCATCAGGAATACAAAAGCCTCAGGCTGAATGCCCGAGACGAGCGCCAGAACGTCGACCAGTGTGGTACCGAAAATGATGTTGACCGGATGGAAGCGTGCCGCCGACGTCCATTCCAGATCTTCGGAGGCGTGATGCACGGCATGATACTTCCACAGAACGCCGCGGTGAAAAAAGCGATGGATCCAATAAAGGCAGATATCGGAGACCAGAAGATAGAGAACAATCTGTTCCCATAAGGGCAACCGGGCAAGCGGTCCGTGTCCGTGCGCATAGAAATTCGCGATATCGCCTGTCGACGTCATCCCGAGAAGATAGACGGTGAAGAGCACCGTGAATCCTATGCGGGCGAAACGCGTCAGCACAGGAATGAAGACCCAATAGCTGAGATCCGTGGCGAGACCGCGCTTATTCCACCACGGCTTTCCGCCATTGCAGGGCGACAAAACCGACAACACGCTGAACAACACCGCGCCGGCAGCGAGATAAGGCAGGATATAGCCAAGCGTTAGGGCGGAGGCACGAGCCAGTTCGATCAAAGCCGACAATTTGTTCCCCGCTACTGCGACACGCGTAGATTGGTGATCTGCTGGCCGATCTGGTTGAAGGTGGTGATAATCTGGCCCGATGTCGTTAGATCGAAATACTTGGTGGAGTCGGTGGCGCAGTTCTGCAATACGGTCGAATTGCCCTGCGTGCCGTTTAGATCGACGAAGATCGTGTAGATCGTGATTCCGGCAGCTTTGGCGTTGCTGCAGGCCAGTGCCATACGTGCATCCGTACCGGAATCCTCACTGGAGCCGTTTCCGGTCCAGCGGTCCTGAGTATTGAGGCCGTCGCTGAGCAAAATGATGACTTCTTGTGTATTGGCCGGCAGAGCCGGCGCACTGAGCGGTGCCCCTTGCGTTAAAGCTTGCCAACCCCAAACCAAGCCGATGGTCTGATTGGTGGAACCGCCCGCAATCATGGAATCGATCTCGTTGCTCAGCGCCGTCCAGTCATAGCCGAGCGGCAGAAGAGTTGCGTGTACGCAGGAGGGCGAATTCTCGGCAACAAAGAGTGTCGCCGGCGTAACCGTCGAAGGCGTTGTATTCTGCGTGTCGTAATCCTGCGCGCGGTCTGTGACGCAGCCGCCCCAAGTGTTGGTATTGTTGGCAATCCAAGTGTGGTTGTAGTGACCGCTGGAGCTGACGCTGTTGAAACAGCCGTTGTAATAATGGCCCGTCGTCGTGACGCTCGGGCAAATATACCCTTTGTAAGTGCCGCTATTGGGCACCTTGCTCGCGCTCGAGCTTCCGTTGTTCGGGTCGGATTGGCAGTGATATCCTTGGCTGCCGTCCGACCAAGGACAATTGGAGCCGGGTCCCACGCTTGTTGACGGCGTGGGCGGCGCGGCGGTGAAATCCGTCCAGCTAAGCCATGTCGAATTGGCGTAGGATGTGCCCAGATTGACATCGCGGGCGAATGGGACAACGGCAACCTGCACGTCGCCCGCCACGCTGGAAGCGTTCTGCAGCATGGTGAGCAGTTGATGTGAGGCCGATTGCAAGGCGCTGATTTTGCTGGTGCCCGTCGAATCGGTTTCCGTCATCGATCCCGTATTGTCGAGCACCAGCGCCACCCACAGCTTCATCTGACCCCAAACCACCGTCGTGGATACATTGATCGCGAGAGTGCTGACGCCGACCGCCGTTAGCACCTCGGTCGGCATTTGATCGGAAACCGTGATGGTGACCGATGGATTGTTGCCGCCGGTCGATGTGACGGTGAGCGGGCCGGGTGTGCCGTAGGATGGGTCCGCTTTGTAATTGGCGTTGAAGTATTGCTGCGCCAGCGTTTGCATTTGCGATGCCGTCAGGCCGTTCGTGCCGCCCACCGCCAACGCCGCAGCATCGATCGCCTGTTCCATGCTAGCGCGCACCATGATTGCGCGCGCGTAATCGAGGCCTGCGCCTACGCCGAACGTCAGCGGAACCAGCGACAGCGCGAAGATCATCGCAACATTGCCACGCTTGGCGGACACCAAGCGCCGCATGCGCTGCAACATGCGATGGGACAGATCGCGCAAGATCGCGCCGACGGACATCACTCTCGCCTTTCGAGCCGATAAGGCGGCACATCATCGGATGTCAGGGGTGAAAATGCCGTTCCTTTCGCGCGTCATGGTTAGGCGATCGTTAGCGATATCTGCCGTTCTTCATCAACGTAAAGAATAACGTAACACATGCGATCCGATTTAACGCATTGTTTGCCATGTCGACGGGTTTCGCCGTGCCGAATGGCGGCGGAAATTCAATCAATAGACGGCTGTATTATAAAAGCGCACGGAAAAGGCCGACCGTGACCACCAGCAGCAAATCTTGGATCGTTCGAGCACGCATTGGGTGGCGCGGCTTTGCGCGGCGCCGGCGCATGCATGCACGCTCGGGCTCTGCGGGGATCGAATTTGCTTTCATCGCACCGGTCTTCTTGGTGCTGCTCATGGGCACGATGGAAGTCGGCATCATGTATTTCTCGCAATTTGTGCTACAAAGTGCGACTGCCGACGCTGCGCGATTGATCCGCACCGGCCAAGTGGCGTCGGGCAACATGACGCAAGCCCAGTTTCGCACTTATATCTGTAACGAGATTAGCCCGGTGCTGGGCTGCGATGCCAATCTGCAGATCGATGTCGAATCCTATACGAATTTTTCGTCTGCGACGATCAGCAACCCGTTATTGGCGAACAACACACTCAACCCCGCGCTGAACAATTATTCGACCGGTGCCGCATGCAGCGTGGTCGTCGTGCGCAGCTTCTACACATGGTCGGTCGCAACACCCTTGCTGACGCCCTTTATGGTCAACATGGCCAACAACGATCATTTGTTGACCGCGACGGTCGCGTTTCGTAACGAGCCGTTCTCAACTGGTGTGTCGGGATGCTGAAACACCTGCACGGAATTTGGAAGGCGAAAGACGGCTTGGCCGCCGTCGAGTTCGCCTTTCTGGCGCCGGTGATGTTGTTGATGTTTTTCGGAACGGTGGAACTCTCCGCCGCACTGGATTGCCGTGCGCGCGTCAACAATGTGGCTTTTACGGCTGCGGATCTTGTGGCGCAGGAAACGAGCGTCAGTTCCGGCGACATGGCGAACGTCTTCGCGGCGCTGAACTCCATCATCTATCCCTATTCGACGACGCCGGCGAAAATCGTCATATCAAGTCTTACCTATAATACCAGCACGACCGGACTAGTGGCTTGGAGCGATGCGCAAAACGCGACGGCGCGGACGGTCGGAACCCCCGTGACGGTACCCACGGGTCTCATGTCTTCGGGCGGCAGCGTCATTCTGGCCGAGATCACCTACACCTACTCCTCGCCGACGACGCAGTTCCTAACCAACACCGTCACGATGACCAATACGTTCTATGCCCATCCGCGGCGGAGCGCGACGGTCACACATACCTAACTCTTTTTTCTTTCGCGGCCGTCGCTCGGGCGCATCAAACCTTCTTGCGCGACCGAAGCGATGAGTTGACCGGCTCTGGTGTAGAGCATGCCGCGGTTAAAGCTGCGCGCGCCCGATGCGCTGGGACTGTCCTGGACATAGAGTAGCCATTCATCGAAGCGAAACGGGCGGTGGAACCACATGGCGTGATCCAAGCTGGCCATCTGCACTTTGTTGTCGAACCAGCCGATGCCGTGCGGCAACAGCCCGGTGTCGAGCAGCGACATGTCCGAGGCGTAAGCGAGCAAGCATTGATGCAGCGACAGATCGTCGGGCAAGGCGCCGGCGGCGCGGATCCAAAGCATCTCGTGTGGCGGACGCTTGGCGGGCGCGAAGTAGTCGCGCGGGTCGACAGGGCGCGTTTCGATCGGGCGCGGCCGCATCACCCAGGCGCGCGCTTCTTCCGGCAATTTGTCGACGGCCTTGGCGCGCCAATGATCCTCCGTCGGCAGCGTATCCGGATCGGGCACGTCCGGCATATCGAACGCATGCTCGTAACCGGGTTCTTTGACCTGGAATGACGTTTCGAGCGTGAAAATCGGGCGGCCATGTTGAATCGCGACAACGCGCCGCGAGGTAAAACTGGCGCCGTCGCGCGAACGGTCCACTTCATACAGAATCGGGACTTTGGGGTCTCCCGCGCGCAGAAAATAGGCGTGGAGAGAATGGCATATGCGCCCTTCGACCGTGCGGCCTGCGGCCATCAGCGCCTGGCCGAGCACTTGTCCGCCGAAAACGCGCTGCATGCGGTCTTTGGGGGATATGCCGCGATAGATGTTTTCCTCGATCTTCTCCAGATCGAGGAGGTCGAGATACTTCTTGTATAGGCGTCTTATCGGTCATGATGCTCCCTTAATCAGGCCGCAATCCGGGCGCAAGTTACGTGGCGCTACGAAATCCCTTTGCTCCGCCGTATCATTCCTCCTAGAAGAGCGGGACTCCGACAGGCGACGCAACCCGGGTTTTCTCTGAACCGCTATGGCCAATCAGCTCCTTCATCGCGCCGCCCATCAGCGGCCCGCCAACACCAAAAGAGGTGTCTTAGAGCGCCTTTTTACCTTGATGTTTCAAGGCTTTGTTTACAACCAGATTTGGGAAGATCCCGACGTCGATCTGGAGGCGCTGGACCTTCAGACCGCATCACCGGCTGATCACCATCGCCTCGGGCGGCTGCAACGTGCTCAATTATCTGGCGGCCGATCCGGCGAAGATTATTGCCGTCGATCTCAATGCCAATCATGTGGCTCTGACGCGGCTCAAGTTGGCCGCGCTCGCCAATCTTCCCAGCTATGAGGAATTCTTCCGCTTTTTCGGGCAAGCCAACGACAAAGCCAACCGCGCCGCCTATGACCGTTTCCTTGCCGACAAGCTCGACCATGAAACGCGGCGGCATTGGGAAAAGCATATTCCGCTGCACGGCCGGCGCATCAACATGTTCGCGCGCAATCTCTATCGCTACGGATTGCTCGGACGCTTTATCGGCATCCTGCATGTCGTGGCGAAGCTGCACGGCAAGAAGCTCAATCAAATTCTCAAATCGCGCACGCCGGCCGAACAGCGCGCCGCTTTCGACCGCTTGATCGCGCCGCTGTTCGATCACAAAACGATCCGTCTACTTTCGAAAAGCCCGGTTTCCCTATACGCTTTGGGCATTCCGCCGGCACAATATGACGAGTTGGTGGCGGGCACCGGGGGCAATGCGATCGCGGTATTGCGCGAACGCGTGGAACGTTTGGCCTGCGATTTTCCCATTCACGACAATTATTTTGCTTGGCAGGCTTTCGGCCGCGGTTACGATTTGACCAATCGCGAAGCGGTGCCCGCTTATCTGCGCCGCGACGTCTATGATGTGATCCGTACACGAACAAATAACGTCGAAGTACACCACGCTTCGCTCACCGATTTCCTGTTGCGCCAAAGCGCCCATTCGATGCATCGCTTTGTCCTGCTCGACGCGCAGGACTGGATGAACCCCGCCCAGCTCACTGCTTTGTGGACTCAGATCGACCGCACCGCCGATACGCGCGATGCGCGGGTCATTTTCCGCACGGCCGGTGCCGATTCGCCGCTGACCCGCAAATTGCCGGGAGAATTGTTGGCGCCGTGGATTTATCAGGAAGAGGAAAGCCGCGTCTTCCACGGCAAAGACCGCTCATCCATCTATGGCGGATTCCATGTCTATGTCCGCCGGCCGCTGTCCTGAAAATGCCGTCTCCGACGATCTCAAACCATGCGGAGCTGATGGACCAAGTCTATCGGCATCAGCGCTATATATATGATTTAACAAGGAAATATTACCTTTTCGGACGCGACCGGCTGATCCGGGAGCTGGCTTTGAAGCCCGGTGACCGGGTTGTTGAGGTAGGCTGCGGCACGGCCCGGAATTTGATCGCGATCGCCCGGCGCTACCCCGGAACGCGGCTTTTCGGTCTGGATGCGTCGCAGGAAATGCTCAAAACGGCAGCCGAAGCGGTCCGCCGCGCCGGGCTCGAGAGCCGCATCAAACTATCTTGCGGCTATGCCGAGGCCCTGACCCCGGCCATGTTCGGCGAAAATGAGAATTTCAATCGCGCGGTATTCTCCTATAGCCTATCCATGATTCCGCAATGGGAACAAGCGCTTAAAGCGGCATCCAAGGTTCTGGGCACCGACGGGCTGATCCATATTGTGGATTTTGGCGACATGAGCAGCTTGGGGGCCGTCGGCCGGGGGGTTCTTTTGTGGTGGCTGGCCCGATTTCATGTCGCGCCCCGTGCCGAGCTTCTCCACGCTTTAGAGCTGCGCAAAGGTGGCTCTCTTAAGGTCTTGCCGGGGCGCTATGCATTCCTCTTAACCGTTGCTCCAATTGAATTTCAATAAATCTGTCATGCTGTTGCAGGCAGGTCACAGAGACAGGCCAAAACTGCATGGGGGCCTTAATTATATTTGAGCGGATAGACAACTTATAACGACTTTCTCCATTATAGGCTGTATAAGCCTATGTAGTCTTATGGTGTGGCGGGGGATCCTGTCCGTCGTTTTTTTCATTGATGCGAGGGTGGAACATGAAAATTCGTTCGATTGCCTTGGCGGGCGCTGCGGTTCTGGCACTTTCCGTACCGGCAGCAGCTAGCGACGCTACAGGTTGGTACGTTGGCTTGGGCATTGGCTGGGATACGATGAGCAAGTATTCGGAAGTGTTCACGCCGAATACCGGTCCAGCTCCTGTCGTCACGTTCAAAGTGAAACCGGACGGCACGGCGCTCTTTATAGGATCGTTTGGCTATCGTTTCGACAGTCACTTCCGGATCGAAGATGAAATTGGCTATGACAGCCACACGACGAGCGGGGGCACGCTTATTAGCGGCGGTCCGGCGCAACTTGTAGTCGGCGGCGGAACCTATGCCAATGGCGCCGCGGTACCATTCAAAGGTCATTCGACCGTCAAGTCCGATTTCGTCAATCTAGTTTACGACATTCCGGTCAGTCACAAATGGGACGTGAGCATCGGTGCCGGCGTTGGTATGGCCAGCGTAGGGATCAAGACCTTTGACACGCTCAACAACCTGTATATCAGCGGCGCCAAGGTGGGCATTGCTTATCAGGGTATCGTTGGCGTGAATTATTCGGTCAGCGACTACACGGACATTTCGCTGGATTATCGCTATCGCGTATTCTCAGACGATAACTCCTATTATACACCGTGCCCGGGTTATACGGCGAAGGTCAAAGACCTGAACGAACAGGCTTTGATGCTGAGCGTGCGGTTCTTCATGTCACCTCCGCCTCCGCCTCCGCCGCCGCCTCCCCCGCCGCCGCCGCCCCCCCGCCGCCGCCTCCGCCGCCTCCGCCGGTGAAGACGTACATCGTCTTCTTCGACTTTGATAAGTCGAACCTGACCGAGAAGGCGCAGGAAGTGGTTGCCGAAGCCGTGAAGACGGCGAAGGCTAACGGCTTCGTCAAAGTGCTCGTCGTCGGCCATACCGATACGGTCGGCTCCGACAAGTACAATCAGGCGCTGTCAGTCCGTCGTGCACAAGCCGTCAAGGACGAAATGGTCCGCGAAGGGTTGGGCGGCGATGGCATCTCGATCGAAGGCAAGAGCTTCCACGATCCGCTCGTTCCGACGGGTCCTGGCGTGCGCGAGCCTCAGAACCGCCGTGCGGTTATCGATCTGGGTGGCTGATAAGCCAACTCGATGCAGATACGGAAAGGGCGGGCCGTTTGGCCCGCCCTTTTTGTTTTGGCCTTTTGCTGCAAAATGCGCGCGGTCTCGGCGCCTCGCGCTGCGACGGTTAAAAAATATTTGTGAGCCAGCCCTTGGATTTCTGGTTTCTTGGGCTCTTCCTTCGGCGGTTCCGTAACTTGGGGCGCCGCCGGCTGACAGAGGCGCAGCGCTGGAGGGCATGGCGGCTCCGCGAGGCATTGCCTGGAGCCGTCGGAGCGGCCGGTGTCGCAGGTGTTCCGCCACTGCCACGCGCAAGGGGTTGGGCCGCGGCAGTACGGCCGGGCTCACCATGGCGCCCTGCAAGGTCACAGCGACTTGCACCTGGCAGCTGCCGACCGGGCTCTCTGCACTTGCCGCGACATCGGTCACCGGCACGCCGGCGACAAAATCGTTCAGGCTTGGCTTATCCGGCGCCAGGGCCGCCGAAATCACCAGATTGGCGGCGGCGCAAAAATCGGCGTGGCCATGGACGCGCCGCAGCTCGGCTTTCGACGCCATATCGGTCTTGAAAAGGTTATAGGCCGCGTCGCCTTTCGATCCGCCCATCACGCGGCGGAACATCGCGAGCAGTGTTTTGTCGGAGCGGCGAAGTTCGGCATTAAAACTTGTCTGAAAAGCATTGAAATCTGTTCGCGCCTGGTCGCCGCACGTCAAAGCCGCATCCATGAGCTCTTGCTGAATGGCAGCGGTCTGCATCGCCGCAACCTCCGCCGGTCCGGCACATTTGCAGGGCCTTTCTGGCCTCCGCACTTCCTGCGGAGACGCATAATGCGAGCAGGCAAGCACCCGCCATAAACCTCTTTCCCATTCCCAAACCTCACCGGATTTTTTGGCTTCACTGCAATCATAGCATCGCCGTCGCGAAGAGGGCGACCCCTTAGGCACAGATTTAAACTTATAAGAACAAACCCTGCGGCTAAGCGTTCAGAAGGTGTTCACAGACTGTCCCTAAGGTCGGGGCTTCTTGAGGTTTCCATGCGCGCATCGGTCATAGCTGTCTGCCTTATGATATCCCGCTCAGCAGCGGCCGGCGAAGACTTGAACATCGGAGCGCACCCCCTTTCTCCGCCGCTCGCTGCCCAACCAAGCCTGATGGGCCGAACCGATCCGCCAACACGCGAACTCCTAGGCGATGCACTGGGCAACTGGATGGGGGTTAAGGCGGGCCGTTGGGACTTGTTCCATGCCACGTTGTTCGACGACGGCACGGCTGGCGACGAGGCAAACAGTCCCGTCATTGCAGGCACTATCCGCAAGAACGCAGCGGAAATTCAATTGCGCTGGCATCCCGGCGAATAGCCGCCGCAGCGCCCTTTCCAGTCCGCGCCCGTTCTAGTATTCCTGCGCGCCCCGCAGGACCTTCCCCGGCGGGTCAAGGACTGAGGGCATTATGTCGTATAAGGTCGCCGTGGTCGGCGCGACCGGCAATGTCGGACGCGAAATGTTGAGCGTGCTGGCCGAGCGCCAGTTCCCCTATAGCGAAGTCGTGGCGCTGGCCTCGACGCGATCGGTCGGCACGGAGGTGTCGTTCGGCGACAAGATTTTGAAGGTAAAAGCACTCGATTATTACGACTTCAAAGGCACCGACGTTGTGCTGATGAGCGCCGGCGGAAAAATTTCCAAGGAATGGTCGCCGAAAATCGCCGCGCAAGGCGCGATCGTGATCGACAATTCCTCGACCTGGCGCATGGATCGCGACGTCCCACTGGTGGTGCCGGAAGTCAACGCCGCGGCGCTGGACGGGATCAAAAAGGGAATCATCGCCAATCCCAATTGCTCCACGGCGCAGCTTGTCGTCGCGCTCAAGCCGCTGCACGACGAAGCCCAAATCAAACGCGTTGTCGTAGCGACCTATCAATCCGTATCGGGGGCGGGCAAAGACGCGATGGACGAATTGTTCCGCCAAACACGCGCCGTCTTCGTTGCCGATCCGATCGAGACGGTGAAATTCACCAAGCAGATTGCTTTCAACGTCATCCCGCATATCGATGTCTTCATGGACGACGGCTACACCAAGGAAGAGTGGAAGATGATGGTCGAGGTACAGAAAATCCTCGATCCCGATATCCAGGTAAACGTCACGTGCGTACGTGTTCCGGTGTTCATCGGCCATTCCGAAGTTGTGGCCATCGAATTCGAGAAGCCGATCACCGCCCAAAGGGCGCGTGCGATCTTGCGCGAGGCGCCGGGCTGCCTGGTCATCGACAAGCACGAGGACGGCGGCTACATCACCCCGATAGAATGCGCCGGCGAAGATGCGACCTATATCAGCCGCATCCGCAAAGATCCGACGGTCGAGCACGGGCTGTGCATGTGGGTGGTCTCCGACAATCTGCGCAAAGGTGCAGCCCTCAACGCGGTACAGATCGCGGAGTGCCTGATCAACCGCAAGCTGCTTAAGAACGCCGCGTGACGCTGCCGTGGCGCCGATCCGTCCCCGCCGCAGCGTACTATATATGCCTGGCTCCAATGCGCGTGCTTTGGAAAAAGCACGCTCGCTTCCGGCCGATGCGCTGATCTTGGATCTGGAAGACGCCGTCGCGCCCGATGCCAAACAGACGGCGCGGGTGCAGGTTTGCGAGGCAGTGAAGGCGAAATCCTTTGGCAAACGCGAAGTCATAATCCGCATCAACGCGCTGTCCACCGAATGGGGCGAACACGATCTGACCGCCGCAACGGCTGCCAACCCCGATGCGATTCTGATACCCAAGGTTTCTTCGCCCCGCGACGTTCATCGTGTCGAACACCGATTGGCAGAAACCGAAATCGCCATTTGGGCCATGGTGGAGACGCCGCTGGCAATTCTCAACATCGCTGCTCTGGCGGCAGCAGGCGGCAGGCTCTGTTGCCTGGTGATGGGCACCAACGATTTGATCAAAGAAATCCGCGGCGTCCACACGCCCGACCGGCTCAATCTTGCGGCGGCTTTGGGGATATCGGTTGTGGCGGCACGCGCCAACGGGCTTTGCATTATCGACGGCGTTTATAATGACATCGATGATGCGAAAGGTTTTGCAGCCGCCTGCACACAAGGCAAGAGCTTCGGCTTCGACGGAAAGACGCTGATCCATCCCAGTCAGATCGCCCCCTGCAACACCGTATTCGCGCCATCGCCCGCCGAAGTGGAGGCTGCCAGGAAAATCATCGCGGCCTTCGCCTTGCCCGAAAACATGGGCAAAGGCGCCATCAATTTGGACGGACGCATGGTAGAGCTACTGCATGCCGAGACGGCCAAGCACATCATGGCGCTGGCGGATGCCATCGCGGCATTAGTGTCGTGATTTCGAAGTTCGCAATATCACCGATATCAGAAGTTTTCGCGAACTTCGAAATCAAAACGACACTAGCATCAAGTATTTGGCTAGTGTCCTTTCGATTCCGAAATTCGAATGGAGCCGATATCAGATGAAACGAATTTCGGAATCGGGACACTAGCATGAAATCGACAGCCGGTAATTTCTTCGAAGATTTCCAACTCGGCCAACGCCTGGTGCATGCCACACCTCGCACCCTGGGTGATGCGGACGCAACGCTCTATGCGGCGCTCACCGGAGGGCGCTTCATCCTGCAATCTAGCGTACCGTTTGCGCGGCGCCTCGGTTATCCCGGCCGACCGCTCGACGATCTTCTTGTGTTTCATGTCGTATTCGGCAAATCGGTGCCCGATATCTCGCTGAATGCGATTGCCAATCTGGGCTATGCGGAGGGGCGTTTCTTCAGGTCACTGCATGCGGGCGAGACGTTGCATGCCCACTCCGATGTAATCGGTCTGAAGGAGAATTCCGGCGGCAAAAATGGTGTCGTCTATGTGCGCACCGAAGGGTTAGACGAGGATGACGAATGCGTCGTCCGATTCACACGCTGGGTTATGCTAAAAAAACGCGACCCCAGTTCGCCGGCAGCCCGGCCGCATATTCCCGAACTCGTCGGCACTGTCGATCCCGTGTCGCTGCTGCCGCCTTACCATATCGATTTCGGTGCCCTTTTCGACACCGCGCAATCGGGCTCACGCCTTCTTTGGGATGATTACGAAACGGGCGAGAAAATCGATCATATCGACGGCGCGACGGTGGAAGATGCCGAACACATGATGGCGACCCGGCTGTACCAGAATACGGCGCGCGTCCATTTCAATCAGGCAGAACAGGCAAAGAGCCGCTTCGCCACGCGTTTGGTTTATGGCGGGCATGTGATCAGTCTGGCGCGCGCCTTGTCGTTCAACGGCTTGGCCAATGCAGTGCAAATTTTGGCAATCAATGGCGGGCGACATGTGAACCCGGTATTCGCAGGAGATACGCTGTTCGCCTGGAGTGAAGTGCTCGACCGCCACGAACTGCGCAAGGATTGCGGCGCCTTGCGCTTGCGCCTGGTCGCAACAAGGAATGTTGCGTGCCGCGATTTTCCCCTATGGGACGAACACGGCAAGTATCGCGACGATGTCGTGCTCGATTTCGACTATTGGGCATTGATGCCACGCGGATGAGCCTTCTCGACCGATTCCGCCAAGCCGTCGCCGCCGGTGCGCTGAAAGCCGATCAAGGCCAAGACGCCGCCGCCGAAAAGCTTCAGACGTTGGCGAATGCGTTGAGCACGTATCGGCCGTCCGGGCTATTTTGGCGCCCGACTCCGCCCTTGGGACTCTATTTATGGGGCGATGTGGGGCGCGGCAAATCCATGCTGATGGATCTGTTCTTCGAACACACAGCTGTGCGCGCCAAGCGGCGCGTCCATTTCAATGCCTTCATGGTAGAGATGCACGCGCTGCTGCACGAAGAACGCCGCCATGGCCATTCGCGCGATCCCCTTGTGCCGGTGGCCAAACATCTGGCCAAGGGCGCCATGTTGCTGTGCTTTGACGAATTTCAAGTGAATGACGTGGCCGACGCCATGATCCTGGGGCGCCTGTTCGAGCAATTGTTTGCGCGCGGCTGCGTGATCGTGGCGACATCGAACACCGAACCCGACGAGCTCTATATGGGTGGCCTGAACCGCCAACTCTTTTTGCCCTTTATCGCGCTGATCAGGGAGCGGATGGAGGTGGTGGGGCTGAACGGAAAGTTAGATTACCGACGTGGGTTCGAGACCGGCGGAGGCGCGTATTTTTCGCCGCTCGGGCCGGCGGCGGATGCCGCGATGGACGAGGTCTGGCGGATAGTGGCGAACGGCGCAGCGGGAAGCGAAGCAGCGCTACCGGTTCTTGGCAGACTGCTGAAGATTCCGCGTGCCTGCGGCGGCGCGGCACGATTCACCTTCGACGAACTCTGCGCCGTACCGTTGGCTGCGCCGGACTATCTGGCGCTGGCAAAGCATTTTCACACAGTCTTGATCGACCACATCCCAGTCTTGACGGCAGCGCGCCGCGACGAGGCGCTGCGCTTCATCCTGTTGATCGACACCTTGTATGACGCTCGAACCCAGCTCGTTTGCTCGGCAGCCGCGCCGGCCGCCGAGCTTTACCCCGCTGGGGACGCGGTAATTGCCTTCCGGCGGACGGCTTCACGACTCCTCGAAATGCAAAGCGATGCCTATATTGGCCATGCAAGAGCTTAGGCCCACCAATGTACTGGAATCTTGTCACCACCACCGGCTTCATCATTGCAGGACTGTTGTTCTATCGCTTCTGGCCGGCGATCCTGCTCAAGCTGAAGCGCTTCGACGACGATAATCGAGCGCGGATCGAAGGGGAAATTCGCGATCGCAGCGACGGGCTGGCGCATTTCCGCCACACCTTGCGCTTGGCCGGCGAGCAAGTCGAAGAGATTGCCGAAGTCGAAGTGCCGGACATCCGCTCCGGCACGCCGGTGAAGTGCTATCTGTTCGAAGGCGAGCGCTATGCCACGCGGCACGATGCCGAACATGCCCGCGAGAACAAGGTCCGGGCGATGGCGCGTGCCTATTATATGGAACTTCCCTCCGCCCTCGCCGCGCGCAAAGGCGACGATAAGCTGGGCAAACATTAGGCGACTCGCATCAGCCGCGGCAGATCGACCGACATCGCCGCCGGCATGGCGCATGAAAAAGCGCCGCATCGGTCCGATGCGATCGACAATGCCCATTCCCATATCGCGTAACAGGCGCAGCGGCACGATGTCGTTGGAGAATAGACGGTTCAATCCGTCCATCGCCATTGCCATGGTCAAGGAATCGAAACGGCGCCAACGCTCATAGCGCGTCAGCACATCCACGCCGCCGATATCGAGGCCGAGCGCCGCAGCATCGAGAACGACATCCGCTCAGCGCCGCGGCGTCCTTCAGTCCGAGATTGAGGCCCTGCCCGGCGATGGGATGAATCCCATGCGCGGCGTCGCCCGCCAGCGCAAAGCGCGGCTTCACATAGGAACGCGCCAAATGAAAACGCAGCGGATAGGACCAGCGCAATTCTTCCGACTGCGTCTTGCCCAAATGGTCGCCGAAGCGCCGCGCGATTTCGGCGTCGAATTCCTCCTTGGGTAGATTCATCATCGCCGGCGCCAAATCCGCGCGCTCCGTCCATACCAGAGAAGCGCGGTTGCCGGTCAGCGGCAGAATGGCGAAAGGACCCGAGGGCAGAAAATGTTCATAGGCGACGCCGTTGTGCGGCTGCTCGTGGTGCACCGTCGCGACGATGCCCGATTGGGGATAGGACCAGCTCACCACGCCGATGCCCATGGACGCGCGAATGGGCGAATCACGACCGTCCGCAGCAACGGCCAATCGGGCGCGCAAGCTCTTACCGTCGACGAGGCATGCGTTCATGCCATTGGCATCCGCTGTAAGAGCCGTCAGTGCCGCCGGCGCGATAAATTGCAGCTGCGGAGCACCTTCTGCGGCCGCGAATAACGCCGCGCGGATGTGACGGTTCTCGGCGATGACGCCCAAAGGCGCCCCGAGCTCGCGATGATCGAAATGCAGCGAGAAGGGCGACGGCGCGTTGCCCAGTTTCGCGTCGGTTACCAGGATGTCGTCGATGGGCTGCGCATGGGGTGCCAGATGCTCCCAGATGCCCAAAGCCTTGAACATGCGCACCGAGGCGAAGGAAAGGGCCGAGACCCGCCCGTCGAAAGCGGCGCCGAGCGCGTCCGCCTGAAGTCACCGGATCGACGACCGCGACCGCGAGTCCGCCCTTCGCGAGCGCAATGCCGAGCGTCAGGCCCACCATTCCGCCGCCGCCGACCACCACATCCAGCATTTTCGTCATGCGCTTCGCTTCCCACGCGAATGGTTGACGGTCAATGCCTGTTTTTTAGGCATTAATTAAATGTGGCACATAATTTGTGCATGTTTGCCTTGCCCTATGGGCGCCGCTCAGGAGCCGGAAAGGTCATATAATATGCATTTTATATCAATAGCCTTAGCGAAAAACTACTTTCCGGCACGGTTCTTGATGAAGTGTTAAGAGGCCACAGCAAACGGAAGCACCAGCGATGAAGCTTATCACCGCGATTATCAAGCCGTTCAAGCTGGACGAGGTGCGGGAATCGCTCTCCGCATTAGGCGTCCAGGGAATGACCGTGACGGAGGTCAAAGGGTACGGGCGTCAAAAGGGACATACGGAAATTTATCGCGGCGCCGAATATGCCGTGAGCTTCCTGCCCAAACTTAAGATTGAGGTCGCCGTCAAATCGGAAATGGCGGCGGCGGTGATCGAAGCGATCACCTCGAAGGCCAAAACCGGCCAGATCGGCGACGGAAAGATTTTCGTCACGCCGCTCGAACAAGTCGTTCGCATTCGTACGGGTGAAACCGACGGGGACGCGCTGTGAGGCGCCAGTTCGGCGCGTTTTTGGGATCAAAAAAGGGGAACTGACAATGAAAGGTTTTAACATCAAGAAGCTGGCGCTCGGTGCGTTGGCAAGTGGCGGCGCGCTGATCGCGACCGCGGGCAGCGCTCTTGCCGCTGCTCCAAAAATCGATTCTGGCGACACCGCCTGGATGATCACCTCCAGCGCGTTGGTTCTGTTGATGACGATTCCGGGCCTGGCCTTGTTCTATGCCGGCATGGTGCGCCGTAAGAACGTTCTCGCCACCATGGCGCAAAGCTTTGGGGCGACCTGCATCATCACCGTTCTGTGGATGATCATCGGCTATTCCATCGCCTTCACCAACAATCCCAATGCGAATCTGAATCAATATATTGGCGGCTTTGCGTATATTTTCCTCAAGCCGATGGGACTCAACGCGGCGAGTTCGTTGGCTCCGACAATTCCCGAATCGGTCTACATGTTCTTCCAGATGACCTTCGCGATCATCACCCCGGCGCTAATTGCCGGCGCATTGGCGGATCGCATGAAATTCTCGGCCTTTCTTTGGTTCATGGCGCTGTGGCTGTTGCTGGTCTATTGCCCGATCGCCCATTGGGTGTGGGGCGGCGGCTGGCTGGGAACATTGGGCGCACTCGACTATGCCGGCGGCACCGTTGTGCATCTCAATGCGGGTACGGCAGGTCTCGTCACCTGTCTGGTGCTCGGCAAACGCATCGGGCTCGGTAGCGAAAACATGGCGCCGCACAATCTGGTGCTCAGCGTCATCGGCGCCTCGCTGTTGTGGGTTGGCTGGTTCGGCTTCAATGCCGGCTCCGCCGTCACCGCCAACGTCAATGCCGGCATGGCCGCCGCCGCGACGCAAATCGCAACGGCCGCCGCTTCGCTTGGCTGGATGTTTGTCGAATGGATCGTTTCCCGCAAACCCTCCGTGCTCGGCATGATTTCCGGTGCGGTCGCGGGTCTTGTGGCGATCACCCCGGCTTCGGGCTTCGTCGATCCGACCGGCGCGCTGATCATCGGCGTGTGCGCAGGCGTCGTCTGCTACATCTCTTCGGTGTGGGTGAAGAAGTTGTTCGGCTATGACGACGCCCTCGATGCTTGGGGCGTGCACGGCGTGGGCGGGGCGCTTGGTGCCATGCTCACCGGCGCGTTCGCGTCCAATGCGATCAACTCGTCGGCCAAGGGCTGGTTGTATCGACGGCAATCTGCATCAAATGGTGATTCAATTCGTATGACGTCGCCGCCGTGTTCGTCTATTGCGGCGTCGGTACCTTCATCATCCTCAAAGTCATCGACATGATCGTCGGACTGCGAGTCTCCCCCGAGGTCGAAGTCGAAGGTCTCGACTTCGCCCTCCATGGCGAAACGGTACACGGCTGATCCCTCCGTCTACCGTCTCTTCCTAGAACTGGGGCGCTCCAAAAGAGCGCCCCTCTTTTTTGAGAATTTGTTACTCGGCCGGACCTTCTATAGTGATGCCTTTGGCCGTCAACTTTTCGGCAACTCCCGTGTTGCGCAGAAGGGCACCAATGTCCACCAGCATGACCGTCTTGCCGGGCTTCGAGAGCGCCTCGTCGATGGTTGCCAGCGAATCCGCCACGCTGCGATCGTAAAATTTCGCGAAGCTGACCGTCAGCTTCGCGCAGTTCTCAATATTGGGTGGGGAATAATGCGCTTTGATACCTTTGAGATCGCCCACCGCCCAAGCCTCGGCAGCTGGTACGCCATGCACCGCGCGCGTCTCGATGTCGGCAACCGCATTCTCCAAACAGGACTGCTGCGCCGCGGCAGGAAGCCTTAGAAACTCCTTCACCATCGCCATTGCGTCGTAATCGGCGATATTGCGGACCTTGACGCGTTTTGCCCGCGCGATCTTCGCGACCTGTTCCACTGCACTCTGCGTGAGACCGTTGGCTTTGTTGAAGTCGTCTTCGAGCATCATAGCGGCTATAACGGGCGGATCGTCCTCGTAGTGGTCCGCTTCACGCTTGGCCAACTGACGCGCCGCGACAAAACGGGTCTTGAGGTCGGACGGCAGCGTGTCTTCGAGCTTCTTGCCATCCGGCATCGACAACACGCTCCTATTCCAGAGCAGGAACCAGCCGATCTCGAAGATATTGGCGCTGGCTTGCGCCGGCGTCAGTACTTCGTGCGCCCCGTCGATGATCTCGGCCAAGTGGTGTGTGTTCCAAACCAGCTTCGCTGGCATCGGGCCGATCGTGCCGAGAATCCAGATCTCGGAATTGCCCTTCGACAAACGCCAGAATGCCGGTCCGGGCGATTGGGCGGTGACAACCACCGTTTCCATCGACCAATCGGTGGTGGGTGGCGCTTGGTCGGCCGCGAATGACAAAGCGCTGAAGAACAGGAATGAAGCGACGGCAATTGCTATGGACGCCAATTTCATGACGAGCTCCGCAAATCGGGGCCTATAGGAAGGGTGCGTGTGATGCCTTTATAGCCATGGACGCTTTGGTCCATCGTGACTAAAATTTCACGTCAAATATGAGTATCAATCGTGCTCCCAGGCCGCCTTGCAGATCTTCCGCCGTCGTCCTTCGCCATGCTGGCGAGCGCTGCTCGAAGGCATTTCGCCAGGGGCCGATCCGATCAGCCTGGCAATCGGCGATCCGCAAGGCACGGTGCCCGCCTTCGTCACCGAAGCCATCTTGCGGCACGCCGATAAGTTCGGTGTCTATCCGCCTATCAATGCGACGGGGGAGTGGCGCGAAGCTGCATCGGGCTGGCTGATGCGCCGCTTCGCCTTACCGGCGATCGATCCGGACACGCAGGTTCTGCCGCTCAACGGCACGCGCGAAGGGCTGTTCCTTGCGCCGTTCATCGTCACGCCGGAGGCAAAGGGCGGCGGACGGCCGGTGATCCTGCTGCCCAATCCGTTCTACCAGTGTTACGCGGCCGCGGCTTTGTCCTGCGGCGCCGAACCGGTGTTCGTGCGCGCCGATGCGAGCACGCGGCTTCCTTCCCGATTTCGCTTCTCTGCCCAAAGCCGTGTTGGAGCGCACCGTCGCGGCCTATCTGTGCTCGCCCTCCAATCCGGAAGGTGCTTGCGCCGAGCGAGACCTATTGGCGAACGCTGTTCGCACTCGCCGACCGCTACGACTTTACGGTGTTCGCCGATGAATGTTATGCGGATATCTATCTTGATCGTCCGCCGATTGGCGCATTGACCGTTCGCGGCGCGCCGTTCGAGCGGCTTCTCAGCTTTCATTCGCTGTCGAAACGTTCGGGCTTACCCGGATTGCGCTCCGGCATTGTCACGGGCGATGCGAAGTTGATGGCGAAGTTTCGTGCTTTGCGCAATTATGCCGGACCGCAGGTGCCGTTGCCGATTATCGCCGCATCGGCCGCGGCCTGGAGCGACGAAGCCCATGTTGCCGCAAACCGTGCAAATTACGTCGAGCGATTCGCGTGTGGCGCAACGCCTGCTCGGCAACCGCGCCGGGCTTTCGCGTGCCGCAAGGCGGGTTCTTTTTGTGGCTCGAGGTCGGCAATGGCGAGAAAACGACGCTCGATCTGTGGCGCAAAGCCGGGGTGCGCGTCCTGCCCGGCGCCTATATGGGACGAGAAATCGAACCGGGAAAACCCCGCACAAATCCTGGGTTTCCCTATATCCGCGTGGCCCTCGTCAACGATTTATCAACCATTATGAAGGCACTCGAAAGGATGGGAGAGATCTTGAGCGGCGAAACGCCATGAGCGGGGCTGGCAGGCGAACGATTGGGGTCTACCAACCACGCCAGCGCGGCGCGGCAATGGCTGACGCCATGGCCGATGCGCGGCGCGCCCTCGCCCGCTTGTCGCAGCTCCTGATCATGCGCGGCGCGGGCCTCTTGGTGCTGCTCGGAACCTTGGCCGTTTTTGCGGCGCTGATCAGTTACGATTCCGCCGACAACAGCCCCAACAACGCCACCGGCGGCGACGTCTCCAATCTTTTGGGTCCCATCGGGGCAACCGCCGGCGATCTTTTGCTGCAAGCATTCGGCTTCGCGGCACTGGCTTTCCTGATTCCCCCTGCCGTGTGGGGCACGCGCGCGCTTCTGGGGCGCAGTCTGCAGCATGCGGTGGCGCGCGTCTTCGCTTGGCCGCTGGGGACGATATTTCTGGCTGCGGGTTTGGGGATTCTTCCACGGCCGGAATACTTGCCGGCCGGCGCAGGCGGCATGATCGGCATCGCCGTGACCAAACTGTCGGAGCATGTGGGGCAGGTTTATCACCTGTCCTGGATCGGTATCGCCATGCCGATCCTGTTGTTTGTCACCGGATTGCCGCTCGCTTTGTTGGCCGCCGATTTGCGTGTGAAGCCTTTGCTGCGCGCCGCGGTCAATGTGCCCGCATTCTTCTATTGGATTGGCACGCTGTTGAAGATGCCCAACCTGTCGTTCAAGCGGACGCGCAAAGCCTATGAGGACGACAGCGATGTCGAGCCCGATGTGGACGGCGAAGAGGATTTCGGCCTCGACATCGCGCCCGAGCCCTTGGGGGCGACTGCGCGCAGCAAGCCGCTCGTCAAACGCGAAGAAGCGCGCAAAGGCCCGCCGCCGGCAAAGCGCGGACAGCAGCCAGCGCTCAATTTGGAGATCCAGCGAATATCAATTGCCCGCTCTTGGCCTCTTGGCGGAGCCGGTGCACCGCAGCGACGCCTCGACACTGTCCGACGACTCGCTGGAAGAAAATGCGCGCATGTTGGAAGCGGTGCTCAGCGATTTCGGCGTCAAGGGTCGCATCGTCGCCGTGCGTCCCGGGCCCTGTCGTAACCTTGTACGAGTTCGAACCCGCCGCCGGGGTCAAATCCTCGCGCGTGATTTCGCTGTCCGACGACGTAGCGCGCTCGATGTCGGCGGTCGCGGCGCGCATCGCCGCGATTCCAGGGCGCAATGTGCTCGGCATCGAACTGCCCAACCAGACGCGCGAGACGGTGTATCTGCGCGAGCTTCTTGCCAGCGCGGAATACGAAAAGGCGCGGGCGCCGCTCATCCTGGCGCTGGGAAAAACCATCGGCGGCGAAGCGGTGATGGCCGATCTTGCCAAGATGCCGCATTTGCTGATCGCAGGCACGACCGGCTCGGGCAAATCGGTTGCGCTCAATACCATGATCCTTTCGTTGCTTTATCGGATGCCCCCAGACCAGTGCCGGATGATCATGATCGATCCCAAGATGCTGGAGCTGTCGACCTATGACGGCATCCCCCATTTGCTCGCCGCCGTCGTCACCGATCCGCGCAAAGCCGTCGTGGCGCTCAAATGGGCGGTGCGCGAAATGGAAGAGCGCTACCGCAAGATGTCGAAGCTTGGCGTGCGCGGCGTGGAAGCCTTCAACGACCGCGTGCGCAAAGCCAAGGAAAAAGGCGAGGTTCTCAAACGCACGGTACAAACCGGCTTCGACCGCGAGACCGGCAAACCGGTCTATGAAGACGAAGTGCTCGAGCTGGAACCGATGCCTTATATCGTCGTCGTGGTCGACGAAATGGCGGATTTGATGATGATCTCCGGCAAAGAGATCGAAGGCGCGGTTCAGCGCTTGGCGCAAATGGCGCGCGCGGCCGGCATTCATTTGATCGCGGCGACACAGCGTCCGTCCGTTGACGTCATCACCGGCACCATCAAAGCGAATTTCCCGACCCGCATTTCTTTCCAAGTGACGAGCAAAATCGACAGCCGCACCATTTTGGGCGAACAAGGTGCCGAACAACTGCTCGGTCAAGGCGACATGCTCTATATGATGGCGGGCGGACGCATCCGCCGCGTGCACGGCCCCTATGTTTCCGATCGCGAAGTCGAAGACGTGGTGCGCTTCCTGAAAACTCAAGGCACGCCGGATTATCTGGAAGCCGTCACCGAAGAGCCCGATGAGGAGGGTGATGATCCCTATGCGCTTTATGGCGGGGGCAACAGCCAATCCGGCGACGATCTCTACGATAAAGCGCTCGCGATCGTGGCGCGCGAGCGCAAAGCCACGACCAGCTACATCCAGCGACGGTTGCAAATCGGCTACAATCGCGCCGCCCGCCTGATCGAGCGCATGGAAAACGAGAACGTCATCTCCAAGCCGAACCACAAGGGTTTGCGCGAGGTGCTGCTGCCGGAACACGGCGAGTCGTAACTCAGCCGCAGCTTGCCGCAAGGATATAAACTCAGACATAATGTGAGCCCTCAGGAGGGAGTGCTCACATGAAAAACATTACAGCGGCTATCGCCGCCGCGATCTTGCTTGCCGTCGCGGCCGGCGCCCAGACACCGCCAAATCCGCCAGCCGGAATTCCCATGGGGCCTCGCACGCCCTTTGATACGCTTGTGTCACCCGAGGTTTCGCAGGATGGGCGGATCACGTTCCGCTTCTATGCGCCTAAGGCTCAGAGTGTGGTGGTCAAGCCGTGGTTTCTCAAGGACGGACAACCGCCTATTGCTTTGACAAAAGGCGCTGACGGCGTGTGGTCCGTGACGACCGATCCGGTTGAGCCGGGCGCCTATCGTTACCGCTTCATCGTGGACGATGCGACCGTCGCCGATCCTCGCAACACCTATAACTCGCCGATGCATCGCGACACCTATAGCCTGGTCGAGGTGCCCGGCGGTGCGGACGATCTGCAGACCTATCATGCGGGAATCCCGCACGGCGTAATCGTAGAGCAAGACTACGATTCGCCTGTGGCCGGCCCCGGACGGCGCCTGCACCTTTATCTGCCGCCGGGATATGACAAGGGCAAAAACTATCCCGTCCTCTATCTGTTACATGGCGGTGGCGATTCCGATTATGACTGGCCCACCGAAGGCAGGGCTGGTTTCATCCTCGATGCCTTGATCGCGCAAGGCAAAGCCAAACCGATGATCGTGGTGTTACCCGACGGGATCGTCGAAGGCAGTCACCCCATGACCGACTCGCCCGCAGAGGACAAATTCGGTGCCGAGCTGACGACTGTGATCGTGCCCCTCATCGAGTCGCAATACAAAGTTTCCAAAATGCCAGAGATGCGGGCCTTGGCCGGGCTCTCCATGGGCGGCATCCAGACACTCAACATCGGGCTAACCCACACCAAGGACTTCCGCTACATCGGCGTCTTCAGCTCGGGCTGGTTCCCCGACACACTGAAGAAATTCGAAGCCGATTACGGGCCCACGTTGAAGGTGGAAACCTCTCATCTCAAGCTGTTCTGGCTCGCCCATGGTTCTACCGATATCGCTCGGAACAACTCGCTTGCCATGATGAAGATGTTCAACCGACTGGGCGTAAAATACCAATGGGAAGAGACCCCTGGCGGCCATACCATGGTGAATTGGCGGCTCTATTTGAGCCAATTCGCTCCGCTTCTGTTTCGCTGAGGCTTGAAGGGAAATGGGGCGACAGCTCCGTTTCCCCTTCTGCCGTTTTCGCCTAAACTCTTTGTGGCGGACGAGCGGGATGGGCGTATGAGTTCCTATATCGAACAATCATTGGGTGACGGCGAGAAGATTGTCAGCCAAGCCCATTTTCATTGGTGGTACAGCTTCAAGGCTTGGGCGGCGCTGATTCTGCTGGGGATTTTCATCATCGGCATCTGGATTTTCTTCGCCATGATGATCCGCAAATGGACCACCGAGATTGCCATCACCACGCATCGCTTCGTCGAAAAGACCGGGCTGTTCTCGCTGACCACCAACGAGATTGCTCTGCAGAACATTGAAGGCGTACGCGTCACCCAGAGTTTCTGGGGCAGGATATTGGGCTTTGGCCATCTTCGTATCGAAGGAACCGGCGTCGATGCGGTGACCATTCCCGATATCGCCGATCCCGTCGCTTTCCGCGCGGCCATGGAGTCGGCCAAAGAGCGGTCTTACCAAATCGTGACAACTTCCGAACGAGAACGAGCCATGCGATATCCGACGATAGGTCTTGCGGCCGCCATGCTGTTTTTCAGTGCTGCCGCGCAAGCCGCCGGCGACGCAGTCCAACGGGGCCGTTGTTTTTCAGCGCTGCGCCATGTGCCATTCGGCCGAAAAAGGCGGCGGCAACGGGCTTGGCCCCAATCTGTTCGGCGTTGTCGGGCGCCATGCGGCCTCGCTGCCCGATTTTTCTTATTCCGGGGCGCTGAAAGCTTCCAAAATCGTGTGGACCGACGACAAGTTGAAAGCCTGGGTATCGGGCCCGGCCCGCTTGGTGCCCGGTACCCGCATGGCCTTTCCCGGCCTTTCCAACCCGAAACAGGCCGACGACGTGATCGCCTACCTGCACACCAAGAGATGAATTGTTGCGGCAGAATGACGCACTATTCAGGAAATTGCTGCGCTGCAACAAAACACAGAATCTGAATTTTGGCCTGTCGCGGCGGCAGGAGACGGCCATGAAGCTTCGTTGACATCCCGCCTGAGCCAGGCCTAGTTTTTGCGCCGCACAAAGACAGAGCGGCTGAAACAAATGGTCCCGCAAGCCTTGCGGGCACCGCAAGCAGCGTGTTTCGGAGCCGTCCATTCAGGGAATTTCGAGCGCCATGAAGGTCCTGGTGCCCGTGAAACGGGTAATCGATTACAACGTCAAAGTCCGCGTGAAGCCCGACCAGTCGGGCGTGGACTTGGCCAATGTCAAAATGTCGATGAACCCGTTCGACGAGATCAGCGTCGAGGAAGCGGTTCGTCTCAAGGAAAAAGGCAAGGCCAGCGAGGTGATCGCGGTCTCCATCGGCCCCGCCCAGGCGTCCGAAACCATCCGCACGGCGCTCGCCATGGGCGCCGACCGCGGCATCCTGGTGAAGACGGATGGCGAGGTGGAACCGCTGGCCGTCGCCAAGATCCTGAAAGCCATCTGCGAGGCCGAGCAGCCGGGCCTGGTCATCACCGGCAAACAGGCCATCGACGACGATTCCAACCAGACCGGCCAAATGCTGGCCGCCCTTCTCGGCTGGCCGCAAGCGACCTTCGCCCACAAGCTGGAGCTTGGCGAAGGCAAGGCCGAGGTCGAACGCGAAATCGATGGCGGCCTTCAGACCGTCGAGGTCAAGCTTCCGGCGGTGATGACGACCGATCTGCGCCTCAACGAACCGCGCTATGCCTCGCTGCCGAACATCATGAAGGCGAAGAAAAAGCCGATCGACGAAAAAACGCCCGCCGATTATGGCGTCGACGTCACGCCGCGCCTGAAAGTGTTGCGGGTCACCGAACCGCCCAAGCGCCAGGCCGGCGTCAAGGTGAAAACCGTGGCCGAACTGCTCGCCAAGCTGCACGAAGCGGGGGTGATCTGATGACCTCGCTCGTCATCGCCGAACACGACAACACGTTCGCTGAAAGACGCCACCGCGAAAACCGTGACGGCGGCGGCGGAACTGGGCGCCCCGATGCATGTGCTGATCGCGGGGCAAGGTTGCGGCGGCGCCGCGTCTGCGGCCGCGAAACTGGCAGGGGTGGAGAAAGTCCTCGTCGCCGACGATGCGCTGTATGCGCATCCGGTCGCCGAGACGATGGAAACGCTGATCCTGTCGCTCGCCGGCAATTACGATGCCATTCTGGCGCCGGCGACGACCAGCGGAAAAAACTTTCTGCCGCGCGTGGCGGCGAAGCTGGACGTCCCGCAGATCTCCGAAATTTTGAAGGTGGTCAGCGCCGACACTTTCGAGCGGCCGATCTATGCCGGCAACGCGATCCAGACCGTGCAGGCGGGTCGCCGGCAAGAAGGTCATCACCGTGCGGACGACGGCGTTCAAGCCCGCAGCTGGCGACCGGCTCGGCCGCGATCGAGACGATCGCCGCCGCATCCGATCCCGGCACGGCGAAATTCGTCAGCGAGGCGTTGTCGAAATCCGAACGTCCGGAACTCACCTCGGCGAAGATCATCATTTCGGGCGGACGCGGCATGCAATCGGGCGAGAATTTTCAAATGCTCGAAAAGGTTGCCGACAAGCTGCATGCCGCCGTGGGCGCCAGCCGCGCCGCAGTGGACGCGGGCTTCGTTCCCAACGATTATCAGGTGGGTCAAACCGGCAAGGTCGTGGCGCCCGATCTTTACATCGCGGTGGGCATTTCCGGTGCGATCCAGCATTTGGCGGGCATGAAGGATTCCAAGGTCATCGCCGCCATCAACAAGGACGAAGAAGCGCCCATTTTCCAAATCGCCGATTTCGGCCTGGTGGCCGACCTCTTCAAGGCCGTACCGGAAATGGAAGCGGAGCTATCAAAATTTGGCAAGTAACCCACGGAGCGGGATGAGACTGGGGTATCAGGCATGAGTATCGAACGCATCGGCGTAATCGGCGCAGGTCAAATGGGCAGCGGTATCGCCCATGTTCTGTCGCTGGCCGGTTACGACATCGTTTTGGAAGACATCAATTCCGAGCAATTGGGCAAGGCCACCGCCCTCATCCAGAGAAACATGCAGCGCCAAGCGGCGCGCGGTCTTATCAAGGAAGAGGCGATCGAACCGGCGCTAAAGCGCGTCCATACCTCGCAGAGTCTGGACGGTATGCGCGACCGCGACCTCGTCATCGAAGCGGCGACCGAGGACGAAGCGGTCAAGCGGAAGATCTTCCAAGATCTTTGCCCGCGCCTGTCCGACAAAGCGATGATCGCGACCAACACCTCGTCGATCTCGGTCACGCGGCTGGCGGCCACCACCGACCGGCCCGAGCGGTTTATCGGCCTGCATTTCATGAATCCGGTGCCGGTGATGCAGCTGGTGGAAGTCATCCGCGGCATCGCAACCGACGACACCACCTTCCAAGCGGCTTTGGAAATCGTCAAACGGGTCGGCAAGACCGCCGCCTATGCCGAGGATTTCCCCGCCTTCATCGTCAATCGCATCTTGCTGCCGATGATCAACGAAGCGGTCTATACGCTGTACGAAGGCGTGGGGAACGTGGAAGCGATCGACACCGCCATGCGGCTGGGCGCCAATCATCCGATGGGGCCGCTGCAACTCGCCGATTTCATCGGCTTGGATACCTGCCTGTCGGTGATGCAGGTGCTTTACGAAGGCCTGGCCGATTCCAAATACCGGCCTTGCCCGCTGCTGGTGAAATATGTCGAAGCCGGCTGGCTGGGCCGCAAAACCGGCCGCGGCTTCTACGATTACCGCGGCGAACATCCGGTGCCGACGCGCTAGCGCTTCGACAGACGTTTCAGATAAGCGACGGAATCCGGCGCGGACCAGTCCGCCGGACCCAGGACGCGGGCGATCTCGCGTCCTTCCGGGTCGATCAAAATGCTGGCCGGCAGACCGTAGGCGCCGAAGGCGCGAAATGTCGACGTGTTCGAATCCAGATAGGTGCCGAGCGCTTTGGCATCATGCGTTCGCAGGAAAGTCGCCCGCCTCCGGTAAGCTGTCGCGGCCAATATCGACGGCGACGACCGTGAAACGCTCGCGCCGCAATGCCTGTTGCAACAATGCCAAGGCCGGCAATTCCCGGACGCAAGGCCCGCACCAAGGTGCCCACAGGTTCAGCAGCACCAGGCGCCCGCGAAACTCGTCCAAACCGTGAATCTTGCCGTCGGTCCCGGCGAAAACCACCGGCGGCACCGCTTTGGGCGGCTTTGTCAGCGCCAGCGGCTGGAGCGAGGCCGGCGGCGCGTGGACAGAAAGTGCCGTAATCCCATATAGAACGGCAAGGAGCGCAGCCACGCCAATCGCAACCGCAATGGTGAGGGGGCGAAACCGAGGCAGCGTCACGGGCATCTCATGGGCACGAACAAAATGTGGGGCGGTCGCTTTGAAGGCGGACCCGCCGAAATCATGCAGGAGATTACCCCGTCTATCGATTTCGACCAACGGCTGGCCGAGCAGGATGTTGCCGGCTCCCGCGCCCATGCCCGGATGCTGGGCATCCAGGGCATTATTTCCAAGGCGGATTCGGACGCCATCCTCAGAGGTCTCGACGCCATCGCCCAAGGAGATCGCCGAGGGCAAATTCGTCTTCAAACGCGCCCTGGAAGACATTCATCTGAATATCGAGGCGCGGCTGGCGGAAATCGTAGGCCCGGCCGCCGGGCGGCTGCACACGGCGCGCTCGCGCAACGATCAGGTGGTGACCGATTTCCGGCTGTGGATCCGCGACGCCTGCGGCCGCGCCGAGAAAGGCTTGAGGGCCTTGCAGGGCGCCTTGCTGATGCAGGCCGAGCTCCATTTTGCCACCGTGATGCCCGGCTTCACCCATATGCAGAGCGCCCAGCCGATCACCTTCGGCCATCACTGCCTTGCCTATGTCGAAATGTTCGCACGCGACGCGTCGCGCTTCGCCGATGCCTCCAAGCGGCTGAACGAATGTCCTTTGGGCGCCGCGGCGCTGGCGGGAACCTCATTTCCCATCGATCGCGACGTCACGGCGAAATCGCTGGGCTTCATGCGGGCCGATGCGCAACTCGCTCGACGCCGTGTCGGCGCGCGATTTCGCGCTGGAATATCTGGCGGCGGCCACGATCGCCGCGACCCATCTGTCGAAGCTGGCGGCCGAAATCGTGCAGTGGAGTTCGCCCGGATTTGGCTTCGTGCGCCTGTCGGATGCCTTCACCACCGGCTCCTCGATCATGCCGCAAAAGCGCAATCCCGATGCCGCCGAACTGATCCGCGGCAAGACCGGACGGGTGCTGGGCGATTTCGTGGCGCTGGCAACCGTGGTCAAAGGCCTGGTGCTCGCTTATGGCAGCGATCTGCAGGAAGACAAGGAACGCGTCTTCGACGCCGCCGATACGCTGGAGACTTTCGCTGGCCGCCATGGCCGCGATGATCGCGGATTTGAAGGCCGATCCCGCGGCGATGCGCGCTGCGGCAATCGCCGGGCTATCCGACCGCGACCGATTTGGCCGATTGGCTGGTGCGCGTGCTGAAAAAACCGTTCCGGGAGGCCCATCACATCGCAGGCGCCATCGTCAAACGCGCCGAAGAGATGAAGCTCGATCTCGACAAGCTGCCGCTGGGCGAAATGCAGACGATCGAGCCGGCAATCACCAAGGATGTCTTCGACGGTCCTGAGCCTGGATGCTTCGGTTGCTTCGCGCATGAGCTTCGGCGGCACGGCGCCGAACCGCGTGCGCGAACAGATTGCGTTCTGGAAGGAGAAACTGAGATGATCCTTCGTCTGGCCCTCGCCTTTGCTATTTTGCTCACCGTTTCCGGTTGCGGCGTGAAGAAGCGATCTCGTCCAGCCCGACGGCAAGGCGACGCCGAAAACGCGAAAAAGATCCCTCCAAGCCGCCATCTGAAATCGGGCGATGAACCATTTCGGCTACATCAACGGAGAACTGCATGCCGAGGACGTCGATCTGACGGCGTTGGCCGAGAGCGTCGGCACGCCGTTTTATTGCTATTCGACGGCCACGCTGGAGCGCCATTACCGCGTATTCGCCGATGCGCTGCCGAAAGGCTCGCTGATCGCCTATTCGGTGAAAGCCAATGGCAATCTGGCGGTGCTGAAAACGCTGGGCAATCTCGGCGCCGGTGCCGACATCGTGTCCGGCGGTGAATTGCAGGAAAGCTTTGGCAGCCGGCATTGCCGCGAATCGAATCGTTTTTTCGGGTGTCGGCAAGACCAAAGCCGAAATGCGGTTGGCACTCGAGGCCGGCATCTACCAATTCAATGTCGAAAGCGAACCCGAACTTGAAGCGCTGAACGAAGTTGCCGGCGCACTGAACAAAAGGGCGCCCATCACCATCCGCGTCAATCCGGATGTCGACGCCAAAACACACGCGAAAATCTCTACCGGAAAAGCGGAAAACAAATTCGGCATTCCCTGGGGCCGTGCCCGCGCGGCCTATGCGCTGGCCGCCACACTGAAGAATATCGAGATCGTCGGAGTCGATGTCCATATCGGAAGCCAAATCACAGAACTCGCCCCTTTCGAAACCGCATTCCGGCTTGTGGCGGATTTCGTTGGAGCGTTGCGCGCCGACGGCCATACTATTTCGCGGGTCGATTTGGGCGGCGGGCTGGGCGTTCCTTATCGCACAGACAATGAACCGCCGCCCGATCCGGCTGCTTACGGCGCCATGGCGGCGGCGATCACAAAACCGTTAAACGCACAATTGATCCTGGAACCGGGACGGCTGATCGCCGCCAATGCCGGGATCCTGGTAAGTCGCGTGATTTACGTCAAACGAGGCGAACACAAACAATTCCTCATCATCGACGCCGGCATGAACGATCTGGTCCGGCCGGCAATGTATGATGCTTTTCATGACGTCGTGCCGGTCAAACAGGCCTCCGCGGAAAGCTTGCGCGAACGCTATGACGTGGTAGGGCCGATTTGCGAAACCTCCGATCTGTTTGCGGCGGACCGCGATATGCCAAGGTTAAAGGATGGCGATTTGGTGGCGATATTGACCGCCGGCGCCTATGGCGCGGTGATGTCATCGGCCTACAATGCCCGCCCGCCCGCGCCGGAAGTGCTGGTCAAGGGCGGCGAATGGGCCATCGTGCGGCCGCGAATGGACGATGACGCGCTTGTTGCAACCGACCGAATTCCGCCCTGGCTCTAAGCGGGTAGAACGCTTTGTCCTCGCCGCGCGCGCCGCTTTGGCGTGGGAACGGCTGTGGCCGAAGTTATGGCCGGCAAGCGGTATTGCCGGACTGTTCCTGGTGGCGGCGCTGTTCGGCGCTTTCAAACCTTTGCCCTGGCCTTTGCATGCCTTGATCCTGGCATCGCTCGTGACGGCGATTTCGCTGTCGCTCTATTTCGACTTGTCGAAATTCGCCTTGCCCAACTGGAACGATGCGGCGCGGCGGATCGAATGCGACAGCGCATTGCAACATCGCCCGATTTCCGAAGCCGATGACGCTCTCGCAGCGGGCGCCGGCGATCCCTATACCGAAGAATTATGGCGCGCGCATTTGCGCCTACGCTTGCAGCGGCTCGGAAGGCTGCGTCTGTCCCGGCCGCGATCCGCTCTCAAACACCGGGATCCGCACAGGTTACGCTTCGTTGTACTCGGGCTCGTCGTTCTGGGCGCGTTGGTCGCTCGTTCCGATTGGAGCCAGAGATTGCTTGCCGCTCTTGGGCCATCCATGGCGGCCAGCGCCTTGCTCGACGCTTGGATCGATCCGCCCGTCTATACCGCAGAGCCGCCCATTTATCTGTCGCCAAGCGGACCGCACGAGATTTCCGTGCCGCAAGGATCGGTGTTGAATCTGCGCGTGCATGGTTCGGATCACGCACCGTCCGTATCGCTTAGCGGCGCGAGCTTCGAAGGCGGCAATGGCGAATATGCCAGTTCGGCGCCGATCCTTGCCGACACATCGCTACGCGTGCGTGCCGACGGAACCACGATCGGCAGCTGGCACGTTACCGTTATTGCGGACCAGAAACCCAGCATTGCTTTTGCGGCACCACCTTCGGTCACCGACCGCACCGCGCTCAAGCTTTCCTATACCGCCAAAGACGATTACGGCGTGGTGTCGGCGCGTGCCGTCATTCGGCCGCACGGCAAAAGCGGCGCCCCTCTTTACTTGGATTTGCAACTGCCCGGTGCTTCGGAGAAGTCCTTTTCGCAGACCATGTTCCGCGATCTGACCGAGCATCCCTATGCCGGGCTCGACGTCGATATTACGCTGGAAGCCACCGATGCAGCCGGACAGACTGGTGCGAGCAACACTGTTCGTTTCAAATTACCGGCGCGGCTCTTCAGCGATCCCTTGGCACGCGCGCTTATCGAGCAACGGCAAGCTCTCGCAGCCCAGGATCAGGGTTCGCGCGGGCGCGTGCTGCGCACATTGGACGCACTGACGCTTGCCCCCGAACAATTCTACGCCGGGCATGACGGCGTTTATCTGTCGCTTCGCAGTACATATTGGGCATTGAAATTCGCCAGCCATGAAGAAGACATCGCACGCGCCGAGGATTTGTTGTGGCAAACGGCGATGAGCCTGGAACAAGGTGGGCTTCTCACCATGGCCGCGCAATTGCGCCGCATGCAGCAGGCACTTACCCAAATGATGGCGCAAGGCGCACCGCAAGAAGAAATCGACGCACTGCTCAAACGCTATAACGATTTGATGCAGCGCTATTTGCAAAGCCTGGCGCAGAACGGATTGCAGAACGGTGCCGCGCCCGATCCAAATGCGAAAATTCTCGGCGAGCAGGATCTTGCGGCCTTGCTCAAAGCCATTGAAGAACTATCGCAGAGCGGCGACAGGCTCAAAGCGATGCAACTTCTCTCATTGCTCCAGAGCTTGATCGAAAATCTTCAGGTCTCTCGTGCGCCAGGATCCGGTACCGGCACAAGTGCCGACAACCAGGCCCTGAGCGACCTAGGCGACGTCATGGGCAAACAACGCATGCTGCTGGACAAGACCTTCCGTCAAAGTCAGGGCAACGGCGATCCGAAGGACGGCGGCAACAAAGGCCTATCAAAGCAACAAAGCCAATTGCAGGGCGAACTCGGCAATCTTCTCAAGAAAACGGCTAAAAATCCGGCACAAGACGCGCTGAATCGGGCCGAGAAGCTGATGGGCGATGCGGCACAGGCGCTCGGCATGGCCGATCTGCCGCGTGCCGGCACATTGCAGAAAGATGTCCTCGACGCGCTGCGCAAAGCGGCGGATTCTCTAGCCAGTTCACAGGGACAACAGGGTAAAGGGCCACCGAGCAATCAGGACCCCCTCGGCAGAACGGCGGGTAATCGCGGCTCGGCACCCGGCGGTGATGTACGCATTCCCGACGCATCGGTTCTGCAACGCGCGAGAGACATTCTCATGGAACTGCGCAAGCGTGCCGGCGAACAAGGGCGTCCGAAAGAAGAGCTCGATTACATCGACCGGCTGCTGAAGCAGTTTTAGAGCACGATGCTCTAATCAGCCGATTTTGGCGATGTAGGGCAATGCGCGATCGCTTCCCGAATCGTCCATCCCGTAACCCACGATAAATTCGTGCACATCGGTAAATGCGGCATATTCGGCTTTGGCCACGGCGTCGGGGCGCAGTTTGTCGACAATCACTGCCGATTGAACCGATTTGGCGCCGTAAGCGCGCACCAATTCGGTGGCTTTCTGGATTGTGTGGCCGCCGTCCAGCACACCATCGACCAGAAGCACATTCTTGCCGCGGAACTTCTCGTTGGGACCGATAAGCACCGAAACATCTTTGGTCGAGGAGCGTCCTGCATAGCTTCTCAGCCAGAGAAACTCGGTCGGCAGCGAGATTCCTTCGTGGGTCAGCGCCCGCAGCAAATCGGCGGCGAACACATAACCGCCGACCAGAATCGGTGAAGCAATTTCGGGCCGGACCGGCGATGCGGCGATCTGGCGCGCCATGATTTTGATACGTTCGGCAATCTGTTTTTCCGAAAACAGGACCTGCTGACTCATATGCCTCACTCGCCGGCCTGGGCAAACCGCATTTCAAGGTGCCGAGCGGCGGCCGGCGGACTGGAAAGGCGGGTGGCGAACTCGTTCGCCTGGCCCGGACGCAGCGTTAGAACATCCGGTACAAAACTCCAATGGTAGAGTTCGCGCTTGTCGCTGTCGGTGAGGGTGACGCGAATCTGCGGGACCGGTAATTCGCGATTGCTGAAGTTCACGATCCTGCCGGTTACCACCAGAACATCCTGGTTATCTTGAGACTCCACATGATAACTTTGGTTGTCGATCTGCAATCCGCTGGCATTGGTCGGCATACCGATCTTGGCATAGAAAGACGCAGACTGCGGCAATGCGGCCACAACCTCTTGGCGATAAGCCGTCGCAGCCCAAGCGACTGTCAGAACAAGCACCACAAGACCCGCCCATCCCGCACCCAAGACCAGACGACTGGGCACGGAAGACGGCGATTCCGCTGTCTCAGTTTCCTCATGCTCGGATTCAATGCCGGATTCGCGAACAAAGGATTGCGGACGCGGCGCTTCATAAGATTGCGAAACGACATCAGGCTCGGGCTCGGCGACGAAGGCAGAAGCTTCCGTTTCGGGTCCAGGCGGCTTTTGGTGCCAGACATGGCCGCACTTCGCACAGCGTACGTCCCGGCCGGCGGGCGGAAATTTCGCCTCATCGGCCTGGTAGCGAGTTCGAACATTCTGGACAGGTAAGGATCATGCCTGTGGCGATCGGGCCTCGGGCCGAAAATAGGCGGCCCGGCGGGCCGCCGCAAGGCTCGAAACCGCTCGTCCACATCGCTATGGTCCCCGCCATGGTTCGCTTTGAAAATGTCGGAATGCGTTACGGCGCGGGACCGGAAGTCCTGCGCGATGTGACCTTCGTGCTGGAAGGCGGGTCGTTTACCTTCCTGACCGGCCTTTCCGGCGCGGGCAAAACGACATTGTTAAAATTAATCTATATTGCCGAGCCGCCTTCGCGCGGGTTGATCACCTTGTTTGGGCACGATCTGGCAGTAACCAAACGCGCAACTTTGCCGGCGCTGCGCCGGCGCATCGGCGTTGTGTTTCAAGACTTCCGTTTACTCGATCATCTTTCCGCCTTCGACAATGTCGCACTGCCATTGCGGATCGCCGGCCGTCAGCAAAGCGACTACACCCACGACGTGGAAGAATTGCTCGCCTGGGTCGGTCTGGGCGATCGCATGAAAGCAAAGCCCCCGACACTGTCCGGCGGTGAACAGCAACGCATCGCAATCGCACGCGCGGTGGTCGCACGGCCGGATTTGCTGATCGCCGACGAGCCTACCGGCAATGTCGACCCCGAAATCGGCGCACGCCTCATTCGCCTGTTCGGCGAACTCAATCGACTGGGCACGACGGTGCTGATCGCGACGCATGATCGCTCGCTGGTCGAACGCACACGGGCGCGAGAAATGCGACTGGTCGATGGACGCCTGGTCGAATTAAGGACGTCGCGCACATGAAAAAAATCGGCAGCATCATGCCAAAGCAAAAAGGCGCCGCGCCGTTGGACGTGGTGATTGCCGTCATGGCATTCCTGGCGGCGCTCTCGCTGGGTGCCTCGCTGATCGCCGAACGCGCCGCGGTCGGCTGGCGCGCGGGACTGGCGAACCGGTTAACCGTGCAGATTCTGCCCCCGGCGCAGGGGCCTGCCGGCGAGGGATTGGATCGCGAGACCCAAGCGGCCCTTGCCGTGCTACGCGCGACGGATGGAATTGCCCACGCCGCGCCGTTGTCCGAAGACGAAAAGCTTAAACTCGTTCAGCCTTGGTTGGGGCAAGGCGCTTTGGTTGCCGATCTTCCACTGCCGCAATTAATCGATGCGCAGATCACCCCCGGCGCCGATGTCGACCTGCAAGGACTTTCGGCGCGGCTGAAACTCGCCGCACCCGATTCGGTTTTGGACGACCACAGCCATTGGATCGCGCGGCTGCGCGAATTGGCCGACGCCGTGGTTTGGTCCGCCTATGGAATTCTTCTACTGATCGCAATTGCCACCGCGGCGGCCGTGTCCTTTGCCACGCGCGCCGGTCTCGAAGCCCATCATGAGATGGTGGCGTTGCTGCATCAGATGGGCGCGCAGTCGGGATTCACCGCGCGCGCCTTCGAGCGGCATTCCTTCCGCACGGCTCTCGGCGCTGCCGCTGGCGGCGCGCTCCTCGCCGCTCTCTTCTTTTTGGCGGCCGGCGGGCTGGAGTTTGCGGGGGTCGAGGCGGTGCCGTTTTTGCCGCCGCTTGCGCTCAAACCGATTGAATTGCCTTGGCTTCTTGCGGTTCCCGCAGCGGCGGGTCTGATTGCGCTGATCACTGCGCGGTTGTCCGTACTGGCGGCTCTGCGGAAAATCTATTAAGCGGGATTCGCGGTTCTTTCGGCCTTCGTGCTTCAATAAGGGAATCGGAGCACAATGGCCGACGCTGAGTTGGAGCTTTTGCGGTGTTGAAGCGGATCGTCATTCTTTTGGTTGTTCTGTATGCGGCAGGATTTGTGGTCTTTGTGACCAGTCTGCCAAGAACGCCGCACGATCTGCGCCATATTCAAGGGGTCGTCGCGTTGACCGGTGGCGACACGCGCTTGGATGCAGCCGTCGCCTTGTTCGAAAAGGGCGTCGGCGAAAGGCTGCTGATCTCCGGCGTCAATCCGCAAACCAGCAGAGAGGACCTGAAGAAGCGCGTTAAGGGCGGCGCGCGCTTCGATTGCTGCGCCGATCTGGGTTACGCGGCCGAGGACACCCATGGCAATGCGCGCGAAGCTGCCAGTTGGGCGCAATTCCACCACTTCCGCAGAATTCTGCTGGTCACCGCGCGATATCACATGCCCCGAAGCCTGTCGGAATTCCAACTTGCCATGCCGAATGGAACGATCATTCCCTATCCCGTCGATCCCGAAAGTATCCATTTGGAGGGGTGGTGGCACGACGCCCGAGCACTGCGTGTCTTGCACGGCGAATATGCGAAATATCTGGCGGTGACGGTGCTCACCGCTATGGGCCTGGAACCGCAAGGTCCGGATCGCAGCGCACGAAGTGCAGACACGCGCACCGCATCGTGACGCACCCGTGACTATTTTCCGCTCGATCATATTCTTCCTGTGGTTCGCCATCGTCACGGCCGTGATCGCATTCTTTGCGTTGCCCGTCCTTATGCTGCCGCGCCACCTAACCGTGCGGATATCACAATTCTGGAGCAAAGCCTTGCTTTGGGGATTGCGAATATTTCGCTCGGCTCGATTATGAGCGTCGCGGCGATATCCCTGAAGGCAGCGTGTTGGTTGCGGCCAAGCATATGAGTATGTGGGACACGCTGGCGATTTATCTTTTGCTGGACGACGCCGCCATCGTCGTCAAACGCGAGCTGCTGAACATCCCCTTCTACGGCTGGTACATCCGCAAAGCCGGCGTGATCGCCGTCGACCGCCAGGCGCATGCCAGCGCCTTGCGTAAAATGGCCGATCGGGCGCGCGCCGTCGTCGCCCAAGGACGAAGCATTGTCATTTTTCCGGAGGGAACACGCAAAAATCCGGACGCACCGCCGGACTACAAACCGGGCGTGGCCGGTCTCTATATGCAACTGGGCTTGCCTTGCGTGCCGGTGGCTCTCAATTCCGGTCTGTTCTGGACCGGTCCGGGCGGCTTTTTGAAAAAACGCGGCCGTATCGTCATCGAATTTCTCCCGGCCATTCCGGCCGGGCTAAAGCGCGCGGAATTCATGCGGACACTGCAACAGCGTACCGAAGAGGCAACCGCCAAACTTGTAGGCGAAGGGCGCAATCTGCTGGGATGGGAACAACCGATCTAAGAATTCCCAGGCCGTCACAAGAACATTACATGAACATTCATTGACTTCAGGTCGGGCGATTGTTACGTCATTAACCCGCTCTTTACTGCGTTTGCGCGCTTATCTCCGGGCGGCGAAGAGCAAGCCCGATGAGCGATATCGCCCACCAAATATGGGACATGAAATACCGGCTGAAGCAGCCCGACGGCATGCCTGTCGATGGCGATGTGGCGGCGACTTGGGCGCGCGTGGCGCTGGCGGCTAGCGAAGCGGAGGCGCCGGAGAACCGGCGCGGCGCGGCGTTGCAATTTGCAGGTTCCCTTGCCGGTTACCGTTTCCTGCCCGCGGGCAGGATCATCGCCGGCGCCGGCACGGACGCGCGGTGACGCTGTTCAATTGCTTCGTCATGGGAACGGTTGCCGATTCCATGGACGGAATTTTCTCCAATCTGCGCGAAGCGGCATTGACCCTGCAGCAAGGTGGCGGCATCGGATACGACTTCTCGACTCTGAGACCGAAAGGCGCGCCGGTCGTCGGCGTGGGTGCGGACGCATCGGGACCGGTCTCGTTCATGGAAGTGTGGGACTCCATGTGCCGCACGATCATGAGCGCCGGTTCGCGGCGCGGCGCTATGATGGCAACACTCGCCTGCGACCATCCCGATGTGGAGGCCTTCATCGAAGCAAAGCGCACACCGGGCCGCCTTTCCAATTTTAATCTGTCGGTGCTGGTTTCCGACGCTTTCATGGAAGCCGTGAAGAACGATGCGCCATGGGATCTGGTGTTTGACGGACACGTCTACAAGACACTCAAGGCGCGCGAGTTGTGGGACCGTATCATGCGATCCACATATGAGTTTGCCGAACCGGGTGTGATTTTCATCGATCGCATCAATGCGCAGAACAATCTGGGTTACTGCGAGACGATTTGCGCGACCAATCCTTGCGGCGAACAGCCCTTGCCGCCTTACGGTGCATGCCTTCTGGGATCGATCAATCTCGCCAAGCTGGTCAAGCATCCGTTCGAAGAGAATGCGGAACTGGATGTGGAAGCGCTTGGCGGTTTGACGCGCACAGCCATACGTTTGCTCGACAATGTCATCGACGTCTCGCGCTTTCCGCTCGAATCGCAGCGCGCCGAAGCCATGGCCAAACGCCGCATCGGATTGGGCGTTACGGGTCTCGCGGATGCTTTGATCTTCTGCCGCATCAAATATGGCTCGCCCGAAAGTATCGCACTGATCGAGAAATGGCTTTCGATATTGAGCCAAGCGGCCTATCGCGCTTCGGCGGAGCTGGCGCGCGAGAAAGGCGCTTTTCCCCTGTTCGATGCCGAGGAGTTTCTCGCGCGACCCTTCATTCGTTCGTTGCCCGAGGACATCCGCGCCGAAATCGCCGCCCATGGCATCCGCAACGGGCTGCTCACCTCGATTGCGCCGACGGGCACGATTTCGCTGTTCGCCGGCAACGTGTCGAGCGGGATCGAACCTGTCTTTGCATTCAGCTATCGCCGCAACATCCTGCTCCCCGACGGCACGCGCAAAGAAGAAACCGTCAGCGATTATGCCGCGCGCGTTTTTGCCGCCAAATTCGGCGAGACCACGGCGTTACCCGATTATTTCGTCAGCGCCCAGACCTTGTCGCCGGACGATCATCTGGCGGTCCAAGCCGCGGCACAGAAATACATCGATAGCTCCATTTCGAAGACGATCAACGTGCCGGTGTCGATTTCCTTCGAAGCCTTCAAGGGCGTGTATGACCGCGCCTATGCTTTGGGCTGCAAAGGCTGCACAACCTATCGTCCCAACGAGGTGACCGGATCGGTTCTCGCTATCTCGGAATCGTCGGATCCAAAAACGGAGACGAACGAAAGCGAGCCTTCGCTGCCGCTCGATTTACCGTCGCGGCCGCGCGAAGCGGGCGGCATCGTTTACATGACCAAACCGCTGGATCGCCCGGATGTGTTGCTCGGGCAGACTTACAAGATCAAATGGCTGGATGCCGATCACGCATTTTATATCACCGTCAACGACATCGTGAAGGACGGACGGCGGCGGCCATTCGAAGTGTTCATCAACTCGAAGAACATGGAAGCCTATGCCTGGACGCTGGCGCTGACACGCATGATCTCGGCGGTGTTCCGGCGCGGCGGCGACGTTTCCTTCGTGGTGGACGAATTGAAGGCGGTGTTCGATCCGCGTGGCGGACAATGGATGGAAGGCCATTACGTGCCTTCGCTGTTGGCCGCGATTGGTGAAGTGATCGAGCGGCATCTGGTGGCCATAGGTTTTATGCCACCGCGCGAAGGCATTGTCGCGGAGGACGAACGCCGTGCCGTGGCTGTCGCCGCGGAAGGCGCGCCGGTTAGGACGTGTCCGCGCTGCGGATCGCCCAGTTTTCTGAGACTTGAGGGCTGCGATAATTGTATCTCGTGCGGTTATTCCAAATGCGGTTAGAATGAATACCGCATGAACTATTCCAGCCGGTTCTTTCTCTACGCCCCGCTCGGTCTGTTTCTCTCCCTCGCTCTGGGGGTGTGCATCCATTGGTGGGTGGTCGCCTCTGCCTTCTCCGACCGGCTCGCGGCATGGAACGGGCACGAAATCGTTCCGGGCGTGACGCTGCAATTTGCCTCGCGCCGTATTTCCGGCTTTCCGTTCAGCTTGGACACGGTGTTCCAGGATTTTTCGCTCCGCATTGCAACACCGCGCGGGCCCACCCAATGGCGCACCGAACATTTCGCGATGCACGCTTTGACCTATGGCCGCGAGGAAACGATTTTCGAAGCGGCAGGGAGGCAGGAGCTTCGCTGGACGGGCAGTGACGGAGCGCCGCACGATCTAACCTTTGCCGTGGGAAGCCTGCACGCCAGCGCCATTCAAGACAAAGCAGGCTTGGTGCGCTTCGATCTCGATCTGGTCGGGTTCGGTTCCAGGGTCATGACGGCACAGCGGCTGCAATTTCACATCCGTCAAAATCACAATGACAGGCTCGATTTCATTGCGAGCGGAGACGTGATTGGTGTTTCGCCGTATGAATGCCCTGCAATGAGTGGCGGCCATTCAAGTGTGAAAGTATCAGGCGCGGTGACGCCGTCGAACGCATTTCTCGCACTTCGCGCCGGAGATCAGGATTGGGGCGGCGCCATCGCAAATTGGCGGAGCAAAAACGGCGTCGTGCAGATCGAAGAGATCTCGTTGACGACCCCCGAACAATCCGTGGGCCGACTTCGTAGTGCGCTGCAAGAAGCGCCGGCGGATAGACTGCCGGGGTTGACGGAGCTATTGGACGCCGTATGTGGCGTGTCGCGTTACTGATCTTTCTTTTTTTCGCGGCCAAAATTCGGCGCCGCCGTGTCCTGGCCGGCGTCGACGATGCCGCGTCGGATCGCACGCGTGCGGGTGAAGAGATTGAACAGCGCATCGCCGTCGCCCCAGCGGATCGCCCGTTGCAAGGCGCTTAGATCTTCGCTGAAGCGGCCCAGCACTTCCAGAACGGCCTCGCGGTTGTTGAGAAAGACATCGCGCCACATCGTCGGATCGGAAGCCGCGATGCGCGTGAAGTCGCGAAAGCCGCCGGCGGAATATTTGATCACTTCGCTTTCGGTGACATGTTCAAGATCGTCCGCCGTGCCGACAATGTTGTAAGCGATCAAATGCGGCACATGCGAGGTGATCGCCAACACCAGATCGTGATGGTGGGCATCCATGATTTCCACGTCGCTGCCGAGCGCGCGCCAGAAGGTTTTCAGCGTCTCCAATGCGGTTTTGTCCGTGCCAGGCGGCGGCGTAAGAATGCACCAGCGCCCGTCGAACAACTCCGCGAAGCCCGCTTCGGGCCCCGATTGCTCGGTGCCGGCGATGGGATGAGCGGGAATGAAATGCACGCCGTCGGGAACATGCGGGCCGACATCGCGGATCACCGCGCTTTTCACCGACCCGACATCGCTAAGGATAGCGCCAGGCTTAAAATGGTCAGCGATCGCTTCGGCCAGCGAAGCAAAACTGCCCACCGGCGTCGCAAGTACGACGAGATCGGCATCCTGAACACACGACGCCGGTTCGCTATGCAGCGAATCGGCAAAGCCGACGGCACGAGCGCGCTCCAGCGTTTCGGGGCGATGGCTATAGCCGGCGATGTGGGACGCCAAACCTGCGCGGCGCATCGCATGCGCCATGGACGAACCGATCAGCCCGATGCCGAGCAGAGCCACTTTGGAAAAGATCGGTTTGTCGCTCATGCTTGACTCATGAATTCGGTTAGTGCGGCCGCAACTTTGCGGTTTGCCTCTTCGCTGCCGATGGTCAGGCGCAGGCAATCGGGAAGACCATAATTGGCGACGCCGCGCAAAATCAGTCCACGCGCCGACAGAAAGCGGTCGGCGTCCTCGGCCGTCTTGCCGGTTTTGTGCGGGAAACGGATCAACACGAAGTTTCCGACGCTGTCGTTCACAAGCAGCCCGGCATTGCGAATCTCGTCCGTCAGCCAAGTGCGCCAGCGCTCATTGTGTTCGACGGAGCGCTGCATATGACCGCGATCTCCGAGTGCCGCCGCCCCGGCACATTGCGCCGGAATCGAAACGTTAAACGGTCCGCGAATACGGTTGAGCACATCTGCCACCGAAGCGGGACAGTAAGCCCAACCGATGCGCAGGCCCGCCAGCCCGTAGATCTTCGAGAAGGTGCGCGTCATCACCACATTGGGAAACTGCGCCACCATTTCGATGCCGGCTTCGTAATCGTTGCGACGGACGAATTCCGCGTAAGCGGCATCGATCACCAGCAACGTGTCGGGCGAGAGGCCGGCATGCAGACGGCGCACTTCATCATGCGCAAGATAGGTTCCGGTCGGATTGTTGGGATTGGCCAGATACACCATCCGGGTCTTGGGCCCGACATGGGCCAACATGGCATCGACGTCGACGCGAAGATTCTTCTCGGTCACGGAAACAGGTTTGGCGCTGTTGGCCAGTGTCGCGATGCGATAGACAAGAAAGGCGTGCTCACTGAACAGCACTTCGTCGTCGGGCCGCAGATAGGCGTTCGCCAACATCGTCAGAAGTTCATCCGAACCGTTGCCGCAGACGATGCGCGCCCCATCCAAGCCGTAAGCTTCGCCGATCGCATCGCGCAAAATCTTTGCGCTGCCTTCGGGATAGATCGATAGGTTCTTGACTGCCGCTTCATAAGCCTCGACGGCAAGCGGGCTTGGCCCCAATGCCGATTCGTTGGAGGACAATTTGATCGGGGCGGCCACGCCGACGACGGACGCACGCCCGCCGACATAAGGCTCGATGTCGAGCACGCCGGGTTTGGGTGTAAGCGTCATCTCAAATTCTCCTGCCCCCCGGCAAAAACCCTATTTCCAGGGGGCGGCATTGATAAGGCGCCGGCCTGGCAAAATCAAAGACAACCCGCGAGTTTCGTTGACACGGGGGGAGTAGAGCCTTAGCAAACGCGCCTTCCTAACCGGGAACGGCCGGTTCAAGAGGGTTTATGGCAGATCCCAAATTCCTGCGGCCGGTGACGGCGCCGGGCGCAGACATAGGACAAGCGGTCCAGTTCGGACCCGACCAAGCGTTAACGCTGGATGCCGGGCGCACGCTGGCGCCCTGGACCATCGCCTATATGACCTATGGCGACGCTGAATGCAGGCACGCAGCAATGCCGTGCTGGTCTGCCATGCTCTGACCGGCGACCAGTTCGTCGCCAGCGCCCATCCCGTGACCGGCAAGCCCGGCTGGTGGGAAACCATGGTCGGACCGGGCAAGCCCATCGACACCGACCGCTTCTTTGTCATCTGCGCCAATGTCATCGGCGGCTGCATGGGCTCGAGCGGGCCTGCGGAGATCGATCCCTCCACCGGTGAGCCCTACGGCCTCACTTTTCCGCTGGTCACCATTCGCGACATGGTGCGGGCGCAGGCCATGCTGATCGATGCACTCGGCATCGAAAAACTGCTATGTGTCACCGGCGGCTCGATGGGCGGTATGCAGGCGCTGCAATGGGCCGCGAGTTATCCCGAACGCGTGGTCTCTGCCGTGCCGATCGCCTGCGCCGCGCGCCATTCGGCGCAGAACATCGCCTTTCACGAAGTGGGCCGCCAGGCGATCATGGCCGATCCCGACTGGCATGAGCGGCGAATATCAGCTGCCGGCACGCAGCCCTCCAAAGGTTTGGCGGTGGCGCGCATGGCCGCGCATATCACCTATCTTTCCGAAGCGGCGCTGCAGCGCAAATTCGGCCGCAACCTGCAAAACCGCAATGCGCATTTCCTTCGCTTTCGCGCCCGATTTCCAGATCGAATCCTATCTGCACCACCAGGGCGCGAGCTTCGTCGACCGCTTCGACGCCAATTCCTATCTCTACATCACCCGCGCCATGGACTATTTCGACCTCGCTGCCGATCACGATGGTGTACTGGCGAATGCGTTCCT
>CAWGHR010000057.1:0-7282 GCA_963822275.1 uncultured Alphaproteobacteria bacterium
CACAATAATTGAAGGGTGCATCGAGGCGATTGAGGTTCTGTATCCGAACGATCTTGATTCCGGCTTGTTGCCAATCGGTCGGCTTGAAAGCCATGCCATTGATGAGTTCGAGGTGGTCGCCGATCCGAACCCAAACCCAACTCGGCGGCAGGTCGTATTCGGGTGCCGTGGATTTGTTCTTGTCCGTTCGGCTCGCTTTCGCCGGGGTGTGCGACTTCTTTTTCTGGAGGCGCTTGAGCAATTCCGCCGCCGGTTCGTCGTTGGGGTCTTGCGCCACCAACTTGCCACGCACGGCGAGATCGAGAATAAAGCGGCGTAGGCGCGCAACCGCATCCGGCGCGTCGCTGATGCGGTTGAAAGTGCTCCAGAAGCATTTCGGCGTTCATCGCAGCAGCGCCTCGGCCAAAATGGTCTTCAGCTGGTCGCGCAAGCGGCGGTCTCTGCTTCAGCCGCTCAGAGCCTCCAGCAGTTCTGCGGGGTCGCCGTGGTCGTCGGCCACGGTGTGGGGGTTCTTGAAGTCGAGGTTGTAGCCGCGGGCCTTGATCTCGTCGATGCGTCACCTTCCAGGCAACTTCGTTTTCCTTGCGTTCTTTCCGCTTCGGTCCTCCCCACCATTCGACGCAGGCTTGCAGATGCTCGACGCGGATCGGCTTGGTCATGGAGTAGGCCTTCTGGCCTCGGCGGACACGGATGTTCGTAGAACCAGATTTCCTTCGTCGGCTCGCCTTTCTCGAAGAACAGCAGATTGGTGCCGATGCTGGCGTAGGGCTTGAACACGCTGTTGGGCAGGCGGACGATGGTGTGCAGGTTGCACTCTTCCAGCAGGTGCTCCTTGAGCCGGGTCTTGACGCCTTCGCCAAACAGCGAGCCGTCCGGCAGCACGATGGCGGCGCGACCGCCGGTCTTGAGCAGACGGATGATGAGCGCCAGAAACAGATCGGCGGTTTCCTTGGTGCGGAAGTGCGCGGGGAAGTTGCTTCTCGATGCCGTCCTCCTCCGGCCGCCGAAGGGCGGATTGGTGAGGATGATGTCCACGCGGTCGCTGTGGCCGTAGCTGATATAGGGCCGGGCCAGGGTGTTGTCGTGGCGGACGAAGCTGGGGTCCTCGATGCCGTGCAGCAGCATGTTGGTGACGCAGAGCATGTGCGGCAGCTGCTTCTTTTCCACGGCCCGCAAGCCGGCTTGCAGGCTCTGCTCGTCCTCAGCCTTTTTCACGTAGTGCTCGCGCATGTGGCGGATCGCGCAGGTGAGAAAGCCGCCGGTGCCGCAGGCGGGGTCGAAGAGGATTTCGCCCGGGCTTGGGGATCGATGCGGTCGACCATGAAGGCGGTGACGGCGCGCGGGGTGTAATACTCGCCCGCGTTGCCGGCGCTTTGCAGGTCGTTGAGCAATTGTTCGTAGATGTCGCCGAAGTGCTTGCGCTCGGCGAGGTTGTTGAAGTCCACGCCGTTGATCTTGTTGATGACCTGGCGCATAAGCTGGCCGGACTTCATGTAGTTGTAGGCGTCCTCGAAGACGCTCTTCACCACGCGGGCGCGGTTGGCGTTAGCCCCGGCGGCGGACAGTTCTTTGAGCGCGGGAAACAGCTCGGCGTTGATGAAGGTGAGCAGCGCGTCGCCGGTGATGCCTTCGGGGTCGGCCGCCCAGTTGCGCCATTGGAATTTCTCCGGGATGGGCGAGCGGTAGTTGTCCTGCATCACTTCCAGTTGCTGATCCTGGTCGTCGATGATCTTGAGGAAAAACATCCAGCACAAGCTGGGAAAGGCGCTGGGCGTCGCCATCGACGCCGACATCCTGGCGCATGATGTCCTGGATGGATTTGACGGTGCTTCTTGCTGACATGGGTTAGGCGGCTTCCTGATAGAGCGCGGCTTGCAGTTCGTGAACGGCGTTCTCGAAACTGGCTTTGGTGCCGAATTGTTTGATGAGTTGTAAGCGGCGTTCCCATTGCATTGAAGGGCGGGATTTCGAGGATCTGGACGTTATCCAGACCGGTGACCACGCCTTCATCCTGATACTTCGTCAGCAGCGCTTCGAGCACGGCGCGGGCTTGCGGCCCGTACTTGGTGAAAATGTCACGTTTCTCACGTTGTTGGCGCGTTCGCGCCGGGTGAGCGGAGGCTGGTCGAAGGCAACGTGGCAGATCAGGTCGAATGGGTCGAGGTCTTTGCCGACTTCTTCCAGTAAGCGGATCGAGCAGCAGACCTTCCTCGGCCAGCTCTTCGATGACGGCTTCCTTGCGCTCGGCGGATTTCCAGCGGCGCAGGAAATTGATCCAGGCTGGCGTAATGCTCGCGGATGGCCTTGCGCGTGAAATCGCGCAGGCTCTCCGTGACCAGCTTGCCGTTCTCGTCAAGGTACTCCACCCGTTCGGTGAGCACCGTCACCGGCTTGCCTTTGATATAAAACTTCCGGTGGCGTGGTGGTGGCGGGGCAGGGTGATGTCGGGCGGCTCGTTCGACGATGGTTTCATCTGTCGCCCGGCTCCGGCGGGATAGGGTCGTCATCGCCGGTCGGCGGCGGCACGTCATCCGGCGGCGTGACGGGATCGTCCTCGCCAGGTTCGTAAATCTGCACCGGCTCGCCATCGAAATCGGGGTCGGCAAAGTGGTTGGTGGCTTTGCGGAAATCGATGAGCGTGAAGTAATATTTCTTGGTGTCTTCATGCACGCGTGTGCCGCGTCCGACAATTTGTTTGAACTCGGTCATGGAGCCGACTTCCCGGTCAAGAACGATCAGGCGGCAGGTCTGGGCGTCCACGCCGGTGGAGAGCAGCCGTGAGGTGGTGACGATGACGGGATATTTTGATTCTGGGTCGATGAAGTTGCCGATTTGCGCCGTCCTTCGGCGTCGTCGCCGGTGATGCGCATGACGTAGCGTTCGTTCTGATCGACCAGGTCCTGGTTTTCGTTGACGAGGGCCTGGCGCATGCGGGCGGCGTGTTCGGTATCCACGCAGAAACACGATGGTTTTCTGGAAACGGTCGCCGCTTTGCTTCAGGAAGTCGGAAACCCATTTGCGCGACCCGCTTGGTGCGTTCGTCGATGACGAGGTTGCGGTCAAAGTCCTTCTGGTTGTAAATGCGGTCTTCGATCTCATGCCCGTATTGTCCGACTTCGCCCTGCTGGGGACGATAGCCTTCAACGTCCACGTCGAGATGCACCTTGATGACTTTGTGGGCGCAAGGAAGCCGTCGCGGATGCCCTGCTTGAGCGAGTAGGTGTAAACCGGTTTGCCGAAGTAATGGATGTTGGAGACATACTCGGTCTCCTTCGGTGTGGCGGTCAGGCCGATCTGGGTGGCGCTGCGAGAAGTATTCGAGGATTTCCCGCCAGGCGGAGTCCTCGGCCGCGCTGCCGCGGTGGCACTCGTCGATGACGATGAGGTCGAAGAAGTCCGGCGAGAATTCGCGAAAGAGCTTTTGGCGCTCTTCCGGGCCGGTGATGGCCTGATAGAGGCCGAGATAGATTTCGTAGGCAGTGTCGATGCGGCGGGTTCTTGTCAATTGCAGTTGTGAGAACCTCCATACTACCGTCATCGCGCTCGATGGTCTTGGACGCGGTGCTGAGCTTTGCCATGGTCGCGCCGAAGGGGCGGAAGTCGTTGACCATGGTCTGGTCGATCAGGACATTGCGGTCGGCCAGGAACAGGATGCGTTTTTTCTGCCCGGACTTCCAAAGCCGCCAAATGATCTGGAAAGCCGTGTAGGTCTTGCCGGTGCCGGTGGCCATGACCAGCAAAATGCGGTTTTGGCCCTTGGCGATGGCCTCCATGGCTGCGTTGATGGCGTTGCGCTGATAGTAGCGCGGCTCCTTGCCGCTGCCGTCGTCGTAGTAGGGTTGCAGGACGATCTTTTCCTGCGTCGGGTCCAGTCCCTTCCATGCCGGTATTTCGCCCACAGGTCGGCAGGGCCGGGAAATTCATCGAGGGTGAGCGTCGTTTCCGTTGCCGCGCTCTGGCCGGTGCGGTCGTGGAACACGAACCCGTCGCCGTTGGAGGAAAAGACAAAGGGGATGTCCAGCGTGGTGGCATAATCCAGAGCCTGCTGCATCCCGTGGCCGACGGCGTGGGTGTTGTCCTTGGCTTCGATCAGGGCGATGGGGAAATTGGGCTGGTAATAGAGGACATAGTCGGCCCGCTTGGCTTTGCCGCGGGTGACGAGCTTGCCGCGAACGATGATTCGGCCTTTGGTGAAAGAGACCTCGCGACGAATCTGCGTTGCCTCATCCCAGCCGGCCTGAATGACCGCTGGCGTGATGCACTTGGCGCAAATATCGGATTCGCTGAGGGCCTTTTTGTCCATTTTCTCTCGTTAATTGCTACTCTGGAAATCCGCGAAATCGCGATCCCCAAATCAGTCACCTGCCGCGCCGAGTCTGCCCGTGACGCCGTCCCATGAGCAAGGGCTTTAACGCATCGAGCTGCGGAGTGTCATTTGGCGGACTTTCAGCTTGGCCCTTGCAATAAATTAGCGCAACATAAACGACGTTATGTTACACTAACCAGCATGAATCAGCAGGTCGTCAAAACCAAGTCCAAGAGCCTGGTCGTTGCCCATCGCGACGGCATTGTCGTGCCGCGCGTGATCGCCGACGCCGGCGATGCGGCCGCCCGCCGCTTCCTCGAATTCTTCGCCGCGACGATCCGCAACAAGAATACCCGGATGGCCTATTACCGGGCCTGCTGCCGGTTCTTCGCCTGGTGCGACCATCACAAGCTCGGCGAGATCGCCGATATCGAGCCGTTGCACGTCGCCGCCTATGTCGAGGCGCTCGGCAAGGATTTCGAGAAGCCGACGGTCAAGCAGCACCTGGCCGCCGTCCGCATGCTGTTCGACTGGCTGGTCACCGGTCAGGTCGTCGCGACCAATCCGGCCCATTCGGTGCGCGGCCCCAAGCACGTCGTCAAAACCGGCAAGACCACGGTGCTGACCGGCGAACAAGCGCGCGAGCTGTTGGACAGCATCGACACGTCGACCGTCGTCGGCTTGAGGGATCGGGCGTTGATTTCGGTGATGACCTTCGCCTTCGCCCGCATTGGCGCGGTCGTCGCCATGCGCGTCGAGGACTACTACCCGAAGGGCAAGCGCTGGTGGGTTCGCCTGCATGAGAAAGGCGGCAAGCGCCATGAAATGCCGGCGCATCACAATCTGGAGGCCTATCTCGACGCTTATGTCGAGGCGGCTGGAATTCGCGAGGCCGGCAAGGCTCCCCTCTTCCGCTCTGCCGCCGGCCGCACCGGCGCGCTGACGGACAAACCGATGCACCGGGTCGACGCCTGGCGCATGATTCAGCGCCGCGCCGCGGAGTTGGACTTGAGGGCCAAGATCGGCTGTCATACCTTCCGCGCCACCGGCATCACCGCCTATCTCGAAGCCGGGGGAACCCTGGAGAACGCTCAGGCCATGGCCGCGCACGAAAGCCCGCGCACCACCAAGCTCTATGATCGGACCGGCGATGAAATCACGCTTGATGAAGTGGAGCGCATTGCGATCTAGGTTCACAGAAGACTTTACACCCCCTTCGGCTCAATTTTGCTACTGCGCCGCCCAATCGCCCTGCGGCTTCAACACCACAATATTATTCCTGGCGTCCGGCGCAATTCTTAGAAATTGCATACTACTAGCACGCGTCAACAATTCTATCCTCGGAATTTCGTCGAATAATCTTATATGTAAGACTTGACTAGAGGCGGCTGCATCCACTTTAATCTCCTTATCTTCCCATATTATCGGCACCTCCACCCCTACCAGCGTCTGTCCATCCTCGGTCACTCCGCGCACCATCTTAGCCTTAAGATGACCTTTGGTCCTTGCGCCACACTCCTTGCAGTTCGTATTTGCAGTGACAACAACGCAGATACGCCCCTTCTCCTTTACTTTACCTTCATAGCCTATGCCTCCGAGGTTTATTCCAGGGGCGACTGCGTCGTCCTTCTGCCCGAAATGCTCTAATTCGACCAATTCAACAGTCGTCAGGTCAAATTCAAAGCCGTCAATTGGGGTAAAGCAATCACCGTCTTGAGCGGCACCTCCACCCCACTTCTCTGCGTGAAACTCGTGCGGTTGTTTGAAATCTTTCTCCTCTAGTCTGTTGACGCGTGGGATCGTATCTACACGGTAAGAGCCAAGCTGTTCAGGCAACACATTAAAAACCAGTGGATATGGTATTTTTTCTTGCCTCGGCGAGATCCATGGAAGCCAATCCGACCAGCTGCTGGCAATCCGGAACACCACTAAATTTGCTCGAATAAACGCCGTCCCGCTCTGACGAAAACCGAATGCCGAGTGGGGGACAATAAACTTAATCGATGTGTCAGTTACGGAGTCAGCATCATATGTGGTGCCTGCAATTTCAATCTTTGGCTTGTCTGCTCCAAGCTTATAGAGGCGCTCTCCGGAGACGGTAATCTTGATAGTGTGTAATACAGAATCCGGGGGGATATGCCCTGGTTCGTAGCTCGTGACAATCGGATATTTGTTCCATGAAAGAACGTCCGCCCAAACTGCATTGAAATTGTCTACACCCTTCAAGCTATGGTTTACCGGATCAATAACTGCGTTGTGCTCTTCATTTAAGAGGTTGCTTAGATCGTCAAACACCTTTATCTGTTGTTTATCTAGCTCCTTAAACGTCAGTTTTACGGACTCTCCATAAGCAGCTTGCATATTCCCAATCAGCGAGTCCGCGAGCTGGAAAGCCCTGAGCAATGTAACTCTTGATTCACCCCCGGCCTGTTCGATAAGCGCCGACATTGCGGCTCGAAAATCTGCAACAATATCTTTAACTGGCCTCTCCGGATCAAGACTTGGTAGCTTCCACTCTTCTGCAAACGCAACGTCTGCTGCGCCAAATAAAAGGACTCCCACAATAATATTTCGGAGCTGACTTCTCATTGTGCCCTCCACATTGCGTTTACCTGGGCTACCTGGGCCAAGATCGGCGTGATTATTCTGCCCACAACGCTTAAGCTTAAGTACCCTATCGAAGGGTGCCCACATTTCAACGGGCTAGTGGCGAAATATTTTTGCTTCGGCCAGCATGATTTTTGGAAGCAAATTTTCGGTTTCACTCCCCCAATCCGCTGCATCGCAGCCTTCTGCGCTTTTGTGAAACTATTTTTCATCAGTTTTCGCGTCGAGAACTCAAAGAACGGCTCTGCCGATTGCCGCCAACTTCACGCATGCTAAAGGACGTTATCATGCGTAAGATGAGTGCCATCCTCCAGGGCAAAAAGCAATTCACTATACGACGATCGCATGACGCGGATGCTTCGCGCGATC
>CAWGHR010000058.1:0-39326 GCA_963822275.1 uncultured Alphaproteobacteria bacterium
CGGCAGAATGCCCCACGACATGAAGGAGGTGCAACTAACCTTCGCGCCGGTGGTGAAGCACGTCGCGCCCGCTGTGGTGAATGTTTACGCCCGCACGGTCGTGCAGGCACCGATGAATCCGTTTTTCAACGATCCGTTCTTTCAGCGGTTTTTCGGCTCGCCGCAGATGCGCCAGCGCGTGCAGCAATCGCTGGGCTCGGGCGTGATCGTCCGCGCCGACGGGCTGATCCTGACCAACAATCATGTGATCCAGGGCGGCCAGGACATCGTCGTGGCGCTGGCCGACAAGCGCGAGTTCAAGGCCAAGGTGATGCTGGCGGACACGCGCACCGATCTCGCGGTGCTGAAGATCGATACGCGCGGCGAGACGACTGCCGACCGTGGAATTCGGCGACAGCGACAGCTTGCAGGTCGGCGATCTGGTGCTGGCGATCGGCGATCCGTTCGGCGTCGGCCAGACCGTGACCATGGGCATCGTCTCGGCCTTGGCCGCACCGAGGTCGAGCGCCTCCAACTACCAGTTCTTCATCCAGACCGATGCCGCGATCAATCCGGGCAATTCGGGCGGTGCGTTGGTGACGACCGACGGCAAGCTCGCCGGCATCAACACCGCGATCTTTTCGCGCACCGGCAAATCCGTCGGCATCGGCTTTGCCATTCCCGCCAATATGGCCCGACGCGTGGTGGAGGGGGCGACCACGGGTGGCGTGAAGCTGCCCTGGATCGGCGCCGACGGCCAAGCCGTGACCGGTGAGCATCGCCGCCAGCCTCGGTCTCGCGCGGCCGCAGGGCGTGCTGCTGAAAGAGCGTTTATCCGGGAGGTCCCGCGGCGCGCGGCGGGGCTGAAGGTCGGCGACGTGATCCTGTCCGTCGATGGAGCGGAAGTGAACGACATGCAGTCCCTCAATTACCGCGTCGCCACGCACAAACCCAGCGAAACGGCGCGGCTGCAGTGTCTCGTCGAGCGGGCGTGCTCGCGATGTGAATGTGTCGCTGGCCTTGCCGCCGGAGGATGCACCGCGCGATACCGAAACTGATCGGCGGTCGCAATCCGCTGACCGGCGCGCAGGTTGCCAACCTGTCGCCGGCCGTGGCGGTCGATTTGCAGATGGATCTGATGGCCAAAGGCGTGGTGATCCGTGTCGGTCTCGCCCGGAACGCCGTCGGGCGGGTACGGGTTCCAGCCGGGCGACATCGTGCGTTCGGTCAACGGACAAGCCATGAACGATACGCGGCCAGCTGAAGCATGCGCTCGATGCCGCAGGCGGCCATTGGGATCTGGTGATCGACCGGGGCGGGCAACGGTTGACCTTGAGCGTGGATGGGTAAAAGGCGAAGCGGGAGTAGGGAGTAGCGAATATAGGAATTCCCTATTCCCTATTCGCCATTCGCTATTCGCCTGTCATTCATCGATGCGCTAATCTCCTCAATGACCGATCTCTTCGAAGCCGGTGGATTGCCCGACGACGCGCCGAGGCCCTTGGCCGACCGGCTGCGGCCCAAAACGCTGGCCGAAGTGGTGGGCCAGGATCATCTGATCGGGCCGGAAGGTCCCATCGGGCGGATGGTGGCGGCGAACCGGCCGCATTCGATCATCCTATGGGGACCGCCGGGCACCGGCAAGACCACCATCGCGCGGCTTCTCTCGCACGCTTTCAAGCTTCATTTCGAGCAATTGTCGGCGGTGTTTTCCGGCGTCGCCGATCTGAAGAAGTCCTTCGAGGCCGCGCGCCAGCGCCGCAAGATCGGGCAGGGCACGCTGCTGTTCGTCGACGAAATCCACCGCTTCAACCGCAGCCAGCAGGACAGTTTCCTTCCGGTGGTGGAGGACGGCACGGTGATCCTGGTCGGCGCCACGACGGAGAATCCGTCCTTCGAATTGAACGGCGCGCTGCTGTCGCGCGCGCAGGTTCTGGTGTTGCGCCGGCTCGACGACGCGGCGCTGGAAACGTTGCTCAAGCGCGTCGAAGCCCATTACGGCGAGCCGCTGAAGCTGACCGACGACGCGCGCGCCAGTTTGCGCGCCATGGCGGACGGCGACGGGCGCTATCTGCTGAACCTCGCCGAAGAAGTGGCGGCGCTGAAGATCGTCAAACCGCTCGATCCCGCGGCGTCTGGTGACGGCGGTGCAAAAGCGCGCGCCGCTTTACGACAAATCCCGCGAAGAGCATTACAATCTCATTTCCGCACTGCACAAATCCATCCGCGGTTCCGATCCCGATGCGGCGCTTTATTGGCTGGCGCGTATGCTGGCCGGCGGCGAGCAGCCGCTTTACATCCTGCGCCGGCTGGTGCGCGCCAGCGTGGAAGACATCGGGCTGGCCGATCCGCAAGCTCTGGTGCAAGCGATTGCCGCGAAGGACATGTACGATTTTCTCGGCAGCCCGGAAGGCGAGATCGCGGTAGTTCAATGCGTTCTCTATCTCGCTTCGGCACCGAAATCGAACGCCGTCTATATGGCGCATGGCGCGGCGATGCGCGCTGCGCAAGAGCATGGCTCGCTGATGCCGCCGGCCAATATTCTGAATGCGCCGACCAAGCTGATGAAGAATCTCGGCTACGGCAAAGGCTACGAATACGATCATGAAGCGGAAGAGGGCTTTTCCGGAGCGAATTATTTTCCCGACGGCATGGCGCGGCAACATCTCTATCAGCCGAAGGAAATGGGCTTCGAGCGCGAGATCCAAAAGCGGCTCGATTATTGGGCCAAGTTGCGTGCGAAGAAGAGTGGAGGGGAAGCCAATGGCTAAGACCAATCTAACACTGTGGATGCTTATCGCGCTGACAGCAGCGCTGCTCGCCGTCGGCATTGTCGGCCACACGCCGGTTCGGCATATCATTCAAGTCGCACCGGCCGTATTGGCTGCGTTGATGGTGTTGAGCGGCAAGGGTGACGGCCAAAGGTTCGCGAGCGCCATCTTCTTGATTTGGGTTTTGCTCGTGACGCTGATCTGGCTTTATCTGTTGGGCATTGCCAGCATCATTAACGGTACGTTCTCGCTCGCCGAACGCGCGCTGACCGTCGTCATGGGAGTTACGTCCGTCATCGGCTTGGTGGTATCGCTCGCAGCGGTCAGAAAAGGGCCGATATGGCTGAGTATCGTCACTTTTGCGATTGGTATCGCCGTCCAAGCCGTCGCTCTGCAAATCAGCTTCGGCCCGGCTTTTGCGACGATGTAGTTGCCTGTCGTGCAAGGCGGCGTCGAGCGAGATCCAAAAGCGGCTCGGGCCAAGCTGCGGGCGAAGAAGGGCCGGGAATAGGGTGGATGCCTTTCTCCCTCCGTTTACGGGGGGAGTGCCGCCAACGGCGGCGAGGGGGGGTGGGTCTCCGTACAATATCCGCCAGCCTTTGCGTTAAATCAAAGAATCTCCGATGGAGAGAAGCGAGAACGCGATGGAAGCGCCGCGCGATCATGGAGATTTCCCATGCCAAGACTTCCCGCAAGCGTTGCCGAGTTTCTCGTCGGACAGCGTTTTGCCGTCGCGGGCGTCTCCCGGCAACCGCAGCAAGCGGCAAATGCGATTTATCGGAAACTGCGCGGCATTGGTCTCGACGTGTTGCCGATCAATCCGAATGCGGCTGAGGTGGAAGGCGTGCGCTGTTATCCCGATCTGGCATCGATACCGGGATATATCGATCGTGTCGTGATCGCGACGTCCCCCGACGCGGCACTCAATATCGTTCGCCAATGCGGCGACAAGGGTGTTGGACAGGTTTGGTTTCACCGCTCCTTTGGGTCCGGCAGCGTATCGCGCGACGCGGTGAAGGACTGCAAAGCCCGCGGCATCGGCTGCATCGTGGGCGGTTGCCCGATGATGTATTGCGAACCCGTGGATGTGGGGCATCGCTGCATTCGGTGGTGGCTACGGATGTTTGGCCGCGTGCCGGGCTAAGAGGAAAACTTCCGCAAAGCCTCGCCAATGCCGCTCTCATAAGCATCGATGAGCTTGTCCCAAGATGCGTTCGCTTGCTTCATCGATTTGTTTTCGCCGCGGATCGGCATCGAACCAATCGATCGTTTTTTGAATCCCTTGGGCAAACGGCACTTTGGCGCAATAGCCCGGGACAAAGCGCTTGATTTTGCTGTTGTCGAAAACCACCGAGACGGATTTATCGCCCGTCAAACTGCCAATGTCCTCCGGCATGCAAGCGCCCATAAAGTCCGAGGTGATGTGAACGATCTGCGCTTCGACGCCTGCCGCTTGCGCCGTGATGCGATAATACTGATCCCAGGTCATCACTTCGTCGCCGGTGATGTGAAAAGCGTGGCCGATGGCTTGTCGATGTCCCAGCAAGCCAACCAGCCCCACGGCAAAATCGCTATTGTGGGTAATCACCCAAAGCGAAGACCCGTCGCCCGGCACGATCACCTTTTTGCCCCGCCGCATCCGGTCCACCGCCGTGTAGGACTTCTGCCAAGAATTCACCGCCAACACGATCTGCGTATCGCCATAGGTGAGGGACGGACGCACAATGGTGATCGGAAAGCCTTCTTCGCGATACGCCTTCATCAAGCGGTCTTCGCAAGCGATCTTGTCGCGCGAATATTGCCAATAGGGATTGGCCAGCGGCGTCGATTCCGTAATCAGATAATGTCCGACCGGCTTTTGATAGGCGCTCGCCGAACTGATGAAGACAAACTGCTGCGTGCGGTCCCGGAACAAACGGATGTCCCGTTCGATATCGTCCAGGCGTATAGGCACGCCAGTCCACCACGGCATCGAACGATTGCTTGCCGAGCGCCTCGCGACGCCGCCGCTTCGTCGGCGATATCGGCTGTGATGGTGCGGACATTTTGGGGAAGATCGGCGGCGCGTTGTCCGCGCCTGAGCAGCGTCAATTCGATGCCGCGTTCCGCGGCCAGCCGCGTCGAAGCCGCGCTGATGATGCCGGTGCCTCCGACAAAAAGGACCTTCATATTGCCTCCCAAAACCATTTTTCGCCGGGAACGTGCAAGTTTTCGCGACGACGATGAAAACGGAGCTTAAGGGTCTAACTTCTTGCTGCGACTTGGGGAAGGGTCGCAGACCGCGCTCTACCGTCCCAGGTTCTTCTCGATCCACACCGCGAAGGTTTCGGCGAAGACCCGCAGGAATTGGCGCGTGTCTTGGTTGTTCATTTTGCCGTTCGTATCGAACAATTTGTCGGCATGGCCGATATAAGCCTCGGGCTGTGGCATCGTCGGAACATTGAGGAATACCAGCGACTGGCGCAGATGGTGGTTCGCTCCGAAGCCGCCAATCGCACCCGGCGAAACGCTAATCACGGCCCCCGGCTTACCATTCCACACATTTTGGCCATAAGGCCGCGAACCGACATCGATGGCATTCTTCAGGACGCCTGGGACCGATCGATTATATTCCGCCGTCGCAAACAGCACGGCATCGGCCGCTTTGATACGTGTACGGAATTCATTCCACGGCGCGGGCGGTGCCGCTTCGAAATCCTGATTGTAGAGCGCAAGATCGCCAATCTCGACGATCTGCAATTTCACAAAGGGCGGCGCGACCTCCGCAATCGCGTTCGCAACTTTTCGGGTGAGGGAATCCTTGCGCAGGCTTCCGACCAGAACTGCTATGTCGTATTCGTCGGCCATATCGTGTTCTCCTCGGGTCAGCATGGCATCTGCACCCGATTCTTCTCACAAGACGGTCGCTTTGTTTAGAAGGATTTTAGCGGGAACTCTTCGCGCGGAACTTGTTTCGGGAGCGGCGGCGTTACGTCGACGATTGAATAGCCGAGACTTTCCAAATGGCGCACTCGGCCCGCCGCATCAACTTCTGGCGGAACTACCATTCTGGAAACGCCATATGGCGTTTCGGGGCGTCTGAAGCGAATGGTATGGCTCAAATATATCTCCGAAAATGGCAAACCCCTCGGCCACAGAGGGAGAAGGCTGGCCGAGAGTTTATACACGTTTGTCTTCGCGTCAGATAGCTGTCACCGCCCGGTCTCGACGGAAAGACCCGGATTCTACTCAATTCGCCCAGCAGTCAATGCTATTTGTTTGTGCAACGCGTCCGTGGACCCTCGCGCTCACAGAGATTTAGCTGGGCACTAATGCTGCACGGAACCCGCGCCCATACATTGATTATAAGTGGCCACGGCTTTGCGCTGTTGAGTTGCCGCATCGAAACCGTTGGACGCCGCATCTCTAGCGCTGGCATTGGCCGCTTGTTGGCACCACGATTCAGCGGCGGAGGCTTGTACTGGGGGCGCCTGAGGCGCGGCTGGCGATGCGACGGTATCGGCTTGGGCCATGACGGACGCGGAAGTCGGCTGGGGCGGCGCAGCGGGGGCGGTCGGTGCATGGCGCGATTGCGGCGGCGCAGTCGGTGTTGACGATACGGTGGTATCGGCGACAGCGGCCGTGCGAGGCGCTGCGGCTGGCGTTGAGGCGGCAACGGCCATGTGCGCGTGATGTCTCTTACGGGGTGGCGCTGGTGGTGCCGCAGCATCGGCTGTGCTGGGCGCCAGAGTTGCATCGCCTGTCGATGGCTCGGTGGCTGCGACACGTGTGCGATGTCTTTTGGGGGTTGGCGCCGGTGGTGCAGCGTCATCGGTTATGGAGGGCGCTAGAGCTGCATCCGGCGTCGACGGCTCGGTGGCAACGGCTGCGACATGAGCGCGATGTCTTTTGGGGGGTGGCGCCGGTGGTGCAGCGTCATCGGCTATGGAGGGCGCTAGAGCTGCATTCGGTGTCGACGGCTCGTTGGCAATGGCTGCGACATGAGCGCGATGTCTTTTTGGGATTGGTGCCGGAGGTGCCGCTGAATTCGGTATCGGCTACGACGGTCGTAGGACGCGGCTGGGGCGCGGCGGTCGTTTGAATCGCGACGGGCGGTGCTGGGGCTGGCGCTGCCGACGCGGTGTTGTTGGGTGGCTCGGGAAGAGACACGAAGGGCCGTTGAGACGCGCCTGGCGTTGGCGAAGCAGTGGTATCGACATTGGTCGTGGCAGGAGATGCGGCATCCGTGGCGGGGGGCGCAGCTTTATCCGGCTTATCGGAAAGCCCCGGATAGCTGATCAAATCATTCAAATCGCCGGCGCTGCAACTTGTCAGCAGAAGGCCGGCGAAAATGGCGGCCAAGGTGCGAATATTCATGCCCACTCCAATTGCGTTGTCCGATGGACTCTAGCACGCCACCGCCGCTTTTTGACCAGGCCGTTGCTCATCCCAGTGTCCCACCCTGCAGGGAGGTGCGGCGGAATGAATTACAACGCGGACTTGCTTTCCATTCGCACTGATGGAACGTTGCCTCGCTCATGGGGATGGAGTCCCCCTTTAACCGCCCAGGCCGGGCTAATGGCTCCTACCGTGCGGGCCAACGCTGCGGTAGTGGGATATGCGTGAAGAACCCGCCGCGAGGCGGTTTTTTTGTGCCCGGCTGGGCGACGAAAGAGGGACACCGTGATGGAACATAACTACATCATTGCCGCCTGTTGGCTGTGGCTCGCGGTCATCTCAGCCGTGATCGCCTATCACCTGCGCATCGCCATTGCGCTGGTGGAAATTTGTGTCGGCGTGATCGTTGCCGCGGTCGCGGGATATTTCGGCAAAGCTGCCGCGCTGGGATCGGATTTGGAGTGGTTGCGATTTCTTGCTTCGGCGGGCGCCGTATTGCTTACCTTTCTGGCAGGCGCCGAACTTGAAGCGGAGGTCATCCGCAAGAAACTGACGGAAGTGACGGTCGTCGGCCTTGTCGGATTCATCGCGCCGTTCCTCGGCTGCGCAGCCATCGCCTATTTTGTTCTCGGCTGGAATCCGCAAGCCAGTCTGCTATGCGGCGTGGCGCTTTCGACCACCTCGATGGCCGTGGTTTACGCGGTAATGCTGGAAACGGGCTTTAACAAAACGGATTTTGGCAAAGGCATTCTAGGCGCATGCTTCGTCAACGATCTCGGCACGGTTATTGCGCTTGGGCTGTTGTTCGCTCCGTTCACCTACAAGACGGTGATATTCATTGCCGCGACCGTGGCTTTACTGGCGGCGTTGCCTTTTCTCAGCCATGGCTTGACCAAAATCTATGCCAACCGCACCGCAGCCATCCGAACCAAATGGGTGATCATGGTGCTTTTCGGATTGGGAGGATTGGCCATGTGGTCCGGCAGCGAGGCCGTGCTACCCGCCTATCTGATCGGTATTGCGCTGGCCGAATTTTCGAGCAAAGACGCCATCTGGCTTCGCCGGTTGCGCACCCTGACCGTTGGATTTCTCACGCCATTCTATTTTCTGCGCGCGGGCATGCTGGTTTCCGTTCCGGCTCTGATTTCGGCGCCGTTCGTTTTTTTGGCTCTTCTGGCCGGCAAAGTGATTTCGAAAATTTTCGGATTGTACCCGGTTATCGGGCAGTTCCGCCGGCGGAACGACGAACGCTGGTATTACACCTTGATGATGTCCACTGGCCTGACCTTCGGGACCATCTCGGCGTTGTATGGCTATTCACATAACATCGTCACGCAGGGGCAATACTCGTTTCTGGTCGCGGTGGTTATCGGCAGTGCCGTGATACCGACCATGATCGCCGGATATGTCTTCCTGCCGCGGCACCTCCTACCGCAAAAGACACTCGAAGCAGCGGAAGAAGACGGCGCGGCAGAGGAGGGGTGATCTTTTACCGCTCCAACGCCTTTTCCTGTTCGGCGAACCATTTGAGCACATCGGCGCGTGCGCCTTTTGCCAGATGGACCCAGCGGCCGTTTTTGAAAGCATCCTTGTGTTCGCGATCCCACCAGTTTTCGTGTCCCGTCAGAAGCGTCCAGCCGCGGCGCCCTGCATGGCGCAACGTGTGCACTTCGATCTGGTACGAATAGAGCGGTCCTTTGTAACTCGAGCGTTCGCGTGTCCAGGCAACTTGGCCGACTTGCCACTGATCGCTGCTTCGGTCCACGTTTGTGCTCACGGCCAGGAGTGCAAATAGATTGAAGAATTTTGTGTCGCCCAGCCGCATAGGATCACACCGGTTTGGTTTGCCCGTATTGCAGCACTTTCACCTTCTCGATGGTAATGAGGCCCGAACCCATCATGGTGTCGAGGACGAGCAAGAAATCGTTGATCTTCTCCTCGCTGTCGACGATCTCAATGACCAGCGGCAGGTCTTCCGAAAGCCGCAGGATTTTGGAGGTGTGGATGCGGCTGGAATGACCGAAGCCCATCGGGCCGCGCAGCACGGTGGCGCCCGCCATGTGCATCTCGCGCGCCTTGAGCACGATGGCCTCATAGAGCGGCTTGCCCTTGAACTTGTCGTTTTCTCCGAAGAACGTCCGCAGCAAAACGGCGTCTTTTTGAAGCGTTGTCATGGATCATGCCCCTTTGAGCTGATTGAACGCGGTGGCAGTGAGCGAACCGAGCCAGACGAAGATCATGCAAAGCGTGATGGAGCCGGCGATATTCCCGCAGGCCGAAAGCCATTCGCCGTCGCGCATCAGATTCAGAGTCTGCAGGCTGAAGGAAGAGAAGGTGGTGTAGCCGCCGCAAATGCCGGTCATGACGAATTGGCGCGTCGAGCTGCTGACGAACAGCCGCCCATCGGGTGCGGTCAGGGTGGCAAAGAAACCGATGATGAACGAGCCGGTGACGTTGATGATCAGCGTCCCCCAGGGAAATGTCTCGCCGAAAGCATTGGCGACCACGCCGGAGACGAAGTAGCGGCTGATGGTACCCAGCGCCCCACCTGCGGCCACGACGAGATAAAGCTGAAAAGGCATAGAATACTCCTCCGACCGGAGCGCCGGGTTGCGCTGGCGCGCCGCCCGCAGCATATGTTCACGCGGCAGGAATCATCAGCCCGGAGGCGGGAGATCCCATCGCCCGAAAGCTAGGCGAGCCACGGAACAGCGTCAACGAGACATGGAATCGAAGAACCAAAGACACGTTGCTGACGATGATAGCGGCATCCGGCTCGACCGCTGGTTCAAGCGCCACTATCCGGCGCTGACGCACGGCCGGCTGGAAAAGTTGTTGCGCACGGGGCAGGTGCGGCTCGACGGCAAACGCGCCAAGGCATCAGACCGCGTGGAAGCGGGGCAGGCGCTGCGCCTACCGCCGGAAGTGCTGCGTGGCACGCTGGAGGAAATGCCGCGCGCGCCGCGTCCCCAGCCGAGCGGCGAAAGCCTCGAGAGATATGTGCTGTACAAAGACGGTTCGGTAATCGTGCTGAACAAGCCGCCGGGACTGGCGACGCAAGGCGGCTCGGGTCTGACCAAACATATCGACGGCATGCTGGACTCGTTGACCGATGGAAAAAAACAGCGGCCACGCCTGGTGCATCGGCTGGATCGCGACACGTCCGGCGTGCTGGTAGTGGCGCGAACCGTGCCGGCGGCCTCCGCGCTGGCGAAATCTCTGGCCGAGCGCGACGCCTCGAAAATCTATTGGGCGCTGACGCGCGGCGTGCCGAGCAAGAAACGCGGGACCATCAAGGCGGCATTGGCGAAAGAAGGTGGCCACGGCCCGCATGGCCGCGATGAGCGCATGGCGGTGGTGGAGCGCGATGCCGATGACGCCAAACATGCGATAACCGATTATGTCGTGCTGGGGCAGGCGGGAGAGGAATTTGCCTGGGTCGCTTGCAAGCCGGTGACGGGGCGCATGCATCAAATCCGCGTGCATTTGGCGAGTTTGGGCACGCCGATCGTCGGCGATTTCAAATATGGCGGCGTGGACGCGCGCGGCACGGGTGCGATAGCCGACAAACTGCATCTGCATGCGCGGCGGATCGACATCGCGCATCCCGACGGTGGGCGGCTGCAGGTCATCGCTCCGCTGCCGGAGCATATGCAAAAGACTTGGGCGCTGTTCGGCTTTGATGCGGATGACGAAGCCGATCCGTTTGTAAAGGCGCGCAAACGATGAGGCGGTTTTATAAGGAAGTGAGTATTCTTGCCTCCCCCCTTGAGGGGGAGGCAGATTTTTCGCGAGCGCAAGCGAGCGGAAAATCGGTGGGGGGTAATGATCGAGGCGATCACCCCTCCCCGAAATCTTCCTTGCGCGATGCGCAAGAAAGATTTCGACCCTCCCTCAAGGGGAGGGTGGAAACTTTCTCTGTGTTGTTGGATGGCAAACCTATCAAGACCCCGATGCGCAAAACGCTGGCCGTGCCGGCGCGGGAATTGGCTGAAGCGATAGCCGAAGAATGGGGCAGGCAGGGTGAGACGGTCGTGCCCGAATCCATGCCGCTTACCAAGCTGGCGAACACCGCTATCGACCGCGTGTTGGAGCGCGAAAGCGAAATCATCGACGCGATCGTCGCCTATGCCAACGATCTGCTGTGTTATCGCGCCGAAGCGCCCGACGAATTGGCGGCGCGGCAGAACCAACGGTGGGACCCACTGCTCGAATGGGCGGCCGAGCGCCATGGCGTGCGACTGAACATTGCCTTCGGCATCCGCCATATCGAACAGCCGGAAGAATCCGTGGCCGCTGCGCGTGCCGCTTTGGCAGGGCATGACGCGTTTGCGTTAACCGCGCTGCACAATGCCGCGACGATTTGCGGCTCGCTGGTGCTGGTGCTGGCACTGGCGGATCGCCGCCTCGACGCGGAGGAAGCTTTTGCGCTCTCGCAGCTCGATGAGCGCTATCAAGCCGAGAAATGGGGCAGCGATGCCGAGGCGGCCAAGCGGACCGCCGCCCTGGCCGCGGAGCTTGACGCAACTGTGCGATTCCTGCGCCTCTCGCAGGACTGAACCCACCTTGACCCGCTCCCGTCTTGGGGCCAAAACGGACGCGCTTTTCCGCGGAATTGAGCCATGAAACATGTGATCCACGAACTCGAAGAACGGCGCAAGCGGGCGCGCACGGGCGGCGGCGAAACGCGCATCAAGCAGCAGCATGACCGCGGCAAGCTGACGGCGCGCGAGCGCATCGAATTGTTGCTCGATAAGGGCAGCTTCGAAGAGTTCGATATGTTCGTGGAACATCGCAACACCGAATTCCATGCCGACAAGCAGCGCATCCCCGGCGACGGCGTGGTCACCGGCTGGGGCACGATCAATGGGCGCATGGCCTATGTCTTCGCCAAGGATTTCACGGTGTTCGGCGGCTCGCTGTCGGAAACCCATGCGCAGAAGATTTGCAAAATCCAAGATATGGCGATGCAGAACGGCGCGCCGATCATCGGTCTCTACGATGCGGGCGGCGCGCGCATCCAAGAAGGCGTGGCTTCGCTTGCCGGGTTCGGCGAAATCTTCAAGCGCAATGTGCTGGCATCCGGCGTGGTACCGCAGATTTCCGTGATCATGGGGCCATGCGCGGGCGGCGACGTCTATTCCCCCGCACTGACCGACTTCATTTTCATGGTGCGCGATAGTTCGTACATGTTCATCACCGGGCCCGATGTGACCAAAACCGTGACCCACGAAGATGTAACGCCCGAACAACTCGGCGGCGCCAAAGTCCACACCACCAAATCTTCGGTTGCCGACGGCGCTTACGACAACGACGTCATCTGCTTGGAAGAAATCCGTCGGCTTTACGATTTCCTGCCGCTCAACAACCGCGAGAGGGCGCCGCATTGGCCGACCGAAGACGATCCTCAGCGCGCGGAGGATTCGCTCGATACGCTGGTGCCCGAAAATCCCAACAAGCCTTACGACATCAAGGAATTGGTCCTGAAGGTGGTGGACGAGGGCGATTTCTTCGAAATCGGCGAAGCCTTCGCGCGCAACATCGTCACCGGCTTTGGGCGGATAGAAGGCACGACGGTCGGCTTCGTCGCCAACCAGCCCATGGTGCTGGCCGGCGTGCTCGACAGCGACGCCAGCCGCAAAGGCGCGCGCTTCGTGCGCTTCTGCGATGCTTTCAATATTCCCATCGTGACCTTCGTGGATGTGCCCGGTTTTTTGCCCGGCACTTCGCAAGAGCATGGCGGCATCATCAAGCACGGCGCCAAGATGCTGTTCGCTTATGCCGAAGCGACGGTGCCGAAAGTGACCGTCATCACGCGCAAAGCCTATGGCGGCGCCTATGTGGTGATGGCGTCGAAGCATATGCGCGCCGATGTGAATTATGCCTGGCCTTGGGCGCAGATCGCGGTGATGGGCGCCAAAGGCGCGGTGGAGATCATCTTCCGCAAGGATGTCGGCGTGTCCGGCGCCATCGAAGCGCGCACCAAGGAATACGAAGACAAGTTTCTGAATCCGTTCGTCGCGGCCTCGCGCGGTTGGGTGGACGAAGTGATCCGCCCGCACAACACGCGCTGGCGGATCGTGCGTGCGCTACGCATGCTGCGGAACAAGCAGGTGCCGCAGATCTGGAAGAAGCACGACAATATTCCGTTGTGATGAGCATGCCTCCAATAATTATCGACATCCCCATTCTCGAAACTCCGCGGCTGATACTGCGCGGCCATAAGCTCGAGGATTTCGAGGCGAGCGTGGCGATCTGGAGCGATCCGGTTGTATGCCGCTACTTCCACGGCGCGCCGATGACGCGCGAGGATATTTGGGGCCGCTTGCTGCGCACCTTCGGGATGTGGGCCGCGTTCGATTATGGCAGCTGGGCGGTCGAGGAGAAGGAATCCGGCGACTATATCGGCCGGGTCGGCGTGGCCGAGGTGAAGCGCGATCTCGATCCGGCGCTCGAAGGCATGCCGGAAGCAGGCTGGACGCTGGCCGCGCGCGTGCATGGCAAAGGATATGCGACGGAAGCGATGCAGGCGGCACTCGCCTGGAGCGACGCGCGGCTTGGGCAACAAGCGCATGTTCTGCATCATCGCGCCGGAAAACAAACCTTCCATCCGCGTGGCAGAGAAGTGCGGATTTCCGCCTCTCGCAGGAGACGCTTTACAAGAACGAACCGACGCTGATTTTCATACGCGATCCAAAGTAGTCAGGCGGGCGCAATAGTCGCACTGCTTTTCCCTCCCCCTTGTGGGGAGGGACTCTAGGCTTGGTCATCGACCAAGCCTAGCAGGGTGGGGGCACGATGCGGACCCGTCTTGGACCTCTCAGTGTTGTGCGCGCGCGACGGCTAAGGCGCGAATCCACTCGGTTTGAACTGAAGCTGTAGTGGAAACTGATGGAACTGCGACAGCTGGGTTATCATTTCCGGCGGCAAGCGCCGTTTCGCTCGTACATTCTGGATTTCGTGGAGCATAATCACCGGGTTGTGATCGAACTCGACGGCGAGCAACACGGGCGGCCCGAAAATGAGATGCTCGATGCTGTGCGCGACCGAGTTTTAATTGGCCAAGACTATATTGTGATGCGGTTCTGGAATGGCGAAATCACTGAGAACTTAGATGGCGTCGTGGAAGGAATTATACGTGTGCTGAGAGATAGGCCCCCCACCCGGATCGCTACGCGATCTGTCGATACGCTGTTGCTATCGACCCCCACGAGGGGGAGGAAATGAATATGAAACGCACAAGTTCTTTTGGCCGCGGCTCCGGCGATGTGGAGTTGCGGCTATGGGCGAAGCTGCAAGAATTGAGCGACCTTGGCTATCAGTGGCGGCGCCGGGCGCACTTCAAATCGTTCACGCTCGATTTCGTCGAGCATGAGGCGCTGCTGGTGGTCGAACTGGCCGATGGTGAGCCGGGACGGGCGCAATCCTCGGATGTGGCGCGCGAACAAGCGCTGGTCACCGCGGGATATACGGTACTGCGGTTCTGGAAAAGCGAAGCGGCGCGAAATCTGGACGACGTGATCGCGGATATTAAACAGGTGCTGGAGGATCGCCCGGCGACGCGTCCTCAAGTCTAGTTGTCGAATTCATATCCCCCAAGCTGACCCCGCTAGGGGCGAGGCGGGTGGAATGATTTTGCGGACGCATGATATTGTTTCCACCTTCCCCCCCTTGTGGGGGAAGGTGTCACGCCGAAGGCGTGACGGAAGGGGGGCGAATGCCATTTCAGCATGCGCGCGAACTTCGCTGGAACATGACCGTCGGCGAACGCCGGTTATGGGCACTTCTCCGACGCAAACGAATTGCCGGGTTTCGATTCCGCCGGCAGGCGACCCTGGGCCCCTACATTGCGGACTTCTTTTGCCCTAAAGCGCGATTGGTCGTGGAACTCGACGGCGTGACCCACAGCACCGACGAAGAAGTGCTTCGGGATGAAAAACGCACGCGTTGGTTGGAGGCCCATGGTTGTCGTGTAATCCGCTTTTGGAACCGCGAAGTGTTCGAGAGGCCGAGCGAAGTCATGGATGCGATTTGCCGTGCATTAGAGGAATACCCCCCTTCTGGCCCTTCGGGCCATCTTCCCCCACAAGGGGGGAAGATAGGATAACCTTTCGTGCTTTAGCTTCCCGCTTCCTTTTCCGCTTCCATTTTCCGTCCCAGAATATAATTGCGCCAAATCTCCTGCAAAAGATCGTTGCCATATGCGCCTATGCCCCTAACATGCCCTCAAACCGAGGGAACATCGTTCATGAATGTTGACCGTACACGGATCATTGCCGTTTTATTCCTTGCCACACTCTTCATCGCTGCTTCGCCGTCGCCTTATCCCGCCCATCCCGTCACCTCGCCGGAGATCACCGCCAAAGATCTTTTGGCGCGCGACAAAGCGATATCCGCCGACGCCTTCGAAGGGCGCGGGCCCGGCACCAAGAACGGCGAGGCGGCGGCGCAATGGCTGGCCGACGAACTGAAGCGCATCGGCATCAAGCCGGGCAATCACGGCAGCTATTTCCAGAAAGTGCCGTCGGTGGTCATTGCGCTGGACGGATCAAAATCGAGCCTGACCTTCAACACCGCGCAAGGCGCGATCACGCCGAAATTTCCCGACGAAACCACCTATTGGACGCCGCAATACAAGAGCGACACGGTGAAGGTTTCGAATTCGCCGCTGGTTTTTGTCGGCTATGGCGTGGTGGCGCCGGAATATGGCTGGAACGATTACGCGGGCGTCGATGTGAAGGGCAAGACCGTCGTCATCCTGATCAACGATCCGGGCAACGAAGACGCCAATCCCGATCCCAAATTCTTCAAGGGCAAGGCGATGACCTATTACGGCCGCTGGACCTATAAATACGAAGAGGCCGCGCGCCAAGGTGCGGCCGCCGCGATCATCGTGCACGAAACAGGACCGGCCGCTTATGGCTATCAAGTCGTGCGCAATTCCAATTCCGGCAACAAATCGTGGCTGGAGCGCGCCGACAAAAACGCCTCGATGGTGCCGATCCAGGGCTGGATCACGCTCGACACCGCGAAGGATTTGTTCAAGCGCGCCGGACTCGATTATCTGCAGGAAAAAGCCGACGCCAACAAACGCGGCTTCAAAGCGGTGGCGATGACGGGCGAGACGCTCGACGTCAAGGCGGTTTCGCATATCTCGCATTTGACCACGCGCAATGTCGTGGGCGTTATCCCCGGTACCAAACATCCCGGCGATGTCATGATTTACAGCGCGCATTGGGATCATCTGGGCATCAAGCCCGATGTTCCGGGCGACGACAAAATTTACAACGGCGCCATCGACAACGGCATGGGCGATTCCATGGTTTCGGAAATTGCCGAAGCCTTTCGCGCATGACAAGAAGCCGCAACGCTCCATCGCCTTCATTTTCTGGACGCTGGAAGAGCAGGGGCTGCTCGGTTCGGAATATTTCGCCGAGCATCCGATTTGGCCGCTGTCGCATATCGTCGGCGGCGATCAATCTCGATGCCGATCATGCCGGAAGGCGCCGACGCACGACATGGCGCTATCGGGCAACGGCGAGATCGGAGCTGGAAGATTATTCTGGCCGATGCGCTGAAGACGCAGAACCGCGTTATCTCGCCCGATCCGGAACCGGAAAAAGGCGGCTTCTTCCGTTCCGACCATTTCAGCCTGGCAAATGCGCGGCGTGCCGGCGATTACGCCCGGCATGCGGGACTCGATCTGCGTCGTCGGTGGCAAGGCGGCGGGCATAGCGGTGCGCGACGATTATCCGCATGCACCATTATCATCAGCCATCGGACGAGTTCGATCCGAATTGGGATATGACCGGACCTGTCGAAGACATCGAGGTGCTGCATATCGTCGGCGACACGCTGGCCAACAGCGACGCCTGGCCGAACTGGCGCGCCGACAGCGAATTCCGTGCGGCGCGCGACAAGTTGATGGCGCACAAGCATTGATGGAACATCGCGAAGGCTGGCGGTTTGAATGTTCCGGTTTTGGAAACCGCGCGGCTCAGGCTGCGCGGTCACCGGCGCGACGATTTCGAGGATTTGGTCGCGGTGTGGTCCGATCCGGGCGTGACGCGCTTCATCGGCGGCAAACCGTTTACCCGCGAAGACATCTGGGGGCGGCTATTGCGCCAAATCGGCCATTGGGTGCTGCAGGGATACGGCTTGTGGGTGGTCGAGGAGAAGGAGAGCCGTACCTTCGTCGGCGGGGTCGGGTTTTTTCGACGCCAAACGCGAGATGACGCCGTCGCTCGAGGGCATGCCGGAAATGGGCTGGGTGCTGTCGCCGCGCATGCAGGGCAAGGGCTATGCGAGCGAAGCGGTGCACGCCGCCGTGCAATGGGGCGACGAACATTTCGGCAAAACGCGGATGTGCTGCATCATCGCGCCGGAAAATCTCGCCTCTATTCGCGTTGCCGAAAAAGCCGGCTTTCACGCCTGGCGGCATACGACGTACAAAGATAGTCCGACGGTGATCTTTGTGCGGGATGCGGGGTGAATGGCGAGACGACCGTCCGCAAATGGCCAGCGCATGATATTGTTTCCTCCTTCCCCCCTTGTGGGGGAAGGTGTCACGCCGAAGGCGTGACGGAAGGGGGGCAATGCCACATCTTCGCGCACGCGAGCTTCGCTGGAACATGACGATTGGCGAGCGCCGGTTATGGGCACTTCTCAGGCGTAAACGAATTGCCGGTTATCGATTTCGCAGGCAGGCGACATTAGGCCCCTACATCGCCGACTTCTTTTGCCCCAAAGCGCGATTGGTTGTTGAACTCGACGGCGTAAATCACAGCACCGACGAGGAAGTGCTTCGCGATGAGAGTCGCACGCGTTGGCTAGAAGCACACGGTTGTCGCGTAATCCGGTTTTGGAACTGCAGGTATTCGAAAGACCCAGCGAAGTCATGGATGCGATTTGTCGGGCGCTGGAGGAATGCCCCCCTTCTGGCCCTTCGGGCCATCTTCCCCCACAAGGGGGGAAGAACGACCTAACTTCTTACTTCGCGCTAATCTTCTCGCCGCTTCTTTTTCCGCTTTCGCCGCGAGGGCGGAAACCCGCTCGGCGGTGCGTTCGATGTGAATGAGACGGCGGCGCAGCGAGACCATCGCATTTTGCCCGCCGATATTGTCGCCGAGACTGCGCCGCGACAGGCGCGGCGGCGGGGCATCTTTCGCTTCATGCGCGCCGAGCGACAGCGCCACATTCATCCGCGCGGTTTCCAACAAAGCCTCGGTCGCCTCCGGTTCCAGTTCCTTGGCGCGCAGTCGGAACAACACGCGCATCGAGGCAAGGTCGGAAGCCAGCAGATAATTCGCGCCCAGCAATTCGTTCAGCGACACCAAGGCGCGCCGGTCGATGCGCGGTTCGTCGACCAGCCGGCTCACGGTCGTGGCAAGATTGGCGGTGGCGTCATGCGAGCGCTTGCGCGCCAGGCGATAGATCTGGTCGTTGCGCTGGCGCGACAGCGCAAGGGCGGCATATTCGCGGTCGGCTTTCACTTTGGCGGCAATCAGTTTTGGAATATTGCGCCATTCCCAGCTCGGCAGCAGGAAACTGAAAATCCAAGCGAGGCCGGCACCGATCAGCGTGTCGATCAGGCGTTCGAAAAAGACGGCCTGCGTTTCGGGTGCCAAGAAGTGAAGCTGCAGCAGCGCGGTGTTCGAGGCCGCAAAGGCCGTCACGGTGAAGGCGACGGTGGCAAAAGCGTGCGCCATGCCGACCGTCACGATCATCGGCGCGAACAGCCAATCGCGCGGCAGGACATGCACCAGAATGGCGGCGAACACAGCAGCCCAGCGCGGTGCCGACGATGCGGTCATTGCGGCGCTGTTTGGTAAGGCTATAGCTGGCACGCATGATGAGCGCCGTCGTCAACAGCACCCAGCCGCCATGCACGACGCCGGGCAAGGCAATCGTCAGCACATATCCGCTGACCATCGCCAGGGTCAGGCGGATGGCATAGCGCATCACCGGCGAAGAGAGCGTCATCTGCGACAGCAGCAATCTGGGATTCATGCTTTCGCGTTGCACGAACGCCGTGAGGTCCAGTTTGGGAACCGGCATTTTCGCTGCATCGCGGGATTCGACGGCGTCCGTCAGGCGTTTCAGATGCAAGACGGCTTGTTGCAGCTTGTGCTGGGTGGAGCGGAACGCGGAGATCGCCAAGGGCTCGTTGTGCTCGTCATGCGCATTCTCCAAGCGGACGATTTCCTCGGCGATCGCTTGCAACTGGCTTTCGTGATCGGAGCAAGCGACGTCGGCGCCGGGCGTTACCAGCGCCAGCGCGAGTTCTTGCGTGTCCTCGGCGATGTCGGCGACCAGCGCGCGCAAACGGCGCATGAGATGGTGATGCGCGGATTGCCGCAGCGTTTCGATATCGGCATCGCTCGACAGCATCATGTCGAAGGCATCGAGCAGGGCGATCAGTGCGGCCATCCACCGCAGCCGCTTGGGGGTCCGCTGACCGGTGAAAATCATGTCGCGCGCCGCTTGCAAACGCTCCGTAAAAGCGGCGTGCGCTTCGATAAGCGATTGCAGCGCCTGGCGCGGCCGCGTGCGCGGGTTGTAGAGCTCGGCCTTTGCCTCAACGTAAGCCGCGAAGGCGCGGACCGCTTCGCCGAGGAACATGCCCCGGTTGCGATCGTCGAGCGCCATGCCCATCAGCAAGGCGAAAGACGCATAGGCAATCCCGCCTGCGGCGAATACCGCCGTATGCCAGAGCGGCGGCAGGGTCCCTACGATGGTCGCCGTGCCGAACAGCAGCGACAGCACCGCAGCGACGCCCAGACCGATGGCACGCCGCCCATAGCCCGAAATCAGGCCGGTGGTGAAGCTCATAGCGGCCACCAGCAGCCCCAACAGCCAGGGCGAAGGGGCAGCCAGGATAGACAGGATGGTTAGCGTTGTGGTCCCTGCGATATCGAGGGCGAACATCCGCGCCTTGATGGCCAGCGCGCCGGGCTGGTCGACGACGCTGGCGCAAAGGGCCCCGGTGGCTGCCAGAATGGCCATGTTCCGGCCGAACAGCACCGCCGTCCCTAACCCTACGACCGCCATGCCCAGCGACACGGATATCCCGCTCTCGATATGGATTCGAAATAGGGCGTCTCCCAGACGTTGCGGAATGGTGAATATTCCGGGGCGGGTTTCCGAGGTGTTTCGCATGGGTTTACCTGAGCCTTTGGACCCCCTAAAAGCAACCGCCTGCCGGGTCCGGCCGAGGGAAGCGTGTTCAAAAAAATACTGATCGCGAACCGTGGCGAAATCGCCTGCCGAATTATAAAGACCGCGCGCCGAATGGGTATCGCGACGGTCGCGGTATATTCGGATGCGGACAAATATGCACTGCATGTCGAGGCCGCCGACGAGGCGGTGCAAATCGGTCCTGCGCCCTCGGCCCAGTCCTATCTCAACACCCACGCGATTCTCGACGCCGCAAGCCAGACCGGCGCCGAAGCCATCCATCCCGGCTACGGATTCCTGTCGGAACGCCAAGCCTTCGCCGAGGCGGTGACGAAAGTCGCCGGTCTGGTCTTCATCGGACCCAATCCGCACGCCATTGCGGCGGTCGGCGACAAGATATTCTCCAAGAAATTGGCGAAGGAGGCCAAGGTCTCGGTCGTTCCGGGTTTCGTCGGCGAGATCGTCAACGAGGCGCATGCCAAAAAGATCGTCGCCGACATCGGATATCCGGTGATGGTGAAGTCGTCGGCCGGCGGCGGCGGCAAGGGGCTGCGCATCGTCCAGTCCGAAGGCGAACTGGTCCAGGCATTGCTCTCCTCGCACAACGAAGCCAAAGCCAGTTTCGGCGACGACCGCTTGTTCATCGAAAAGTACATCACCGATACGCGCCATATCGAAATTCAGCTCATCGGCGACAAACATGGCAATGTCGTCCATCTCGGCGAGCGCGAATGTTCGATCCAGCGCCGCCATCAAAAAGTGATCGAGGAAACGCCGTCGCCTTTCGTCGATGCGAAAATGCGCGCCGCCATGGGCGGGCAGGCGGTCAGCGCTCGCCAAAGCGGCCGGCTACGATAGCGCCGGCACGGCCGAGTTCGTGGTCGACAAGGATAAGAATTTCTACTTCCTGGAAATGAATGCCCGGCTTGCAGGTCGAGCATACGGTGACCGAAGCGGTGACCGGTTTGGATCTGGTCGAATTGATGATCCGTGTCGCGGCCGGCGAGAAGCTTCCGATTGAGCAGAGCGATGTGACGTCGCAAGGCTGGGCGCTGGAGACCCGCATCTATGCCGAAGATCCGTCGCGCAATTTTTTCCCTTCGGTGGGCCGGCTGACGCAGTTCCGTCCGCCCGACGAGGGCGCCCGCGGCACGGCAACGGTGCGCCTGGATACCGGCGTGCATGAAGGCCAGGATATTTCGATCTATTACGACCCGATGATCGCCAAGCTTACGACCCATGCGCCGACCCGCGACGGCGCGATCGACGCGATGGGCGAGGCACTCGACGAATTTGCGATTTCCGGCGTGGCGAACAATCTCGGCTTCCTCACCGCCATCATGTACAACAAGCGCTTTCGCGAAGGCCGCCTCTCGACGGGGTTCATCGCAGAGGAATTTCCCGAGGGATTCCGGGGCATGCCGATCGATGCCGCGGCCAAAGCGCGTTTCGTGGCGGCAGCCGTCGTCGCCAAGATCGTGCGGACGCGCCGCGCCAGCGAAATTTCCGGCACGCTCAACGGACCCCATCCCACGGCCGAGACCTTCGTTGCGACGCTTGAGGGTGAGAATGTGACGGTCGCTGGGGCGTATCTGCACCAAGGCCGTTTCTTCGCGCATATCGCAGGCGCGGAATATGCCGCCACCACGGATTGGCGCCCAGGTCAGCCGATCGTGTTTCTGCGCGAACCGGGGCGGGAATACGCGATCCAGATCGAGCGGCGGGAGGGAGGTTATCATCTTTCCCAAGGAGGGATGGCCGGCGTGGTTTCGGTGCGCCAACCCGAAGCCGCCAGGCTTGCCGGATTGATGACCAAGAAGAAGGTGGTTACGGCTTCGAAAAATTTGATCTGTCCGATGCCGGGGCTGGTCGTCTCGATTTCGGTCGATGTCGGGCAAGTGGTGAAGGCCGGTCAACCGCTCGCCGTCGTCGAAGCCATGAAGATGGAAAATGTGCTGAACGCCGAATGCGACGGCACGATCAAAAAGATCAATGTTAAGAGCGGCGATAGTTTAGCGCTGAACGATGTGATTCTGGAATTCGCATAATTTTCAAACGGCCGTCAGTGAAACGTTTTACGGATCTGGATGTATAGCTCCGGCTGCGATTTTATCGCCAGTTCGGATATGGACGCCAATTGTGCGCTATTGCGCGGTCCGGCGTAATCGCTCCGTTTATCGTCATAAACAAACTGCGCCAGATTATAAGTCTCGAAATGCACGCTCCAGTTTGGCGTGGGTTTGTACTCCCAGAACGCCGTAATGAAAGGCGGAACGACACGCCGGTGCCGCACTTCCGACAGCCGGTAGTAATATTCATCCCAACAATTGAAATAGATGATTCCCCAGGTCGACTTCAGCCGGTCGATGTCTTGCGTGAAATCGAACTCGACATCCTGCGGACGTTCGGCGGTGATACCGCGTTTCTCGCCGGTTACGGGATCGCGAACCCGGCTGAACCGCCAAATGTTTGTGACTTTCAAAAGTCCGTTCGGAATATACAAACGGTCGAGCGGCAAGGTCAGCTCTGTGTCGATCTGGTCGTTACGGCCGTTGCCGATATTTCCCGGCGCGTCGAACATGCCCGAGGAGCCGGTCACCGGAACGTAATCCACGACGTCCTTGATCTCTTCATGGAGAAACGTCGCTACCAAGGCGCCTTTGTCCCAAAAATGCTGCTCGATCGATAACTCGTATTGTGAGTGCTGATCGGGCTTGAGATCGGGATTGCCCGCCGTCACCCCGCTTGCAGACAGGTTGCTGCTTGCCACGAAGTTGGAAAAATCCAATTGACCGACCACGCGCTCATAACGGAGGCGCAATTGCGTGTTTTTGTTCGCCGTCCAGGTCAAAACCAGGCGCGGCTTGGGATAAGAGAACGACCGGCTTTGATCGACGTATCCTGTTTCGCCAATCGTCGACACTTCAAAGCGCGTTCCCGCTTCGAGCATCCAATCCGGCGAGATTTTCCAAGTCCCCTGTGCGAACGCTTCACCGCGGCGTTCCTCGACGTTTGCATTGGCGGAGGGAAGCGGCACCGCAACGCCATTGGAATAAAAGCTGCTCGTGCCATCCAGAAAATTATACGCGCCCTCCGCACCGCCCTCGAGAGTCAAATTGGGCATCGGCAAGTAGCGTAGGGTGGCACGCGCGATCGTTTCGCCGCTGGTGTTTTTTGAGGCGAATACCTGGTCCAGGGCGGCTGCGACCGAAGCATTGAGATCCGTGGCGCGCCCAAGACGTTGCAGGATCAATGTCTCAAGCTGCGACGCGCCGATATTGCCCTTCCAGTTCAGACCCAATTCGCCGTTCTGACTGCCCGAGCGGTCGGTGATGAGCTGATCGTCTCCCACTCCGGAATAGGCAACGGACGAATTAAAGGGGCTATCCTGAAGCGTGAGGTTTGCCTTGAACACGCCACCCCATAGCGGAACGGTCGCGGCCCCGTTAAAGGCGCCTCCCGTGCCCATTCCCGTCGTATGCGCATGATCGTGCGTTACGACGCCTGTCGCGACGTCGGTGACGGTGTATCTGCCATTGCCCACGGAGTCGTCGTAATTGCCATAGCGCAGGAGCGAGGCTTCGTAAGTGCTGTCGCCGGCATGGCGGGTGAGCTCCAGACTTGCATTCGGTATGGCGTGGCCGTCCGCGAAAATGCGGTCTTCGGCTTTCACCACGATCTGCGTCGTATCGCCTTTTTTGAGGATGATATTGGCGACCACCGTCTGACCTTGCATATCGATGCCCGGTGCGCCGCCGCGGATCACTTCGATGCGGTCCACATCGGCGGCGGGGATGCGGGTGAGGATCGATTGGAGGTCGTCGGTCTTGGCCGTGGGACGCTGGCCGTCGATCAGAACATTGCCGGCGGTTCCGGCAAATCCGCGGGCCGACGTCACATTGTTGAAGGTGAAGCCCGGCAATCGGGTGATCATGTCGTAAGCGGTGTTGGGACGCGCATCGGCGAAGTAGGAGGGTTGATAAACCAGAACGCCTGGCTGGTCCGTCAGCGCCTGAGCTTCGGTATTCGCGAACATTGCTGCCGCGGCCGCCGCGATGATCCATCTGCTCTTCACGCTGAGTACCCCAAGGCAAATCGTGCTGCCAAAGTGAGCGAGTTGCTCCTATTGCGGCAATGCACCAAATACACATGGCCCCAATGAACAGAAACAATCCCAAAAGAATAGCCAAGGCCGATTGCTTCAAATTTCCGTGAGAGCGTGATAACTAGAGCTTGATGAGCGAAGAAGCCGACGATCTCACGACCATGCGCCTGCGCATCAATGGTTTCGTGCAGGCTGTCGGTTACCGCAATTTCGCGATCGCCGAGGCGCGCAAGCTTGCGCTTGACGGTTGGATTCGCAACCGCACCGACGGAACCGTTGAAATCCTCGTCTCCGGGCCGACCAAAACCGTGGAAGCGTTCATCGGGCTGTGCATGCGCGGCCCGCCAGGCGCGCGCGTGCAAGATGTCGAACTACATAAGGCCGAGCCGCCGGAGGTCAAAGGCTTCAATCGCCGGCCGTCGCTTTAGCTGTTAGGCGCGCTTGCGAAACAGCTCGCGCAACGCCGATACCAGGAAGATCACAAGCCCGACAGCGGTCAGCATCTCGCCGGCGACCATGGGGCCGATATAGTTCTTGTTGCCCAGCAACAGAAGGATCAGCGGCGGTATCATCAAAACGATGCCGGCCACCGACACCGCAAAATTCGTCCAGGCAAGCCGCGCGGACATGGTCGCGGAGGTGAGTGCGTAGAACGTGCCGTACAGTGCCATCGTCACCCAGCCGACGAGATTGATGTGTGCATGGGCGGCGGCCAATCGAAAGTCCTCCGTCGCGCCCATCTGCATGCCCAGCACCATGCCGGACAGCACGCACAAGGCACCGAATGTGAAAAATGCAGCAGAAACACGCGGCATGAAGCTCCCCCAAATCGAATTGCGTGTAAGACGCTATCGCAATTTCTTAGGGCGAACTTCGGCTTATGGCAACTCCGTCCGGTCGAACACCTCGTGAAAAGCGCTGCGCAGCGCCACGTCAACATCGGCCATGGTTGCCAGGATCCTAGGTCGGCGAGACTGGTGACGCCATGGTCGCGGATTCCGCAGGGAACGATCCCGGAGAAGTGCGAAAGATCGGGGTCCACATTCAAGCTCACACCGTGAAACGTCACCCAGTGGCGAACGCGGACGCCTAGCGCGGCGATCTTGTCTTCGCGCCCGCCGGGGCGCGCAACCCAAATGCCAACGCGTCCTTCGCGCCGTTCGCCTTTGACGTTGAACCGGGCGAGGGTGCGGATCAGCCATTCTTCGAGGTCGCGCACAAAGGCGCGCACATCGCCGCCGCGCTGGCGCAAATCGAGCATGACATAGCCGACGCGCTGTCCCGGCCCGTGATAGGTGAATTGCCCGCCGCGCCCGGTTTTGAAGACGGGGAAGCGCGCGTCCAAAAGATCGCCGTCCTTGGCGCTGGTGCCCGCCGTGTAAATCGGCGGGTGCTCGACAAGCCAGACGAGTTCGCTCGCGCGGCCATCCGCGATGGCCGCGACGCGCTCCTCCATGAACGCCACCGCGTCGGGGTAGGGGGTCAGGCCCGGACGAACGATCCACTCGACGGGCGCCTGCGTTAACCGGTCCGAAAGCATATCGACCTAAGGATTTCCTTTGAAATATTGGGGTACCTCATGGCGACCAATCTTACCAACGTCAAAGTCGAAATCTCGGTCGTGCTGGGCCGCTCGGTCATCAAGATGCACCAGCTTCTGCGGATGGGCCGTGGCGCCGTGATCGAGCTCGATACCTGCCAGGACGACGAAGTGATCATTTTGGCCAACGATAAGCCCGTGGCGAGGGGCGAAATCGTGATCCACGGCGATAAGATAGGTGTTTCCGTGATCGATCTTCTCCGTGGATATCAGTAATAACACTTAAATGGAGTGTTGTATAATATATTTCCCATATTATACTTGCAATTTATGAGGTTCACACGTACCTCTTTGTAGTATCGGCGGGGTCTATTCCGCATAGAGGGCCTAGCGTGCTTCCCATCACACTCAACCCCCGAATGGTTCGGATCGGCGTCGCGGGCGCCGGAGACGGCCTGGCGCGGCGCTTGGCGCTGTTATCGGGGGCAGGTGTGGACGCCGTCAGCGTGGCCACCGACAGCAGCGATGCCGCCCTGCATTGCCTCTCCATCCTGTTCATTGCCGGTCTTGATCGCGGCGACCGCAGCCGATCTCGCAAAGCGGGCGCGCAGCGGGCGGCGTGCTGGTGAACGTCGAGGACGTTCCCGAGCTTTGCGATTTCCATGTTCCGGCGATCGTCCGCCGGGGCGGCTTGACGCTAACCGTGTCCACCGGCGGCCGCGCGCCGGGATTGGCCAAACGTCTGCGCGAATGGTTGCAGAACCGCTTCGGTCCGGAATGGGACGAACATCTTGAGACGCTGGGCGATGCGCGCGCCGATTGGCGGGCCGGCGGTCTGCCGCCCGACCAAGTTTCGCAGCGCACCCGCGATTTCATCGATCGGAAGGGCTGGTTATCGTGAGCAGCGCAGCCGTTACCGTCATCGATCGTGCCCGCGGCATCGGCCCGCGTGCCTTCGACCGCATCGGAGCAGGGGTCAACGATCCCATCATCGCTGCCAGATTGGCGCATCTGCAATCGGCCGCGCATGGCCGCGACGCGCATGGGATTCTGGAACTCGCACTGAGCGGCGAACTCGCCGGCAAATCCGCGGTCGTTTCGTCTTTCGGATCGGAATCGGCCGTGCTGTTGCATATGGTCGCCCAGATCAATCCGAACACGCCGATCCTGTTTCTCAACACCGGCAAGCTTTTCGGCGAAACGCTTGCGCTATCGCGACCGTCTGCAGGAACAGCTCGGGCTTGGCGATTTGCGTTCGCTGGCGCCGCATCCGATCGAGCGCGCAACGCGCGATCCCGACGGCACATTGTGGTCGCGCAACCCCGATGCCTGTTGCGGTTTTCGCAAGGTGATGCCGCTCAAGCGCGCGCTGGAAGGGTTTTCGGCCCAGATCACCGGCCGCAAGCGATTCCAAACCAAAGAACGCGCCGCGATGGAGACGGTCGAGTTCTTCGAAGGGCGGTTCCGCTTCAATCCCCTGGCCGACTGGTCGCTGGCGGATCTGGAAGACTATATGGTCAAGCACGATCTGCCGCGCCATCCGCTGGTGGAGGACGGTTATCCTTCCATCGGCTGCATGCCTTGCACGCGCCGCGTCCAGGCCGGAGAATCCTATCGCGACGGGCGCTGGTCCGGTCTCGAAAAGGACGAATGCGGCATCCATGTCGAAATCGGCGGCGTGGACGGCGAGGGCATCTAAGGCGCCGCTTGCCCTGGGGCGGCCGGGTTTGCTACACCGCGCCCCCTACCGTGATTTCCTGACTTTGTGCGGTCGTGGCGGAATGGTAGACGCACTAGCTTGAGGTGCTAGCGGGGGAAACCCTATGGAAGTTCGACTCTTCTCGACCGCACCACCCTACGCTGCGCAGCAGCGAAGGGTGGTGTCTCCCGAAGCGCAAAGCGCGTAGGGAGACTGATCGACTTCGCGCGTCCGTACGCTGGCGCTACGGACCGGGTGGCAAGCCACCAATACCGAATTCAGCGGAGGGTGGTGTCTCCCGAAGCGCAAAGCGCGTAGGGAGACTGTTCGACTTCGCGCGTCCGTACGCTGGCGCTACGGACCGGGTGGCAGGCCACCAATACCGGTTCAGCGGAGGGTGGTGTCTCCCGAAGCGCAAAGCGCGTAGGGAGACTGATCGACTTCGCGCGTCCGTACGCTGGCGCTACGGACCGGGTGGCAAGCCACCAATACCGAATTCAGCGGAGGGTGGTGTCTCCCGAAGCGCAAAGCGCGTAGGGAGACTGATCGACTTCGCGCGTCCGTACGCTGGCGCTGCGGACCGGGCGGCGAGCCGTGCTCTCAAAATGCATAGGGTGTTGCTCTCTTATGAAATCAGTGTCCAGTTTCCGGAGAATTGTGCGTAATTAACCCAGTCGCTTTGCAAGAGCGCGCCATGTTCGTCGCGCATATCCACCCAAGCCTTCCAGCCGTTTGAGTCCGCATCGAGTTGCATGACTTCAGCGGTGCGTAACGGTTTTTTGTTGGCACGATATTTCTGCCCAATGGCGAATTTAATAATCTCTTCCAATTCGTCGTCCAACAACGCCTTGGCCGAGACGCCAAGCAAAGGAGCAAGTTTGCGTGCTGTCTCTGCCCCCATGTTTCGCGCACCGCGCTCAATTTGGGAAATATATTGAGGGGCAACGTCAGCCAGTTCGCCTAGCTGGCCTTGCGCAAGACCGCGCCATTCGCGGATCACCTTGAGCGGCACTTCACCGGCCGCAAGGCGGCGCGCAATAACAGCCGGGAATTTGTCGTCATTTCGAGCAGCGATTGCGCGCTCGATTAAAGCCGCATGTTCTCCGCGCCGGTCCGTAAGGCTCTTATATTCAGCCCAAGGCAGCACGGCGTAGACGGGCTCGTTTTTCTCGTCGCGGATGATCTGCACTTTCGACACTCGGTTCTCCATTCTAGCGGTACACATCTCGGCGATGGGCTACATCCAGCACCGTGATCGCCTCAACACTTTCTTCAAAAACAACTCTCCAATCGCGATGGCGAAGACGCAAAAAGTCGGAACCTTTCAGAGCTATGACGTCCTGTGGCCGCCCGTCGGCATAGGCATCCATCTTGTCCATGATCGCGTTGCGATCTTTGGCCGGAATGGATTTCAGGGCCTTGATCGCGGTGCGGGCGTACGAGACGGTTTTCACGCCTTCTATATAGCAAAATGCTTTACATATGTAAAGCACATGCTTTTGTTTTGAGTGAATGGCAAGGGGGTTCAACGCGAACTTCCGCTTGGCAAATCGCAACCTCTCGGTTCCCCATCGGAAACCTCGCGAACATGGCAGGAATCGGAACGCTTCTATAGGATCGTGTGGGCAAACAATCCGGATATCCGATGATCCCCAATGTTTACCCCTCGCTCGATTTCGATTTGGGCCACACCGCCGACATGTTGCGCGACACGGTGCGCGATTTCGCGACCGACAAAATCGCGCCGCTGGCCGCCGAAATCGACAAGACGAACCTGTTTCCCCGCCATTTGTGGCCGCAGATGGGCGCGCTCGGCCTGCACGGCATCACCGTCGAAGAAGAATTCGGCGGATCGGGCATGGGCTATCTCGAACATGTCGTGGCGATGGAAGAGGTCAGCCGCGCCTCGGGGGCGGTCGGGCTTGTCCTATGGGGCGCATTCCAATCTCTGCATCAATCAGATCCGCCGCAATGGGACGCGGGAGCAAAAGCTCCGCTATCTGCCGAAGCTGATTTCCGGCGAGCATGTCGGCGCGCTGGCGATGAGCGAAAGCGAAGCGGGATCGGATGTCGTCTCCATGCGATTGCGCGCGGAACGGCGCGGCGATCGCTACATCCTCAACGGCACCAAGATGTGGATCACCAACGGTCCCTCCGCCGAAACGCTGGTGATCTATGCCAAGACCGATCCCAATGCCGGCCCGCGCGGCATCACCGCCTTCTTGATCGAAAAGGGCTTCAAGGGATTCAGCGTCGCGCCGAAACTCGACAAGCTGGGCATGCGCGGCTCCGATACGGCCGAACTTGTCTTCGACAATTGCGAAGTGCCGGACGAAAATGTTCTGGGTCGAGATCGGCGGCGGCGTAAATGTATTGATGAGCGGCTTGGATTACGAGCGCGTCGTGCTCTCCGCCGGCTCTCTCGGCATCATGCAATCCTGTATGGACGTGGTGCTGCCTTATATTCGAGACCGTCAGCAATTCGGCGTGCCGATCGGATCGTTCCAGCTGATGCAGGGCAAAATCGCCGACATGTATGCCGGGATGTCGGCGGCGCGCGCTTATGTCTATGCCGTGGCGCGGGCTTGCGACAAGGGCAAGGTCACACGCAAAGACGCGGCGGCTGCAATCCTTTATGCCTCGGAGAAAGCGACCTGGATGGCGCTGGAAGCGATCCAATGCTTGGGGGGCAATGGCTATATCAACGATTTTTCGACCGGGCGGTTGTTGCGCGATGCCAAGCTCTACGAGATCGGTGCCGGCACAAGCGAAATCCGCCGCTGGCTGATCGGACGGGAATTGTACGAGGGCGTCGGATAAATGGGCGATTACGCGCCGTAGGCCGCAAGTTTGTAGAGATCTTCTTTGAAGATGATGCTGACCGGCTTGCGATTGCGTTTGCCCTTGCAAATCACCAGCCCGCGTTTCAGGCCGTCCCAGGTCAGTTCCACGGCTCTTGCGATGGTGTCGTTGTCGCTGATCATTTCGTCGGTCGACAGCCCGCCGATGTCGCGCAGGATGCTGCTCGTTGCCGGTTCGGCCAGGACATTGATGATGTATTTCGTGATCGCCAATTCGCCGTTGTTGCCGACGAAATCGGTGCGGGCCCGCAGCGCCGGGATATAGCCGACAAATTCGTCATGCTCGTTCATCAGCAGAATGTGATCGAACTTCGGGAAGGTCTTGAGGGTGGTGAATAGCTGCCTCAGCACGACCGGATTGAAAACCGATTTTCCGCTCGATTTCTTCAAGGTGACGAGAACGCTTTTGTCGGCGTAGGTCTCGGGATGGCGATAGACATCGAGGATTTCCACCGTCGAGTCGGGCCGCATCGTGATGTGCAATCCGTCCGCTTCGCGCAAAGGCCGAACGAATTCGGTGGCGGGCAAGTCGTTGAAGCGCGTCGAGCGGGCGATTTTCTCCTTGACCGGCTTGTTCAGCGCGACCAGGGTAAAGGCCGCCGTCGAGGAGCAGAACGCCAGAATCGCGGCAAAGACCATGGCTTGCGCGGCAGTGATCGGCAGTCCGGCATAGAGCGCGGCGACATACGCAGCCGCCAGAACCAGCCCCGCACCGGCGCCGATCGCGCAAGAAACCGCGACCTTCTTCATGACCCCAACCACCCTCAGAGGGCCGGATAGCCCTAATATTCGATTAATGATAACCCAGACGGAGCGTTTCGGCCACGGGCAATCTGGCCGGAATTTGCGGCTTGCGTTAAGCAAGGACCGGGAAGCAACAGGCGAAGCAACACATAAATCCGTCCGATGTGGTGATTCTTTCGGCAGTCCGCACGCCAATGGGCAGTTTTCAGGGTGAATTGGCCGCCAGCACCGGCCCGCAATTGGGCGCCGCCGCCATTGCCGGGGCCATCGCCCGCGCCGGAATCGGCGCAGATCAGATACATGAAACTGTCATGGGCTGCGTGCTGCCGGCTGGCGTGGGCCAGGCCCCTGCCCGCCAAGCGGCGCGGTTTGCCGGCGTGCCCGACGGCGTTCCGGCGACGACGATCAGCAAGGTTTGCGGCTCGGGCATGAAAGCGATCATGGTCGCGATGGATCAGCTTGCGCTTGGTCGCGCGGAGGTCGCGGTGGCGGGCGGCATGGAGAGCATGTCGAACGCGCCCTATCTGTTGCCCAAGGCGCGCGGCGGCTACCGCTTGGGGCACGGCGAGATCAAAGATCACATGTTCCTCGATGGGCTGGAGGACGCGTACGAACATCGATTGATGGGCACTTATGCCGAAGATGCCGCACAGCATTACCAATTCACCCGCGAGGCGCAGGATGCCTTTGCAACCGAGTCCTTGATGCGCGCCAAACGGGCACAAAGCGAGGGTTCGTTCACCGACGAGATCGTGGCCGTGAAAGTCGCGGCAAGGGGCGGCGAGGTGGAAGTCGTTCTGGACGAACAGCCGCGCAAGGCGGATCCGGCAAAAATCCCTACCCTCAAGCCCGCTTTTGACAAGAACGGCACGGTGACGGCGGCCAATTCCTCTTCAATCTCCGATGGTGCAGCGGCACTGGTGCTCGCGCGCAGCGATATTGTTGTGAAACGTGGCCTTAAGCCCGTCGCGCGTATCGTGTCGCAAGCGAGTTTTGCACATGAGCCGCGCTGGTTCACTACGGCACCGGTGGGCGCGATTCAAAAAGCGTTAGGATTGGCCGGGTGGAAGGCGGACGATGTCGATCTGTTCGAAATCAATGAGGCCTTCGCCAATGTGGCGATGATTGCGATGCGTGATCTGTCGCTGCCGCACGAGAAAGTGAATGTAAACGGGGGGGCCTGCGCACTCGGTCATCCCATCGGCGCCTCGGGCGCGCGTATCGTTGCGACATTACTGAACGCGCTAAAGCGGCGCGGCTTGAAACGCGGCGTAGCTTCGCTCTGCATCGGCGGCGGCGAGGCAACGGCCCTGGCAATGGAGATCGTAAGCTAATGGACAGGAAAATGAATTACCTGGTCTCTCACGACTTCGGAAAATCCGGCATTTGGGGCATTGTCAGCGCCCGCTCGATCGCGGAAATCAAAGCCAAATATCCCGAGCTTGAGATCGTCAAAGAAATCTCTTCGTCTTTGGACAAGGCCGATATCGATATTATCGCCGCCAGTCCCGTCTTCGATATCGACGACGCGCCCCGCGGCTGGCTGGCAGAAATGGTCAGCGCTAGGATGAAGAAGTAGTGAGCGTGCTACGTTGCCTCCCCCTCGTGGGGAGGCCGATCCGGCGAAGCGTAGCGGAGACGGATCTGGTGGGGGGCCGTTTTCGCCGTCCGCCCCCACCCGGCTCACTTCGTTCGCCGACCTCCCCACCAAGGGGAGGTAAAGGACAACGTGTGACCACACTAAAATCCTCGATTTCGCAGTCCAGTCCCGCTTTCAAATCCAACGCTGCCGCGATGGCTGCGCTGGTGGATGAACTCAAATCGCGGATGACGGTTGCCGCACTGGGCGGCGACGAACGCTCGCGCACGCGCCATACCGAGCGCGGAAAACTGTTGCCCCGCGACCGCGTAGAGCGGTTGCTCGATCCCGGCTCGCCATTCCTGGAGCTGTCGCCGCTGGCGGCTTTCGGCATGTATGACGGCGATATCCATGGCGCGGGAATGATCACGGGCATCGGAAGGGTGGAAGGGCGCGAATGCGTCATCGTCTGCAACGATGCGACGATCAAAGGCGGGACCTACTATCCCATCACGGTAAAAAAGCATCTGCGGGCGCAGGAGATCGCGCGCGAAAATCGGCTGCCTTGTATCTATCTGGTGGATTCGGGCGGCGGTAATCTGCCGAACCAGGCGGAGATCTTCCCCGACCGCGAACATTTTGGCCGCATCTTCTACAATCAAGCGACGATGAGCGCGGCGGGCATTCCGCAGATCGCCGCCGTGATGGGATCGTGCACGGCCGGCGGCGCATATGTGCCGGCAATGTCGGACGAAAGCGTGATCGTCAAAGGGCAGGGCACGATCTTCCTTGGCGGCCCGCCGCTGGTGAAAGCGGCCACCGGCGAAATTGTAACGGCCGAAGAATTGGGCGGCGCGGAGGTGCACACGCGCCAATCCGGCGTTGCCGATCATTATGCCAATGACGATGCGCATGCGCTGGCCATCGTGCGGCGCATTGTGGCCGGGTTGAATGACACCAAGCAGCCGGACATTCCGGTGCTGGCACCGCGGCCGCCCGCATTCGACATCGCGGAGCTCGACGGCATCGTGCCGCCGTCGCTCGCGACGCAATACGATGTGCGCGAAGTGATCGCGCGGCTGGTGGATGGCTCCGAATTCGACGAATTCAAGAAGCTCTACGGCACGACGCTGGTGACGGGTTTTGCCCGGCTGGAAGGCATGCCGGTCGGCATCATCGCCAACAACGGAATTTTGTTTTCGGAATCCGCGCTGAAAGCGACGCATTTCATCGAGCTGTGCTGTCAGCGGCGCATTCCGCTGCTGTTCCTGCAGAACATTTCCGGCTTTATGGTCGGCAAGAAATACGAAGCCGGCGGCATCGCCAAAGACGGCGCCAAAATGGTGACCGCGGTCGCCTGCGCGCAGGTGCCCAAGATCACGCTGATCATCGGCGGTTCTTACGGCGCAGGAAATTACGGGATGTGCGGCCGCGCTTATGGGCCGCGCTTTCTATTCGCTTGGCCGAATTCGCGCATCTCCATCATGGGCGGCGAACAGGCGGCAGGCGTTCTGGCCACGGTGAAGCGCGACGGCATGGAAGCGCGCGGCGAAAAATGGAGCGCCGAAGAAGAGGCCGCGTTCAAGGCTCCGATCCGCGAACAATATGAACGCGAGGGCAATCCCTATTACGCCACCGCGCGGCTATGGGACGACGGCATCATCGCACCGGCCGATACTCAGGCGCGTGCTCGGGCTGGCACTTTCGGCGTGTTTGAATGCGCCGGTACCGGAAACGAAATTCGGCATTTTCAGGACGTGAACGGGTTGCGGATCGTCAGGCCTTCGATCTTCTGGCCGTGCTGCAAATCTTCCGTGTAGAGAATTGAGCATTTTGCGCGCAGCGCCGCGGCAACGATCAGGCTGTCGAAGAAGTGGAACCCATAGCGCTCTGAAATATCAACGGCGGCATCGTGTATCTCGGCGGTCAGAGGCAAGGGCGGATCGAGAAGTTTTTTTATGACCGAGAGTTCGTCACGAATTCGCTCCATTCGCGGCCGAGTTTGTGGCGCGATATCTTCGCGAACTCGTTCAGCACTTGAATACTGACGATTCCGCCTTCTGCCACTAGGTCTTCGGCGACTTCGTTGCGTGGATCGTCCGTCGCGAATGCATAGATGAGGATGTTCGTGTCGAGGAAGCGCTTAACGTTCATTGGCCTCGTCCCGGTCGAATTTGAAGCCTGGAGGAAGCGGCTTGCGCAGCGCGCGCAGCCTCTTCATCGCTTCTTCGCGTGACCGGTCACGCGAGACCTCGAGATGGCGAGGCCCGACGATGTTTATTTGGATTTGATCGCCTTCACGCAGCTCAAGCGCATCCACGACCTCTTTGGGAAGGCGGACGGCGAGGCTGTTTCCCCATTTGCCGACGTTCATGACCCGCTCCATGATATACATTTGCGAAGTATATCATATGCCGCCATAAGGTGTATTTCAACTTCGCTAAGGCTGGCCGAATATCCGCCTGGAGGGACAGGGTGTTACCTGAAGTGTCTCATTACGATGGACTGTCCCATGCTACGTGACGCGTTGCCGGGCGATTGGCTGGCCATTCTCGCCTTGAACGAAGCGTTCGTGCATTTCCTCAGCCCGATGGATGAAGCGCGGCTCACGGAATTGGCGGCTGCTTCGGGTTATTTCCGGGTGGTCGAGATCGACGGTGTTGTTGCCGCGTTCTTGATGGCGTTCCGCAGAGGTGCGTCGTACGACGGCGCGATATTCCGGCACTTTGAAAGTCAGGCGGACGATTTCCTCTATATCGATCGGATCGTTGTCGATGGCCGGTATCGAAGGCTTGGGCTCGCGGATCGGCTTTACGACGATCTCGAAAACTTCGCCCGTGCCGAGGGCGTCGATCGGTTGCTCTGCGAAGTGAATATCATTCCGCCGAACGATATGTCGTTACGGTTTCACGAACGCAAAGGATTCGGCGAGATCGGACGGCTCGAACGCTCGTCGAAGATCGTGTCGCTTCGCGAGCATTTGCTGGGATGATAGCTTAGCTTCCCGTCTGCTTCATCAGCAGCAAACCAACGGCCATAGCCCATAACACCATCCCGCCAATGGCCCCCATCACGACGAACGGATTCAGTGCCGCTAGAGAAGCGGCGAGGGCGCCAATGATTCCGATTCCGAACAAGAGCCCAAACACGCCAACGATTCGCGATGGACCGCGAATCGCCAGCGCAAATCCCCAAGCCGTGATGCCAAGCGATTGAAACGCCAACCCGATCGGCATGAGAACGCCAATCATTGCGCCAATCAGCACGAGAATCGATTTCGCATAATCCTGCTTATCCGGTGCCGTGAGATAGCGCACGGCAATCGCCGGCGTCACCAATCCGTCGAGCACCATCGAGGCGGCCAGGAACGCGGCGCCGGCTGTGAAAAACACCAACCCGGCGACGACCATCGGCCGCCGCAACCCCAACCGCTGGGAGAAAATCGCGTAACCAACCAACTGAGTTGCGAGCACCGCGACAAACCCGCCATGCACCAGCGCATCGATGCCGCGATCGGCTGCTTCTTGTTTCAACACCTCGACAATACCGTGTGCGTTGCCCCCTGGGTGGATTGCGAGAAGCACCAGCGAGGCGACGCCGGTTGCTATCAGCAGCAAGCCGACAGCACGAGGCGGTGCGCGGTCGTTGGTATCGGCGAGATCGGTCAAGTTCGGCTCCGGATTTGGACGCCGGCTGTTCTACGCAATCGCGCGGCTGCGATGTTGGCGCCGGAGGCGTCGTCGTCCGTTTTTGGACATCCGGGCAAAATTGTCCGGGTTGGCGGAAACAGCGCAATAGCGCATCTTGCGCTCTCCCGTTCAGCGGATCTTGATGGCGATGAAAACCAAGAAACCCGACCGCCGCAGCGAGCGCAGCCGTGCCGCATTGATGAAAGCCTTCATCGATCTTGTGCTGTCGGAAGGATACGAAAGCGTAACCGTCGAACGCATAGCGGAACGCGCCAATATCGGCCGCTCGACGTTTTATATGCATTACAAGGGCAAAGAAGACATCCTAAAGCAGAGCATAACGCGGCCCTCGTCGCATTTGGCAATCATCGTCGGCCACGACCGTGAACAAACGCAGTAGGCTTAAGAGGATTGCACTGTAGGTCGAATTAGCACACAACGTCAGTCAGTGTTATTATTTTTAGGCCTCAAAATACCATCCGTTGAATAACAGACCGATCGAATGAATAATAATAAGCCTATTACATGCAAAACTAGACTATATTGAGCGGAGAATTTACTTTTGACCCAATATGTTGTGCGATTTCTGTTGAATAACGGCCCTAGTCGGCCTGTTCGTCGTGTACAAGTTGTTAGACTGGCTGCTGAGGCTGCCAGGCGTAGGCCGCACTGGCGACCGGTACGTGCTCATCACCGGCTGCGACACCGGATTCGGACACGACCTGGCCAGACGTCTCGACTCGCGAGGCTGTCACGTGTTCGCCGCCTGTCTGACGGAGAAAGGCGAGACGGAACTCACGAAAGTCTGCTCCGATCGACTCCAGACGATCCACCTCGATGTCACGAAACCGGAAAGTGTCCGAAAGGCTTTTGACGCTGTCAAGGAGCGACTGGAGAGAGATGGAAAAGGTTGCAGTGTTAAACTTAAATCTGATATTCTATTAGGCGTCCAACAATTCAAACGTTTGACTCGTACGCATCTGATCATGTCGTTATTTATCCCGTAACAATTATCTTATTTGAATTATTTCAGTTCTTTGGGCCGTTGTCAACAACGCCGGAATAAGCAGCACGGTCGGACATCCCGAGCTGGCAGCCGATGAATGACTACCGCGACGTGGCCGCCGTCAACCTGTACGGACTGATTGACGTCACGATGACGTTTCTGCCGCTCATCAAGAAGTCACGTGGTCGAGTCGTCAACATGGCGAGCATGGCAGGGCGCGTGAGCATGAAACGAGCGACGCCCTACTGCGTGTCGAAGTATGGAGTTGAGGCGTTCAGCGATGGGCTCAGGTTAGCTTATAGACTTACTATAATAGCGCTGACCATTAATTACGCTATGCATTTGATGATTTAAACAAGAATCCTAGCAATTGCTGAGATGGCCGCATCAGGCCTGGCAGTATAAACAGTTCTAGCGTCGATTGGTCAAACAGAAACTCGCCGCTTATGGGTTAATAGGCCATATTAAATAGCACACTTATTCGCAATACAATCGGGCTAGAACATCATTGCCATTTCTCGGATGCCGCTGGTGTCAGTCTGAATATCTGGTCGATTAAACCGAGTTAGACTTAACTTAAGTAAGTAAGTAAGTAGACAGCTAGTGACGCGCCATATGTCCATCGAGTGACCGAGGAATCGTGGGCGCAAACTTGACTTGTTCAACTGAACTAAGTTCAAACATGTTGACTGTTCAGTTGTCAGAAGCTGGCAAAACGAATTATTTCGACTGACGGATCACTGATAGTTTCCAATGGAGAATAACAAACTAGCTTTCACGGGGTCTGTTAGATTTATTGTGAATTTCCATGCAGACGTTCACTGAGGCCGTATGGTTGCAACGTTTCGGTGATAGAACCGACTGCCTTCGAGACGCCATTATCAGCAATGGAGAACCTGAGGCGACTGGCAGAGCGCAGCTGGAGTAATGCCTCGCTCGAAATTCAGCTCGAGTACGGAGAGGAATACCGCAAATACCGTATGCAGATCATTACAATAAGTTTATACTCGGAGCGAAGTAGAGGGTTCGGCAAACTTTATTGCTAAAATGGTCATGACTAGTATGACCATGATGACCATGATGACGCATCGTCGCACCGCTATTAAAGGCCTATTTGGACTAGCCTAAGGCAAGGCAATACAACGATCACGATGGCGCCATCTGGCGAATGACAAAACATCGAATCTAGCGGATGAGCGACATTAAGTGATACTAGTAAACTAATTAAATATATTTTAATTTGAGCGAAGCAGAGGGTCCAATCCAATAAGATCGCAGCTAGGACGAAGGAGCGGAGCTCCGAGTCCTAGCGAAGCGATCTTGTTGTGTGCATGCCCCATACTGCCGAGGACGCCTTTTACTCGACCCCCGGCGCCAGCTGTCCGACCTGCGCCCTGCAGGCCAACTGCTGCTCCTTTAAAATAAAGTTCACTGGGCTCTTCCGGCTCTGCTCGACGGTGCAAATAGTCGAATAAATAGTGGTTTAAGTTTCTACGATTAGTCCTAATTACACGCATTTCAAATTCTGAGGAAAACGCACGACTGAGATTATTCTTTGACGTCATCGTGGGCAGTCAAACTTCTCATCGGTAAGTAAGTAGGCAAGTAAGTAGACAGCTGGTGACGCGCCATAATTTTATGTCCGTCGAGTGACTGAGGAATCGTGGGCGGTAAGGTCGAGATGGCTTCGCTGGGTGCCAGAATACTTGCGATTGTTTTTGTCTACTTTCACCACATTAATGATAGCGTAATCATCAGTAAGAATGCACCCTGTCAGTACATGGCGAATGATTTAAAATT
>CAWGHR010000059.1:0-42752 GCA_963822275.1 uncultured Alphaproteobacteria bacterium
ACCGGCCAAGCCAAAAGCGCCTCGCTGCAAAGCGTCGGGTTCGGGGCGCGCTACGGCATCGGGCGCTACCTAGATCTGCGCTTCGATTACGGCTGGCAACTCGCTAAGCCCCCCGGCGCCACACACACCGGCAACCTCGCCGACGTCTCCGTGACGTTCGCCTATTAAGTATTCGTTCACCCTGTCGAACGTCGCTTTGTCCGACTTCGCCGAACTTCCGGCGATCGTTAAAATGCAAATTAAATTCTAACGGTTGCTCTAAGCCGGTCTCAAATCTCGGTCTCTAGTTTGAGCGCGCATTCCAAGAGTGCGTGCTATGAGCAGGTTTCGAGGAGCGGCTATCGTATTGGCCGCGCTTCTTCTCACCGCATGCCAGAGCCCCGGTCCGGTCCTGGATGCTCTGCCTGATACTGCGTCTATCGCGCCGAGCGTGTCATACAGTCCGTATTCGGACGTGATCCGCGCCAGCACCTCCATGCCATCCGGGCCGGCAACCGCGCCGCCTTCGGGATTCGTCGCCTTCTGCAACCGCGAACCGGAGCAATGCGCGAGCCCCAATAGCAATGTGTCGACCATCGCGCTCGATGCCAACACCTGGCGCACATTGGAGCAGGTCAACACGGCTTGGAACACAACGATCAAGCCCGAAGAGGACGCGGCGCATTACGGCCGCGTGGACTATTGGACGATCCCCAGGGACGGCTATGGCGATTGCGAGGATTACGCACTGGGCAAGCGCAAATCGCTGGTCGATCTGGGAATACCGGTGCAAGCCCTTCGCTTGACCGTCGCGCGCACAGACGACGGCACAGCGCATACCGTCCTCGTCGCTGCGACCGATCGCGGCGACTATGTTTTGGACAATCTGAATTCTGAAATTCTGCCTTGGACGGCGGTGAACTACACTTGGATCGCACGCCAGATTCCCGGACAAACCCAATGGGCTTTTATCGGGCCGACGCGCAACCTAGAGCGCGAATTCGCCAGTGCCGGCATTAGGCCGTAGCGGCATCATCGCTTCAGGATGAGACGTCCGACGCCTTAAGTTCTCGATTGCGACTTGCGGGCTGCTGTCCTGCCTTTGCTTGTGCCTAATAGCGCTGTCAAACTATGATGCTTCGCGGCCGCAAGAACGGCGCGGTGCCACGCCTGCAGTGTGTCCCGGCGCGACCATAAGAAAAACGCGAAAGAGGAAGATCATGATTCGACGTTTGGCGATCTTTTCGGTAATTCTACTGGCATCTTTCGGCGCCGCTGCTGCACAGCCCACCCCAGGCAAATACCGAAACTTCCGTACGGCGATCTACGTTGTCGTCAACGCCACGAAAGAGCTCGCTGACCCGAAGGAATTTGCGCGGGAATACGATCGGGCGACCCGCCAGCTCAAATTCGACAAGGTCTATGTCGAAGTCTATCGCAATCATCTCTTTGCGACGGATGCCGAAATCGAAGCGGTTAAGAAGGAATTCGAGGCCAAAGGCATTATCGTTTCCGGTGGCGTAACCCTGGCCGCCGGCGGTGTCGGCGGACAATTCGGGACCTTCGACTATGAGAACCCCTCCGATCGTGAGGAATGCAAGAAAGCCGCAGAACTCGCCGCAAAACATTTCAACGAAGTCGTCCTCGACGATTTCTTTTTCTATACCAGCAAGAGCGATGCCGACATCGCCGCCAAGGGCACCAGAAGCTGGACACAGTACCGCCTGGATACTATGCGCGATGCCGCCCGCAATCTCGTGCTAGGGCCGGCCAAAGCCGTCAATCCGGGCGTCAAGATGATCATCAAATATCCCAATTGGTACGAGCATTTCCAAGGATTGGGTTTCGACTTGGAAAAAGAATCGCAGATGTTCGATGGCATCTACACGGGCACCGAAACACGCGATCCGTTGGTCACCGACCAGCTTTTGCAGCAGTATGAGAGCTACGAGATCATCCGTTATTACGACAACATCCGCCCGGGCGGCGGCAACGGCGGCGGTTGGGTCGATACCTACAGCCTGCGCTATGTCGACAGATATGCCGAGCAATTGTGGGACACGCTGTTCGCCAAGGCGCCCGAAATTACCTTGTTTAATTGGGCCGATCTGGTTTCGCCGGACTACAAGCTCGATGCGGGCGAGCGCTCGGCATGGAAGGCACAGCGCACTGGCTTCGACTGGAACGCGATGGAGAAGTCCTATCGCTCTGCGGGGAAGGGTGATCCCGGGCCGGGTTGGGGAAGTGCTGCGGGATATTCTCTGGAACAGGTGGACAAGACGCTCGGCCTGCTCGGCAATCCGATCGGTATAGCAAACTACAAGCCCTATCAGTCGGTCGGCGAAGATTTCCTGCAGAACTATTTGGGTAATATCGGTATCCCGATCGAAATGACGCCGAATTTTCCGAGCGACGCCAATATGGTTCTGCTGACCGAGAGCGCAAAATACGATCCCGACATCGTCAAAAAAATCGAGGGCCAGCTGACGGCGGGCAAAAGCGTCGTCATTACCTCGGGATTGTTGCGGGCGTTGCAGGACAAGGGCATCAAAGATGTCGCCGAATGGGAAGACACCGGCCGTGTGCTCTCCATTCATGATTTCCTCAATGGATTCGGCGCCGGCAACGGCGCAAGTCTGAACGATCCCAAGCACGACAATCCAGCCGTTCTGTTTCCGGAAATTCGTTTCTATACCAATGATTCGTGGGGGATCGTGCGCGGCGTGGCGGGCGCAAAAGGCGATCCCATCCTTTTGATGAACCGCTATTCCAAAGGCGTGATCTATCTCCTGACGATTCCGGAGAACCAATCGGATCTCTACAATTTGCCGCAGGGTGTGATCACCCAAATAAAGCAATATCTGCAGCGCAACTTTCCAGTACAGATCGATTTACCGCCTCTGGTCAGTCTGTTTGCCTACGACAACAACGCCTTTGTGGTCGAATCTTTCCGGTCGACACGCGCGCCGGTGAACATCACGCTTCCCGGTGCCGAAGTGAAATTGCGCGATCTGACAACCGGTAAGTTGATTGTGGGGCATCAGCCACCGCCTGCTCCAACGGACCGGCGCGGCCGTCGTCGCTATGAGGAACCGGCCCAAATGATTTTTCCGGTCCAGATCGAACCCCATTCTTATAAGGCATATCGTATCGAGCACTAGGTCCTGTTTACATAGTCGTCGCGGCCGTGACGACTGTGTAAACAGGGCCTAGTGTTGCGATTTCGAAGTTCGCGATATCACCGATATCAGCATCTTTGGCGAACTTCGAAACCAAAACGACACGAGCATCAATGGGTTGGCTAGCGTCTGGAAGCACCTCTCGCTTGCAGTCCTGGAGAATGACATGGCTACGAAGCATTCGGCAAAGCGTCTGGGCGGGTTTGCCGCCGCAATCACGCTGCTGGTTTTCGCGGGCGCTTGTTCGTCCGGACAGGATGTGATGAGCCTGTTCAGGAGCAAGACCGAGGACAAGATCGTCAACTGGCGCAAGACCGATACGGGTGTCGTTGTCACGCCGGCGGCGGGACAGGCGCATGCCGTACGCCTTCAGGTCATGACGGACAGTATCATTCGCGTTACGGCATCGCCGACCACAAGCCTCGATCTTCCCGCAAGTTTGATTGTCGGAGCATCTCCGGCCAGTGACGCGAAATTCGATGTTTCCATCCAGGGCGATACCCTCACGCTCAAGACCACCAAGGTAAGAGCTGAGGTTTCCCTCGCGACGGGCGAAGTTAAATTCCGCGACGCCGATGGTAAAGCCGTGCTCAGCGGTTACAACAGCGGCGAGTTCGAGCCGGTAAAGATCGACGGCAAAGAGTTCTATGCCATCCGCCAGGAGTTCAATCGCGGAACGGACGAGGGCTTTTATGGCCTGGGTCAGCATCAGAACGGCCAGATGAACTATAACGGCGAGGATGTCATTCTCGCCCAGCACAATATGGACGTCGCGGTTCCGATGCTGGTCTCCACCAGGAATTACGGCGTGTTGTGGGATAATTATTCCATCACGCGCTTTGGCTATCCGAAGGAATACGCCACACTTTCGGCCGAACTTACATTGCGCGATGCGGACGGCAAGGAAGGCGGTCTGACCGCGCGCTATTACGACAAGGGTAAATTGCTGGCCGAACGGGTCGAAAACGATCCCAACTATCAATTCATTCCCGACACGAAGAATTTCCCCGCTGCCGTGGCGAACCCGTCGGGCCAGCCGGTTCATGTGGGAAATCCCGTCCCCACCAGTCCGACACTCAACGTGGTGTGGGAGGGCAGCCTGGAAACGCAAAAAACCGGCGTGCACAAGTTCCGCTTCTTTGTCAGCGGCTATTTCAAGCTCTATCTGGACGACAAGCTGGTGATGGATGCTTGGCGTCAGGGCTGGCAGGGCTGGTATCGCAATCTCGACGTGCCGATGATCGCCGGCAAGCCGATGAAATTCCGCGCCGAGTGGAAGAACGAAGGGGGCGCTTATCTGCGCTTCCTCCATCTCGACCCACTTCCCGACGCCGAACGTCATGAATTGTCTCTGCACTCCGACGTGGCGCATGCCATCGATTACTATTTTATCGGCGGATCCAGCATGGACGACGTGATCGCCGGTTATCGCCATCTCACGGGCGCGGCCGCCATGATGCCCGAATGGGCTTATGGCTTCTGGCAAAGCCGTCAGCGCTATCAGAATCAAGACCAGCTCGTCAGCGTGTTCAAGAAATACCGCGACCTCAAACTGCCGATCGACAATATCGTTCAGGATTGGCGCTATTGGAAAGATCCCGAATGGGGTTCTCACGATTTCGATCCGACCCGCTATCCCGATCCGAAGCAAGATGTTCGACGACATCCACGCCATGCACGGCCACGAGATGATCGTCATCTGGCCGAAATTCTATGACGGACTGAAGAACTACAAGGAATTCGACGAGAAGGGCCTGATGTATCGCTATCCGGTGGACGCCGGATTCATCGACTGGGTCGGACCGGGCTATAAGAGCTCGAATTACGATGTCTATTCGCCAGGAGGCGCGCGACATCTATTGGAACCAAATTCAGCCGAAGCTCGATGTGCTCGGGCCCGATGCCTGGTGGATGGACAACGACGAACCGGACATTCATTCCAATGCAAGGCCGGAAGATCAGATCAAGATGCGCGGCCCGACGGTGATGGGTCCGGGTGCGGAATTCTACAACACCTATCCGCTGATGCATGTCTGCGGTTTCTACGACCACTGGCATGGCGCACATCCAGACACGCGGACCTTCATCCTGACGCGGTCCGGCTTCGCGCGGCCTGCAACGCTGCGAAGCGGCGGTGTGGAGTGGCGACATTGCCGCGCGCTGGAGCGATCATGCGCGATCAAATTTCGGCCGGTGTGAACTTCTCGATGTCGGGAATTCCCAACTGGACCTTCGACATCGGCGGCTACACGATGGAAAACCGCTATGGAGGATATCTAGACGAAGCCCAGCAGCATTATACCAAACCGAACAGCGCCGCCGATCTGGCCGAATGGACGGAGCTTTATACGCGATGGTTCGAGATGGGCGCCTTTGTGCCGATTTTCCGTTCGCATGGCGAGCTGCGGCGCCGCGAAATTTTCGAGATCGCAAGACCGGGCTCGCAAGTCTTCAATATTCTCAAATGGTATGACCAGCTTCGCTACCGGCTGATGCCATACATCTATTCACATGGCCGCGGATACCTATCACCAGGCTGGCACCATGATGCGCGGTCTTGTGATGGATTTCCCGAACGACGAGAAGGTGCGCAGTATCGCAGACGAATATATGTTCGGGCAGTCCTTCCTGGTGGCGCCGGTGACGGAATACAAAGCGCGCGCCCGGCAGGTCTATTTGCCTGCGGGCGTTCGCTGGTACGATTTCTACACCGGCAAAGTCTTCGATGGCGGACAGGATGTCGCCGCTCAAGCGCCGCTGGCGCATATGCCGTGTTTCGTCAAAGAAGGCGCGATCGTGCCGGTCGGCCCGGATGTTCAGTACACGAACCAGAAGCCGAATGCGCCGATCACGCTCTACGTCTACACAGGCAAGAACGGCCATTTCGATTTGTACGAAGACGACGGCGTCACGAACGCCTATGCGCGCGGCGAGTTCTCGTCGATTCCGATCTCCTACGACGAGCCGAGCGGCACGCTAACGATCGGCAATCGCAAGGGCGGCTTTGCGGGCATGGTTCAAAACCGAGTTTTCAACGTGCGTTGGATTTCGGGGCCCACCGGCAATGCGACGCGGTTCGATGCCAAGCCGGATCAGAATATCCGCTACAGTGGCGCGGCGGTGGAAGTTCACCGTTCCTCGACGGCCGCGCCGGTGCACAACCGTAAGCACCGGCATCGGCGGAACTAAAACGGGGATTTCTATCATCCCAATGCGCGCATTTTGGTACGCAAAGGCCGCGCTGATTCGGCGTTAGCAGCGCCACAATCCGCTATCTTCAAATATCCCCCAGCGCGGCTCTCAAATATGGACGGTGCTGTCTTGCGCCGTTATAGCCAAACATCTCGTCTGTCATAGCCATTGCGGTCACATCTAAGATATTGAAGCTACTAGATAAAAGCATACGAAGAGGCGGACAATAGCGATCTCCATATGTTTGTCGCACGATCTCACGGGAAGCATTGCGCGCAGGCGCGACGGCGAGCGTATCGGCAACGCCGTCATGTTCTGCTGGTGCACCGCTAAAAGGCGCGAGCCTTTGAAGGGTTCATGCGCCGCCGCGCCTTACGCCACAATGCCGATGCAAAGCGAACTGCTATACTGCCCATCCGGGTTTGACCGCACGATGGTTTGAAGACTACAGGGAAATCCCATGCCAGACGCCAAAACACTGCATGATGCTGTCCTCGCAGGGGACGCGAAGGCGGCCAAATCGAGCACCGAAATCGCCCTTGCCGCGGGTTTCGAGCCTCTATCGCTCGTCCAAGACTATATGATGCCGGCGATGGAAGAGGTGGGACGACGGTTTGAGCGCAACGAATATTTTGTGCCCGAGCTTCTTCTCTCCGCTCGCGCGATGAAGGCCGGCTTGGAGCTCATTCGGCCGTTGTTGGCCGCGGGTGGTGTTGAACCTGTCGGCCGCGTCGTCATAGGAAGCGTCAAAGGGGACTTGCACGACATCGGCAAGAACTTGGTCGCCGCCATGCTCGAAGGCGGTGGCTACGAGGTCATTGATCTTGGCGTCAATGTAGATCCTCAGAAATTCGTCGCAGCAGTGAAGGAAAAAAACGCCCAAATCGTGGCGCTGTCCGCGTTATTGACCACCACCATGCCTGCCATGAAAACCACCATCGACGCCTTGAAACAAGCGGGCGCCCGCGTGAAGGTGATGGTCGGCGGTGCGCCTCTCAGCGAGGCCTATGCCAAGGAGATCGGCGCCGACGGTTACAGCAGGAGCGCAGCCGGCGCGGTGGCTGCGGCCCGCGAACTTTAATCGGAAAAAGGCACTCTTCCGCGAAACCATCCGCGTACGCTTCGATGCCAGGCGTTGATCCATTCGGATGCTAAGCCCTGCGACAAGTCATGCATTGATCCCAAATGACGCCCGATTGACTATCGAGGCCTTAGGATTCGCACGAAAAGCATGTATTTATAGGCAAAGGGACCGCTACCACGCTTTACTCGCCTGCGCGGAAAATCAAAGGGGAAAGTCATGACCGAACAACAATGGCAAGACTTGCTCGCGGTTTTGCGCGGCGAACAACGCCGCCCGTTGCCGATTGGGTTCATAATCGACTGCCCTTGGCTGCCGAACTGGTACGGTGTGAACATCCTCGATTATTTCCAAAGCGACGAAGTATGGTTTGCGGCAAACAAGAAAGCCATCGAGACCTTTCCGGAGTGTATGTTCCTACCGGGGTTCTGGTCCGAGTTCGGAATGTGTACGGAACCGTCGGCGTTTGGGAGCAAATGCCAGTTTCCCGAGAATGAGTTTCCTTTTGCCGAGAAGATTATCTTGGCCGAGGAAGACGTCGATAGGATCGTTCAACCCGACACCGCCACCGACGGACTTCTGCCGTTCATGCTCAATCGGTTGGTCCGAAACCGTGCGCGCATCGAGGCGATGGGGCACCGCATCCGTTTCTCCGTTTCCCGCGGACCGCTCAACATCGCCAGCTTTCTTATGGGTACGACGGAATTCTTGATGATGCTCGGCACCGACCCCGAGCGGACTCACAAATTGTTGCGGGTCATCACCGCATTCTTGATCGACTGGCATGCCCGTCAACGCCGGAGCATCGACACGATCGACGGCATGCTGGTGCTCGACGATATTGTCGGATTCATTAGCGAGAGCGATTTTAAGGAATTCGCCATGCCGTACATGAAAGAGCTGTTCGCCGCGCCCGTCACGGTGAAACTCTTCCACAACGATGCCGATTTCGCCCAGTCGGTCAAATATTATGCCGAGATCGGCATCAATCTTTATAATCCCGGAATCCAGATGACATTGCCCGATTTGCGGCGTGCCACCGGTCACAAGCTGGCCATTCTCGGCAATATTCCACCGCGCGATGTGCTGGCGCAGGGAACCCCCAACGACGTCCGCACCGCCGTGCGTAAAATGCTGGCGGAAACGGCCGACGACCACACCCGACTGATCGCTTCTTGTGCCGGCGGCATGCCTCCGGGCGTTACGACTGCGAATCTCAAGGCGTTTATTGAGGGCGTTTATAGTTAGACAAGCAGGCTTGTAGTCAGCTTGTGTTGGCGCGAATATCGGGCAGGGGAGAACCAATGTTCGAGTTCGACAGGCGCACGCTTCTTGCCGCCGGCTTTGCCGCAATCGGAACCAACGCGCTCGGCGCATCGCGAAAAACCGTTGAAGCCAGCCTGACGCCGCATCCCGGCGAGGAACTGAACGACATTCCGCTGGACTACAATGGCTTCAGCGTCGAGACCGCGCAATTTGCCGACCCGAGCTTTTGCGATGCGGGGAATACGAGCCTGGTCGCGCTTCACCGGCGGCTGAGTGCAAACGCTGTGCTGCGTGTCGGCGGCAATTCCAGCGAATTCTGCTGGTGGAAGACCAGCCCCGAAGCACAGCCGCCGGTAAGCACGGCGCCAGGTATGGGCCGCGCAGACAACACCATGCCTCAACGCTTCACGCCGATCACGCCCCCAGCGGTGGACAATCTCCGCGGCTTCCTCGATGCCTGCGGCTGGACCTGCATCTGGGGCCTTAATTTCGGCACAGGCTCGCCCGACCGCGATGCGGAGGAGGCTGCCTATGTTGCCAGGGCACTCGGACCGAAGCTGCTTTACTTCCAGATCGGCAACGAGCCCGATCTCTACAAAACGCCGAACAATCTACTGCGCCCGGCGGGATGGGATTTTGCGGATTATCTTAACGAATGGACTGCGATCGCCAACGCGGTGTCGCAGCGCGTCCCGGGTGCAAAGTTCGGCGGCCCGGATGTCGGGACATCCGCGGACTGGGTCGTGCGTTTCGCGCAAGAAGCCCCAAGCGCATGGGCTCGCGCATCGTGGCGCTCAGCGGTCATTACTATGCCGAAGGCCCACCCACTTCGCCCAACGCCACGATCGAAAACCTGCTCAAGCCCGATCCGCGCATCGCCAAGCAGATGGACGCGATCATGCCCGTGGCACGGGCTGCCGGTCTCCCCTTCCGCATGGCCGAGGGCAACAGCTGTTACCGCGGCGGTAAGCCCGGCATGAGCAATGCGCTCGCCGCAGCTCTGTGGGGCGGGAACTATATGCTCGATATGGCCGCGCGCGGCTGCAAGGGCATCAATTTCCATGGCGGGCTCGGCAAGCAGATTGCCGCCGGGCTCGGCGACAAGTTGCCGGGTGCGCAGAGTGCGGCCGATCTGGAAGTGGCACGGCTCGGTACCTTCTACTCGCCCTTCGCGGGAAATCGCGCCGAGGGATTTGGGGCCCGCCCGCTTTTCTACGGGATGATGCTGGTCGAACAATTTGCCGGTACGAGGATCGTATGCCAACGAATTCGACGCCGGCGGTGCAAATGCGACGGCCTATACCGCAAAGGCCGCCGACGGTTACCGGATTGCGCTGTTCAACAAAGACGCCGCCCGCGATCTTGATGTTCGTGTCGAGCTTGCCGGATTGAGAGCACGTCGAGCAAAAACGTGGCGGCTGACCGGGCCCGCGTTAGACGCAACGAAAGGGATCACGCTGGCGGGAGCCGAGGTCGCGCATGGGAGCGCGGAATGGCGTCCGCTTAAGACGGAGATCATTCCCGTCCGCCATGGTTCGCTCGCCCTCAATGTGCCTCGCGCCAGCGCTGTTCTTCTGTTCGTAGAGAGCTGAGTTCAGTGCCTCGTATCGTGATTGAGGATCGCGCTCGCATCTGGCGCTACCTGTGCCGCGAGGCATCCGGCAAATCACCGCGGTTCGGGCAATGGCCACCGCCGGATTGGGCAATGAGGCCGCACAGCTTGCCTATCACCGCCTGAAGGCGGAGAGTCTAAGCATGGGCCGCATCCCGGGCGTTGCACCGGGATGCGCAGAGATAATCGGCTCTCTGGATCATTTGAGATCGCTCTCCGTGGCCCTGAATCAAAAGCCTAAGATTAGGAGACGAAGGCCACATCTGGCGGCGACTGTTTCTCGGATATCGTCCTGGCTGGGCATCGCCAGCAGTGTCAAATCCTGAGATCAAAGATTGCCCCGCCCACGCAGCAAGGTGTATCAACACGCAACGCCCTCTCGGCCACCGAATATGATATTCGCGCCGCGAAATCGAGGTGGAACATGCCCTCCAGAATTAGAATCATCGCCGCAATCGCTACGCTCGTCGGCGGATTGATTTTAATTGGGCTTGCAAGCAGCTTTTTGGTCGATTGGGAGTGGTTCTCTGCCGTGGGATACAACGGCGTCTTCTGGACTGTTATCGCCGCGAAAATCGCCCTATTCGCTGTGGTATTCGTTGTGTCGACCGCTGCGATCTGGCTCAACGGCGAGGTTGCACATCGCCTCGCGGGACGGCGCGCAGATTTCCGTATGATATCCTCTCCATGGAGCTCTTCCCCTTGGGGTTCGATTGAGGGCCTCACGCCGCGCGCGCCGCTCGAGCATCTGTATCAACATTTTCCATGGCGCATTTTCATCTCTGCGGTGGCCGTCATTTTGGGCCTGCTTGTGGCATCGGGCGAGGCCGGGAACTGGGACCTGGCATTGAAATTCCTTTATCAGGCTCCTTATGGCCAGAGCGATCCGCTGTATGGGAAGGATCTCGGTTTCTATCTCTTTTCACTTCCCGTCTATATCGAACTCAAGAGTTGGATTCTCGTCACGCTGGCGCTGAGTGGACTATGCGCGGCTGTTCTCTACGGAGTGCATGGCGCGGTTGTGCTCGATAGCAAGCGGCGCCCATCGATTGCGCCCGCGGCCATCGCACACGCTTCGGTGCTGCTCGGGTTCTATTTTGCGGTGAAGGGGTGGGGCTATTGGCTTGACCGCTACCTGCTTCTCTACGGCGACAACGGCGTCGTCGTGGGAGCAAGCTTCACCGACATTCACGTGCAGCTACCGATCCTGTTGGGGCTTATCGTCTTGTGCTGCGCGGCTGCGATGGCTTGCTTTTTCAATGTGCGCCGGCGGACCTTCAGGTTACCCTTGATTTCTCTCGTGCTTGTCTTCGGAATTGCGGTTGTCATCGCGCCTGTGTTCACGGCGCTATACCAGCGTGTCTATGTCAAGCCCAATGAGCTGAGATTCGAGACACCGTATATCGCCCGGAATATCGCGCTTACCCGTGAGGCCTATAACCTTAAGAATGTCGTGGTCAAACCCTTTACCGCCGACGAAACGCTCAGCTTTCAATCGTTACAGAACAACCGCTCGACGATCGACAATATCAGGCTATGGGACCGACAGCCATTGCTCGACGCTTACGCGCAGCTGCAGGAAATCAGGACCTATTACAAATTTTACGATGCGGATATCGATCGCTACACACTGGGCGGTACCTATCAGCAAGTCATGACATCGACGCGCGAGCTCGATTCAACCCTGTTATCCAAGGATGCACAGACTTGGGTCAATCTGCATGTGCTGTTCACGCACGGCAACGGCGTGGTGATGTCGCCGGTGACGCAAACCACGCCCGAGGGACTTCCCAAATTTTATCTGCAGGATATTCCGCCAACCGTATCGGGCGGGCCCGCCGTCAAGCAGCCGCGAATTTATTTCGGAGAAGCGGCGGACAATTATGTGATCGTCAAGGGCAACGCGCCGGAGTTCGATTATCCCAAGGGCGCCAAGAACGTCTATACGACCTATTCCGGGGCGGATGGCGTGCCGATCGGCGGCTTCGCGCAAAAATCTCTGTTCGCGTGGTACTTCGGCGACGTCAACATCCTGCTTAGCGAATACATCACACGCGACAGCCGTATTTTATTCCGCCGCAACATCCAAGAACGCGTGCACACCATTGCGCCGTTCCTGCGCCTCGATGCGGACCCTTACATTGTGGTCAGCAATGGACGTCTGTTCTGGATTCAGGACGCCTATACGACAAGCAGTTGGTTTCCCTACGCCAAGTCGATCGACGACGGCTCGGCAAACTATATGCGCAATGCCGTCAAGGTCGTGATCGACGCTTACAACGGAACGGTCGAATTCTATGTCAGCGACCCGGCGGATCCGATCATTGCGACCTATGCGCGGATATTCCCCGGTCTGTTCAAGCCGTTCGCGGCTATGTCTCCCGATCTCAAGAGCCATGTCCGATATCCCGAAGATCTTTTCCAGATCCAAGCGGGAATCTATCAAGCCTATCATATGGACGCGCCGGAAGTGTTCTATAACCGCGAGGATCTCTGGCAGTTCCCTCGCCAGCCGCCAACCGGCGTCGAGGACACTAGCGACACGAAAATGGCGCCTTATTACATCAACATGCGTCTGCCGGGCGAAAAGCGGACCGAATTCGTGCTCATGCTGCCCATGGTGCCGAGCCAACGCGAGAATATGATTGCGTGGTTGGCGGCGCGCTGCGATCAGCCCGATTATGGCAAGCTGATCGTCTATACCTTCCCGAAAGAGAAACTCGTTTACGGCCCATTCCAGATCGAGGCGCTGATCAACCAGAACACGGATGTTTCCCAGCAGTTTTCATTGTGGAACCAGATGGGGTCTCGTGTCATTCGCGGAAATCTTCTTGTCGTGCCGATCGAGAACTCGCTCCTCTATGTCACGCCGCTCTATCTGCGGGCGCAAACCGGGCAGTTGCCCGAACTCAAGCGCGTTATTGCGGTGTATGGCGGGCGCGTGGTGATGGAGCAAACGCTTGCCGAAGCGCTTGCCGCCCTCTTTAAGGCACCTTTGGCGACGCCCGCGGCACCGGAGACCGCGCCAGGTGCAACTCAGGGGGCGCCTGTCGGGCCGACCTCCGATGCAGCGCGAGCGGCGCTTGAACATTACGATCACGCCATCGACAGGCTGAAGGCCGGGGATTGGAGCGGCTTCGGCAAAGAACTCGATGCGCTTCGCCCCTTGCTCGATGAATTGAACAAGCAACCGCATACGACACCGCCCGCACACACTGAAACGAAACCTACGCACTGAGCGCATCTCATCGCGCGCTTAGGGATTGCTGAGTATGGCCGTCGCCTGATCGAGTGCATCGCTATAGGCATTAAGTGCGGCCGCCGTAAGCTTGATGTAACGCTCGGCATCGGCCCAACGCTGCTGTTCGATGGCTTCGCGGACACCGGGCAGTGTTTTGGCGCCATAGCCGGTGAGCCTGCCAGGCGCGTAGATGAGATTCTTGTACCAGGGACGTCCCGGCAAACCGTCGTCGGACGACAACGTCTGATCGATGTTCTGCATGAGTGCTTGCAGACGAATTAGTCGATCGCCAGACAGGTTTGCGCCATTCTTTTCCAGTGCGCCGTCATAGGCTCTTGCGCTTTTGGTCAAGCGGTCGGCCGCGGCGTCCAGCATCGCAAAATCGAATTTCGGAACTTGGTCCAGCGCCGTAGGATTACCGTGCGATTTGGTGGGGTCGGCGGCGAGCGCAAAGCTATTGTCACGGAGCATTCCGGACTGAATCTCGGCCGCTTCGCGTTTGTCGTCGGCAAGCTTTTTGACCTCGCTCGCATAAAGCGAAATCTCGCTCGCGAAATCACCGGCGCGCTCGACTGGCAGTTCGGCGTCGGCGCTGCGCAAGACCAGCCGGCCGACGGTCTTGGCGAGCAACGCGTCATAAACGAAGCCGGGATCGACGAAACGGTTATGGTGCTCGAAGGTGTCGTAGCGCGAATGATAGACGCCGCTGGAATCGCCTTCATTATCGAAACGCACGTCGAGTGCCGGCAGGCCCAGATGCTGCAAAAAGCTCGAATAATCCGAGCCGGAACCGAGCGCCTCGAGCGGCAAGTCGCGATCGGGATCGGCAGCCATTTTGGCGACGGCCTTTGCATGTTCCTTGTCCTTTGCGTTTGGGTCGAGCGCATCGGTGCGGAGTTTCGCCCGGGCTCTGGCAGCGATCGTCTCACCGGTCTCGGGATCGTTCAGGTCCTGTGCGACGCCGTTCACCAGATGCTCAAGATCCTGACTGCCGCCGACGGCGAGTGTGCCACGCGCGTTGTTGTCGGAATTGATGTAGATGACCGCCTTCTTCTTCAGCTCGGCTTCGTGCGTCTCGACCCATTCGGTGGACCCTAGGAGCCCCGGTTCCTCGCCGTCCCAACTGGTATAAACAATCGTGCGTTTCGGGTGCCAGCCGCGCGCAACGAGCTCACCGATAGCTTTGGCCTCTTCCAGAAGTGCCACCTGACCCGAAAGCGGGTCGCTTGCGCCGAACACCCAACCGTCATGGTGATTGCCGCGAATGACCCATTGGTCCGGATAAGTTGAGCCCTTCATCACGGCGATGACATCGTAAAGTGTTTTGAGGCTCCAATCGGACTTCACCACGAGATGAACCAGCGCTTTTCCCGGGCCGACCCGATAGGTGATCGGCAGTGAGCCGCGCCAGGACGCGGGCGCCGCTTGGCCGCCGATAGTTTCGAGAAATACGCGAGCGTCGGCATAGGAGATTGGAATGGCGGGTATCTTCAGGATGGTCGGCGCGTCCGCGATTTTCAGCCGTTTGGCATCCTTGGTCGCGCCGATGCCCGGCGTCAGCGGATCGCCCGGATAGAGCGTCATGTCTTGCACCGATCCGCGTTGCAAACCGTGCGGCGGACGCATTGGGCCCTTGGGATACGCCGCTTCGACGGAATAACCGTCGTCGCGCGGATCGGAGAAGATGATGCAGCCGATGGCGCCGTGTTCTTGCGCCAGCTTCGGTTTCAATCCGCGCCAGCCCGAACCGTAGCGGGCGATGACGATTTTGCCTTTGACGCTGACCCCCAATTTCTCGAGCGCGTCATAATCTTCCTTCATGCCGTAATTGACATAGACCAAGCCGCCGGTGACGTCGCCGTCGCCTTGATAGGCGAGATAAGCGGGAAGTGCGGGCTGTTTGGCGGTGGCGCTGGTATCGCCCTTGATCGGTGGTTCTTGCAGCGTCGCCTTGAATTTTTTGGCACCCAAAAGTTCGAGCGATTCATGAATTGGCGTGGGATAAAGCACTTCGAAGTTTTCGATATGCGCGTCCCAGCCCCATTTGCGGAATTGGGCGAGGATCCATTCGGCGTTCGCCTTGTCGTGCGGCGAGCCGACATGGTTTGGTTCGGACGCCAGGATTTTCAACCAGTCGCGCAGTTCGCTGGGATGGATGGAGGCGTCGAATGCCATCTCGAGTGCACCCTGATCGCTCAGTGGCGCTTCGGAAGCCCGTGCGGCGAATATAGCGCCGGCGCAAAGGACGCTCGTCGCGGCGATAAGAGCGATACAACGCATGATCGTTTGTCCCCAGCTTGCAGGCGTGAAGCCACGCGTGATGCGGCAGCAGTGTAGGGGGCACAAACCGATGGCGACAAGCCTGCCAATCGTGGCTGTGCGTAGGATTCATCTAGGCGGACTGTACACGGGACGCGTCGAAATTCTGAGGGGGTTGGATCGCTCGCCCCCTGCCAGCTATGGTGCGTCATGTCTGAAACGCCCGAACTCGTAGACTACGAAGCCAGTCCGAGCTTCCTGCAACTGCTAGAAGTCACGGGATGCTGCCTGGTGGTCTCTGTTTACTTGTCCAGTCGCGTTGTTTTTATTAGCGCGGCACAAGGCCGGTTCCATATTCATTCCTGTCCCCTAGAGCGGCCGATGGGGATAGCCCGCCGCGCGGTCGAAGGGCGCCAGCAGCTTGCGATCGCCGCCTTCGATGAAGCCGTGCTGTTCGAAGACGCGCCGCTTCTGGCCCCCTCGTATCCCGAAAAGCCGGGTGAGTTCCGGCATCTTCTCGTACCGCGCGCCGTGTTCTTCACCGGCGACATCGATGCGCACGATCTGGTGTGGATCGGCGGAGAGCTTTATGCCGCCAACACGCGTTTTTCCTGTATTTCCAGATTGGACGCACGCTTTAGCTTCATACCGGCATGGGTACCGCCCTTCGTGACGAAGGTCATGCCAGAGGACCGCTGCCATCTGAACGGGTTGGCCGCGGACGACAAAACGATCCACTACGCGACCGCCTTCGCGGTATCGGATGCGCCGCGCGGCTGGTCGGAGCAACGAGGGACCGGCGGCGTCCTGTTCGAAACACCAAGCGGCAAGCCGTTGGTCGAACGGCTTTGCGTACCGCATTCGCCGCGGCTATTCGAGGACAAGCTCTTCGTCTTGGAATCGGGAACGGGGCGGGTTCTTGGCGTCGAGCGCACAAGCGGCGAAACGCGCGTCCTTGCGGAATTGCCGGGGTTCACCCGCGGGTTTGACCGCTATGGAGATATCTTGTTCGTCGGTTTGTCGAACCTGCGCCCCGGCCGCCGAGAAACAAAACTGCCGATCGAAGAATTTGGTCGGGACATCTGGTGCGGCATTGCCGCGATCGATCGCAAGGAAGGCCGATTGATCGGCTGGTTGCGATTCACGACGCATCACGAAGAGATTTTCGATGTAAAAGCCGTACCGAATTTTCAACTGGCGGGAATGGTCCATCCCTATGAAGACGTGAACGGGCGCGCGCTCGTGCTTCCTGGGCGGGCGTTCTGGGCCGAAGAGCTACGGGCCGAGAAAGCTCCACCACCCCGGCCAAGTGGTAATCCAAAAAAATAGTGACGCCGATGTCAGCACCTATGGTCGAGGTGCGGTGCAGCGAAGCGTTTTGTGACAGCCAATGTTGCGCGCACTGCGCCCAAGTAACCATGGCAAATGAATTTCGCATCGAACCCAGTGCTTTAATCAAACTTTTGCGATGCGGCGGCTTGTCACCCCAGCGTCAATATCGCACACTGTTAGCGAATAATTAACTACGGTTGGGCTGGGGATGGGCAGGGCTACGGAAGGCCGCACTGAGAAGCGGTCGCAACGCGTAACGTCGCGAAAGAAGCCGAAAACCAATTCTTTGATGATGGCCCTTGAGCCGCGCATCATGTTCGACGCGGCGGCAGTGGCTACGGCGGCTACGGTCGCCGCAGAGACACACACCGATCACGTCGCATCTGGAGAAGGGCATGGCACGGCGGCCCTCCTCGACGCAGCGGCCAAAGTACCGGCGGTCGGCTCCGGCCGCGATCTGGCCGACAACTCGGCAGCACACGCCGCGGCGAACTCGGACGCGACCAGCAGTGTTCAGCAGATCGTCTTTGTCGATTCCCAGATTGAAAATTATCAAGCGATTGTCGCGGCCATCAATCCAGGCGTGAAGGTGATCGTCTATGACGGCACCCAGGACGGCCTGCATGAGATCGCCCAGGATTTGGCTGGAATACAAGGCTTGCAGTCCATCGACATTATTTCGCATGGCGCCGTGGATGAGGTCCGGCTGGGGACCGACGTCCTGACGACCGCCAACCTCTCGGATCATTCCGCAGATCTGGCGGCCATCGGAAAGGCGCTCGCGTCGGATGGTCAAATCGACCTTTATGGCTGCGATGTCGCTGCGGCTGGCGACGGATTCCTATACGCCATCGCGGCAGCAACCGGGCACAACGTCGCGGCTTCTACAGATGCGACGGGCGCGACCGCTTTGGGCGGTAACTGGACGCTGGAAGCTTCGACGGGACCCACGCCGGACGCGCTGCCGGCGAACCTGAACGAGCTGCAATCCTACAACGATCTTCTAGTGACGGCGACCGCGCCGGTTCATGTGCTAGACAGCAGCACAGGTCTTTTTTGGAATGGGTCCCCTGCAAGCGCAGGTCCTTCTGGGTACGACAACGGCCCGCTTCCAGTGAATTCCGTTTTAATCAACGGCACGGCGGCCGATTTGCCGGCGATGTGTTCATGGTTGGCACCTTTCGCGGAACGGTCTATTTCGGTCATAATTCCGGCGGCACCGATGTTTCTCTCTTCTCAAGTGACGGCACAGCAGCTGTAGGCAGCAGCGGCACCGACTCGTCGGTCTTCGTCGTCAAATACAACTCGTCCGGCGTCGTGCAATGGGCAGAAGAACTGACCGGCACAACAACGTCTCCCGGTGCCTATGGCTTTAGCGGCAATGCCATCGCCGTGTCTTCGGACGGAACTCGTGTCGTCATCGGCGGCAGCTATATCGACACCATTGGTCTCAACCCGGCAGGCGGCGCCTCGGTGACCAACTCGCAGGAAAATTTTGCGGGCTTTGTGGTCGAATTAAATGGGTCGGGCGCATATCAATGGAATGCCCACTTCCTGGGCTCGAGTGTCGTCGACAAGGTTGCGGTTGACTCGAGCGGAAATGTTTATCTCGCGGCCGGGTACGACAACTTCAACAACGCCGGTAATGCAAATAACGGCAACAGCCGTTTTGTCGACTCGAGTGGTTCTGTCGCCCTTTCGTCTTTTGCTGGCGGCGATGGAAATGCTGCGCTCATCAAGTTGTCGTCGTCGGGCGCCTACGATTGGTCGAAATTTATCACGACTGGCAGTAACGATCCCTCTATAACCGCGTTAAGCGTTGATAGTTCCGGCAACGTCTTTATGGCTGGGGGATTCTTTAGCGGAAGTTTCGATGGAACGACTTACAGCGTGAGTGGTAACAACCTTGGCTCGTTCTTGCTAAAAGCAAGTCCTTCCAATGGCGCCTTCGCGTTCGTCAAGACGTTCGACGACACCTCCATCAACGCGATCACGTTTGATTCGACCGGTCCGGTTATCGTTGGTAGTTTCACGAACGGGGCGAAATTGGTGCCGGGAAGCTCAGCCACCCAGACAACGGCACTGTTTGTTTATACGTTTCCGAGTGGTTCTTCCACATACACCTATTCGGCGTCGCGGTCCTTCGTCGAACAATTCGATACGTCCGGCTCTTCGAAATGGGTCTCCACTGAGAGCACGGATTCGAACAAGTTCTCTACTGATGCGGCGACAGCCGTCACGACGGATACGGCCGGAAATATCGTGGTTGGCGGCTCACTGCAAAAGGGCGATGCGGGAAGATCAACTGGAAACGATGCCTCGACCGCTACTTTCGGCTCGGACAATCTGTCCCTAACATCATTGTCCGAAGCGTTTGTCTGGGTGCTGACACCGGGATCGTCCAGCGCGACCACGATCTTTGCCGGAGCGATGGCTGGCAGCGCGTCGGCCAGTGTCGCCGGCATCGTCCCGGTGGGGAGCGGTGCCGTGGCGCTCTTGAATATCGGCGGCACCGTAGACGGTGATCCCGGCCCGGGCACGAGTACGGTTGGTACCTCAGGCATTCAAGGCGGCGCCTTCATCGCACTCACGCCTGCCGACCTCGGCGAGGTGACATCGTCGCCGCCTTCCGTGACGGCAGGCGCGGTCGCCGATTACACAGAGGCCGGCTCGGCTGCAAGGCTCGATTCCGGGTTGGCGATTACGGCCGGCTCCAGCAGCACGCTTTCGGGTGCGACGGTCAAGATCAGCAGCGGCTTTTTCAGCGGCGACACGCTGAGTTTCACCACGCAGAACGGCATCAGCGGCAGTTACGACGGCAACGGCACGTTGACGCTCAGCGGATCGGCGACGGTCAGTCAATATCAGACCGCCCTGGACTCGATCACTTTCAGTTCTTCGAGCCAAAATCCGACCGATTTCGGTGGCGACCCCTCGCGTACCGTTACCTGGACCGTGACGGATGGCAGCTTGACCAGTTCTGGGGTCACATCGACGGTCAATATCACCGGTGTCGACCAGGCCCCGGTTGTCTCAGCGGGCGCGAGCGCCAGCTACACCGAGGCTAGCACAGCGGCGACTCTGGATACCGGCTTGACGGTCAGCGACGTAGACAACACGACGCTGGCCGGCGCGACCGTTTCGATTTCGACCGGCTTTTTCGCGGGCGATCTGCTGAACTTCACGAATGGCAGCGGCATTACAGGCTCTTATAACTCGAACACCGGCGTGTTGGCTCTAAGCGGCTCGGCGACGCTCGCGACCTATCAGGCTGCATTGCGTTCGATCACCTTCAGTTCCAGCAGCCAGAACCCGACCGATTTCGGCACCGATACTTCGCGCACGATTTCGTGGGTCGCCAATGACGGCACCAAGAATAGTTCGACGGTGACCTCGACGGTCGATATCACCGCGGTCAACAATGCGCCGGTCGTGACGGCGGGTGCGACGGTCAGCTATGCGGCGTCTGGCTCGGCCGCGACATTGGATTTCGGATTGACTGCGAGCGATGTCGATAACACGACGCTTGCCGGCGCAACCGTTTCGATTTCGTCGGGCCATTTCAGCGGCGACTTGCTGAACTTTACCGATCAAAACGGCATCACTGGGAATTATGACGGCACAACCGGCGTCTTGACGCTGTCCGGTTCGTCTTCCGTCGCCAATTACCAGGCGGCGCTGCGCTCGATCACTTACAGTTCGTCGACCCAAAATCCAACCGATTTCGGCACCGACACCTCGCGCACGATCTCTTGGCAGGCCAATGATGGCGGCTCATCGAACAATCTGTCGAGCACTGTCACGAGTACGGTCGACATCACGGAGGTTCCCATTGTCACCGCGGGACCGACTGTGACGGCCGTGGAAGGCGTCTCAACCGGTACGGTAACGGTGGCGAGCTTTACGGACCCCGGCATTGCCAGCCCTTCGGTCGGCGACTTCTCGGACACGATTCATTGGGGTGACGGCTCGACCTCGACGGGTACTGTTGTGAGCCTGGGCGGGGGCAGCTTTGCGGTAAGCGGGACGCACACTTATGCCGAGGAAGGCTCTTACGCTATCGGCGTGTCCGTCACCGACACGAGTAACAACACAGGACAGTCAACAGGCAGCGCGACGATCGGCGATGCGGCGCTGACCGCGGGAACGGCGACAGTAACGGGCGGTGTCGAAGGCACGACCGCGGCTTCGCTGTCCGCGACTTTCAGCGACGCGAATTCGGGAGCGCCGACCAGTGATTTCTCGGGCACGATCGATTGGGGCGACGGCTCAGCACTGTCCACTTTTACCAGCGCTAACGTCTCCGGCAGCGGCGGCTCATATACGATAAGTGGGATTGGCCATATTTATAACGAAGACGGCAATCATCCCGTCACGGTGGTGATTAATGACGCCGGCGGTAAGTCCACGACCGACAACGGCTCGGCCACGGTTGCCGACGCGCCGCTCACCGCCGGAACGGCAACTGTGACGGCCGGCGTCGAAGGCGCGCCCACATCGGTTTCTGCAACCTTCAGCGACGCCAATACCGGTGCACCGACCAGCGACTTCTCGGGCACGATCAATTGGGGCGACGGCCAGACATCCCCATTCACCAGTTCGAAAGTCACAGGCACTGGCGGCAACTTCACGGTCACTGACACACACAACTATGCCGAAGAAGGCAGTTATGGCGTCACCGTAGTTATTAACGACATTGCAGGCAGTTCGACGACCGACCCCACCGCAACCACCACGATCCCCGATGCGCCACTGACCGCTGGCACGGCAACGGCGACGGGCGGTGTCGAAGGCACGACCGCAGCTTCGCTATCGGCAACCTTCAGCGATGCCAATACCGGCGCAACGGCAAGCGATTTCTCGGGCACGATCGATTGGGGTGATGGCTCAGCACTGTCCACCTTCACCGGTGCAGACGTCACCGGCAGTGCCGGCTCCTATACGATAAGCGGGATTACCCATACTTATGCGGAAGACGGCAATCATCCCTTGACGGTGGTCATCAACGATGACGGCGGTAAGTCCACGACCGACAACGGCACGGCCACGATTGCCGATGCGCCACTGACAGCCGGCACGGCAACGGCGACGAGCGGCGTCGAAGGGACGACCGCAGCTTCGCTATCGGCAACCTTCAGCGATGCCAACACCGGCGCAACGGCAAGCGATTTCTCGGGCACGATCGATTGGGGTGATGGCTCAGTACTGTCCACTTTTACCAGCGCTAACGTCTCCGGCAGTGGCGGCTCCTATACGATAAGCGGGATCACCCATCCTTATGCGGAAGACGGCAATCATCCCCTGACGGTGGTCATCAACGATGCCGGCGGTAAGTCCACGACCGACAACGGCTCGGCCACGGTTGCCGACGCGCCGCTCACCGCCGGAACGGCAACTGTGACGGCCGGCGTCGAAGGCGCGCCCACATCGGTTTCTGCAACCTTCAGCGACGCCAATACCGGTGCACCGACCAGCGACTTCTCGGGCACGATCAATTGGGGCGACGGCCAGACATCCCCATTCACCAGTTCGAAAGTCACAGGCACTGGCGGCAACTTCACGGTCACTGACACACACAACTATGCCGAAGAAGGCAGTTATGGCGTCACCGTAGTTATTAACGACATTGCAGGCAGTTCGACGACCGACCCCACCGCAACCACCACGATCCCCGATGCGCCACTGACCGCTGGCACGGCAACGGCGACGGGCGGTGTCGAAGGCACGACCGCAGCTTCGCTATCGGCAACCTTCAGCGATGCCAATACCGGCGCAACGGCAAGCGATTTCTCGGGCACGATCGATTGGGGTGATGGCTCAGCACTGTCCACCTTCACCGGTGCAGACGTCACCGGCAGTGCCGGCTCCTATACGATAAGCGGGATTACCCATACTTATGCGGAAGACGGCAATCATCCCTTGACGGTGGTCATCAACGATGACGGCGGTAAGTCCACGACCGACAACGGCACGGCCACGATTGCCGATGCGCCACTGACAGCCGGCACGGCAACGGCGACGAGCGGCGTCGAAGGGACGACCGCAGCTTCGCTATCGGCAACCTTCAGCGATGCCAACACCGGCGCAACGGCAAGCGATTTCTCGGGCACGATCGATTGGGGTGATGGCTCAGTACTGTCCACTTTTACCAGCGCTAACGTCTCCGGCAGTGGCGGCTCCTATACGATAAGCGGGATCACCCATCCTTATGCGGAAGACGGCAATCATCCCCTGACGGTGGTCATCAACGATGCCGGCGGTAAGTCCACGACCGACAACGGCACGGCCACGGTTGCCGATGCGCCACTGACAGCCGGCGCAGCAACGGCGACGGGCGGTGTCGAAGGCACGACCGCAGCGGCGCTATCGGCAACCTTCACCGACGCCAACACCGGTGCAACGGCAAGCGACTTCTCGGGCACGATCGATTGGGGCGACGGCTCAATACTGTCCACTTTTACCAGCGCTAACGTCTCCGGCAGCGGCGGCTCCTATACGATAAGCGGGATCACCCATCCTTATGCGGAAGACGGCAATCATCCCCTGACGGTGGTCATCAACGATGCCGGCGGTAAGTCCACGACCGACAACGGCACGGCCACGGTTGCCGATGCGCCACTGACAGCCGGCGCAGCAACGGCGACGGGCGGTGTCGAAGGCACGACCGCAGCGGCGCTATCGGCAACCTTCACCGACGCCAACACCGGTGCAACGGCAAGCGACTTCTCGGGCACGATCGATTGGGGCGACGGCTCAATACTGTCCACTTTTACCAGCGCTAACGTCTCCGGCAGCGGCGGCTCCTATACGATAAGCGGGATCACCCATCCTTATGCGGAAGACGGCAATCATCCCCTGACGGTGGTCATCAACGATGACGGCGGTAAGTCCACGACCGACAACGGCACAGCCACGGTTGCCGATGCACCACTGACAGCTGGCACGGCAACGGCAACGGGCGGCGTCGAAGGCACGACCGCAGCGGCGCTATCGGCAACCTTCAGCGACGCCAATACCGGTGCAACGGCAAGCGACTTCTCGGGCACGATCGATTGGGGCGACGGCTCAGTACTGTCCACTTTTACCAGCGCTAACGTCTCCGGCAGCGGCGGCTCCTATACGATAAGCGGGATCACCCATCCTTATGCGGAAGACGGCAATCATCCCCTGACGGTGGTCATCAACGATGACGGCGGTAAGTCCACGACCGACAACGGCACAGCCACGGTTGCCGATGCACCATTGACAGCTGGCGCGGCGACGGCAACGGGCGGTGTCGAAGGCACGACAGCAGCGGCGCTATCGGCAACCTTCAGCGATGCCAATACCGGCGCAACGGCAAGCGACTTCTCGGGCACGATCGATTGGGGCGATGGCCAGACATCCACCTTCACCAGTGCAGACGTCACCGGCAGTGCCGGCTCCTATACGATAAGCGGGATCACCCATCCTTATGCGGAAGACGGCAATCATCCCCTGACGGTGGTCATCAACGATGACGGCGGTAAGTCCACGACCGACAACGGCACAGCCACGGTTGCCGATGCGCCATTGACAGCTGGCACGGCAACGGCAACGGGCGGTGTCGAAGGCACGACAGCAGCGGCGCTATCGGCAACCTTCAGCGACGCCAATACCGGCGCAACGGCAAGCGATTTCTCGGGCACGATCGATTGGGGCGACGGCTCAGTACTGTCCACTTTTACCAGCGCTAACGTCTCAGGCAGCGGCGGCTCGTATACAATAAGTGGGATTGGCCATACTTATAACGAGGACGGCAATCATCCCCTCACGGTGGTCATCAGCGATGACGGCGGTAAGTCCACGACCGACAACGGCACGGCCACGGTTGCCGATGCGCCGCTGACCGCGGGAACGACAACAGCAACGGGCGGCATCGCAGGCAACGTCGCCACGTCGCTCTCGGCAGCCTTTACCGACGCCAATACCGGTGCACCGACCAGCGACTTCTCGGGAACGATCAATTGGGGCGACGGCACGATATCCGCGTTCACCAGCGCAATCGTCACCGGCAGCGCCGGCAATTTCACGATCGCCGGTTCGCACCTCTACGCACAAAATGGCACTTACACCGTCAGCCTCGCAATCCGCGATACCGGCGGCAGCACGACGACCGATAGCGGGTCGACGATTGTCTACCAAAGACCCGCGATCACCTCGGTGGTCGGCCAACCGGCCAATGACGGCACAGTGGAGCTCGACGGCACCGGTTCAAAGGTCGGCGATACGGTGAACCTCTATGCCGACGGCAATACCACAAACATCGTCGGTACGGGGACGGTCGATACCAGCGGCAATTTCGATATCACGACGAATGCCACATTTGTCGACGGAACGCACAGCTTCACGGCTGTGGAGTCCGGTATTCCGGTTTCGTCGTTGCCGTTCTCTGTCGGTGTCCAGTCGATCGCGCCAAGCGGATTGGCGCAAAAGGGCACGACCATCCATGGCGGCACGCTGGAGATTACCGGCACCGGCGATACGGCAGGCGACACCATCGATCTGTACAACGGCACGACGCTGGTCGGCAGCGGCAAAGCGGGGACCAATGGCGCCTTCGATATTGTAACCACCGCCACCTTTCCGTACGGCAATTACAACATCACGGCCAAGGATGTCAGTGCCGACGGAACGCAAGTTAGTGCCGCTTCCAGCCCGTTGGCGGCGGTTGTCATTCCGCCTGCGCCATCCACGCCAGTAGATAGTGACGCCTCGGCGAACACGATTGCGGAAAAAGCCGCGACCGGCACGACGGTCGGACTGACCGCATCCTCGAGCGATCTGAGCGGCGTGACGCTAACTTATTCTTTGTCCGCGGACAGTTCCGGCGGCGGCTTCAAGATCGATCCTTCGACCGGCGTGGTGTCCGTCGCAGACGGTTCGAAACTCGACTACGGCACGGCGCCCGGTCATGCCTATAACATCACAGTGCTCGTCAACGATGGTACGCTCACCAGTTCGCAAAACTTCACCATCGCGGTGTCCAACGTACCGCCGTTCGCCACCAGCGAGACCTTGACGCTGCCGAATGCACGCGCGGGCGCCCCCTACACATTCCAATTGCCGACGGGGCTGTTCGGGGACGTCAGCAATGTGCCTTTGACGCTCAGCGTCCAAAACCTGCCGCCCGGACTGAAGTTCGATGCGTCAACCGGCATCATCTCCGGTGTTCCCTCGAGCCTGGGCCAGGGAAACGATACTTTCACACTCACAGCGACGGACCCCTTTAACGCGACGGCGCAGCGCAGCGTCACACTGTTTGTCAATTCGCCGCTCACCATCCCCAACACGACGAACAACAACACATCGCAGAATACGGGCGGCACCGGAAACACCGGCAATGGGGGCACCGGAACCGGCGGCAACGGTACCGGCGGTAACGGCAACGGTGGTAACGGCAACGGTGGTAACGGCAACGGTGGTCCCGGATCGAATCCGGGCGGCAACATCAATTTCACCAATTCGAATACCTACACGGTTCAAAGCGGCGGGCTTTATATCCATTTCGATACCACCAGCACGGGCGGCGGCGGCGAGTTCGTTCTCGCCGGCCAGGTCCCGCATGACGGAACGTTCCGGACCGACCCTCAGGGTCTGCGAAGCTTCACATTGCCGGACGGAACCTTCGATTCCAACGATCCCGGTCTCACGGTCGACGCTCTCTCGGCGGACGGCGACCCACTGCCCGCGTGGCTGCACTTCGATCCTCGTACCGGTACTTTCACGATCGTCGGTCACGTACCGGCTAGAATTCATCACATCATCGTTCAAGTGATCGGACGCACCAAGGACGGCCACAGGGCCGTCGTCAAATTCACGCTGACGATAACGGACCAACACGCAGAGTTGGCGCCGCTCACGGGCACGCATTTTGCCGCAGCAGACGTGCCGGTGCATGCCGGATCGCATGCCGTCCTTGATGCGCCCGCGGGCAAACTGCCCGTTAGTCATTGGATCAAAGCGGCGAGTGCTGATGCTCGCCTATCGCATAGAGACGCGCTGATCGCCGACTTGGCCTTGTTGTTTGGTGCGGGTCGCGCTGCGAAGGATACGGGTGCGCCAGCCAAATCGGAAATCCGCCGTCGAACCACAATTGCCTGATCTATAAGGGGGAATGGAACGTGATCGCATTACAACGCTCGCTGTTGGGTAGCCGGACGGTCAAACGGATACGCGCAGCTTTGGTCGCTGGCGCCTCGCTGGTAACCTTGATGGCCTGCTCGCTCAGCCCTGAACCGCTGACGCTGGATGAACAGATCGCGCAGGCTGCCAGCGATCGCACCCACATGTTCGCCGGCCAGGAACCCGTCAGCGGTCCGATCTCTCTCGATCAAGCGATGGCGCGCGCGGTCAAGTACAATCTGCAGCATCGCTTGGCGCTGATGGAACGCGCACTCGAAGACCAATTGATCGGCGCGAGCACCTACGACATGCTGCCGAAACTCGTCACCAATGCGGGCTACAACACGCGCGACAACGTAAACGGCGCGGTCAGCCGCTCGGTCACAACCGGGCAAATCTCCCTCGAGCCTTCGACCAGCCAGGACAAGAGTTCCGAGACCGCCAACCTGCAATTGTCGTGGAATATTTTGGACTTCGGTCTCAGCTATTATGCCGCCAAAGACGAAGCCAACAAATATCTCGCGATGGAAGAGCGCCGCCGCAGCGCGACACTCGATATCATGCAGCAGGTTCGCACGGCCTATTGGGAGGCCGTCACGGCGGAACGCTTGCGCCCGCAGGTCGAGCATGCGCTTGCGGATGCCAAAGAGGCGCTGGCACAATCCTATACAGCGAACGAACAGCATCTTTCGCCGCCGCTGGAAGCGCTGACCTATCAAAGAGATTTGGTCGAGATCGTGCAGCAATTGGAAGCGTTGCAGTCGGAACTCGCGATCGCCAAAGCGCAGCTGACGGAGTTGATCGCGCTTCCACCGGGTGCGGACTACCAGCTTGTCGTGCCCGACGATTCGAGTTTCACCGTGCCACGGCTGAATTACAAGCTCGGCGATCTGGAGACCATAGCGATGGTCGAGCGGCCAGAGATTCACGAAGAGGCCTATCTCGCGCGCAATGTGGCGTTGGAAACCCGCATGGCTCTCATCAAACTATTGCCGGGAGCCGACTTGTTTGCCGGCATCAATACCGACAGCAATTCCTATCTTGTCAACCACAATTGGGCCAATGCGGGGGTGCAAGTCAGTTGGAATTTGCTGGGCTTGGTCCGCTGGCCCCAGACGCAGAGCACCGAGGATGCCAAGCAGGCGGTTGCCGACGCACGGCGCCAAGCACTACGCATGACCGTACTGGCACAAGTAAATATCGCCTATCATCGTTATGAACATGCAACCACGTTGTATGACCGTTACGCATTGCTTCAGAAGATCGAGACAGGCATATACGACGAGGTCAACAAGAGCGTTCAAAGCAATACCAGTACGCGTTTGGAAAGCATTAAGGCCGAAGCTTCGGCCGTGCTGGCAACGCGCGCCAGAGACCGCAGCTATGCGGAACTGCAGAACGCCGATGGTGCCGTCTACCAAGCCGCCGGCATCGACCCGCTGCATGGCCAGCTGTCAAACGGCACGGTGGACGATTTGGCGGCGCAGATCGGAAAAGCCCAAAGCGATCTCGAAAGCGGCAATGTTCCCGTACCTGTGATCCCCGATAAGCGGGACGTATCTCTGCAAATCCAGGACGTCACGCCGAAGCCGGCCGAGGCCAGTGAAATTGCATGGTTTAAAAAGATTCTTCAATCATTCTAGAATAAGGTGAGCGGGGAATACCAGGACGAACGCTTTGAAATTTCACGGGTTTTTGCGGTATTTGCAGCTGTCGCCATTGCTGGCAGCGATTGTTGTGATGCCTGCACTGTCGCTTGCCAATCCTGCGACCGGCGGTCATAGGCCGACCGATCAAACCACACCTGCGAGACCGACCAGCGATATGATGCCGCCGACGCCCGGAGCTGTGGCGTTTGACACGAATCCGTTGAATCAGGGCGGTTCCGGCGATATCCGCGCACAGATCCGCCCGACGGACCACACCATTCTGTCGAGCGAAATCGCGGGCAAGATTATCGAACTCCCGGTGCGTGAGGGCGATCACTTCAAAAAGGGCGAGCGGCTGGTGGCGTTCGATTGTTCCGTATTCCGCGCGCAATTGGCTCATTCGACGGCTGCCGAAACGGGCGCCGAGGTCAAGCTGCGCAGTTCGGAACAGCTTTCGAAATTGAACGGGATTAGTCAGACCGATCTCGCACAGGCACAATCGCAATATACGATGGCAAAAGCGGAATCGGCCCTGAACAAAGCGATGGTGCAGCGCTGCGATGTGTTCGCGCCGTATTCCGGGCGCGTTTCCGCTGTGAAGGTGCAGCGCTATGCATTCGTGCCCGAGGGCACACCGATGCTGGAAATCTACAATGACAGCGCGCTGGAACTGGAGATGATTGTGCCGTCGCGATGGCTGGCCTGGCTGAAACCGGGTTATCCGTTTGCGATGCGTGTCGACGAAACGGCCATGGAGTATCACGCACAGGTGATACGCGTTTCAGCCTCGGTCGATCCGGTCAGCCAGACCGTGAAGATATTCGGGCGGATCGTGGGCGTTCAGGATAGCCTGCTGCCCGGTATGAGCGGGACGGCACTTCTAGCGCCACCACACGCGTCGACAGGAAACAATGTCCGCCATTGAATTTCAGGATCCTGCGGGGGACGTGCGCAAACGCCAGCTCGATGCGTTGGCCGGTGTTATCCAGCTTGAGAAACGCGCCAGGGCCGCAAAAACGGCTGAGGAATTCGGTTTCATCGCCGTCAACGATACCCACGCCGTCATCTCTTATCGCCAGGCCGTGCTATGGCGCACGGACGGACATCACCTGCAAGCACTCTCGGGATTGGCCTCGCCAGACCGTAACGCGCCGTTCTGCGTCTGGTTGTCGGGCTTTTTCCGGACAAGATTGGCTTTGGAAGATGCCGCGAAGCCGCGCACGATCGGCGCCGCCGATCTGCCCGACGCAGATCGTGAAAATTGGGCTGAGTACTTGCCACAATGCGGCGCTTGGTTGCCATTGCTGCGCACCGACGGATCGATAGAGGCTGTCTTGTTGCTGGCGCGGGACGAGCCATGGCAAGACGCCGAGTTTGGACTGCTAGATTATGTCGTCGATGCCTATGCGCATGCATGGTCGGCCCTGGTCAAGGCGGCACCGAAGCGCCACGACAATGGCGAGCGGAAGCGGGCTTCAATCGTGCTCGGTCTTACTGCCGTACTCGTTCTTCTTGCACCGGTGCGTCAATCTGTGCTGGCGCCGGCAGAAATCGTACCGCTCAATCCCGTCGTGCTGCGATCACCCGTCGATGGGGTCATCGCAAACGTCGATGTGCAGCCGAACCAGTCAGTGCGCACGGGACAGTTGTTGGCCAGCCTCGATCCACGCGAAGTGCGCTCCAAGCTCGACGTTGCGCAGCAAGCCTTGGCGGTTGCCGATGCGGAGCTTCGCCAAGCCCAGGAACTTGCGGTGTTCGACGACAAGGGCAAGGCCAATCTGGCGGTTTTGCAGGGACGCCGGGCGGGGCAGGCGGCCGAAGTCACCTATTTGCAAGGCGTCCTGGCAAGGCTTGAACTTAGAGCTCCGCGTCCGGGTGTGGCGATCTTCGACGATGCCAGCGAACTGGTCGGAAAACCTGTCAGCATCGGCGAGCGGATCATGACGGTTGCCGATCCTGTCGACGCCGAACTGGAGGTTTATCTCGCCGTCGGCGACGCCGTCGCTCTGCCCCCGGCGCCGAGGTCGAGCTTTATCTGAATGTCGATGCCGGCAGCGCCGTCCGAGCCCGCCTCGAAAGGGTCGGATATCGCGCCAGCCTCACACCCGAGGGGATCATGGCTTACCGCCTGAAAGCGTCGTTCATGCGCGCCGACCGACGGGTGCGCGTTGGTTTAAGGGAACGGCGAAAATATATGGCCATGAAGTGCCGCTCGTTTTGTATCTATTGCGCCGTCCCATTGCCGCATTGCGCATGTGGGCGGGGATTTAGCGCGTCGTGAGCGCCATTGCCGCCCCCCTCCAAGCAATGTCGGGCCCCACGGCGGCGCGCGAAATGCGGCTGCCCCCGCTGCGAGAGGAACTGCATCTACATGAGGGACCGCGCAACAGGGATGGCTCGCCCAGTTGGACATTGGAAGACCCGGCCCGCAGTCGGTTCTTCAGGATCGGCTGGTCGGAAGTCGAAATGCTGGCGCAATGGGAATTGCGCAGTCCGGCGCGTATCGCCGAAGCGATCTGCAAGGCTACGCCGCTCGATGTTTATCCGGAGGACGTGGAAAAATTTGCGTTGTTTCTGGCGGGTTCGAATCTTCTGCGGGTGAGCGGCGACGAGGCCAATGCTCGTCTCTTGCGGCAGGCGAAGTCCGAGCGTGTTACCGGCTTGATGTGGTTGTTGAAGAATTATCTCTTTGTACGCATACCGTTGTTCCGCCCGGATCGGTTTCTTTCTAAGACTGTCCGCTACGTTGCGCCGTTTTACACAAAGACATTTTTGATCGTAACGTTGTGCGCCGCGGTAGTCGCCCTATTTCTGGTGGGGCAACAATGGGATGTTTTCCGCCATACGTTTTCGCATTTCTTCACGCTCGAAGGTGCGGCTCTCGCCGGTTTGACGCTGATCTTCGCGAAAGTGATGCACGAATTCGGCCACGCGTACACTGCAAAGCGCTTCGGTTGCCGCGTAAGCACCATGGGTGTCGCGTTTCTGGTGATGTGGCCCGTGCTCTACACCGACACGTCGGGAGCATGGAAGCTCAAGAGCAGAAACGAGAGGCTCGCAATCGGGGCCGCGGGAATGACCGTGGAACTAGGGTTGGCGGCTTATGCGACGCTGGCGTGGAACTTTCTGCCCGACGGAATGTTGCGTAGCGCCGTGTTCATGCTGGGCACGACGACGTGGATTCTGACCATGGTCATCAATCTCAATCCGTTTATGCGTTATGACGGCTACTATCTGGCATCCGATTTCGTGGAAGTGCCGAATCTGCAGGAGCGCGCGTTTCGTCTGACGAAATGGCGCTTGCGCGAATGGCTGTTCGGCTTTGGCGAAGCGCACCCCGATGGCCTCGATCCTGCCCTAGAGCGCTGGGTCATTGCCTATGGTTTCGGAACTCTGATCTATCGATTCCTACTGTTCACGGGTATCGCGCTTCTGGTCTATCATTATTTTTTCAAGGCTCTGGGTATTGTTTTGTTTGCCGTCGAGATTGGGTATTTCATCGTCAGACCGATCGCGTCCGAACTACTGGAATGGGTTAAGCGCCGCGAACACTACAGCCTGAATCGCAACACGAAAGCCACGTTGACGTTGGCCGCGACGATTCTGTTGCTCCTGCTAATACCATGGCGCATTACAGTCACTGCTCCGGCGCTACTGCGCGCAGAACAGCAGGCAGAGATATACGCGCCCGCTGCAGCGCGTCTCGACGCGATCCTTGTAAAGCCAGGCCAGCGTGTGAGCGTGGGACAAGTACTCTTCCGGTTTAGTGCACCCGATCTGGATTATCAGCTTGCCGCCGCCGAATGGCAGATATTGGTGCTGCGCTGGCAGGATGTGTTCCAAATACTCGACAAGGATTTGACGCCCGATACGCTCGTTGTCCATCAGCAATTGCAAGCGGCGCTGGCGGAGCGCGCAGCCGTCGAACAGAAGATGTCGCGACTGACCGTCACAGCACCCTTTGCCGGCGTGCTGACGGATTTGGCCGATCCGCTCGGGCCGGGCGAGTGGGTGAAGCAAGGCGAGTTTCTGGGTCGCGTGATTTCTCCGGATAAGGCGGAAGTCGAAGCTTTTGTTGCCGAGTCCGATGTGGCGCGCATTGCAAAAAGTTCTGCAGGCCGCTTTGTGGGGGAGGACCCTTCAAGCGGTTCGGTCGGTCTTGTGGTGGAGAACGTCGCCCGGACGGCCAGCCGACAGCTTTCTTCTGCGCCAGAATTGGCCTCGGTTTACGGCGGAGGCGTTGCGGCGGCCAATCAGAAGGATCAGGCGCCGGTGCCGGAGGGCGCAGTTTATCGCGTTGTGTTGGCGCCGCGCGGCGATGCTCGCGCCCCCGTGATGGCCGAACGCGGCGCGGTTTCGATCAGCGGCCGTTCTCAGAGCATTGCGATGCGCCTATGGCTCGCTGTCCATGCGGCGCTGGTGCGGGAAAATGGCTTCTAATACTTTCAACGTTCGGCGGATGTCGCCGCCGTCGCCATATCGGGCATTGCATTGATTGTTACCCAGCCAAGCCGGCGATCGGGGTCTTGCCGGGCTAGCCATATATAGCCCAGCTTGGTCCAAGGCAGGACTTCCTCGTTTAAATTGTCGAGTACGTAATCGCCGCGGTCGGTGGCGACGGTGAGCACGGCATGGCGTTCGTCGCGCTGCGTAATAACCACGGCGATACGCAATGCACTTGAAGGAAGTCCCATGCCGATCAGCGCCTTGCGCTTGGTGAGCGCGACGTCCTCGCAATCGCCATAACCGTCCGTTGCGATCGTCCAATACTCCGGCACGCCATAATGGTCTGCGTCCGTCATGGCTTTGATCGAGTTGTTCATGTGCAAGTTGATGCGGACCAGAAGGTCCCAGGTGGCGTTGTCGAGATTGACAACTTTGTGTTTGCCATCCGGTACAGGGCATTGGTCGGGAGTGCGTGCACAGAATGGCAAAAAACCTTCCGGCGTTTCTGTCGTGGGAGACCCACTCGGCATCGGCGAACTGGCCGGCACGACGGTCGACGGAGCTATAAAGCGCAACGGGACAGGGGCGATACTCGCCGTTGCCGGCGAAACGCTCTGGCATGCCGACAGAGTTACGGCGAAAATGCCAACCGCCAAAAATGTAAAGATCCCACGCATCTTTTCGCCCCAGAGAGGCGATCAGGATGGCAGGGTCGATTTAGGACCGAGTTAGACCATTCGCTCGGATTCTATTTGAATTTTAGGGAATGCGTTGACTGCCCATATACGCGTGGAATGCCCATTAACGCGGGTGATTTTGGGTTTTGGCCGCTCGGGGCGTTCGGACACACGCCGGCCGGCCATCTAATCCGCCCCTGCCGACACGTTGCTGCCAACGGAGCGGCGCGCCAGCCATACGAATGCGATCGCGAGAACACTCAGCCAGCCCGAAATCCAAAACAGATCGGTGGCGGCGAGAAGATAGGCCTGTCCCGCAAGGCTGCGCGCGAGCAATTCATAGGATTGCAAATCGGTAAATCCGAAGGCGTGCAGACGATCGGTCGCCTGCTGCATGAGGGGGCTAAAGATGTTCGGCATCTCCGACAGCCGGCTCTGGTGAAACGCCTCGCGGCGGTCCCAGAACGTGGTGGTGATGGACGCGGCGAATGCGCCTGCCGTGATGCGCGCGAAGTTCGAGATGCCGGATGCGGAGGGAATTTGTTCCGGCGGGAGCCCCTCGAACGCGATCGCCAGCATGGAGACGAAGAAGGTCCCCATCGCGATGCCCTGAACTAGAAGCGGCATCACGAAGTCCCAGAATCCGGCATCGGCGGTGTAGCCGGACCGCATAAAATAGGAGACCGCGAAAGCCACGAAAGAAATCGTCGCCACCCAGCGCGCGTCGATGCGCGATAGCAGACGCGCCGTCAACGGGGTGAGAACCACGGCGACAAGTCCGCTCGGTGCGGCCACCAGCCCCGCCCATGTCGCGGTGTAGCCAATATTGGTTTGCAGCCACAGCGGCAGCAGCAGGATGTTGGCGAAGAAGACCGCATAGCCAAGGCAAAGCGCCGCGGTGCCGGCCGCAAAATTGCGGCTGCGGAACAGCGAGAGATCGACAATCGGATGGCGGTCGGTCAGTTCCCAGATGACCCACGCCGCGAAACCAACCGCAGCAACGATTGTCAATAGGATGATCTGCGTTGAGGCGAACCAGTCGGCGTCCTTGCCGGTATCGAGCATGATTTGGAGCGCGCCGACCCAAATGATGAGTAGGCCGACGCCGACGCGGTCGATAGGCAATTTGCGCGTGGGCGTTTCGCGCTTGGACAGATTAACCCAGCATAGAAACGCCGCGAAGAGGCCCACCGGTACGTTGATCAGGAAGATCCAGCTCCAGTGATAATTGTCGGATATATAGCCGCCCAGGATCGGCCCCACGATCGGCGCAACCAGCGTGGTCATCGACCAAACACCGAGCGCCGTCGCACGCTTTTGGGGAGGGAAAATCGAGATCAGCAAGGCTTGCGAACCCGGAATCATCGGACCGGAAACGGCGCCCTGTAGAATCCGGAAGACAATTAATACCGACAAATTCCAGGCAATGCCGCAGAGGAACGACGCCGCCGTGAACAGCAGCACGGAGAGAACAAAGACGCGCACCACGCCATAGCGTCCCATCAGCCATCCCGTGAGCGGTATGGAAATCCCGTTCGATACGGCAAAGGAGGTGATGACCCAGGTGCTCTGATCTGTGCTGGCGCCGAGATTGCCGGCGATCGTCGGCAGCGAAACATTGGCAATCGTCGTATCCAGCACCTGCATGAACGTACCCAATGCAAGCGCCAGTGCCGTCACCGCGAGAGTCATTCCTGCGAGCGGGCGTGGTTGGCCGGATGCGCTCATCGCGGGCTCACGCGCCGTTTTGTTTGAGAATTCGCGCGATCAGCCGATCCGCTTCCGCGCTGCCATCGTCGCCCGTATCCCCGCGCATCTGGCGTTCCGCCGTTGTCGATCCTATCACCGAACCTGAGGTGTCGCTGATATCCACGCTGACATCCACCGAAAGTCCCACGCGCAACGGATGTTCGCTGAGGTCCTTGGGATCGAGCGCGATGCGTACGGGCAGGCGCTGCACGATTTTTATCCAATTTCCCGACGCGTTCTGCGGAGGAAGCAGCGCGAAGGCGCTGCCCGTACCGGCGCCAAGTCCGATGATTTTCCCATGATAGGTCACGCTGCCACCATACAGGTCGGCATTCACGGTCACCGGTTGGCCGACGCGCATGTTTCTGAGCTGGGCTTCCTTGAAATTTGCATCGATCCAGACGGAATCCAAAGGCACCACTGCCATCAACGGCGTACCGGGTGCGATCTGCTGGCCAAGTTGCACGCTACGTTGCGCAACAACGCCGCCCACCGGCGCGTAAAGACGCATATGGGCGAGCACGATCGACGCCTGACGAAGCCGCGCCATGGCTGCCAGCACGTCTGGATTATCGGCCACCGATGTGCCCTGCACTGATGCCAAGGCCTGTTGCAGTTTCCCTTGGGTCTGGTCGACATCGTTCCGTGCGGATGTTACGGCGTCGTTCGCGTGGGCGAGCTCCTCGTGCGAGACGGAATCGCCCGCGGTCATCCGCCGATGATAATCGCTTTGCGCGCGCTCCAGAGTGACATGGGCTGAAGCCAGTTCGGCGCGCAACTCATCGACTTTGGAGAATTCCGCACGTACGGCACGGACCGTGCGTGCCAGATCAGCCACTGCTGCATCCTCCGCCACGCGTGCCTTGATCGGGTCGAGCTCGATCAGAGGTTGACCGCGTTTCACAGCCTGCGTGTTGTCGGCATAGAGCGACAATACCGTGCCAGGCTCGCGACTGGTGATCACGACGATGTCGCCGGACACATATGCGTCCGAAGTGTCTTGGAAATACCGCGCATAGAACAACCAATAGAGCCCGTACAACAGCGCGCAGACAGCGACGACGGCCGCCAGAATGGTGAGCCAGCGATTGCGCGCTCCGTTGCCGTTCGCGGTGGTATTGGCAGCGTCACTCATTGTTCGGTCCCTGGTTTTCAGAAGTTTGGCGCGAGGAGTACGTTTGTGCGGCGTCGAATCCGCCGCCGATGGCCATCAGCAGGCTTACGCGCGCGGCCGCGATGTCGGCATCGAGCGCGGCCGACTGGCGGCGCGCCTGGATAACAAGGTCTTCCGCGCTGAGAACATTGAGTTGCGGGCTCAATCCGCTGCGATAACGCTCCTGCGCCATCCGGAAACTTTCTTCGGCGGCGGCAAGCGCCTGGCGCTGGTCATTCGTCTGGTCCTGAATCGTCCGCAATTCGGTCAGCGCGTCGGCGGTCTGCTTCACGGCCACGACGATCGTTTGGTTGTAATCGGCAACTGCTTCGTCGAGCCTCGCCGTCGCACCCGCGTAATCGGCGCGGCGTTTTCCGGCGTCGAAGATCGGCAGATCGATGGCGGGGCCGGCGCCATATTGCAGGGCCGAACCCGAAAACATCGGGCTCAATCCAAGCGCCGCCCAGCCAGCCGTTCCGAGAAGGTCGATATCGGGATAGAATGCCTGGTGCGCTGCCTCGCGGCCGGACACCTCCGCATCGACGCGCGCCTTGGCCGCGGCGATGTCCGCGCGACGCGCGAGCAGATCGGCGGGCAACGTTTGCGGCAAGGCAATGGCCTCCGGGTTCAGTTTCGGTCGCGCGATGTCATAGGAGTCAGCGCCGCGCCCGATTAGGGCCGCGATCTGGTGAGCGGCAATTTCGCGATTGGCGACTGCGCGGGTGAGGTCCTCGCGCGCCACGGCGAGCAATGCTTCTGCCTGTTTCTGAGCAGCGGGACTTTCAAGTCCACTGTCCACTCGCAATTTCGTCAACTTGAACACGCATTCACGCTGCCGGGCCGCTTCCTCGGCGACATCCGCCAATCTATAGGCTCGCGAAAGCTGGATATAAGCCTCGGTCACGGTGCCGGCGAGCATCAGACGCGCGGCCGTAGCGTCCAACGCTTCGGCCTCTGCCGATGCGCGCAGCTTGTCTATCAGTGCCTGTTCCTTGCCGAATAGGTCCAGCGACCAGGACAAATTGGCAGCGGCGGTGCCGACCCATTGCGTGGTACCGGCGTAGGGCGGAGGAATCTCGTAATTCTTACTGAAGCGCAGGCGCGTTTCCTGCGCGTCCAGGGTCGCTTGCGGATAGGTTGCGGCGCGGCTTGAGGCCAATTGGGATTGTGCAAGTCGCACCCGTGCCAAGGCCGCAGCGAGGGTGGGGCTGCCCTGCAGTGCCTTGTCGACAAGCGTATCGAGCTGCGGGTCGCCAAATGCTTTCCACCAATTGTCGGCGATTTGCGGCGCCGCCGCTTGGCCGAGGCCCGGTGTCTCGGCCTTGAGCTGCGTTGCGCGCGGTATCGTCGATGGCGACGATATGCAACCGCCCAGCATCGTGCCCGTGACAGCAATCGCGAGCAGCCGTTTCATAGCGCAACCTTCACCTTTCTCGCGGTTGGTTCGCCGATAGGTTCTTCTTCCATGCGGGCATTGAGGCGAGACAAAAGATCGACCAGCATATCGATTTCGGCGTGTGAAAAATCCTTCAAAACGCTGTTCCACAGATCGACGACGCGCGGCAATAATATTTTGGTCATCGTCCGGCCTTCCGGCGTCAATGTCAGATGAATGACGCGCCGGTCATGTTTGCTGCGTGTCCGCGCCAGCAATCCGCGCTCTTCGAGCTGATCGATCAGGCGTGTAGTCGCTCCGGTATCGTGGTTCATGTGGCGCGCGATATCGGCACAGGTGGCCACGGCGCCGTCGCGTAGCCCGATCAGGATGACCCAGTGAGAAAAAGTCAGTTCGGCGTCGGCGAAAAGACCTTCCGCCCGCGGCATCATGGAATTATGCACGCGCCGGACGAGGTAGCCGATGGACTTGATGCCTAAGAAATTGTCGACCGTATAATAGGGTTTTCGCATGGCGGTTCCATGTTGCTGCTCAAACAACATCTGTAATAGCAATATCTGCCTAGGCAGTCAATTGCAAAAACCGGGGAATCGATCGAAGAGAATAGGACGAAAAAGTGGGAGCCTTGAGATGGCGACAGGTCGGCGAGGCATCGGGCCTTCCGATGCTCGCTTATCCGGTGGGCGGGGACGCGCGCGCATGACCGATCATGTAAAACGCGCCCGCCCGGCGATAGGGACCGGCGTGGTTGCAGCAGCCCGCCAGTTCTAATTTGGAAACTGCATTTCCTCGGCGAAAATATCTTGGAACGACGGCTCTTCGTTGAGCGCCACATGTTCGATGCGGCTCGCCAGCTTGTCCCAATCCTCTGCGTCTTCGAACAATGCGCGTTTGGCGCCAAGCAAGGCTGTGTTGCCGGCGGGTATGATCCGGTCGGCGGGCAAGCTTAACAGGCCTATCCGCCGTGCACTGGCGCGATTGATGTAGTTGCCGAACGCTCCGGCGAGATGGAATCGTTCTATGTCATCATGCGTTATGCCCAGCCGCGCGGCGAGGATACGCACACCGGCCGCAATGGCGCCTTTAGCCAGTTGTAGTTCGCGTATATCCTTAGGGATCAGCGCCACGGGGTCGGCCAACGGCATCGACAGGCCCGTCATACGTCCATTGGGTTCGATCCAACCCAGATCCAATCCGGCTGCCACAGCGTCCACCAGCCCGCTGCCGCACAGTCCGCGCGGCACACCGTTCCCAATGGTGCGGCACGCAATAGTACGGTCGATCACTTGCACCTCGCTGATGGCGCCAGTGGCGGCACGCATACCCATCGCGATGCGAGCGCCTTCGAACGCCGGTCCTGCGGCCGTCGAGGTACAAAGCATCCTCTCGCGGTTGCCCACGACCACTTCGCCGTTGGTACCGAGATCCATGAGAGCCGCCCAGCCGGCCTGCTCGTGTAGACCGGTCGCAACAATGCCCGCCAAGATATCGGCACCGACCAAGCCGCCGACGCATGGCAAGAATTCCACGACCGCTTTTTCGTCGAAATTCCAGCCCAATTGACGTGGTGAAAATCGGAATCTTCCTGAATTGCTTGGGCTCAAAAGGATGCGTTGCCAACGGCGAGACGTCGACGCCGCAAAACAGGTGGTGCATGACGGTGTTGCCGACAAGGACAATTCGAGCCAATGACGGTTCCGATCCTGCTGAAGCCAGCATACGCTCGATCATCCGCCCGAGTTGATTGCGGATCAGATGCACCAGTTCTATTTGTCCGCCGCGCAGGGCGAATTCGACACGGCTTATAATGTCGTCGCCGTGGCGCGCTTGCGCATTCAGCGCCGTCTCGACGGCCAGCACGGTGCCGGTTCCCAAATCGAGAAGCTGCGCGGCAATCGTAGTGGTCCCCAGATCGATCGCAATGCCGAGACCAATCTGCGGAGCAAACCTGAAAACGGAATGGTCGCCCAGGATGGGCATTTCCCATTGCGCGAGTTCCAGTTCCAGATCGCCGTCGAGGGCATGCCGACACGCCAAGCGCCAACCATCGGAAAGTTCTGCTTCTGTCAGGACTTCGGTTTCCTCGGCGTTCGCTTCCAGCTGGCCTCGCAAGAGCCGGACGCGGCAGCCTTTGCATCGTCCTTGGCCGCCGCAGGGAAACTCGACGCCCTGTTCAAACAACACATCTTGTAAGGGCGTTCCGACCGCAACTTCCAGCCGCCTGCCGGCAGGCGAAAGCGTAAGCGTCGTCATGCCGGCTCCGCAGCAATGAGAAATTCATCCGACGTTCGCACGACGCGCTCGCCCGGCTGCACCGTGAGAAATTCATGCTCGTTCCATTCGGCGTTCAGGAAGCGCCGCAACCAGCCGAGATCGCCCCGCAATCGCTCAAAAGACCAGTGCCTCTCCGTGGCGATTTTCTTGGCCAGTTCCTCGCGATGAGCGGATGCAGGGACTGGTGTGGCGATGTAGGCGAGCCGCTCATAGTGCCGTGTGAAATCGTCGAATTGCCCCAGCAGGTAATCGGCATTGTCTTCGCCATACCGCTCGACAAGGCGCTCGCGCGTCACATTGGAATTGGGGCCGAAGGTGAAATCCGGCTGGCGGATGTCGCGGTTGGCTGACGAATTTTCCAGCCAGCCTGCGCTCTGAAAATAGGTACCGGGCTGCGCCTCCAATTGGGCAAGATAGCGCTGGCTGCCGCCCAGCAGCATTCCGACACAGTCATGCGCCCGCGGAATGATCAATGGCACCCTGCGCGACTGCAAGCCGATGATCCCGCGATTGCAGAGGCCATATCCGATGGCGATGGCATCGCTAGTCGGCTTCGCTGTCGTCATCGCGCATTGTAACGCCGTCGTGAAGAGCTCCGGCGGAGCGTTCGTGCAATCCCATTTCCAAATGGCGAAACGTGATTGCGGCTTTTGCTTCCGCGGCAAGCATTTCCAATTCCGGCCGGAGGCTGGGACAGGCAACGACATGCAGCCGCAGCCGATCCATCAGGAATTGCGCAGCAAGCGATGAAGGGCCCGGATGAAATCCGGCGACGTGCCGCAACAGCCGCCGATGAAGCTGGCGCCGGCGGCGAGCACAGCGGGAACGACGTCTGCAAATTCCGCCGCCGTCGTCGCATAAATCGCTTTTCCATCCGACATCTGCGGCAGACCGGCATTGGCCTTGATCCAGACGGGATGACCGTCTGCCGCTGCCTTCAACCGCGCACAAATCGCCACAAACCCGGCGATGCCCTGGCCGCAATTGGCTCCCACAACATCGGCGCCGGCTTTCACGAAGTCCGGCTGCCGCCTGTTCGGGCGTCGTCCCCATCATGGTGCGATCTTTGTCCTTGCCCGAATCGAAGACCATGCTGGCGACAACGGGCAGACCGGTGGCCTTTGCCGCGGCGATGGCCAGTTCGGCTTCCGCCAAATCCTGCATTGTTTCCACAACCAAACCGTCTGCACCGCCGTCGGCCAAAGCCTGCGCTTGCTCGACGAAGGCATCGCGCAATTCATCTTCGGTAATATCGCCGTTCATGATCAACTTGCCGCTGGGCCCCAGCGACGCGAAAACGAGCGCGCGTTTGCCGGCCGCTTCACGCGACAGAGCGACGCCGTCCCGATTAATCTCCAGCAGGCGATCCGCACAACCGCTTTCGGCCAGGCGGATACGATTTGCCCCGAATGTATTCGTCAAGATGATTTGCGAACCAGCTTCGACATAGGCGCGCGCCACTGCGCAAACCTCTTCGGGATGAGTCAGGTTCCAGAGATCCGGCACCTCGCCTGGAGCAAGTCCGCGCGCTTGAAGCTGCGTGCCCCATGCGCCGTCGGTGATCACAGGGCTCCGATCGATAAGCGTCTGAATGAGAGGATGAAGTGTCATGTCTGTCGTCATGTTTTGCCCAACCGAGATGTTCTCACATTTCCTCAGATCATTCACTTGGTTAAGACGTGGATGCGAATCTGTCGCAAGCGGTAAGTGTCAGACAATACTTTCCATACAGTCCCTGGCAGCGAGGATCGAACGAAAACACCAATGGCCTCTAGCGATAGTATTTTCCGCTGTGAGCGGATTTCTTACACGTCTCCCAGACATGCCTCAACGCAATCGCCTGCGGCTCAATCTACGTCCACAAAAGACCTTGGGCTTTGAAACGCCAGCCGACAGACTACAACAGGTGTTGCACTGACCGGTCGAGCCCGCTAACCATTTGCAGCCGTTCGGCCTAATAAGCGAACGTCACGGAGATGTCGGCGAGATTGCCGGTATGGGTGGCGCCGGGCGGTTTGGTGAGTTGCCAGCCGTAATCGAAGCGCAGATCGAGATAGCGCCCGATGCCGTAGCGCGCCCCGAACCCGACACTTTGCAGCGAAGCGCTTTTGGCTTGACCGGTCT
>CAWGHR010000060.1:0-68162 GCA_963822275.1 uncultured Alphaproteobacteria bacterium
CCGCCTCCATCGTGCGTGCGCTCGGCATCGTCAAACGCGCCGCCGCCGAGACGAATATGGATATGGGGCGGCTCGATCCGAAGATCGGCAAGGCTATTGTCGCCGCGGCACAGGAAGTGATCGAAGGTAAGCTCGACGATCATTTTCCCCTGGCGGTGTGGCAGACGGGTTCCGGCACGCAATCGAACATGAATGCCAATGAGGTGATCTCCAACCGCGCCATCGAAATGTTGGGCGGCGAGATGGGATCGAAGAAGCCGGTCCATCCCAACGATCATGTCAATATGAGCCAGTCGTCGAACGACACCTATCCGACGGCGATGCATATCGCCTGCGCGGAGGAAATCGTGCACCGGCTGATTCCGGCGCTGCAGAAATTGCGCAATGCGCTGAACGACAAGACGCAGGCGTGGAAGAACATCGTCAAGATCGGGCGCACCCATACGCAGGATGCGACGCCTCTGACGCTCGGCCAGGAATTCTCCGGCTATACCCAACAGGTGCAAAACGGCATCGAACGCGTCGAGCAGACGCTGCCGAAACTGATGCAACTGGCGCAAGGCGGCACGGCGGTCGGCACCGGATTGAATGCGCCGATGGGATTTGCCGAAGCGGTGGCCGACAAAATTGCGGCGATCACCGGATTGCCGTTTACCTCCGCGCCGAACAAATTTGAAGCGCTCGCCGCCCATGATGCGATGGTGTTCAGCCATGGCGCGATCAACACGGTGGCCGCGGCGCTGTTCAAGATCGCGAATGACATCCGCTTGCTGGGATCGGGGCCGCGTTCCGGTCTGGGCGAATTGGCGTTGCCGGAAAACGAGCCGGGCTCTTCCATCATGCCGGGCAAGGTCAATCCGACCCAATGCGAAGCCTTGACCCAGGTTTGCGTGCAGATCTTCGGCAACAATTCGGCGCTGACCTTTGCCGATAGCCAGGGCCATTTCGAACTCAACGTCTACAATCCGGTGATGGCCTATAATTTCCTGCAAAGCGTGCGGCTGATGGCGGATGCGTCGGTGAGCTTCACCGACAATTGCGTGCTCGGGATCGAACCGCGGCTCGACAATATCAAAGCCGGGCTGGAACGTTCGCTGATGCTGGTGACGGCGCTGGCGCCCAAGATCGGTTACGATGCGGCGGCGAAGATCGCCAAGACGGCGCATAAGAACGGCACGACGCTGAAAGAAGAAGCTCTCAAGTCCGGGTTGGTGACGGCGGAAGAATTCGATCTTCTGGTCCGGCCGGAAGATATGATCGGACCGAAGTAACACGTCCTTATTCGTGTTTATTTCATAAAGTAGCTCGCCTGACGGAATTCAAAAGCTCTTCGGCGGCAATGCCTAGATACCACGCATAGGCACGTACCCAGCCAATCGCATAGGTGCGTCCTGGCAAGACCTGGAATCGCCCTTCCTCGATAGCATGCACATGTTCACTACGAATCTTAAGATGTTGCGCGGCTTCCCTGACGCTGATTTTTTGCTTTTCGCGCGCGGTACGTAGGGCCGCTCCTGCCTTTTTTGCCTCTCTATCCGACAGAGTTTGCTGATCAAGTTCGCGGTTGTCTTCGCGAATCTCACCATATTCGTGTCGTTCATCGCGAGATTTTTGCTTATTACGTCGCACCGTCCGCATCAACTCAATGCCTCGCTCTGCAATCTCGCGACCAGTTTGCACAACACCTTTGAGCGCTGCTCGCATCCATTGAGGGATATGTCGAGCGAGGGTCTGCAAATGCTCCACGAGCCTGTTGGAAGCACTAGCGATGCGCTGCAGATCACTGACAAGGGCGCCCACATTAGTCTCGTAACTGTCGAGGCGAATTTTTTTGAGCGCGAGAGCTGCAGATTGTTTGATGGAGCCAAGTGTCACGCTTACCGGCCCAATAGCAACTGCAATTCCATCACTTATCTTCGCTGCGGTCTGGCGTTCAATCTTTTCCGTCTGTTGCCGAAGGCCGTTTAGTAGCTGCAGAATTTTGCTTAATTCGGGTTCGATATCAGCAGTTTTGGCCACAACATTGGCTGCGCTCGGGTATCCCAGTGTCATCGCAATCGAAGCGATCGACCGCAAGGCTTCCTGCAATGCCGACAGCTGATGGTAGATCTTTAAATGATCATAGCGTGCATCATCACGATCGAGCACCGGCAGGTGAATTTCAGAAACGAGCATCGCGACCTCTTCCACCAACGTGTCGCGCGTCACCTTCTCTAGCCGGTCTTGCCACTGAGCAATCAATGGCGGACTAGGAAACGTGAAATCTTGAATTGGGTCGTTGGGCGCGGGGGACTTCATTATGGCCGCAAGTTGGCCCTTGACTGCCTCCACCTCGGCCAAAATCTCCATATCCAGGTTGGCATCCGATAGATTCGTCATATTCAAAAAGCGCCTCCCCCTGGGAACGTAGCAACAATCCACCTTGAGGGAGGGATTTTCAACCGCGTCTGTTTTTATGAATGTTTATGCATTTCAGTGCCTAAATGCGCTGGTGCGGCACAACTGATGATCCATCCCATCTAATTGTCGGCGTCCTCTTGAGGTGCCGGCCACTCCAATCTGCGCAAGAAACGGGATGCAGGGGTGCGTATTGCCCCTTTAGATCGGTGTTGAATGGACGACCGCCAAGACTTTCTCATTTTTGGCAGCAGGATATCGAGTTTCTGCATAGCAGCGTCGCTTTGCGCGGAATTGATATTGTCCGAAACGAAACGATGTAAACATGGCGTGGTAAGGGGACGACATGACTTCCGATCATCCACAAGCGATGGGACGCCTTGAATGGTTTTTGCTGGTGTTCCTCTCGATCATCTGGGGCGCTTCGTTTTTCTTTTTTAAAGTGCTGGTGGCGGAGCTGCCGCCTTTCACCATCGTGCTCGGGCGCGTCGCATTGGCCGCGTTGATCCTGCATCTGTACATCCTGGCGCGCGGCGAGCGCATGCCCACGAATCTCACTTTGTGGGGCGAGTTCTTCATTTCGGGGGCGCTCAACAATGTCATCCCATTTTCGCTGATCGTGTATGGGGAGTCGCGGATATCGAGCGGTCTTGCCTCGATCATCAATGCGACGACGCCGTTCTTCACCATCATCGTGGCGCATTATCTCACCCATAATGAAAAGCTGAGCTGGAACAAAACCGCCGGCGTCGCTTTCGGCATCACAGGCGTGGCGATTTTGACGGGTCCCGGCGTGTTGGGCCATGGCGGCGACCCGCTGGGCGAATTCTGCTGCGTCGCGGCCGCGATTTCCTATGCCTTCGCGTCGGTCTTTGCGCGCCGCTTCAAAGCCATCGCGCCGCTCAAAGTTGCGACCGGCCAGCTGACCGCCAGCACGGTTCTTCTCATTCCTTTGGCAGCCATTGTCGATCAGCCTTGGGGCTTGGCAATGCCCAGTTTGCAGGCCTGGGGCGCGTGGTTGGGTCTCTCCATCTTAGGCACCGCACTGGCCTTCTTGATCTACTTTCACATCCTGGCGAAATCGGGTGCGACGAACAGCGCGCTTGTGACCTTCCTTTCGCCGATCAGCGCCGTGATGCTGGGGGTGATATTTCTCGGCGAAAGTCTCGAAATGCCGGCCGTCGCCGGTATGCTGGTCATCACCCTTGGACTTGCTGCCATCGACGGACGGCCCATCCAGTGGTTGAGACGGTCCCTCCAGGCGTAAGATCGCGAAGGCGATTCTTCTCCTATGGTCTGGGATGCCGACGACAAAGCATCAAGCGAGCAAGAGAAATGCGCGTGGACAGAGCGATGGTTTCGTCGTTGAGCTGAACAACGCCACCGGCGGCATTTCCTTTTGGGAAAAGAGCGACAATCATAGCGTCGCCGACCGGCACGGCATTAGCACGGCCGACTATATCCACGCGATGTACGGCTTCCTGCGGCAAGCCAAAAGCCGGCATGTTCTGATGATCGGCTGCGGCGGCGGCACGCTGGCGACCATGTTGCGGCGGGCCGGCGTGAAGGTGACGATTGCGGATATCGACGGGCGCAATTTCGAGATCGCTCGCGCCTATTTCCATATGCCCGACGATATCGAATGTCATATCGCGGATGGAGCGGAATTCCTGCGGCGGGATACCCGCAAATACGATGCTATTGTGCTGGACGCCTATAGCGACAATGAAATTCCGAGGCATTTCAAGAAACGCGCGTTCTTCAATCTGATGAAATCCCGATTGCGGGCACGCAATGGTATCGTGCTGGTCAATCTCATGGCGGCCGGCGACGACGACCATGGTCCGGACCGCATGGCACGATTGATGAAAAGGACCTGGTCCCAAGTGCGGCTGCTCGATGCCGAAGGGTGCGAAGGACGCAACGTCGTCACGGCCGCGGGTGCCGTGAAGAAGCTCAAGCGGCCGAGGCTTATCCTGCGCCCGAAACGTTGCGCCAAGACGCTAGCAGCAGAACTCAAAGCAATGGATTTCCGCCCGCTCCGGGCGTAGATCGAGCGATGGCTCTGAAAAAGCGCTCCTTCTCCTTGTCCCGCCATCGCACCTCGGTAGCGCTGGAGACGGAGTTCTGGTCTGTGATCGACAGTGAGGCGGAAAAATCCGGCCAAAGCCTCGCAGCATACGTGGCGGAAATCGACCGCAAGCGCGGAAACCGCCCCTTGGCCAGCGCGCTGCGCCTTGCAGCCCTTGCAGCGGTTGCGCGGCGGAATTAGCTTTTGCGAAAATCTGGAGGTTCCATGCTGACGCTGTATCATTGCCCCCGCACGCGCTCTTCGCGCTTTCTTTGGCTGCTGGAAGAATTGGGCGTGCCCTATGAGGTTAACGTGGTCGATATCCGCCGCCGCGACGGAACCGGATCGCTCGACCCCGCCAATCCCCACCCGCATGGCAAGGTGCCCGCCATCGATCACGACGGGGTGGTGGTGTTCGAATCGCCCGCGATCGCGCTCTATCTGACCGACGCCTTTCCCAAGAACGGCATCGGCCCCAAAATCGGCGATGCCAAGCGCGGCGCGTATCTCTCTTGGCTTGCCTATTACGGCGATGTGCTGGAGCCCTCCATCGTCTCGAAATTCCTGAACGTGGACGTGCCGCGCGGCACCGCGGGCTGGGTCAAAGCGGAAGAAGCCTGCGACTTCATCGCGGACGCCTTGTCCAAGGGACCGTATATTTTGGGCGAAACCTTCTCGGCGGCGGATGTTCTGTTCGGCAGTTCGTTCGCGCTGTTCATGAACAGCCCGATCTTGCCGGGACCGGAGCGTTTCAAGGCTTATGTCGAACGGGTAACGGCGCGGCCCGCTTGTCAGCGCGCCCAAGCGAAGGATGCCGGCTGATGGCCGAGATCATCAATCTGCGCCGCGCCCGCAAAGCCAAAACGCGACACGCCAAAGAGGTCGTCGCCGAGGCCAATCGCGCCGAGCATGGTGTCTCGAAAAGCAAACACAAATTGGCGAAGGCGCGGATTGCAAAAACCAAACGCGATGTCGAGGCGCATAAGCTGGACGAAGAGACATAGACATCGCCTCACTCACCCTTCGACAAGCTCAGGGTGGGGGATTTCCTCACGCTGAGCCTGTCGAAGCATGAGGGTTCCACGGCAGCAACCGCGGCAACCAGCGCGGGACATGTTGGCGGAAATTGACCTATTCGAGCCTAAGCTCTGCTGCAATTTCGGCTCTTCGGGTATCGCCACGCAAAGAATTTCCGCCTCCCCAAGTAGTGCGCGACACGGCGCGGCCCCGGCTGCTAAACTCAGGACTCATGGCAACGAATTCCTATCACGATCCGCTGGATGAAGCGTTCGGCGAGGATCCCGGCAAGGCGCCCGCGCCTCTGCGCGAACCGGTTTATTTGTCCGGTTTGAACAAAGAGCAGCGCGAAGCAGTGGAAGCCACCGAAGGCGCAGTGCTGGTGCTGGCGGGCGCCGGCACCGGCAAAACGCGGGTGTTGACGACGCGGCTGGCGCATATCTTGGCGACGCGGCGGGCCTGGCCGGGTCAGATTCTGGCCGTCACCTTCACCAACAAAGCGGCGCGCGAGATGAAAGAGCGCATCGGCGCGCTGATCGGCGGCGTGGTGGAAGGGATGCAATGGCTGGGCACCTTTCACTCCATCGGGGCGCGCATGCTGCGCCGCCATGCGGAACTGGCGGGGCTGAAATCCAATTTCACGATTCTCGACGCCGACGATCAGCTGCGTCTGATGAAGCAATTGATCGAAGCGGAAAACATCGACGAGAAGCGTTGGCCGGCGCGCGCCTTGGCGTCGCAGATCGATGGCTGGAAGAATCGCGGGCTGCGGCCTGAGGACGTTCCGGATGGCGAAGCGCAGAGTTACGCGTTCGGCAAGGGTCGCAAGCTTTACGCCGATTATCAGGCGCGGCTGAAGGCGCTAAACGCGGCCGATTTCGGCGATCTGTTGCTCGACACGCTGACCGTCTTGCGCGGCCATCCCGACATCCTGGCCGATTACCGCGAGCGCTTTCGCTATATCCTGGTCGACGAATATCAGGACACCAATGTGGTGCAGTATCTCTGGCTAAAGCTTTTGGCCGGGGGCGGCGGCAATGTCTGCGTGGTGGGCGATGACGATCAATCGATCTATGGCTGGCGCGGCGCGGAAGTGGAAAACATCTTGCGCTTCGAGCGCGATTTCCCCGGCGCCAAGGTGATCAGGCTGGAGCGCAATTACCGCTCGACGCCCGCGATACTGGGTGCGGCATCGGGCCTGATCGCCGCGAACAAAGGCCGCTTGGGCAAGACGCTGTGGACCGAAGGCGATCACGGCGAAAAAATCAAAGTGCATGGCGTGTGGGACGCGGAAGAAGAAGCGCGTCATGTGGCGTCCGACGCCGAAGCGCTGCACCGCGAAGGGCATTTGTTCGCCCATATGGCGATTTTGGTGCGCGCCTCCTTCCAGATGCGCGAATTCGAAGACCGTTTCATCGCACTCGGCCTGCCCTATCGGGTGATCGGCGGGCCGCGATTCTATGAACGGGCAGAAATCCGCGATGCCATGGCGTATCTCAGGCTGGTGGCACAGGGCGACGACGATCTGGCGTTCGAACGCATCATCAACAAACCCAAACGCGGCATCGGCGATGCGTCCGTACAATCGCTGCATCACTTCGCCCGCGTGCGGCAGCTGCCGCTGTTGGCGGCGTCGCGCGAGATTGTGGAGACCGACGAGCTGCCACCCAAGGCCAAGAAGGCGCTTAGCGAGCTTTCGGGGAATTTCGCGCGCTGGAGCGATGTGGCGCGGCATTTGCCACATACCGAACTCGCCGAGATGATCCTGGACGAAAGCGGCTACACCGACATGTTGAAGGCCGACAAATCGGCGGAAGCGCCGGGGCGGCTCGACAATCTGAAAGAACTCGTGCGTTCGATGGAGCAATTCGAGTCGCTGGCGGCGTTCCTCGAACATGTTTCGCTGGTGATGGAGATCGAACAGAACGAAACCGGCGACCGGCTGAATCTGATGACGCTGCATGCGGCAAAGGGACTGGAGTTCGACACCGTGTTCCTGCCGGGCTGGGAAGAAGGGCTGTTTCCCTCGCAGCGCACGATGGACGAGAACGGGCTCGCCGGTTTGGAAGAGGAACGCCGGCTGGCTTATGTCGGGCTGACGCGCGCCAAGCAGCGGATTTTCGTATCGTTCGCGGCGAACCGGCGGGTGCATGGATCGTGGCAAAGCGCGCTGCCCTCGCGATTCATTTCGGAATTGCCGGAAGAACATGTCGAGACGGCGGTCGATGAAGGATTTTACGGCGGCAATGCCGGATTCCGCGACAATATGGCGGCGAAGGATTTCGCCTCGACCTACGACAGCCCCGGCTGGCGGCGTGCTCAAGCGAACAAGGCGCAAGGCTATAGCCGGGCCCGACCGCCGCTGATCGAAGCGCAAGCGTTTACTGTGCAGACCTCCGATCCCGACGCGACGCATTACGCCAAGGGCGAACGCGTCTTTCATCAGAAATTCGGTTACGGGCGGATCACGGCGGTGGAAGGCAACAAGCTGACGGTCGATTTCGACAAAGCCGGCGAGAAGAAGGTGATCGACCAGTTTGTGCAGAGGGGGTAACCCACATTGTCGTGGCCCGCGAGTTCGAGATCATCCAACCCAAATTGTCATGGCCCGCGAATGCGGGCCACCCAGGTGACGAAAGGCCATCTCTATGAGACACGGGATACATTGGCTTTCACCCGAAGATGCGATCCGCACAATTGGTGCGGCCAAATCATCCGGTGTATTGCTTCTTGGGTTTGACGCGGCATTTCTTCGTGGACACACTACGCAGCCGTCCCTGGATGACAGTTGGGATTACACTAGCGATACTTATCAACCAGTACCTGACCGTTATGCGCATGCGATCCATTTCATCCGAGAACGGGCGGACAAAGAGCTACACTTCGAGATTGTGCTAGCGCAGCCATTGCAAATGTGATCCGTCACCTGGGTGGCCCGCATTCGCGGGGGGATATAACGATGGCCGGAAAAGTTGACAATTTCCGCCACCAGCACACCCAACCATCGCTTGCAGTCAGCGGTGCCGTTTGCAGTAAACTATTTGCTTGATTCTCCTCGTTGGCTCTCTGGACTGGCGGCTTTGACCAACATTTCAATGAGTTAGCCGCAGTTTGAGACCGCAAAAAAGAACGAAACGCCCCAAAGTGAAACTTGGTCAACGCAGACAGCTGAAAAAGTCCCGAAGTCGAAGCCGCCTACCGATCATCGCGGTTCGGTATGAGCAAATGAGAACGAATCAGCTATTATCAGGACATCGGTGCTGAGTCGCTGGAATGGCAATGGCCACTTTGGAAGCCGCGCTAATCAAGGAACAGGGCGTCACGTTCGTCGTGGTCGCCGTGCGCGATAGCGTCATTGACAACATCAGCGAGGCCGAACGAATGATCGGCGCGATGTTCGTCCGCTTCCGATGCCCGGCTGTTTTGATGGGTGCGCATAGTCATCGCACGCGCGGGAGACAGGACTTGGTACGCTTCTTAGGCCAAGTCCATATTTCACGGCTCCCATGGCGCAAGTGGAGCCTCGCGGCGTAAGTAGGTCACTGCATCCACCTCATTAGGTGGCCGATGCATTCAAGAATCCCATCTGCTTTATGCTCGTTGAAGGCAACCCTTCACGCATTTTTGCGCCGTCCCTTCGGGGCTCCTGCGAGCATGGATTTGGAAACGGCAATGTCAGAAGAAAACACGAAGAAGGACGATGACGTAATAGCGGCAATGAAGGCGTGCACCGATCACGCCCGCGACCTCCTGACCGCCGCCAAGGCAGTCCAAGCATCAGGTCAGCCCAACATCGCCTTCCATCTCGCGACGCTCTGTCTGGAGGAAATCGGTCGTCGCGCACTGCTTGCGGTTCAAGACCTTTCATCAAAGGCCGTGGTGCCTCCGGCATGGCCTCAGAAACATGAACAGGACCATATCAAAAAGCTCTGGTGGTGCATTTTCGATGGCATGTTTCTCAATGGTCAGGTCACGGGAAAACGGCTAGAGGATGCTCAAGCTCTGGCGCGCGAAATCCATCTTGACCGCTTGGCCGGGTTATACGTCGCCGTCGATGAAGATGGATTGCACATTCCGCGCGAAGCAATAAGGAAAGAGCGGTGCCAATCTCTAGTCGAAGTGGCGGAAGTGCGGCTCGGGCTTGTCGAAGCCGAGAAGCGGCGCGAGAACATCCCGCAAAAAGAAATCGAATTGCAGGCGTGGTTCCTGTCGGTTACGGACAACCCCGACCTCCGGCGTCAAATCATGTCTGGCGGCTCAATGAAAAAGCTCGCCGAACTCGGCAACGCTGTAACCTGGGGCAAGTGGCTTAAAGAGCAGTTCGCGCAGGCCGAGGCGGAAGGGCGCGCCATGCTGCAAAAGGAATTGGAACGCAGCCAAAATCTGCCGTCCGAAAAGACGAAGGACAAATGGCGGCTGCGCATCCGAATCCACAGCGCGTCCCACTCGATACGGCCCAGTTTTTTGCGGAAGTGGAATGAGGGTAGCGAGTGGATCAAGCTCCATCCCGTTTCGGGCGAGAAGAACCAGCTCGATATAGACTTCATCATTGGCGACAACGTTCCGCTGGAGGCTTTGTGGTTCTTCGGCTGGGGGCTCGCGCGCGCGTTCGTTATGGCCCTCAACATCGGTACGCTGGGCTTCTGGTGGTGGCGCTTGCCCGAATTTGTGTCGAGCTACTACAAGTCGCTGCACGATCTCGAAACGAACAGCCAAATTCAGGTCGCGCGCAATCCGCCTTTAGTTGTCGATTGGGGCAAGAACCGCGTTCTGACGGAAGCGGACCTTCATCGCGTTGCCGTTAGCATGTCGTCTCTGCCTCCGCCCGGTCGGGACGAACGCCATAAGCCGTTCAATTTCTACATCGGCGGCGTCACGTTCTTGTCGCTCAACGATGTGCACTGGCAATGCGAGGCACAGGCATATGGAAATTTCCACCAATGCCTTAAGGCATTGATGGAGGCGCATGGCGACTGCGCGCCGGACGGCGACTTTTGCGACGCTTTCTTGCGGTTCATAAAGGATGCATATCCCGCCATGGATGACGGCGAGCGATTCAAAGCGCTCTGCACCGCGTTCGAGAAAGATTCGTTCGAGGGGGTAGTTGTGAAACTCGACGACGCCGCAATAATGAAAACCTTCTGCGACCTCTACTTTCATCGCAAGGTGATTCGGGCGGCGCTGCACGGCAAGGCCGAGGTAAAATAAACATGGCCTCACTATTTTCGGATACGCAAATTGCGGACCTCCATAAAGGCAGGGAGACTGCGAACAGCACGTTTGCCGATCTTTGCGAACGCTATCTCACACGGGGCTACAAGGACGCCCACGCGGAAGAACATGCGCTGCACGGATTCTCGCGCCGCCTCGGCACACTCATTCGCGCCGTCAATCTGGTTTTCGATCACCTGCCGCCCGAGCTTGATTCGATACCCGAGCGGGACACTGTCGTTGACGCGACCATTGCGATTCAGTCTTTCGTTTTCAATGCCTTCGGTTGCCTAGACAACCTCGCTTGGATTTTCGTCTATGAGAAGGCCGTGACAAAGTCGGACGGAACGGCGCTCGATCCGCAAGACGTGAGTCTCGGACGCAGAACCGTCCGCGCCAAGTTCTCCAAGGAATTCAACGACTATATCGACAGCCGCGACGCTTGGTTCAAAGGGATGAAGGATTTTCGCGATGCGCTTGCGCACCGCATTCCGCTATATATCCCGCCGTTCATCGTGACACCGGACGTATTGGACGAATACAACCGGCTTGAGCGTGCGTCAGGCGACGCGATGCGCGCACGCAAATTCGCCGAATACGACCGGCTTCAAGAGGAGCAAAAGAAGCTGGGCCGTTTCCGTCCATGGATGACTCACTCGCGCACCGAGAATGCCCACTCGATAGCGTTTCACCCGCAATTGCTCGCGGACTTCAACACGGTCGATGAATTCGGCCGTAAGATGCTGGAGGAGCTCGCGCGTTAGCGCGGCGACGAACTTAAGATGCTTGACGTTGATGAAACCATAGATGCCTTCCGCCGTGTCGCCCTCGACATTGATTGCAAGCGCATGGTGCTGACTCAGCACAAGGATAGAGGAACAGAAGAGCCTCGCGGATATCGCAGAACGAGCCAAGGGGCAAATCAACGCGATGAGCAATAAGCGCCCGCGGGACACGCTCTATGCGCTCGCTGAAACTGGACACGTTGAACAGAGCTACGTCGATGCGTGGGAATATCTCCGCAATCGCCATGTCCACCCAAAGCTCAAGGACCTACAGAAGCCTTCACCAGTCGATTACCAAAAGCTCTTGGATCATATCCATCGTGTTGAAACGCTGCTACGGCAACTCACATTCTATCTAATCGGTTATGAAGGTCCGTTTACAGACTATGGTGTTCACGGCAAGCATGCCTTTCCATCGAAGCAGTATCCCCTCTCGGCGGAGAAGACATAACCGAAATGGTATTTCACTTTATCGGGCGAGGCCTTAACCAATACTATTTCGGAATGCTTACGAATCCAGCTAGATTGCCGCGCCTGGGGTGAGGGAACATGACGCCGACGCAGGCTTTGGCCACATTTTTGCGGATTGACCGGGCAGGCGCAAAAATTGTGTTCGCTGGACTAGGAGTATTTGCTGCTGCTCAATTGGTTATTGTTGCTTGGGGTCTTGATATTCGTTCGGGCGCATTAGCTGGGCTGTATGTGGTATTATTTGGCTTATTGCTGCTAGTCTTTAGACACATTATCAGTGATAGGACACTGCGTGCAGTCGTAAGTTGGGCTGTCGTTCTTTTGGCTATTGCCTGCGCGGTTGCGCTTTTTCTCTCCGACCTGCTCCAAGATTATCATGTGTTACCTCCTCCAAGGTGTTTGATTCATTTTTGGAGCACATGCGATTGGAGCACGACATCGGCAGCGGCCAGGCTTCCGAATAATTGGCTCGATGGCCTATTGCGTTTATTCCTAATAGCCCTTTGTTGGGTAGCATTACCCTCGGCAGCGATCAGTTACGGTGGGAAGTATCTGCAAGGAACCGTACCTAGAACGGAAAAAACTGGCTCCATCGCGTACGGTATTGGAGCGCTAGGTTGTGCGTCTTTGCTCTTTATCCATCTCAAACACACGCCGTACTCATTTCTGTCAACGTCCGAAATTGGTCTCCCAACATCAATTGTAATTGCAAGCTCTCTTTTCACATTGGCTTTGACGTTTTTTGTATTTCTTCTCTTTTCGTTCGTGCGCCGCATGGCGGACGAAAACAAGAAGCATGACGAGATCATTAACAGGCTAAGCCAAGGTCACAGGCAATGACCACGTCCGTAGCAGGAGATAACGACATGCAGGAGCCAACAACTCTGCCACAGCCGACCAAAACTGTAGCAGTTGTTAGCGGAAAAGGCGGGAGCGGGAAGACTATGTTGGTCGCCACAATGGCGCGCATCCTCGACGACCTTGGCTTTAAGACGACGGTTGTTGATACCGACATCGGCACTGGAGGGCTTAGTTACTATTTGAGTGTCAATTACGTCCAAGGCATCGGTTCTGGCATCAGCGAAATGGTGTTGTCTGGTACGCTAACAAACACAGATGGTAGTCCATCAGATAGGTACATAAGGGAGCTTGTTTCGTTTAAGCACGCTCGCTTCATCAGCATCGGCGACCACAAGAAGTTATTGCGGTTTGGCAAAGAAGATAAGTTCCGGACAACAATTGGTGAGTGTTTGCAGCGGCTGCGGACTTTCTCCGAGGGATATTTGTTACTTGATTGCCGTGGCGGGGTCGATGAAGACTCGTTAGCAGTCTGTCGCGAAGCGGATGATATTGTTCTGGTCGCTGAAACAGATCCTGCGTCCTTTCAAACAACACAGTATCTGGTTGACGTCCTTTCGGATAAAGACCTCGCACATAAAATCCGTGGGTTCATCGTGAACCGTGTGTTTGATGATCCGAGTGTTATAATTCGTCAAGGAACAACGTCATTTCGCGCAGCTTATCTCGGTGCAATTCCATTCGATTTGCGCGCTTTGCGCGATTTCAATATTGGGACCATCCCCGACAAATCAACAAATTTTTATCGACATGCTCACGGGGCTGTAGCGAAGTTATTTTCTGATCAGCACATCAAACCCCCGACAGGGTTATGGCGGTTTAGTGATTTCAAGGTAACCAGCGTTGATGATCCTGACTTAATTGTCGGAGGGATGATCGTTGCTACGAGCTGCCTGGGAATACTTTTCGCAATATTCTATGAGTATTTCGGCAATTTTCCTAATAGGGGATTTATCCCGGACAGTGTCGCATTTTCTGTTGTAGCAGCCATTATTGGAGTGTTTGGCTCAATGAGCTTTCTGCGGCGTTCGTTGGGTAGAGCAATGAGGGCCTATATTGGAATTCTTCAGCGTATCATCGAGAATTTCGGATCAGTTAGATAAGTTGGCGGCGAGAATCCATTAGGACATTTTGAAGTGTTGTCTCCTAACTTATTTACAGTGGACGCATAGTGCATTCATGCACGGTCAGCTGACGTTGCCCCGAGATTTGACGTTGCCCCGAGATTTTATCCAGGTGTTACTGGAGTCTGACAGTTTTCGAACATCACAGTCGGAGCAACGGGCCAAGGCGCGGAGCCGTTGCGGAGCGCAGCGCCTTGGTCTGTTGCGTTGAATTTGGCGGCGTAAACGGCTGGCGTCAGCCAGCCGATGCGAGAATGAGGCCGCACGGTGTTGTAGTCGCGCCGCCATTCTTCGAGCGCAGCCCGCGCCTGGGCGAGCGAGGTGAACAGGGTCTCGTTCAAGAACTCGTCGCGCAGCCGGCCATTGAAGCTCTCGATGAAGGCGTTCTGGATCGGCTTGCCGGGATCGATATAGTGCCAATCGACAGTCGTCTCCGCCGTCCAGGTCAGGATCGCGTTGCTGGTCAGCTCCGTGCCGTTGTCGCTGCCGACCGTCTTGGGCTTGCCGTGACGGGTGATGAGAAGACCAAGCTCGCGCGCCACCCTCTTGCCCGAGAGCGAGAAATCGGCGATCGCGGCCAGGCATTGCCGGGTGCAGACGTCGTAGATCGCCAGGATGCGAAAGCGGCGGCCAGAATCGAGCTGGTCTGACACGAAGTCCAGCACCCACAGATCGTGTGGCAGCGTCGGAACCGGCATGGGTGTCCTTGTTCCCAAAGCCCTTTTGCGACCGCCCCGTTTGCGTACCTTGAGCCCTTCCTCGCGGTAGATGCGGAACAACCGTTTGTGGTTCACGACAAAGCCCTCCCGGCGCAGGAAGATGAGCAGAGGGCGATAACCGAAGCGGCGGCGTTCCCGCGCGAGCGCCACAAGCCGCTCGCGCAGCCTGGGATCGTCGGGCTGGCGCGAGCGGTAGCGGACAGTCATCCGCTGGCAGCCGATCACCTGGCACGCCCGCCGCTCGCTCATCTCATGGGCCGCCTTGAGATGGGCGACAGCCTCTCGCTTCACAGCGGGCGTCACCATTTTTTTGTCAGCAGATCCTTCAAGGCCGCGTTGTCGAGCATGGATTCCGCTAAAAGCTTCTTCAGCTTACGGTTCTCGTCTTCCAGCGCCTTCAGCCGCCTGGCTTCGGAGACATCCATGCCGCCGAACTTGCTCTTCCAGTTGTAGAAGGTCGCCTCACTGATGCCGTGCTTGCGGCAGAGGTCCGCCGTCTTGGCACCCAGCTCGTGCTCCTTCAGCACCTTAATGATCTGCTCTTCGGTAAATCGCGAACGCTTCACAGTCTGGTCCTCCCTCAAGGGCCAGACTCCAGTTCAACCCGGATTAAATAGCGGGGGCAACGTCAGTTTACAAAGGCTGGCCGAAGACAACGAGAGAATCCACCGTGACCTAGACGAAATAGTCGAAAAGCTTAGAGCTGAGCGAGATCGTGTCGGCTTGCGTAATCTGTCAAAGTTATTGAATTTGGATCATTCCACACTTTTGCAAATCATCAACGGCACAAGATCACCGACCTCGCAGTTGTCCAGGATAATAGAAGAGATTCTTTGATTCGTAACCGCCCTTAAGGAGGAGGCAACCGATGGCTCCCAGGGTCATTCCGCGGAAAGCTGTAGAATCCTTCTAACGCCTGCCGCATGGTTATCAGTTTCCCGGATGAATTGCGGATTCTTAATTGGCCTATAATTTCAGTAGCCTCGTAATTTATGGAGTGTTCATGCGTACCTTCGCCAGCCAAATAGAGAATCCTCAAAAACCGTGCCAAAAATGCTGGATGCGATGTGCCAATTGGTATCTCAATTGGCTTTGATTTCCCGGTATAGTCATATATGAGACCTACGCCTGCGGGCATTCGGCTACATACCTTCGGAAAAGTTTCAGGACATACCGATTTCTGAACCAATATGTTGATTACATTCTCTAACGTCAGGTAGGGCGCCCATGGAGCACTGCCGAGTTTCCCGATAACTGTAATTGCATACGCATCCGCTTCTAATTCTTTTTTTTGCTGCACCTCGTCGACAAGTGTCGTCCCGTCATCAGTATACTGAAAGTCACTTATCCCGTGTCGGAGAACAACGTGACCGATTTCATGGGCCAAGACCCACAACAAGAGATCGGACCTATAAGCTTGCAGCGCTGTTGTCCGCTTTTCTCCATGTAGGCCATCGAGATCAACCAAATCGATGTAAAATGCATGAATTAGGTCGTCTATAAGTTTCAAGTCGCAATCAACAATGGCCTCAGTTGGACTTGCTACGCAGTTATCGCGATACACGACCTCGTCAGTATCGCGCGAATCCGATAATGCTATAGTCACTTTCGTATACTTACCCCCATACGCAATGTAAAAAGGGACCACCAGTCGATGGTGTCCGTAACCATTCTTCAATGTCCAGCTAACTAGTTTTGCCAAGTCTGTCTCGGGCGGCTGCGCACGTGATGGTTGGCAGAAAAGAGCGAGCCCAACGAGGAAGAGTGCGCCATAGAGGGATCGCACCAACCACACTCGGGCGCCTGTCACGCCAGGAATCCGCATTCGTGGATCTATTTCAGAAACGAGTATAGGAAGTCGCTCCAAGACGTTTTTTCGACAAACTCAACTGGGTGGTCGCGGTTGCCCCTTAAATAACCCACATGAAAGGGGTCTTTATTGAAATCGGACTTGGACGCGGGAAAATAAATTGCAAGGCCTTCCGCACCAGTCGTGCTGATTGCCGGTTTCCCAGCGTAACTGTAAACCACAGCGCCCTTGAGCGCGTTTGAGACATTTGCTGCGGCAGACGAGACACTGCTGTTTTCGTTAATCTGGGACATACCCTGTGCGAGTGTTGCTAAGTCAATGGATGTCGAAAGCCCATCATCAACGCCAAACGCGGTGATTTTCGAACGAATACGCTCGAGTTGGGCACGATCCCGCTGCGGAAAATTTCGGAGTGCGCTACCAAGCTGCGATATGGAGTTGGCCAGCCCCTCAATTTTCGTAAGATCGACTAGTGCCATCGTGGTATTATGATAGTCTCCGTAGCGGACCTTATACGAATCGACGACCAACTTTCCCAAATCAAGCCCAAGCATCGCGGGATTTGCTACGAGTGAACGAACAATCGGCACATAATCCCAACCCGCACCAGGTTCCAACTCTTCACTTGATACCAGGAGCAGCGCCGAATTTCGAAATGCGTATGCGGTTTCAACCATAGACATCAGACACGCATCAAACCCAATAACTTCTACCTTATGCCCGACTTTAGAAGCGATCTCTTGGGTCGCTTGCTCGATATCTGAATTGTACAAATAGTGTCCAGTGTCGTCATCAAATGAAGCTGCGCGGAATCCTCCGACTGTTGGAGTGACTTTTTTCGCTGCGACCTGACGCTGCGTCGAAATAACCGCCAACCGACCTCGGGCACTCGATATTCGAATGTCGGAATCAGCGGCCATCTGAAAACGCCAACCTTGACCATGATTCCATATGACAAGCATGTATTTCTTTGCGGGGTAATTTCGAACTGACCAATCTACAAAATCCCGAAGTGCCACAAATGATCCCATGTCCGATAAAGTTGGCTTGCTTCGCAAATCGGCGACTGCGTTTTTAGGCAAGGGCTCCTGATTTTGAGACACATGAAAGCGAAGAACTCCGCTCCAATTGCCGGCGTCCGTCGTTACATGCACCTTCGGTCGTCCCATTTCCACTATGACATTTACATCCTTGCTGCTGCCGCTAGCTGCGATTTCGCGAAAATTTGCGATTGCATCGCTCTCCAAATTGTTCTTGGCATTCATGTAAATCATAAGTGTCCACGCGGCCGAATCTGCATAAGCCGAAGGCACACCACTAAGAAAGCCGACAAATAATATCAGCACTGGTAATCTCGCTGTTCTCATTTGCTGCTCACTTGCTTTAGATCACCAACTTTGTGCCATATTCAGAAGTACCTCATGGCCCCCTGCGCTGCTTTCTGGTTCTGCGCGCCAGTCGCATTTGTGTCCGCTAGCTCTTTCGCTACTGCTGAAGGTCGAATTCAAGATCAGCGACTAGATAGTTCGCGTCTGCCGCGTTCTTGTTCTTATCGAGTAGTTGAAAGCTGCCGAGTGCGAGTTCGACAGTATGGTCTTGCAACAAGTTAGTTGACTGAGCGTAGTCAAAATCAACTGTAAACCAAAGGCCGGGACACAATTTGAACCGTTCAGTGGTCTGTGGGTCGATCCCGAAGTCCAGACCTCCAGTCGCCCAAAGAGTTACCAGTTTTTCGTCTTGGGCCAGTACATCCAGAGAGTGATCTACAAACTGCAAAGCATCCGATGCCAAGGCCGGAATTCCAAAGCCGGCGAGGGCGGTTGCTGCGACGGGATTGCTGACGAGTTGCGTGACAGCATCTATAAATTCCTGCCAAAATCCCTCTTTCTTTTGTCCAAATGCGGTAACTTGCAATGTCAACTTACCCTTCGTCACAGTCACTTTTGGGGCCGACGACAATGAAGCGCCAGACGCGCCGTTAGACTGCATAAACTGCGTGAGCTGTGACGGGTTACTGGCATTTTTGCCAGCGAAAATGTCAATTGCATTCATAAATATCCACGTGAGGTCGCCAACGGGGTTCGGTGCCGTTGCGTTAAACCCCAGTTGAATCTGACTTTGTAGATTTTGAAGTTGTGACTGATCGCTTTTCTTTATGTTGAAGGCATGAAGCTTCGGAGTGAGTATATAGGTCTTAGAAGCGTCCAAAGTGGGCTTCACATCAATGGGGCTTACAAATTTCTTTTGCTGTTCGTCATAAAACATATAGGCGTATGGTTGTGTGCTACCCAACGCTGCGCGAGCCTTAAATCCGTTACTTGCAAGATTGTAAGTGTGGGCGACGCTATCCGGATTGGGTTTTGCGCGCGAAGTAAGGCCAAATATTGGTTTCCCTACTCCCGATGGACGTGTCCGATGCACCAATTTTCGCGCTGCGTACGCGGCGTCAGTTAGCGGTGCTGCTACTGCAAGCGAAGACAGAGCAAGAAATGATCTTCTTTCCATGTTTTCCCCCTAGCTAGAAACGAACGCATGCGCTTTGGACCAAATGACCGCGGTTAGGTAATTGGACGCAATTGGCGCCCGTTCCCTTTTTGCTTTGAACAGTACAAATGGTCGACGCGACAAACAGTGAGATGCTGTAATTTGAACAAATAAAAAGTTCTATGCAACCATAAATTGATCCAATCAGTTGGGAAAATGGATCAGAATGCTCCCAAGTGTTTCAAGATTCAGTCCTTTTTCATTTCATCGCACGCTATTAGCAAATGCAACATAAGACCGTTTTTCTGATGTCGGAGCAGCAGCCCTAAGCTACCGAAGCTTTTTTTTTTGACTGATCGGTACTCCGCCTGTTGGTGGCAGAAAATGTCAACTTTTCCGGCCATCGTTATATCCCCCCGCATTCGCGGGCCATGACAAATTGGGGTTGGGCGACCTGATTCCAGGGGGCCATGACAAGTGAGAGTTCACAGAGTCTCGGCCAAGTCTCGCCATTCTACATTGTTCTGCTGGATCAGATTTATCTTCCATTCGCGTTTGTATTTCTTGAGGCGCGTTTCGCGATGGATGGCTGCGTTAATGTCGTCGAAGACTTCGTAATAGACCAACATTTTGACGCCATAGGTCCTGGTGAAGCCCGAGACCAACCCTTCTCTATGCTCCCACACCCGTCTGGCGAGATTATTCGTGACGCCGATATACAGCGTGCCGTTGCGCTTGCTTGCGAGAATATAAACGTAATAGTTCTTCTGCATCGGTGATCCGTCACCTGGGTGGCCCGCATTCGCGGGCCATGACACGATATTTGAACGGTGAATTCTTTGATCCCCGTCAACCAACCTCCCCTCTGGAAAGCCTCCGTCTCACTGACAAAAGCGGAATCGCATAACGTCGCCGCGGCGTTCGAGCTGACCGGGCCGCAAGCGGTGCTGATCGTCGAAGACCCCTTCGGCGACGAAGCCATGGTGGAAGCGCTCTACAGCGCGATGCCCGATGGCGATCTGCTCACCAAGCTGGCGGGGCACGAGGTGCGGGTGATCATCTTGCCCGATGCCGATTGGATCAAACTTTCGCAAGAAGGCTTGCCGCCGGTGCGCGCCGGGCGCTTTTTCGTCTATGGCGCGCATGACAAAGGCAAGGTGCCGCACGGCGTGATCCCGCTACGCATCGAAGCGGGCATGGCGTTCGGCACCGGCCATCACGAAACGACCGCGCTGTGCCTTGGCGTGTTGAGCGATCTGGCGAAGCGTCACCGTTATTTCAATGTGCTCGATCTGGGCTGCGGCACGGGACTGCTCGCCATCGGCGCGGCAAAACTTTGGCGCTGCCGCGTGCTCGCCTCGGATATCGATCCCGAAGCTATTGCGGTGACGCGTGAAAATGCGGCGATCAACGGCGAAGCGCCGATGATCCATGCGGTCATAGCGGACGGGCTGACCCATCCGGCGATCGCGCGCAAAGCGCCGTTCGATCTGATCGTCGCCAACATTCTGGCGGGCCCGCTAACGCGTCTGGCGCCTGCCATCGCCCGCGCGTTGGAGCCCGGCGGTACTCTGGTGCTGTCGGGCCTTTTGAAATGGCAGGAGAATCTTGTTGTCGCCTATTACCGCCCGCTCGGCCTGATCTTGCGCCAAACCCGCCGCGAAGGAATGTGGTCGGCCCTGGTGCTTGAGAGGCCGCGCGGACGGCGCTAACGTCCCATATGGACAAAAACTTCCAAGACTTCGACGACCAGAGCGACGCGGCCACCTGCGCCCCGCGCCTGGCCGCCCTGCGCACCGAGTTGGCCAAGCGCTGGCTTGATGGTTTCATCGTGCCGCGCTCCGACGAGCATCAAGGCGAATATGTGCCCAAGCGCGCCGAACGGCTGGCCTGGCTGACTGCCTTTACCGGATCGGCGGGCGCCGCCGTGGTGCTGGCCGACCGCGCCGCGATCTTCGTCGACGGGCGCTACACGCTGCAGGTGCGCGCCCAAACCGACACCAAATTGTTCGAGCCGCGCGATCTGGTGGCCGAAGGACCGGCGACTTGGATCGAGAACAATGCCGGCAAGGGCAAGAAGATCGGTTACGACCCCTGGCTGCATACCGCCAATGCGGTGGAGGCGCTGAGAACGGCCGCGACGAAAGCCGGCGCGGCTTTGGTGCCTTGCGACAGCAACCCCATAGATGCCGTGTGGAGCAATCAGCCCGACGCACCGATCGCCAAGGCTGTGCCGCATGGCTTGCCGCTGGCGGGCGAGAATGCCGAAGCCAAGCGTCTTCGGATTGCCGAAGAGACGCGCAAGCATGGCGGCGACGCTACCGTGCTGACCATGCCGGATTCGATCTGCTGGCTGCTCAATATCCGCGGCGCGGACGTACCCCATACGCCCTTCGCGCTGTCCTTCGCGATATTGCATGGCGACGGATCGACCGATCTGTTCATGGATGCGCGCAAAAGCTCGCCGGAATTGGAGAAGCATCTGGGCAACTCCGTGCGGCTGCGGGCGCCCAGCGAATTCGCGAGCGCGCTCGACGATTTGGCGGGCAAGACGGTGCTGGCCGATCCGGCCACTGCCGCGTCGGCGATTTTCGACCGGCTGGACAAGGCGGGGGCGAAAATCGCGCGCCTGCCCGATCCCTGCCAATTGCCAAAAGCCTGCAAGAACCCGGTGGAAATAGAGGGCACGCGCAAAGCGCATATCCGAGACGGTGCGGCGCTGTCGAAATTCCTCTGCTGGTTCGCGCGCGAGGCGCCGAAGGAGCAGCTGACCGAAATCTCGGCGGCGGAACAGCTGGAAGGATTCCGCAAAACGACGGGATCGCTCAGCGATTTGTCGTTCGATTCCATTTCGGCGGCGGCGGACCACGCGGCGAGCCCGCATTATCGCGTGACGCGTTCGTCGAACCTGCCGATCAAACGCGACGAGATCTATCTGATCGATTCCGGCGGGCAGTATCCCGACGGCACAACGGATGTAACGCGCACGATCATCGTCGGCCATCCCACTGCGGAAATGAAAGAGCGCTTCACCCGCGTGCTTAAAGGCCATATCGCTTTGGCGACCGTGATTTTTCCGGAAGGCACGACCGGCCAGGCGCTGGATTCCTTCGCGCGACGGCCGCTATGGGAAGCGGGGCTCGATTACGATCACGGCACCGGTCACGGCGTAGGCAGTTTCCTGTCGGTGCATGAAGGGCCGCAGAACATCTCCAAGCGGCAAGTCGCGCAGCCTTTAAAGCCGGGCATGATCGTTTCCAACGAACCCGGCTATTACAAAGCGGGCGAATACGGCATCCGCATCGAGAATCTGATCGTGGTGACGGAATTGCCGGCCATGCCGGGCGGCGAGCGGGCGATGATGGGATTTGAGACCATCACCCTGGCGCCGATCGATTTGAACCTGGTGGATGTCGGGCTTTTGGATCAACACGAAGCTCGCTGGCTCAATGCCTATCATGCGCGGGTGCGAGAAGTGCTGACGCCGCTGGTGGATCGCGAAACGGCGGCCTGGCTGGAACACGCGACAAGGGCGGTGTGACATGATTGTGGAAATGCGGACTTACAAGGTCAAGCCGGGGACACGGCCGAAGCTTCTCGAAGCGCTCAAGGGCAAATGCTTCGACGAACTCAAGCGAATCGGCGTGAAGGTGGCCGGACCATATGCCGCCATCGAGGACGAGGTGACGATCTTCTGGATGCGCGGTTTTCCCGATGCGGCAGCGCGCAGCGCGATGAGCGGCCAGTTCTATGGCGGCGAGGCGTGGAAGCGCGAGCTGTCAGATATTTTTATGCCGAACCTCGAAAAGTACGATGTTGTCGCCGTGGAAATGCCGGAGAGCGCGGTCAAGTGGGCGTGAGCGCCTCTATCCGGCGCGGGAACCATCCGGCACCGGCGCTTCAGGGACAGCGAGAACCGGCGTGACGCCGTCGGCATAGCCGATATCGAACACCATACCTTCCGACATCACACCTTTCATTTTGCGCGGCGCGAGATTGACGACGAACAGCGCCTGGCGTCCCTCAATATCGCGCGGATTGGCGCGTTCCTGTTTCATGCCGGAAACGATGGTCCGTTCGTGATCGCCGAAACTGACCCGCAGCATGACGAGCTTGTCGGCGCCCGGCACATCCGTAACCGATAGAATGGTGCCGACGCGGATGTCGATTTTGTCGAGGAGATCTGGCGCGATTTCGGGCTTGATCGGAACAGGTATCATTCAGGCGTCCTTGATGAGCTTCAGCCAGGTGTCTTCGTCGATCACGTCCACACCGAATTTCTGCGCGTCGGCGAGTTTGGAGCCCGCGCCGGGGCCGGCAACGACCAGATCGGTTTTCTTGGAAACGGAACTGGCGACCTTGGCGCCCAGCGCTTCGGCGCGCGCCTTGGCTTCCGGACGGGTCATCTTTTCCAGCGTGCCGGTAAAGACGACGGTTTTTCCGGCGACCGGCGAGCCCGACACTTTGGCTGCCGCGACATCCGTGACCGTCACTTCCTTCTGTAGATGCTTGATAACCGTGCGATTGTGCGGCTCGTCAAAGAAATCCTTGATGGCTTCCGCCATGGCTTCGCCGATGCCTTCGATGGCGTCGAGATCGGCGACGGCGTGATCGCTTTCCATCGCATCGACGAACGCGTCCAAGGTATGGAAGTTGCGGGCGATCAGCTTGGCCGTGGTTTCGCCGACATGACGGATCCCCAGCGCATTGATGAAACGGTCGAGCGAGATCTCGCGGCGGCGGTCGATCGAGGCGACCAGGTTTTCGACCACCTTGTCTTCTTTCTCTTCATCCTTCTTGGCTTTTTTCTTGACCGGCTCCTTGCCCTCTTTCTCGCGTCGCGCTTCGCTTAAAGCCGCGCGGTGTTCGGCGAGCAGCTTGCTCACCTTCTCGGGCTGACGGGTCAGCGCGAAAATATCGGCCGGTTCCTTCAGCAATCCCTTTTCGTGGAACAGCTCGATAGTGGTGCCGCCCAGCCCTTCGATATCGAAGGCGTCGCGCGAGACGAAATATTTGAGCCGCTCCACCGCTTGCGCGGCACAGATCAAGCCGCCGGTGCAGCGTCGATCGACATCTTCCTTGCCCGTCTTCTCGTCCACTTCGCGCACGGCATGACTGCCGCAGACGGGACATTTGTGGGGAAATTGATAAGGCTTGGCGTGTTTCGGGCGCTTGTCGAGGAGCACGCGCACGATCTGCGGGATGACGTCGCCGGCGCGTTGCACCACTACGGTGTCGCCGATACGCACATCTTTGCGGGCGATTTCGTCCTCGTTGTGCAAGGTCGCGTTTGATACCACCACGCCGCCGACCGTGACGGGCTTAAGCCGCGCCACCGGTGCCAGTTTGCCGGTGCGTCCGACCTGAATGTCGATGCCTTCGAGAATAGTCTCCGCCTGTTCGGCGGCGAATTTGTGCGCGATGGCCCAGCGCGGCGAACGCGAAACGAAACCCAAGCGGTTTTGCAATTCCAGATCGTCGACTTTGTAGACGACACCGTCGATGTCGTAGCCGAGCTTGGCGCGCTTGGCTTCGATGTCGCGATAGAATTGCAGCAATTCGTCTGTGGTTTTGCAGCGGCGGACCAGCGGATTGACTTGAAAACCGAATTTCCGGAACGCCTCGAGCATTCCCCATTGCGATTTTGCGGGCAGCGCGCTTGCCTCACCCCAAGCATAGGCGAAGAAATTGAGGGCGCGCGAGGCGGTGATCGCCGAGTCGAGCTGGCGCACGGAACCGGCCGCCGAATTGCGCGGATTGGCATAAAGCGGTTTGCCTTCTTTCTCTTGCCGCTTGTTGAGCGCCGCGAAATTGGCGTGCGTCATATAAACTTCGCCCCGCACTTCCAGCACGTTCGGCGGCTTGCCGTGCAGACGCAGCGGAATGTCTTTCAGCGTGCGCAGATTGGCGGTGATGTCTTCGCCTTCCGCGCCGTCGCCGCGGGTAGCCCCCAGCACGAAAACGCCGTCTTCATAGCGGAGCGAAGCGGAGAGCCCGTCGATCTTGGGTTCGGCGGTGAAGGCCAGTTCGTCGCCTTCCTTCAACCCCAGAAAGCGGCGCACGCGCGCGGCGAATTCCACCACATCTTCATCGGCGAACGCATTGTCGAGCGAGAGCATCGCGACACGATGCGCTACTTTGCCGAATTTCTCGGACGGTAAGGCGCCAACGCGATGCGACGGGCTGTCGGGACGGACCAGTTTGGGAAAGCGCGCTTCGATCTCGCTATTGCGCCTGCGCAGCTTGTCGTAATCGGCGTCGGAGACTTTGGGTGCATCGTCGAGATAATAAGCGCGATCATGTTCGGCGATGTCGCGCGCCAGACGTTCGAGTTCCGCTTTGGCGTCGGATTGTGAGAGTTTTTCGACAGGTTTATTGGCCGTCATGCCCGCTTCCGTGTCTTCTTCGGTGGCGTTTGCGCTTCGGCGAGCAGCCGGCGGGCGGCAGCGCGCGCTTCCTCGGTCACGGCGGCGCCCGACAACATGCGTGCGACTTCTTCGAGCCGCGCCGCGGCATCGAGCAATTCCACCGCCATCTTGTCGCCTTTGCGGCTGATGCGGAAATGACGTTCGGCGCGGGCGGCCACCTGCGGCGAATGGGTCACCAGCAGCACCTGGGTGGTTTGCGCCAGGCGCTGCAAGCGTTCGCCGACGGCATCGGCGACCGCACCGCCGACCCCGCGATCCACTTCGTCGAACACCAGCGCGGCGGGCGGCCCGCTTTGCGCCAATGCGACTTTCAAGGCGAGGGAGAAGCGCGCCAGTTCGCCCCCCGAAGCGATTTTCGTCAGCGAGCCGAAAGCCGCTCCTTCCACAGTGGCGACTTCAAAAGCGACGCGTTCGAGGCCTTGCCCGGCGGGCTCATCGAGGGAGCTGAGCGAAACACGGAATTTCGCATGGCCCAGCTTCAGCGGTGCCAGCTCGCCGGCGACGGCGGCTTCCAGTTTTTTTGCCGCCGTTTTGCGCGCCTCGGACAGGCGCTTGGCGGCTTCCAAATAGGTGACACGCGCGATGCCGACCGCCGCTTCGGCTTCTTTCAGTTTTCCGCCGCCCAGATCGAGCAGCTCCAACCGGCTGCGGAACTCGCCCAGCACCAGCGGCAAACGGTCGGGCTGGGTGGCAAATTTGCGCGCCAAGGCGCGGATGGCGAACAATCGCTCTTCCTTGCGCTCCAGCTCGCCGGAATCTACCTCAAGACGAGAGAGGAATGCGTCGAGCTCGCGCCGGCCTTCTTCGGTCAGCGCAAAGGCTTGTTCCAGAGCGGCTTCGGCAGCGGAAGCGGCCTTGCGCGCCTCCTCGTTCATCCGCGACAAACGCTTGAGAGCCGAGGCCAGAGATGCTTCCGCGCCGCGATCGCCTGACAGCAACTCCGAGGCTGCCGCCACCTCTTCGACAATGCGCGAAGCATTCATCAGTAATGCGCGTTCGGCTGCGAGCGTGGTTTCCTCGCCTTCCTGGGCATTGAGGGCCGACAATTCGTCGACCGATTGTTTGACGTAATCGGCATCGGCCATGGCCAAGGCCTGGCTGCGGCGTAATTCTTCCAAGCCGACACGGGCGGCATCATAAGCGGCGAAGCGCACGGAGACGTCCTCAGCCAGGGCTTCGTTGCCTCCGAAAGCGTCCAGCAAAATCCGATGGGTCGATGTATCGAACAAGCCGCGATCATCGGCCTGGCCGTGCACTTCCAACAGAGAGGCGCCGATATCCTTGAGCAACGCCACGCCGACCGGCTCGTCATTGACGAAAGCGCGGGTGCGCCCATCGGACGCCAATGACCGGCGCAGAACGATCTCGCCATTGACGGGGATGGATTGTTCGCAGAGCAAGGCGCGCGAAGGATGTTTGGCGGGCGGCTCGAAGACGGCGGTGGCCGAACCTTGCGCCGCGCCGGGACGCACACTTGCGCGTCCGCCGCCGCGGCCACCGGCCGCCAAACCCAAAGCATCGAGCAGAATGGATTTTCCGGCGCCGGTCTCGCCGGTCAGCACATTGAGGCCGGCGGCAAATTCCAGCGCCGCCGTCTCGATCAGGACGATGTCGCGAACGGTTAGCGCCGCGAGCATCGCCGCACCGTCAGAGAATTCCCGGAAATGCCTTGCTTATCCATGAGCCTTTGTCTTCCTCAGGCTTCATATTCTGGCCCTGCAGAAGTTTGTAGGCATCTTCATACCACGGACTGCCGGGATAATTGGCGCCCAGAACGGCGGCGGCGGTTTTTGCCTCTTTGTAGACGCCGAGCGCGTAATAAGCCTCGGTCAGCCGCTCCAAAGCCTCGGTGATCTGCGGTGTCCTCTGATACTGCTCGACCACGACCCGAAAACGGTTGATGGCGCCGATATAATCGCCCTTGTGGAGATAATAACGGCCGACCTCCATCTCCTTGCCGGCCAGATGGTCCAGCGTCAGGTCGATCTTCAGGGTCGCGTCGCGGGCATATTCGCTATCGGGGAAACGCTGCACGACGTCCTGCAAGGCGACAAGCGCCGCTTCGGTGTTGGTCTGATCGCGCTGAACGTCGACGATCTGTTCGTAGAGCGAAATCGCCTTCAAATAAAAGGCGTAGGACACTTCCTTGCTGCCGGGATGCAGCGAGATATAAGCGTCGGCGGTAGCGATCGCTTCGGTATATTTGTTGGCCTGGTAGTAGCAGAAAGCGCTCATCAGAGCGGCACGGCGCGCCCATACGGAATAGGGATGCTGCCGCTCGACCTCGGCGAATTGCTGTGCGGCGGCGTCCCAATCGCCGCCTCGGACCTTTTTCCAGGCGTCGGAATAGATCTGATCGATCGGACGTTCGACATACTGCGCATCCGGTTTGTCGTCTTTGCCCAACTGGCTATCGAGCCAACTACAGCCCCCCAACGCCAAAGTGGCCATAACGGCGAGCAGTGGCCCAAGCCGGCGCGCAAAACGGTTCGCATTGATCATCGAGCATTTCCGTGTTGAAACCGGCCGCTTTTCCCAAGCGGTCCAGCGTCTTATGCCATCTGGGCGGAAGGCTGGTCCAGAGGGGCGCCGCGGCGTCGTAAAGGGCCGCAGAATCGGCCGAAAGTCATTACGAAAGCGACACCATCCGGTAATTGCCCGGATCGGCAAAGAGGGCATGCAACAAGGCGTTGTTGAGGGCATGGCCCGAACGGACCCCCTCGAAACGGGCGATCAGCGGGGCGCCGGCCAGCGCCATATCGCCGATAGCGTCCAAGATCTTGTGGCGGACGAATTCGTCGGGAAAGCGCATCAGCGCCGCATTAATGACGCGGTCCCCATCGATGGCGAGCGTATTCTCAAGAGAGGCGCCATGGCCGCGGTCCAACTGCTTGAGGACCTCCAGCTCGGCCAGATTTCCGAAGGTCCGCGCGGGGGCGATGTCCCGCCGGAACCCCTCTTCGGAGAATGCGAACGAGAAGCGCTGCGGCCTATGGCCGCGGAGGGGAACACGATCTCGAATTCGTAGGACGAGGCGGTCGGCCGGAACGAGCGCGGCATGCGCCTCTTTATGCGACACCTCGATACGCTTCAGCACCTTTAGCGCCGTGCGGGGAACCGCTTGGTCCTTGCGGCCCGCTTTGTCTAGCACGTCCAGATAAGACAAGGCGTCGCCATCGAGGATGGGTGGTTCCGGGCCGTCAAGGATCACCAAAAGATCGTCGATCCCCGCGCCCGCCACGGCCGACATCAAATGCTCGACCACACCGACTTTTATGGCACGCGATGCCAGCATAGTGCCGAGATTGGTTTCAGCGACCGCATCGTATCGCGCTTGGACTTCCGCATTATCGAGATCCGCGCGGCGGAAGATAACGCCGGCGCCGGGTTTTGCGGGCGCCAGCATCATGCGCACCTGAGTGCCGGCATGTAGGGCAATGCCTTCGGCAGCGACTTCGCGGGCAATGGTGCGGCGATCCGTCATGGCCCGCTACGATATCGCGTTGCGCGAAGTTGCACACCCCTATGCGTTATGCCGGAATGACAAAAGTTCATTCATCATTTACAGCGAAGGCCTGAGGCGGTTCGCCCTTCTGCCACACCTCCCACATGCGGCTAAAGGCCGTTTCAAGACCACGCGTGTAGCGAGCGATATCGAACAATGGGGCCGTGGCCACATTGCGCGCCAATTTTTCCCTCAAAGCGGCGAGTTCCACCGGACTTGTTGCCAGTTTCAATGCCCGCGCTTCATATTCGGCGACGGATTTGGTTATCAGTTCGGGAAGCCCGACGGCACGCAAAGCGCTGCTGCCCACGCGTCCCGCAAACGTCTCTCCGGCGCAGGTCAGCACCGGCAGACCGGCCCATAATGCATCGCTGGCCGTCGTATGAGCACCCACCGGCAATGTATCAAGAAACAAATCTGCCAATCGGTGACGTGCCAAATGCATCGGTAACAGCATACCGGGCGCAAATATCAAACGGTCGGCGCTGACGCCCCGCGCCTCTGCTTCGTGCCGCAAGTTTATTTCGGCCAGCGAATTCCTCGCCAGCAACCACAGGACACTTTGCGGCACCGCTTGGAGCAGTCGCATCCAAACGTCAAAGAAGATGGGCGTAATCTTGAAAGAACTGTTGAAACAACAAAAGACCAAACCGTTATCGGGCAAACCGCACTCGCGTCGCGTGGGTGCGGGATCGAAGATCGGACGTTTGGTGTCGTTCGGTTGATAGCAGTGCGGGAGCTGGACGATTTTTTCCGAAAAGAATTGCTGGTGTTCCCCCGGTGCGACAACAGGATCCGCAATGATGTAGTCGATGAAATCGGCACCCATGGTGCCCGGGTAGCCGACATAATTGACCTGAATTGGAGCCGGCCGATCCACCAGAATCTTCATTCGGGCGCCGCCGGTATAACCTTTTAGATCAATCAAGATGTCGACCTCATCTTGATGAATGCGGCTTGCGGCATCAGAATCCGACAAAGCGAAAAGATCGACAAACCGGTCGAAGCCTTTCACGAGTCTTTGGCGCATGTCGCTTCCGTCGTCTCTGTCGTACGCATAAGCGCAAATCTCGAATCGAGAACGATCATGGCGTTCGAACAATTCCGCCATCAGATAAGCCGTAGCATGGTGATGGAAATCGCAAGACAAATAGCCAATGCGAATGCGACTCGGCCGTCTCGCGCGGTCATGCGAGAACGCTTCCCGGCGCGAAATTCGCGACGAAAACGCGCGCGCGCATGTCAACTGGTCCGCCGCGCTCGACGATCCCGAGAGCAAAATGAACGGATCAGCCACGGAAACCAGCTTGAGCATTTGCTGCGTATCGGCTTCGAAGGAACTCCAATTGCAGGTATGCTGCTTCAGATTTATGAGCTCGATCTGTAAGCCCGCATGATTTGGGGCTATTGCGAGCGCGGCGCGACAAGCATCAATCGCTTCATCCGGATTGCCGTGTTTGCGCAATGCCACAACCAAATTGAGATGCGCCGCGATGTAATCCGGCCGCACTGCAATCGCTTGCCGGAAGGCTTTAAGTGCCTCTTCATGTCTGCCCAATTCCATCAAGGGCCTACCAATATTGTTATAGGCTTCGGCAAAGTTGGGCTGGTGCGCAATGGCTCTCTTGTATGCGGCGATGCTCTTATCGCGTTGCCCCAGATTGACCAAGGCGAGCCCGAGATTACTATGCGCGAACGCTAGCGCGGGGGACAGGAGAATACATTTTTCAAATGCTGCAACAGCCTCCTCATTCTTATTCTGATTCAATAGCGCAACACCGAGATTGTAATAGCCAATAGCGTAATCTGGTTTAAGCGATATTCCCGTCTGAAATGCTTCCATTGCCTCGGCGAACATCCCTCGCTCGACCAAAATACTGGCGTAGAGACAGTGGAATACCGGATTTTTGGGATCGAGTTCGATCGCTCGATGGTAGGCTTCAGCGGCTTCCGCTAATTTCCCCTGAGCGGCCAGTACCAGCCCGAGATTGCTATGCGGCTCTGCGTTATCTTTATCCCGCGTAATCGATTTGCCGATTAATTCGGCCGCAAGGTCGAGGTCGCCGCGGTCATAGTGAATAACCCCCAAATAGTGCAGGGCAATAGATTCGTCCGGACTTTTCTTCAAAACCTTGCGATAGAGAGTCTCGGCCTGGTCAACTTGTCCCTTCACATGTGCGTCGCAAGCCCTACGCAATGTGTCGCGGACGTTCATTTCGTCACGCCCTTGATCGTTCCGGCAAGTAGATTTTCATCGACGTGTTTTGTTTGAGGCCGTTGTTGCGAAACAAAAGGGCGCGCAGAACCAAATCTGCACAGCATTTCGGTTGGCAGTCTTTTTCTTTCGTTCATGGGCGCAACGCCCACAAAGCGTCAGTTCATCTGCCGGCGCAGGAAAGCCGGAATCTCGAACTGCTCGTCCCGCTTGTGATCCGGGAACAGATCGTCGCCCTTGGCCTGCGGCCCAGGCGCCCGCGTTTGTTCGCCCTGCACGGTGGACCGTGCCATGACTTGCGTCGTTGCGCGTTGCGGCGCAATTGCCGGGCGCGGCGCAGCGGCAGGTTCCATCCGGGTTTCTTCCTTTGCCTTCTTGCGGCCCAGGAACCAGCCGCGGCGTTCCGGCTCCGGCGCCGGCGCTGGACGCATCGCTTCGCGCTGGACCGGACGGATTGACGCGGGCATCGGCGGAATGTCGTCTTCACCGATCACAGGCATGGGCGGGATGTCGTCGGCGCCCAGGATGAGGATCTCTGTGCTCGCCTGTTCCTTGGTTGCTCCCAATTCATCGGCAAGCGTTGCCATTTGACGATGGACAGGATTGGCAATCGGCGCAGGCTTGGTCGGCATTGGGCTCGCCATACCATAGCGCGTCGGCGCCATCGGCTGAGGGGCAGTTTCCGCCATTCGCACGGGTTTGATGGGGGCGCGGATGGGCTCGACAGTCTTGGCCATACGCATTTCGGCCGCGTCGATGCCGGTGGCAACGACGCTGACGCGGATGCGTCCTTCCATATTTTCGAGGATTGTGTTGCCGAAGATGATGTTGGCGTCGGGATCCACTTCGGCGCGGACGCGGTTGGCCGCTTGTTCGACTTCGAACAGCATCAGATCGGGCCCGCCGGTGATATTGATAAGCACGCCGCGGGCGCCCTTCATCGACACATCGTCGAGCAATGGGTTAGAGATTGCCAGATCGGCGGCTTTCTGGGCGCGGTCTTCGCCTTCGGCCTCGCCGGTGCCCATCATCGCTTTGCCCATCTCGGAGATCACGCTTTTGATATCGGCGAAATCGAGATTGATCATGCCGGGCATGACGATCAGATCGGTGACGCCGCGCACGCCGGCGTGCAGTACTTCGTCGGCCATCGCGAAGGCTTGCGCAAACGTGGTGCGGTCGTTGGCGACGCGGAACAGATTCTGGTTGGGAATGACGATCAGGGTGTGCACGTATTGCTGAAGCTCTAAGATACCTTTCTCGGCGATCCGCATGCGCTTGTCGCCTTCGAAGGCGAAAGGCTTGGTGACGACGCCGACGGTAAGAATTCCCTGCTCGCGCACGGCGCGTGCGATGACGGGGGCCGCGCCGGTGCCGGTGCCGCCGCCCATACCGGCGGTGATGAACACCATATGCGAACCGGCGAGCTGCTCCAGAATTTCGTCCAGCGTCTCTTCGGCTCCCGCACGGCCGACATCGGGCTGTGCGCCGGCGCCCAGACCTTCGGTAATATGGGCGCCGAGCTGGATGCGCCGCTGTGCTCTGGACTGAGACAAGGCCTGCGCGTCGGTGTTCGCCACAATAAAGTCGACGCCTTCGAGCCCTGATGCGATCATATTGTTGACCGCATTGCCGCCCGCCCCGCCGACTCCGAGGACGGTGATCCGCGGACGCAACTCTGTCGGCTCGGGCGCCTTAAAGTTTATGGCCATCTATTTTCTCCTTGGCTACGCGCTTCGTCATCGCCATTCCCAACCGAATCACTCTCTTCTTGTTGAATCATCCAAGCAGGCCACCGGTCAATCGTGACAGCCAACCTTTTGTGCCTGTTTCTGTCGGAAGCGAAGCAAGTTCGGGATTAAGAACCTCAGGCGGCATCGTCGCGCCGGCCATCAGCAATCCCACGGCGGTGGCATAATCGGGTCCGGCCGACGATGTCGGGAGACCGACAAAGGTCTGCGGCCGTCCAATACGCACCTGTTTGTTCAAAATTCGGGCAGCAAGTTCGCGAACACCCGCCAGCTGGCATGCTCCGCCCGTCAGCACGGCTCTACGACCGGCCGCCACATCGAAGCCGGAAGCGCGCAGGCGGTTCTGCACCTCGTTGAAAATCTCCTCCATGCGGGCCTGGATGATGCGTGTCAGCATGGAACGCGGCACACGAAGCGCCGTTTCCTCGCCTTCTTCGCCCATTTGCGGCACGGAAACGACATCGGCACCGACCTCCAAATCGCCCAACGCCGCGCCGTAGAGCACCTTGGCGCGTTCGGCAGCGGATATCGGGGCCGCCAGCATCCGGGCGAGATCGGACGTCACCTGGCTGCCGCCGATGGGAACCACATCGGCATGCACGAGGTGACCTTCCACGAACACGGCAATGGACGTGACACCGCCGCCCATATCGATGACGATGGAGCCGAGTTGCTTCTCATCATCAGTCAAAACCGACAGTCCGCTGGCGAAAGGCGCGAACAACGCGCCGGCGACGTTCAGGTGACAGCGTTCGACGGCGAGCTTGAGGTTCGCCAAAGGCGACGGCTTTACAGCTACTGCGTGCATCGACACGCCGATACGCTGACAATACATACCAGAAGGATCGCGCACGCCGCGCGCTTCATCGACCACATAAGAGGTGGGCGAGCTTTGAATGATCTCATAACCTTCGGCGGCGCATTTTGCGCGGCCTTCGGCAAGAAGTTCCCGCAAATGCGAATCGGTCACGAGTGCGCCATCGAGCGCCATCGTCGTCCGCGAGGCCACACTGACGGGGCTGCCGCAATTCACAGAGATAAGCACGTTCTGAAGACGTGCATCGGCAAGATTTTCTGCTGCGGCGACGCAATCGCGGATCGATTCTTCGGCGAGTGCGAGCCCTGTCAGGGTTCCGGCCTTTAGGCCTTGGCTTTCACGCAAGGCAGCGCCGATCACCCGTAGCGCGCCAGGCTCGGCGCGAGCGATTAGGCAAACCACCTTCGACGTACCGATATCAAGGACGGCAACCAGCCCTGGTCTATAGGCCGGTATCTCGCCTCCTGTTCGCAGACGCGCGGTTTCGCCCATCAAATCGCGCTCCCCGCTTCGGGCTTCTTGTCCTCGCCGGTCTTGCGGACAAAGAAGTAATGCGTGGCCGACCGCAAATCGATTTCGCGGATGTCGTCTTCCAGAATACCCTTGTCGACGATGAGATGATCCAGGACATCGAGCTGCTTCTGCCAGCCGAACTCCGGCAGCTTCACGACCACGCCGTCATCAAGCAGAAGATTCCAGCGGCGCCCGGACTGATATTGATAGGCCTTGACGCGGGCGACGATCGCGCGGTGCTGGGCCACGGCATCGACGAAGGGCGCCGCTACTGTCGGAGCGCCATCGCCAACCAACAGAGGGAGATGCTGGAAAGGTCCAAGATCCTTGTCTGTGATGAGACCGCCGGCGCGTTCCACCACATATTGCCCGCTTGCCGACTGCCAGCGGGCATAAGGCAGTTTTTCGACCACGCGGACGCTGATATCGTCGGGATAGCGGCGCTTCACCTCCGCATCCGCCACCCAAGGCAAACGCAGCAAGCGTTCGCGCACTGCCCGCAAATCCGCACCGAAGATCGATTGGCCCGGCGTGAATCCCAACGCCGCCATGACAGTCACCTGCGAGGTGCGCGCGTTGCCCGACAGATGCACTTTGGCGATGCCGAAACCGGCATCGGCGACGACGGCGTCAACAGCCGCATTGGTACGATGGATGGTGCGGCCGATCACGCCACTGGCAAAAATGGCCGCGAGCATGGTCAAGACGATGATGCCGAACGTCATCAGCAACATCGGGCGGCGGAAGGTGAGACGTTCTCTGAGCCTTTTAAAGAACCGTGCAACGAGGCCCGGCGGCTTCGAACGGCGGCCGAATGCTTGCTGACGCGTGGCATCGCGCGTGACGCCGCGGGTCGCGCCGCGCCCCGTCTTGCCGCGTGCTCCATGCGGTTTGCGTTCGGACTTCACCGATCGCATGAAGCGTCCTCCACAATCCAGCGGCACAGCGCGCGATAACTCATGCCGTTATAGGCGGCTTGTTCGGGAACCAGAGAAGTCGGCGTCATGCCGGGCTGGGTGTTGGTCTCGAGGATGACCAAGCGGTGCTTGCCCTCCGTGTCGTCGTAACGGAAATCGGTGCGCGACACGCCGCGGCAGCCCAAAGCGGCGTGCGCTCGCACGGCCAATTCCATCGCTTCTTTCGCCACGGCGTCGGGAATTTTTGCGGGCAGCGTATGGATCGAGCCGCCGGGCGCATATTTTGCTTCGTAGTCGTAGAATTCCAGATTGGTGCTGATTTCGGTGACGGCGAGCGCACGTGTTCCCATCACCGCAACGGTCAGCTCGCGGCCAGGAACGAACTCCTCGACCATCATCTCATCGCTGAGGGTCCATTTGTCGCTGCCGAGGGCGGCGGGCGGACGGTTGTCGCCTTTGCGGATAATGAAGACACCGACGGAGGAGCCTTCGTTGACCGGCTTGACGACATAAGGCGGTTCCATCAGATGCTCGGCGGCCGCAGCGCGCCGGTCGGCGAGGATGGATTTGACCAGCGGCAAACCTGCGGCCTGAAAAACGTCTTTGGCACGCTGCTTGTGCATGGCCAGTGCCGAGGCCAGGACGCCGGAATGGCTATAGGGAATGCGCAAAAGTTCGAGTAACCCTTGCACGCAGCCGTCTTCGCCCCAGCGGCCATGCAGCGCGTTGAACACCACATCGGGCTTGGCGCTGTTGAGCTGCGCCGCAAGATCGGAGGTTTGCGGATCGACTTCGACGACATCGAAACCTTCTTCGCGCAAGGCGGTGGCGCAGCCCTTCCCCGATGTCAGGCTTACTTCGCGTTCCGAGGAACGTCCGCCCAGCAAAACCGCAACCCGCGTCATGGCACGCCTACTCGTTTGATTTCCCATTCCAACTCGATTCCGAATTTCTCTTTCACCCGCCTGCGCACTTCTTCGCCCAATGCTTCGATGTCGGCGGAGGTGGCGTTGCCCGTATTGATGAGGAAGTTGCAATGTTTCTCGGAGACTTGGGCATCGCCGCGCGAAAGTCCGCGGCAGCCCGCTTCTTCGATCAACTGCCAGGCATTGTGGCCGGGCGGATTTTTGAAGGTCGAGCCGCCCGTTCTGGACTTCACCGGTTGGGCGGTTTCGCGCTGTGCCATGAGTGCATCCATACGCGCACGGATGGCGGCGGGATCATCCTTGCTGCCTTCGAACAACGCCTCAACGAATATGAAATCGTCCGGCACTTGGGATTTGCGATAAACGAAACCCATATCGGCGGGTTTGAGAACGTGCTTGTTGCCTTTGCCGTCGATGGCAGTCGCTTCGACGAAAATATCCTTGACCTCACGGCCATAACAGCCGGCATTCATCTTCAAGGCGCCGCCGATTGTGCCCGGTATGCCGCGCAAAAATTCGAGACCGGCAATGCCGGCATCGGCTGCCGCACGCGCCACGGCAAAATCCAAAGCCGCCGCACCGGCACGGATGCGCAGACCATCAACGGTCAGCTTGCCGAACGCGGCCGGAAGGCGAATGACGATTCCGGGAACGCCGCCATCGCGCACCAAAAGATTGGAGCCGACACCGATCACGCCAAGAGGCATGTCGAGCGAACGCGCCGCCAGAAACGTCGCGAGATCGTCCGCATCGGCCGGGCGAAACAGGATCTCTGCCGCTCCGCCCGAGCGGAACCAAACAAGGTCCTTCAGCGCCGCATTATAGGTATAAGTGCCGCGCACGGGAGGAAGCGCATCGCAGGGACGGCTTTGCATCACGCTTTGCCTCCCAATTTCTCGAGTGCCGCTTGAAGACCGGCAGCCCAGACGGTGATCGATCCCGCGCCCAACAGGATGACGGCGCCGCCTTGTTTGGCGTGCGGTGCGACCAACACCGGAATATCGGTTTCACCGTCGATCACGTGGACATTGCGATGGCCATGCGCACGCAAGGCGTCTGCGAAACTGTCGCGACTGATGCCTTCGATGGGTTGTTCGCCCGCCGCATAGACAGGTGCGATGATCGCCACATCGGCGTCATTCAAACATTTGGCGAATTGCTCGAAGGTGTCGCGCAAACGCGTATAGCGATGCGGCTGTACCACCGCGATGATCGGACCGGCATAGGCCTGGCGCGCGGCCTTCAATGCCGCCGCAATCTTGAATGGGTTGTGGGCATAATCGTCGATGATCGCCATGCCGTTCCACTCACCGACTTTGGTGAAGCGCCGGCGCACGCCGCCGAATGTGGCAAGCGCCTTGCGGATGGCTTCCGGCTTCACCCCCAATTCGCGTGCCACGGTCGTGGCGGCCAGAGAATTCTGCACATTGTGCTCGCCGGGCATGGGCAGCGTGACATTGTCGAGGCGCGTTTCGAGTCCCTTACGGCGGTCGGTGATCACCACGTCGTAATGCGAGGCGCCTTCCGAGAAGCTGACATTCACGGCACGAATATCGGCCTGGGGTGAGAACCCATACGTAATAAGACGGCGGTCGACAATACGGCCCACCATCGCCTGCACTTCGGGATGGTCGATACACAACACCGCGAAGCCGTAAAACGGAACATTTTCGATGAAGCGCTGGAACGCATCGCGCATCTTGTCGAAGGTGCCGTAGTAATCCATGTGATCGGGATCGACATTGGTGACGACGGCGACCGTCGAGGGCAGCCGCAGAAACGTGCCGTCGCTTTCGTCGGCTTCCACCACCACCCACTCGCCCTGGCCGAGGCGAGCATTGGTGCCATAGGCGTTGATGATACCGCCGTTGACGACGGTGGGGTCGATCCCGCCGGCATCGAGCAGCGCCGCCACCATGGTCGTGGTCGTCGTTTTGCCGTTGGTTCCGGCTACGGCCACGCAGGATTTAAGGCGCATGATCTCGGCCAGCATTTCGGCGCGGCGCACCAGAGGCAGACCGATAAGACGCGCGGCGTCGAATTCGGCGTTGCTCGCTTTGACGGCGGAGGAATAGACGACGACGGTTGCGTCCTTCAAATTGTCCGCGTTGTGGCCGACGGCGACAGAAACGCCCATCGCGCGCAAACGCTTGACATTGGCATTGTCCGCGGCGTCCGAACCCTGAACTTTGTAGCCCAAATTATGCATGATCTCGGCGATACCGCTCATGCCGATGCCGCCAATACCGATGAAATGGATGGCGCCAACGTCGAGAGGAACACGCGTACGAACGGGTTTGGTCATGCACGCACCTCGAGCCGTTCGACCAGGTCGGCCAGACGCTGGGTTGCATCGGGTTTGGCAAGCAGGCGCGCGGCGGAAGCGCATTTGGCGAGACCCTTCGGGTCCGAGAAAGCCGCCGCGAGCATGCCGGAAAGTTTCTCCGGCGTGAGGTCCTTTTGCGCGATACGCCAACCGCCGCCGGCATCGGCCAAAGCATCGGCGTTTGGCGTCTGATTGTCGTCGAGCGCATGCGGCAAAGGCACCAGAATGGCGGGGCGGCCGATGGCCGCCAGCTCGCTGACCGTACCTGCACCGGAACGGGCGATAACCAGATGCGTATGGGCGATGCGCGCCGGCATATCCTTGAAGAACGACGCCAGCTCTGCTTTCACACCTATGGCCGAATAAGCCATACGCACGGATTCCAAGTCTTCCGGACGGCATTGCTGCACGATGGCGAGACGGGATTTGATCTCGGCGGACAACAGTTTAATCGCCGGGGGTACGGCATCACTGAAGAAGCGCGCGCCCTGGCTACCGCCGAATATAAGGAGCTGCAGCGGTCCGCCACTGACCGGCATGTCATATGGCGCACCCGCCAGCGCTATGACTTCGGGACGCAATGGATTGCCGGTGTAGACGATTTTCGACCTGTCTTTGGGTAGAAAGCGCACCAGCGGGAAATTGGCGGCAATGATCCGCACGTAATTGGCGAGGATGCGATTGGCGCGGCCGAGCACGGCATCCGGCGCGAGGACCGCGGTCGGAAAACGCGCGATGCATGCGGCCAACATCACCGGCAAGCTCGGATAGCCGCCAAAGCCGATCACCGCTGCGGGCCGGATATGCATTAGCTTCAGCATGGACACCACGATGCCTGCCAGAATCTCGAATGGCGCGCTGATGAGGCCCAAGAACGACCGGTCGGAAAATGCCGCCGACGGCACAATCTCGATGCGCGCGCCGGGAAAAGCATCGCTATAGCCGCGGCCGCGCGAATCCGTCATCACCACGATCTTCTTGCCGCGGCGAATAAGTTCGGTTGCCAAGGCTTGCGCGGGGAACAGATGCCCCCCCGTTCCGCCCGCCGAGAGCACGATCGTGGTCATGCGCGCGCGCCCTTCAGAATTGAGAAGAGCGGGTCTTCGCGTTTGCCGACCTGAGGCCGCTGGCGGGTCAGTGCCAGGGCAAAGCCCATCGTCACCGCGACCGCAAATAACGAGGAACCGCCATAGGAAATAAAAGGCAGCGTCATGCCCTTGGCGGGCAGCAAATTCACCGCGACCCCCATATTGATGAATGCCTGGACAGCGCACACGATGGCAAGACCTGCCCCGGCAAGCTGGGCAAAAGGCTCACGCACCGCCGCCGAGCGCAACAGCAAGCGCACAGCCAAGAGACAGAACAGCGCGGCAATAAACCCACACAGCGCCAAGCCGAACTCTTCGCCCGCAACAGCGAAGATGAAATCGGAATTTGCATCGGGCAAACGATATTTGATGGTGCCTGCGCCGGGTCCCACACCCAACAGCCCGCCATGGGCGAAGGCGCGAAGCGACAAACCTGCCTGGTATCCCGCCTGGCCGGGATCGAGAAATTGAGCAATGCGGTGATGAACGTGGGGAAAGAAGACGTAAGCAGAACCCATCAACGCCGCCGTCGCGCTGCTGACGGCCAAAATCCATTTGAGCCCCAAGCCTACGAAGAACAGAAGAGATGCCCACAAGGCCAGTAACAGAAAGGTCTGTCCGACATCGGGCTGCAAAAGAAGGACGGTGATCGCCGGCACCAGCAATGCAAAAGTGATGAGCGGGCGCGACAGTCGCGTCGGTGTGCGCTCGGCAAGGATAGCCGCGGCCAGTACGGCAAACCCCGGCTTGAGGAATTCCGACGGTTGCAGCGTCATCCATCCGAGATTGAGCCAGCGGCGAGCTCCGAGGATTTCCGTTCCGACGACCAAGACAAGACCCGAGCCGAACAGTCCCAACAGAAAGACCACCAGCGCCGCAAATTTGACCTGGGAAGGCGTCAGCAACGAGGCGCCGCCAAGAATAAGCGCAGCGATGCCGGCAAAGGCGATCTGCTTTGCCGCATAGTGGAAGTCGCCTCCGGTGAGGGGGCCGCCACTTGCGGCCGGGCTCGCCGCAACCGCCAGGATCAATCCGATGGAGAGAAGACCAAGCATCGCCGCGAAGGCGGGACGGTCGATGGTCCACCACCATTCGGCGAAGCTGCTGCGATTGGTGCGGCTGAGACTCATGAGGCCTCCCGCAGCGGCACGATTTGTTCGACCAAGGCACGGAATGCGTCGCCGCGCTGTTCGAAATCGCGGAATTGGTCGAAAGAGGCGCAAGCCGGCGACAACAAAACGACCGGAGCCGGCGCTTGCGATGCCGCGGCGTCTGCAGCAGCGGCGGCGACGGCATTCTCCAGCGTGCCGGAGATTTCAGTCTCGACTTTGCCCTTTAGCGTCGACGCAAAGGATGGAGCGGCTTCGCCGATCAGATAAGCCTTACGGATGCGGGAAAAGAGCGGTGCAAGTGACGCTATTCCGCCCTCCTTCGGCTTGCCGCCGGCGATCCAGAAGATATCGTCGAAACAAACCAGTGCGCGCTCGGCGGCATCCGCATTCGTGGCTTTGGAATCGTTGACGAACCGGACATTTCCCGAGCGTCCGACATCTTCGATGCGGTGTGCGAGACCGGGAAAAGTGACAATGGCGGCGGCAATCGCGCGCGCATCTTTGACATATGGTTTTGTCGCGGCGTAAGCGAGTGCCGCGTTCTGCCAATTGTGTGCGCCCGGCAGATGCGCCGCGGCGGTAAGATCCATGATCTTCGCGGCATGGGCGCTTTGCGCATCGTATAGTGCACCGTCGAGCACGAAGACACCGCGGCCGAGAACCTTACCGACCGATACCGGCACGCAAAGCGGCCCGCCATTCGACGACAGCCTGGTGAATATGGAAGCGCAATGGGAATCATCGACGCCGACGATATTGAGTCCGTCCTTCGCCGTCTGCTTCAACAATTTGGTTTTCACCGCCGCATAATTCTCCATCGAACCATGACGGTCGATATGATCGGGCGTGATATTCGACAGGATCGCGACATCGGGCTTGAATCCCGGCGACAGGTCAATCTGATAGGAAGAGATTTCCAGCACATAGACGGTCTTCGGGCCCGGCGGCGCGAGGCGGAGCGCCGGCTTGCCGATGTTACCGCCCGCCTGCGCATCGAATCCGCAAGCGGCCAGGATATGGCCGATCAGTACCGTGGTCGTCGATTTGCCATTGGTGCCAGTGACGGCAATCACGGGCGCGAGGCCGCGGGCCGTAGGATCAGGGCGAATTTCGCGCGCAAATAGCTCGATGTCCCCGATGACCTCGATGCCCATTTCCTTCGCCTTGACGACGGTCTCGTGCGGTTCGGGATGTGTCAACGGTACGCCGGGGCTCAGCACCAGCGCGGCAAGTTTGTCCCATGGCCAATCTTGCCATGGCGCGATGGAAGCGCCCTCCGCCTCGGCGCGGCCGCGAAGCTCTTCTTTATCATCCCAGGCGAAGACCTCCGCGCCGCCGGCTTTCAGCGCGCATACGCTGGCCATCCCCGATCGCGCCAGTCCGAAGACTGCGACCTGTTTGCCGACGAAGGAACGTGCCGGGATCACGACGGATTCACCTTAGTTTGAGTGTTGCAAGGCCGATCAACGCCAACACGACCGCGATGATCCAGAAACGGATGACGATGGTCGGCTCTTTCCAACCCAATTGTTCGAAATGATGATGGATCGGCGCCATGCGAAAGACGCGTTTGCCGGTCAATTTGAACGAGACGACTTGCACGATCACCGAAACGGTTTCGAGCACAAACAGCCCGCCGACAATGGCCAACACAATTTCGTGCTTGACCGCGACGGCAACCGCGCCAAGCGCGCCGCCCAAAGGGAGAGAACCGGTGTCGCCCATGAATACCATCGCAGGAGGTGCATTATACCACAGGAAGCCGAGACCGGCGCCGATCAAGGCGGCGAGGAACACCGCCAGTTCGCCCGTGTCGCGGACGTAGTCGAGTTGCAGATAAAGCGCGAACTTCTCGTTGCCGACGAGATAAGCGATAAGCACGAAGGCGGCCGCCGCAATCATTACCGGCATGATGGCCAAGCCGTCCAATCCATCGGTGAAATTCACCGCATTGGCGGAACCCGCAATCACGCAAGCGCCGATGATAACAAACGAGATACCAAACGGAATCAAAACGGATTTGAAGAACGGCACTGCGAGGACGCCGCGCAAAGCAGGTTCTTCGACTTGCATGATGGCCCAGGTGGCGAGAAACGCGATGCCGAATTCGACCAGCAAGCGGAAGGCGCCACTGATTCCGTTGGAGGAGCGCTTGGTGACCTTCAGATAGTCATCCGCAAAGCCGAGAAGACCATAGCTGACCGTTACCATCAGCACGACCCAGACATAAAGGTTCGACAAATCGGCCCAGAGCAACGTCGCGACGCAAATCGGCAGGAGGATCAGCAGTCCGCCCATCGTCGGCGTGCCTTGCTTTTCGATAATGTGGCGCTGCGGACCATCGGAACGGATGGGCTGGCCTTTTCCCTGTTTGACCTTCAGCCAGCGGATCAAGGAAGGACCAATCCAAAACGCGACAAACAAAGCGGTCAGGACCGCGCCGCCGGAGCGGAACGTCAAATATTTGAACAGACGCAGCACGGCGTATTGATCGGCATGGGGAAGCAAAAAGAGAAAGTGGAACATGAATCCCCCTAAGCCGCGCGCTTCTTCAGCGCGTCGATAATCACGGACATCCGGCTACCGTTTGAACCTTTCACGAGTACCGTGTCGCCTGTTTGCAGCGCCGCCGTGACAAGTGAAGCAAGTTCTGCGGAATTCGGCGCATAGGCGGTGCGGTACTTTGCCGGCAAAGCGTCCCACAAGGATCTCATCAATGGGCCACAAAGAAAAACCAGGTCGGCGCGGGCGGCGTCGACGGCTTGCGCCAGCCCGGCATGGTGGGCAGCGGCATCGGGCCCCATCTCCAACATGTCGCCGAGCACGACGACACGCCGTCCCCCAGCATTGCCGAGCAAAGCAAGCGCGGCTGCCATCGATGCCGGGTTGGCGTTATAGCTTTCGTCGATGACGTCCACGCCACCGGCTGCAAAGCGAGCACCGCGGCCTTTAAGCGCGGAAAAATCCTTCAGCGCGGCGGCGGCGTTTCGCACGTCGCCATCGGCAGCGGCGATACTGAGCAACGCTCCCAATGCGTTGGAGGCAATGTGCCGGCCGGGCGCCCCGATACGAAACTCGATGGGGGCGCCGAGGATATCGGCTTTGACGTGCGCAGATTTACCGTTTTGCTCATAGGAGATGAGCCGCGCATCGCAGCCCGGTTTGCCGCCAAAGCTCAGAATACGAGCGACGCCGCATTGCTTGGCGCGTGCCATGAGGCGCTCGGCCTGATGATTGTCGGCGGGAATGAGCGCCGTGCCGCCCGGCAAAAGACCTTCGAAGATTTCCGATTTGGCATCGGCGATCGCATCGGTCGTGCCAAAGAACTCAAGATGCGCGGGCGCGATGGTCGTGATGAGCGCCACATGCGGACGCACGAAAGACACTAGCGAGCGGATCTCGCCGAAGTGGTTCATGCCGATTTCGAACACACCAAACGCTGCTTCGCGCGGCAAACCGGCAACGCTGAGCGGCACGCCCCAATGATTGTTGTAAGAGGCGTTCGATGTATGGGTTTGACCGAGCGCCCCGCAAGCCAGCCGCAGCATTTCTTTGGTCGTGGTCTTACCGGCGCTGCCTGTGACCGCTAGAATTTTTGCGTCGCTGCGGGCGCGTGCGGCGCGTGCCAGATCTTCCAAAGCGCGTTGGGTGTTGGCAACGACGAGCAGCGACGCGCCGGCACCGATATCCGCGGGCGCGCGCGAAACGAGCGCGGCGCCGGCTTTCGCGGCCAGCGCAGCGGCAACGAAGTCATGGCCGTCGCGGTTATCCCCTTTGATGGCGACGTAAAGATCGCCTTCCTTCAGCGTGCGCGAGTCGATTGAAAGACCGTTGACGGCAAATGGTCGAGAGGCCTTGCCAAGCGTGGCCGCTTCGGCTTCCGCGGATGTCCATAGCGCGCTCATGCTTTGCGCTCCGCCTCATAACCGCCAAGCGTCAGCGCGGCTTTGATCGCTTCATCGCGATCCGAGAAGGGATGAACGAGGGTACCGACAATCTGACCGCTTTCGTGACCTTTGCCGGCGATGACGAGCGTGTCGCCTTCGCCCAGGGCCGCAATGCCGGCGTGGATCGCTAAGGCGCGCTCGCCGATTTCCTGCGCCTCCGGGGCAGCGGCCAAAATCTCTTTGCGGATCGTCGCGGTATCTTCGCTGCGCGGATTGTCGTCGGTGACGATCACGCGGTCGGCAAATTGGGTCGCTGCGGCACCCATCAGCGGACGCTTGCCTTTGTCGCGGTCGCCGCCACAACCAAACACCACCAGCAGCTTGCCCTTGGTGTGCGGGCGCAGAGCCGTCAACACATTTTCGAGCGCGTCCGGCGTGTGGGCATAATCGACATAGATCGGCGCGCCCGATTTCGCGAAGGCGACTTTTTCCAGACGGCCCGGCGCGCCTTTGAGATTGGCAAGAGCGGCGAATACCGCGTCCGCGTTCTCTCCCAAGCCGATGGCGAAGGCAGCGGCCATCAGCGCATTGGAAGCCTGGAAGGCGCCGGCCAGCGGAATCTTCACGGCATGGACCTTTGCGGCATACGCAATCTTCAGCGCTTGGCCATCGCTGAGAGGCGCACATTCGCGCAATTCGAGACTCTTGCCTTTATACCCGACCGTGAGCAGGCGAAGCCCGCGCTTTTTTGCCGTGGCGACGAAATCTTCCCCATGTTCGGCATCGGCGTTGACGACGGCCACGCCGCCGTCCCGCGCCAGTTCTCCGAACAATCTTAGCTTGCAAGCGAGATAGGCCTCGAAGGTCGGATGATAATCCATATGGTCGCGGGTGATATTGGTGAAGCCCACCGCCGCGATGTCGACGCCATCGAGACGAAACTGATCGAGGCCGTGGCTCGACGCTTCCACCGACAAATAGTCGACGCCATCGCCTTTCAATGTGGCGAGGATGCGGTGAAGTTCGATAGGACCGGGCGTGGTATGGTTGAGTTTCATCTCGCCACGCGGAGCGACCACGCCGATGGTACCCATGCTGGCCGCGGTCTTGCCCAGCGCCGTCCAGATTTCCCGTAGAAAAACCGTAATCGAGGTTTTGCCGTTGGTGCCCGTCACCGCCGCGACGGTCTTCGGTTGTGCGCCGTAAAAGGCAGCGGCATAACGTGCCAACATCTTGCGAGGATTGTCGTCGGCAATAAAGCGCACGCCGGCTTTGGCTACGCTGGCGGCAACATCGGGGCGTCCGAGCACGGCGATGGCTCCGCGGCGGATCGCGTCATTCACATACTCTGCGCCGTTCGCCTTGGTTCCCGGCAAAGCGGCAAAAAGATAGCCCGGTTTGACCTCGCGGCTATCGCTCGCGAGCCCGGTGAATTTCGTCACCGCTTCCATGGGGTTTTGGCCGACCTGACCCGTCGCGATGTTCGCGCTCGAATGTGGTCCCATTATGAATTCTCTTTGCTATGCGAAACAGGATCCAACGGGACGCCCAGCAAGGGCGCGATCCGCGAGATGACGTGTCCCGCCAAGGGTGCCGCCGTATAGCCGGCGAGCGCAAAACCGGACGTCTCTTTCGTTCCGTGCGGTTCGTCCAGCATCACAAATACCAGATAGCGCGGCGCTTCAATCGGAAAGACGCCGCAGAATGACGTAACAAGCCTATGCGCTTGGTAACCATGCGGACCGACCTTTTCGGCCGATCCTGTTTTGCCGCCCACATCGTAGCCAGGCACGTCCGCCTTGCGGCCGCTGCCATTGGTCACGACATAGCGCAACAAAGAGCGCATCTCGGCGCTGGTTTCGGGCGAAATAAGCTGCTGGCCGCGGGCGTCTGCCGTATGTTTCAGGAACGTGGGGACGACCTGCCGTCCGCCGTTGACGACGGCGGAAGCCGCCGCCGCGAAAGCCAACGGGCTGACCGAGATTCCGTGGCCAAAGCTAATGGTCGCCGTTTCGATGGTACCCCAATAGGCCGGATAAAGCGGCCGGGCGGATTCCGGCAGCTCGCTTTTGACCGGCGCGAGAAGCCCCAATTTCGTGAGAAACGCACGCTGGCGGTCCCCGCCCGAGCGCAAAGCGATCTGGGCGGTACCGATATTCGAAGACAGGGCCAGCACGTCGCGCGCGGTCAGCGTGGCGGGCATCTGTTCGGCTTCATGGATGGTGAATTTGCCGATTTTGTAACCGTCGCCGATCGGCAGTCTCTCATCGAGCCGCACGGTGTGATCTTCCAGCGCCTGGGCGAAGGCGAATATCTTAAAAACCGAGCCGAGCTCGTAAACATCCTGCGCCATAATATTGCGCGTCGTGTCTTGGCCGTCCAAGCTGCGGACATTGGGATCGAAATCGGGCAGCGAAACCAGCGCCACGATTTCCCCGCTACGCACATCCATCACCAAGCCACCGGCTGCGCTTGCCTTGAACATCGCCATGCTCGCCGCCGCCTCATGCGCGAGAATATATTGCACACGCATATCCAGCGAGGTTTGCACCACGGCGCGGCCGGCATGCAGCCGGGGATTAAGGCCCAATTCCAGGCCGGAAATACCTTTATCGTCGGAGTCGGTGACGCCCAAGACCTGCGAGGTCAGACGTCCATCGGGATAATAACGCTTCGCATTCGGCTCGAATTCGAGCCCCGAAAGACCCAGATGCGTCAACTGCTCGCGTGTCGCTTGCGGCAATTGGCGGGCAACCAGAACATAAGGATGCTTTCCGGCAAACATTTGCGCCAACCGCGCTTCGTCGGCGCCCGTGGCCGCGGCCAAAATATGCGCCGCTTGGCGTTTGTCACGGAACAGATGCGGTCGCACGTAAAGATCGAAGGCCGGCAGATCGCGCGCCATCAACTCGCCATTGCGGTCGATCAGATCGGCCCGCCCGATCTCGACATGTTCGTTGGGCATAACCGCAACATGGCTCGGCTTGAACAAAGTCACGTCGACCAGCCGCGCGCCCACGAACGCGAAGGCCACAACACAAATCGCCGCCCCGATGACGATGCGCCTTTGCAGGACCGTGGGCGGTGGGTTCATCTGCGACCTACATCCCCGGTTGAACGGCGACCCTGACGAGCTGCGCCGGCGGCGTCTGCGCCGGAACTTGCGCGCTCGCCGTGCGAATCTGCGCCCCGCCAGAGCGGAGCCTCTTCGCCGCGGCGCGGCAGAAGTTCGAGCGAGGAAAGCTGGATCGTCGCGGCATCGCCCATGCCCAGCGCGGCTTCCGCAATCTTCTGGATGCGCTCGGGCTGGGACACCTGTTCCCATTGCGTCTGCAACACGCTCATCTGGAGACGTTCGTCCAAGATGCGCTGCTCCACGCGGCTGAGTTGAACACGCTCGACGCGGGTCTGCTCCGATACGTGATAGAGCGCCAGGATGGTCATGCCCATCAGCGCAACGCAGACGAAGTTGAGGACACGAACCATGACCATCTCCTAAGCCGCCAAACGTTCGGCCGCGCGCAGTTTTGCGGAACGGGCGCGGGGATTGCGTGCGATCTCGTCATCGCCCGGCGTCGGCGGACGCGAAGCGAGAAGCCGATAAAGGGCGGCGTCGCGGCGCGCATCGGGTGCATGGCGCGAAGCACGCGGCGCCGAGGTGCTGTGTTCGGTGAGGAAGTGCTTGACGATGCGATCTTCCAACGAATGGAACGAAACCACCGCGAGGCGGCCTTCGGGCTTCAGCGCTTGGGTTGCCGCTTCCAATGCGCGCGCGAGCTCGCCCAGCTCGTCGTTCACATGGATGCGCAGCGCTTGAAAGGTGCGCGTCGCGGGATGGATGGCAAGGCGGGAAGCGGCCGGGCCCTGGGCGCGCGAAACGATCTCCGCGAGTTCGGCGGTGCGGCTCAGCGGCCTTGCGGCGACGATGGCGCGTGCGATGCGGCGCGCGTGATGTTCTTCGCCATATTTCGAAATGATGCCGGTCAAGGTTTTTTCGTCGGCCGTATTGACGAGATCGGCGGCACTTTCGCCGCTTCGGCTCATGCGCATGTCGAGCGGCCCGTCGGCGCGAAAGGAAAACCCGCGCTCCGGCTCGTCGAATTGGAACGAGGAAACGCCGAGATCGAGCACAACACCGTTGGTTCCAACTTCGCCGCACTCGGCGAGCAAGCGATCCATTTGCGAGAATTCGCCATGCACCAGCCTCAAACGGCCGGGATAAAGCGCCACCAACGTTTGGCCGCGCACAATCGCATCGGGATCGCGGTCGATGCCGAGCACGCGGCAATCGCAGGCCTCGAGAATGGCGCGGGCATAACTGCCGCCGCCGAACGTTCCGTCGATGTAATGCGCCCCGTCACGCGGCTGCAACGCATCCAGCACTTCGGCAAGCATGACAGGAATGTGACCATCGCTCATCAGACAACCCCGCCGAGCGAAGCGAGCGCGCGTTTGAGGCGTGCGGTGCGCATCTCTTCGAAACGGGCCGGTTCCCAGATCTGAAATTTCGTTCCCATGCCGACAAAGACGACGCGATCTTTCAGACCCGCATGCGCAATAAGATCATCGGGCAAGCGGACGCGGCCATTTTCGTCGAGCGGCAGATTCTGCGTCATCGATAGAACGGCAAAAACCTTGTCGTTGAAGGCAGGCGTGAAGAACGGATCGGCCTCGGCTTGCTGGCGATGGAAGGCTTGCAGCACCTCATCGCCGAAACCTTCGAGCGTCGCTTCCGAAAACGAGGGACTGAGATAGACGCCGGGCGTGTTCTGGGCGGAGAGGATTTGGCGGAAAGGCGCGGGAATGCACACCCGCCCCTTGCTATCGAGCGTGCCCGCGACCGTCGAAATGAACGGTTGGACTGACGCTGACATAACCAAAGCCCCCCTCGTTCCGGACCTGTCCCGGGTCCGGTCTGTCCCGCGCGAGCCACCACGCTCTTAGCCGTCATGGGACAGCATGGGATACCATGGGCCGGAACAGGGAGTCAACGAAAAGTCTAGGAATTTGAGGGGCTTGTGAGTCTACAGGTGGATGCTTCGAGTTTAGGGCTTGCGTTTATGAGAACAGATAGCAAACGTGGAAAGGATAGAGTAATCGCGGTAAATAAAGCCTTAAGCGAAGTCTCGTTTTGTTCTTATTATGTTCGGAGGAACAATGGGCGATGCTGATTACGATGAAACCGGTCGGTCATGTGCGCGGCGGCCGGATCGAACCGATCGACGATGCTTGGGATACCGTCGAAGCGTGCATCGAGCTCGATCCGGCGCAATTTCCGCCCGAAGCGACGGCGGGGCTGGACGGATTTTCGCATCTGGAAGTGATCTTCCATTTCGACAAAGCGGCGCCGGAGAATTTGGTGACCGGTGCGCGGCGTCCGCGCGGCAACACGAATTGGCCCAAGGTCGGCATCTTCGCGCAACGCGGCAAGGACCGGCCAAACCTTATCGGTGTCACCGTGTGCTCGCTCGTCAGCGTCGACGGATTGACGCTGCGCGTCCGCGGTTTGGACGCCATCGACGGCACACCGGTGCTTGATCTCAAACCGGTGATGAAAGGCTTCATCCCGCGCGGCGATGTGCGCGAGCCTGTATGGGCGGAAGAGTTAATGAAGGGGTATTGGTAATTCCCCCTCTCCCCCTCCGGGGGAGAGGGTCGGGGTGAGGGGGAGTTCGTTCTACTCGCCCTCGAGTTCGACATCTTGCTGCGTAATAAAAGGGGACACGCTACTTAACGTTGGCATAGCGCTCATTGATCACATAGGGGGCAAATATGCGAAGTCGCTCCGCAATTCCTGCAATGCTCGTCGGTATTCTTGTGGTGACTGTGGGGTGCGAACCGGGCACTTCGAAATCTCACACGCCGTTCTTCGTCGCTTTCAAAACATTATGTGTCGATACAAGGCTAGAACTACCGGCACTGCAATCCGCGCTGCGGGCAGCGCACGCCAAGGAAGAATCAGTGCTCCATGTTTCTGATCCGAAGGCCATTCCAACGCAGTTGCGCGGTTGGGACGTGGAGGTGGCGGGGCAGCCATTCGAGGTAACTATTCGAACCTTTGACAGCGAATTTATCCATGGGCTGAAGGATCGCGAAATGTCGTGCACGGTCCAGAGCTTCGGCAGAAAGGAAGCGTCCGCATTTGCCGAGATACAAGCATGGCTCGGAGTACAGCCAACAGATGGGTGGAGCGACGTTGCCATGACGACCCGGATTACGTCCTACGCCGAAATGAATGGGCGCCGCATGCCGATCCACTTCGACCGGCCAAATCATCCATATAAAGGCCGAGTGTGGCGTGTCGAGCTAACGCAGTTCCATGGGTTGCGGGCGGGGAAAACAAAGCTTGAGCCAGTAGCCACCGCTGAAATCTCTACGTACTATTTCTCCAAAAAGCCGTTCCCGATGAATTTTTGGTGAACATGCCGTTTTTTCGGCTGGCGGCGATCGGGAATTAAAGGAATTAAAGGGACATAGTACTTAATTCCGGTGGATTCAGATCCCTCTCACCGTACCGCACTTCGCTGCCGCTCAACGCCCATGCGGGCGAGGGAAAGTAAAACGTCAGACGGCCTGTAAGCCGGGTTCTGTCCGCCCGTCGCCTTAGACAAGCTGTATGGCCATTCCTCTGGAACGACAGCCTGCCCTCCCTCGCCCCCGAAGGGGGGAGAGGGCTGGGGTGAGGGGGCAGACATAAAACGTAACCTGGATATGCTAAACTAGCGCCATGACACTGGAAGAAATTGAAATTGCCGTCTCGAAATTGTCACCCGAAGAGCTTGCGCGATTTAGTGCTTGGTTCGATGAGTTTCGTGCCGATGCGTGGGATCAGCAAATCGAACGCGACATCATGGCAGGAAAACTCGATAAGTTCGCTGAGGAGTTGCTCGCAAATTGTCGAAAGGGCCGTTTTCGGAAGATTTAACTGCGTGGCATCATGCCTTTTGAGGACGGCTGCTCAGTCCGCGGTACTACGTTGCCCTCTTCTTGATAAGGATGAGATCGCATATACGATCCTTAACTCGAAAAGACGCCAAACCGCCACCGTCCGGTTCCTTTACAATCTCCCATCCTCCAAATTCGATTCTTTCCGCCAATTTCGGCTCACCGCACCATTGGAGCACGAATCCTTCAGCATTTAGTTTCTGCTCAAGACCACTTCGCGAGACATAATCTAAAGTGACGGATTTTTCCGTTACTACGATTGCCGGCGGCGCAACGCGTTCGCCAGGCCTCAAGTTTGGCACATATCGAGCTCGATTTCCCTGAATGAAAACTTGGACGTGGAGATTTAGGAAACCATACTTTAAATCGCCGAGAGAGCGCTGCGGATTGCTGGAGAAGTTATGAATGTGATCTTTTCCTAGGACCACAATATGGCCAGTTCTGACATTGGAAATGCGAACATGTTCATCATTGACTTCCTCCATTAGCCAGTCGTCATCGATGGGAGGAAGCTCAATGCCAAGATCGTTCAGGCGACAAGCAACGGGCACAATTTGAACGTGATAGCCTTGGTTCCGTTTGAGTTGGTTCAGGTTCATTTTTCGACAGCCGTGACGTGATCTCCGCCCCCCTCACCCTGCCCTCTCCCCCTACGGGGGCGAGGGAAAGAAATACGTCAGATGGCCTGTAAGCCGGGTTCTGTCCACCTGCTGACTTAAGCAAGTTGTATGGCCATTCCTCTGGAACGACAGTTGCCTGCCGCTTCACGCGACCTACCCGGACGGCTATCCGGAAACGGATTACGTGCCGTCCCTATTTGGTCTTGCTCCCGGTGGGGCTTGCCTTGCCACCTCTGTTGCCAGAGACGCGGTGCGCTCTTACCGCACCATTTCAACCTTGCCGCGGCTTTAGGCCGGTAGGCGGTGTCATTTCTGTGGCGCTATCCCTGGGGTCGCCCCCGCCGGACGTTATCCGGCACCGTGTTTCCGTGGAGCCCGGACTTTCCTCCCGTCTTCGCGCTTCGCGCTACGACGCGGCGAGCCCGCAAAACGGGCTTGCCACGCCGAAGTTGCGGAGCAACGTAGGCGGGCGGCCATCCGGCCATCTGACGCACGGGGATTATGACAGAGCCATCTCCACTGCCGCAAGCGCGTGGATTTCGGTGGTGTCGAACAACGGCACGCTGCTGTCTTCGGCCTTCACCAAGACCGGCAACTCGGTGCAGCCGAGGATGACGCCCTGGGCACCATGGGCGATTTGCCGCGCAATCACTTCGCGACAGGACTGGCGGGAGGCGGGCTCGGCTTTTCCGCTCAACCACACCCCGTTGATCGCCCGATGAATGGCGGCGCGGTCGGCTTCATCCGGCACAAACACGTCGAGGCCGTTGGCGCGCAGCCGGTCCTTGAAGAAATCTTCCTGCATCGTGTAGGCGGTGCCCAACAGAACGACTCGCGTAAGGTGTGCCGCCTTGATGCTCGCGGCCGTACAATCGCAGACATGGACCAGCGGCAGCGGAACGGCCCCTTCCACGCGCTCGGCCACGCGATGCGCCGTATTGGCGCAGACCACAAGCAGCTCGGCGCCGGCGATCTGGAGTTTTCGCCCCGCATCCGTCAACAGCACCGCCAGCGCCTCCCAGTTCGAGGTGCGCGCCATTTCTTCCGGCCCCGCAAAATCAAAAGAGATCATGGCGATCTTGGCGGAATGCAGCCCGCCCATGCGTTTCTGCACTTCGCGATTGATGAGATCGTAATAAATGGCCGTGGAGTCCCACGTCATACCGCCGATCAAGCCGATGGTTTTCATGCCGCCCCCAACGCGAAGTCGACCGCCGCCATGGCATGCAGTTCGGTGGTGTCGAACAGCGGCACCGCACTGTCTTCGGCCTTTACCAGCATCGGCAATTCGGTGCAGCCCAAAATAACAGCCTCAGCGCCCTCTTTCACTTGCCGCGCGATGATCGCGCGACACGCGCTGCGGGATTCCTCTTTGACTTTGCCGAGCACAAGCTCTTCCAAAATGACGCGGTGGATGACGGCACGGTCCGCCGCATTGGGCACGATGGCGTCGAGACCGTTTGCCCGCAGCCTGTCTTTGTAGAAATTCTGTTCCATCGTGTAGGCCGTGCCGAGCAACGCGACACGCGTGAAACCCGCCGCTTTGATTTTCTGAGCCGTGCAATCGCAGATATGCAGTAGCGGAATGGCAATGGCGTTGGCCACGCGGTCCGCCTCGCGATGCATGGTGTTGGTGCAGATGATGAGTGCATCCGCACCGGCGCGTTCGACGTTCCTAGCCGCATCGCTCAAATGCTCCGCCAGGACGTCCCATTGCGAGGATCGCATCAGCGCTTCCAGTGCTGCAAAATCGACCGAGATCATGGCAATCTTGGCGGAATGCAATCCGCCAAGGCGCTTCTGAACCTCGCGATTGATCAAATTGTAATAGATCGCGGTGGATTCCCAGCTGACGCCGCCGATCATGCCGATGGTTTTCATGGATGAGCCTAGATGGTCTGTTTGACCGCGGCCGTCTTAACATCGCCGGTGTTGGGCGTGCCATGCGGCTCGATAAGCAGAAGATGGGTTTCCTCTTCCGCCACCGGCCGATGCTCTGCCCCTTTTGGAACGACATAGAGATCGCCGGGACCGAGCGTGACATCGCCGTCCCGCAGCTGAATGACTAGACGGCCCTTGAGAACGAGAAAGAAGTCGTCGGTTTCGGGATGCGCGTGCCAGACGAACTCGCCCTTTACTTTGACGACCATGACGTCGTGGCCGTTGAACTGCGAGACGATTTTCGGCGACCAATGGTCTGTGAACGTGTCGAGTTTCTCGGCAAGACGGATCGCCGTCGGCATTTTGGCTGCCCTCCCTGAAATACGTTCCAGGGCACACTAAAGAGCAAGCAGCGCCGCGAGAATGGCCGCGCATTCGTCATCTGCTACGCCGTCGACGCATGACGGCCGGAAATGACGCTGAAAGGCGGCGATAACGGTGTTTAGCGGCACATCGACAGCGGGAGGAACGCCGTAGCCGAAGCGGGAGAGATTGGCGGCGAAGTTTTCCCCCTCACCCACGCGCGCACCCTCTCCCCCTTTGGGGGCGAGAGAAGGGTGAGGGGGCCATGCGCCAATACCGAAATCGGCGAGATGTTTCCAAGGAAACAGCTCACCCGGATCAGTTTTGCGCCCCGGCGCCACATCGGAATGGCCCAGCACGCGCGCCGGCACAATGCGATGACGCGCCAATATCCCATCCGCCAAATCGATCAGCGAGGCAATTTGTTTGTCCGCAAACGGAACATAGCCGAATTCGTGGCCGGGGTTGACCAGTTCGATACCGACGGAACGCCCATTCACATTCGGCGCGCCCGCCCAGTATGAGACACCTGCATGCCAAGCGCGGCGTTCCTCGGGGACATGGGCATAAACGCAGCCGTCGCGATCGATCGTGTAATGCGCCGAGACCTTCGCCGCCGGATCGCAGAGCCGCGCCAACGCTTCCTCGGCCGTCTTCATGCCGGTGTAGTGCAACACCAGCATATCGATAATGCCGCCTTCGGGGCGTGCATCGTGATTGGGCGAAGGGCAATCGACGATCTGCAGAGCTTGTCCTTTCACGCGAGGCGTTTGGGTGCTCACCCACAACGCTCAGTAACTATCGGAATTATCTGCACTAGCGAATACCCGCTATACGAAGATCTTATAGGCGACTGTGCTGCCGTCAGCTCTTTTCAGCGAAAATTCCGCACCTTTTTCGTGTTCGTCGACCAAGGCTTCAAACAAGCGCAAGGCATTGCGGATGACTTCCGCATAAGAGGCCGCTTCCGTACGGTCTTTCAGCCGTTGCAACCGCTCCATAGCTTGAGGCGGCATTTCGAGCTGAACCCGCGTGGTGCTCCGCCCGGCGCTATCGCCTACGGCCTCGCCCGCGGCTTCCATCGCGGCGGCGGCCGCGCGCATCGCTTCCGCGGTCATACCGCGAAAACGCCGATGATGATGTCCGTGCATGGGTGACGTCCTTAATTGTCGTGGTGACGATGGCCGAACAATGCGGCCAGCCCGACCAGGGCCAAACCGGCAACCGCCAGCGAGCCGAGAACATGATGGCGATGATGTTCGTGCTCGTCTAAAAATTCACGGCGGAATTGCTCGCGCATGGCATGTTTGCGGGCGTGCCATTCGGCACGCATTTGATGGCGCCAACGCCGCCAGGCTTCGCGCTGTTCTTGTCGCGAGCCGCTGAAATTGGGGCCGTAATCGCAGCCTGTGGCGCCGTCTGCCCCCTGTTCGCCCGCGCTTTCGCGCTTGGCCTGTTCGTCAAGTGGAAATTCTTCGCCGACACCGATGTCGAGCTTGCCCATGGAATCCTCCTGCTTGGTTCCAGCTTCCTGAGCACAATATCATCATAATATCATCAAATGTCAACTTATCATCAAAATATACTCAATGGATGCTGATTGATTTCAGTTTTTGGGCTCCCCTTCATCCCAACATGACGGAAGATAGAGGTGTGAAATCATCAAATTGGGAATGTTATCCGACGTTCGCAAGTCCTCGTGGCGGGCCAGCGCCATCGACTTGCGGCGACAGGACTTCGTGCAGAAATAGGGGAATAAGTATGGCTATCACCCGTCGCGCTGCCGCCCTTAGCGCAGCCTTATTGCCGTTCACGCCGGTTTGGGCCAACGATACGAGCGATCCACTCGACGTAATTGAGAAACGCACAGGCGGGAGGCTGGGCGTTGCCGTGCTCGACACGCAAACCGGCAGGCGCCTCGAACATCGCGCTCATGAGCGCTTTGCCATGTGCAGCACCTTCAAATTCTTGTTGGCAGCGGCGGTGTTGCGGCGCATCGACGCCGGTAAAGACCGTGCCGACAGGGTTCTGCACTATCATCAGGACGACCTGCTCACTCATTCCCCCATCACAGGAGAACACGTCGGCGAAGGCGGCCTGACGATTTCCGCACTATGCCAAGCCGCCGTCGAGAACAGCGACAACACGGCAGCCAATCTTCTGCTCCAGACCATCGGCGGGCCGTCGGCCTGGACGCGTTTCACACGCACGCTCGGGGACCCGGTGAGTCGCCTCGACCGTATCGAGTTGGCGCTCAATACGGCTATCCCGGGCGACAAGCGCGACACGACCACGCCCGCCGCCATGCTGGGCGACATAAAAAAGATCTTGCTGGGAAACATATTGTCGGATGCTTCGCACCAAAAGCTGCAGGTTTGGATGATCGCCGATACGATCGGCGCGCATCGGCTGCGTGCCGGTCTGCCCAAAGATTGGCGCGCGGGCGACAAGCCGGGCACCAGCTTTAAGGACGCGAGCAACGACATCGCAATCATCTGGCCGCCGGATCGTGCGCCGATCATGGCCTGCGTTTATTTTGCCGAGTCAGGATTACCGGATGACGCTCGCGATGCGGCCATTGCCGATGTCGGCCGCGCGATTGCCGAGGCGATTTGAAGCAATCCGGGAATCTTGATTCTTCCTGGTTAACTGTCGCCCCTTCTCAATTTCAGATTGAAGTTCGAGCACAGCTCTGTCTTCGTGGGGCCTGCAAAACAAGCCTGGGGGGGTATTGTGAAATTGTTTCGCTTGGCGGGGCTCTTAGCCCTGAGCGTAATCATGGCCGGATGCGCAACCAGCGCCCCCAAGCCTGTCGCCGTTCAAGCATTCACTCCGGAACAACGGATGGCGCTGCATCTTATCAGTGTCACGGCGCAGTCGACGCCGAGCGACATGATGACGAAGGGCGAACTCGAGCGTATGTGCGTGAAAGTGCAGGTTGAGCTGCAGAGCGCAGCGCCGGGAATCATGGTCGATGCCAATAGTCCCGACGCTGCCGCGGCGCTGTCCTTGAAGATGAACTTCACCAATTACGAACTGGGCAGCGCGTTTGCGCGAATGATGTTGATCGGCCTTGGCCAAATTCACATCGACGCGGACATTCTTTTCGTTGATGCCAACGGGGCGACCAAGTCCAAGTACCAGATCTCAAAACAATTTGCGCTAGGCGGCGCCTATGGCGGTTTTACACGGATAACGGATGTCGAAGACGGTTTCGCGAAATCCGTGGCCGAAATCGTCGTGCCCCCCAAAAGGACGAAGTAGCGAATCAGCGCCCTGTCCGTTCGGCTTCGATCTTTTCGTAGGCGCCGTTGATGGCCGCGAGTTTGTCTGTGGCGAGCTTGACGAATTCCTCGGGCACACCGCGAGCCATCAAGCTGTCGGGATGGTTCTCGCGCACCAACAGACGATAGGTGTGTTTGATTTCTTCGTCGCTGGCATCGTAACTCACGCCCAGCACGACATAGGGATCGGCGGCATCGGGCGGAAAATGCGACGCGCGAATGCGACGATATTCGCCGGGGGCAAAACCGAAAATGTCGGCGACACGTTCCAGAAAGGCATTCTCGCCCGGATGCAGGACGCCGTCAGCCGCCGCGATCTCAAATAGTCCGTCGAGAATATCCTCCAATACCGCGGGATTGCCCGCGAAGATGCGTGCGATTTGTCCGGCATAGCTCTCGTAACCTGCGGTGTCGCGGCGCGCGAGATCGAAGAAGCGCCGCACATTCGCTTGCTCGTCCGGCGGCACGCGAAAGATCCGGTCAAAGGCTTCGATTTCTTCGTCGCTAACGACGCCGTCGGCCTTCGCCATCTTGGCGGCGAGCGCGATCACGGCGATAGTGAATGTGATGCCGGGCTCGCCCGCAGACGCATCTTCGTTGCGGTCGATCAGAAAGTGACCGGCCAACACGCCCAGGACCGCGCCCACGGGGCCACCGACCAGAAGGCCCGCTGCCGCACCGCCGAATTTTCCCCAAATGGACATGGATCGAAGGTAGAGGACAAACTGGGCAGGAATTCAACGTGAGGAGCGAAAAATGACCACAGTCCTGATCACCGGCGCCAACCGCGGCATCGGGCTGGAATTTGCCCGCCAATATGCCGCGGAGGGCGTGCATGTCATCGCCTGTAGCCGCAAACCGGCGCAAGCCAGCGCGCTTGCCGGCCTTACCGGTGTGCGGGTGCTGGAACTGGACGTCGCCGATGCCGCCTCTGCGGAGCGGTTGGCAAAAGCGCTCGGCGGCGTGGCGATCGATATTCTCATCAACTGCGCGGGCGTCTTTGGCCATGCGACACCGAACACTGATGAAAGCTATTATGACGAATTCACGACGACGTTCCGCGTCAACAGCATAGGACCGCTGATTGTCAGCCAAGCGTTGCGCGACAATTTGATGCTCGGACGCACCAAGAAACTTGTCGCATTGACCAGCTTGCTGGGCTCCATCACCGAACATAGCGGTAATTGGCTTTCGTACCGTGCTTCCAAAGCGGCCTTGAACAGCATCATGCGCGGTCTATCGTACAGCTGGGCGAGCGACGGGATTGTGGTTGGAATACTCCATCCTGGTTGGGTCCAGACGGACATGGGTGGGCGCGAGGCTCCGGTGAAACCGGAAGATAGCGTGCGCGGATTGCGGGCGCGGATCGCCGAGCTGAATCCGAAGACCTCAGGTCACTATTTGGATTATCAGGGCAAGGAAATTGCGTGGTAACCGGCCGGCGCAAGAACCTTGCGTGTTGTTTTGCCCAGTTTCCTGCAGATCGGACGGCGGTTTCCCAGACGTGGCTCCACATCTTGACCAGAACAGACTGCCAGCGGAGACTCTCAAAGTCTTCCAACCGGGAGGAGGCCATGGCCCGTCAATTTCAGTTGATGACCATCGCTTTTGTATTCTTGTTTTTGGGGGCCGTGGTTGCTGGCGTATTCTGACCACGCACAAGGGAATTCGAAAAGGCCGGAGGCGATGCCTCCGGCCTTTTTATTTGTGCCAAGCGGGAATGCGATCGGCAACAAAGAATGGCAGGTAGTAGATCAGCGTCGACAGTAGCCCCAAACCGATCAACACAGGCAGGTAATAAGGCCAAACCGGCATAAGATCGAACAGGCTTGGATAGATGGGCTTGGAGCGCAAGAAACCGTAATCAACACCGAGCTGCCAATCCACAACGCCTGCAACCGCCATATAGACGAGAGACCACGCGATGACGCGTAGTAGCGAAACGGGATAAGGGCGCATCTTCAAGCCCAAGGTCAAAAACAACACGGCTGCGATGATACCGCCATGGAAAATCGTGAAATCGATGAAACGGAATTCGGGAAAATCGAAGGGAATGCCCGGCCGCAATAGGCCTTGAAGTGTTCCCGCCAAGGCCCAGAAATATGCCAATTCGTAAGTCTTCTGACTGGGACGAATGAGCGTAACAATCGTTGCGATTGCCGCCCAGCTGCACAAATCCATCGGCAGAGCATTGCCGGGATCCAGCCAACCGTTGTGATAAAAAACGAAGTACCAGACGACCCAGATGCCGCCAATCGCCGTCGCGAAGATCCAGCAAATAAATTGGGCGAGCACGCGGTTTTGCCTGATGCGGACAAGCAATGCCAACACGAGCGGGACGATGATCGTAAGCGCGAGAACGATCTGATGTGATCGTCCGAACAGAACGAAAGGTTGGTAATGCATGCCGGCCCCCCGAGGGCGATCACCTTAGCGCAAACCCAGATGATGAGGTGAGCAGTGCTCACGCGCGGGGGGTAGCAAGCCGACAATGGGCTTCGCGTCGTCACGGCGCAATTCCTGCGAAGGGGGCATAGCGTGTCTCGTTGCCGCGGCAAAAACATCGAGCGAAGATGGGACTGCCATGTGGGTAGCTTGGGATGAGAGTGAGTCACACATAATCCCGAGCTTTTTCGAGCGTTTGCCGGTCAATTTTGCGAGATCGACCCAATAGCGCGAATGCGCCCTGGGCATGCCCCTATCGGCTTCTCTCTCAATTGAAAATGACACCGGTTTCCTCTAGACACAAAGGAGCCCTTGGAAAAATGGGCCATATTCCGGAGGTTGGGGTCTTGTCCATGGAAGCGGTTGAAATGGCGCATTTTGCACCTGCGAGCAGAATCGCTCAGCGCTTTGTCGCGGCGCGGCTAAATGCGACTTCACTGGGTGAGTATCCTGGACAAATCCCGCCCGATCTTATAAGCGCCTATGACGTTCAAGAAAACGCCATCGCACTTTGGCCGGATGAGATCATGGGCTGGAAAATCGGCCGTATTCCTCCGTCTTTTGAACAAAAACTCGGCGAAGCGCGCCTGGCAGGGCCAATTTTCGGCAAAGCCGTGCAAAATGCTTCTGGCGAAGAGGTTGTCGAGTTGGGCGTGATTGATGGCGGCTTCTCCGCGGTCGAAGCGGAGTTCATTTTCGAGATCGGGACCAGACGCTCCGCCAAAACAGCTTCGTTGGTCGGTGAACGACGCGGCCGCAATCGTCAAACGGATGCTGGTCGGTATCGAGCTCGCGGGTAGCCCGCTTGGCCACCATCAATGCACTGGGACCCACGGTCGTGGTCTCGGATTTCGGCAACAATGCGGAACTCGTCATCGGGCCTGAAGTTGCAAGTTGGCGCGATCGCGACTTAACCGATCTAAAGGCCGAGACGTTCATTGACGGAAAGTCAGTCGGGTACGGGCACGCTGCCAGCGTTTTTGGCGGACCGCTGGGTGCCCTGCAGTTCATAGCCGAGCTTTGCGCGAAGAGAGGCCGCCCCCTAAAGGCGGGAATGCTAATCTCTACCGGCGCAGCGACGGGTATTCACGACATTGTGGCCGGACAGCAGGCGCAAATCGCGTTCAAAGGGATTGGGACAATCCATTGTGCCGCAAAAACACGTGTCGCCCCGAGCGTGTAAATAATCGCAATTCGGTGCAGTCTGTCCGGACCAATGCGTCGTTACACGAACCAAAAACGGCACCAGAAGCCGTGAGTCACAGGGAGTAGAATATGACCCTCTCGGGCGGCGGACAAACCGCTGCCTATCAATACGGCAAATCCCGGTCCAAAAAGGCGGCGTACCGCGGGTCGGCCGGTATCGCTGGGTGATCGTGATTTTTCTGTTTTTCGCGACGGCGCTCAATTACGTCGACCGGCAAACGCTGTCCGTTCTGCAAACGACGATCGCCGATTTCTTCAAGACCGACAGGTCGCTCGATTGGGTTCTTCCCTACAGCCAGTATTTTTACCACTCGACTTTTAAGGTTGCCAACGCCGATTGGGCGATCAAATACGCCTTCATTATTTTCTGCTTCCAGACCGCTTATGCGATTGGCTATGTGCTGTTCGGCGCGCTGATCGACAAGCTTGGCGCAAAATTGGGCTATTCCATCGCCGTAGTATTATGGACGGCCGCCCATGTGGCTTGTGCCATGGTGACCTCGCTGGTCGGGTTTTCCTATATGCTGTTCGTGCTGGGACTTGGCCAGTCCGGGCAACTTCCCCGCAGCCCTCAAAGCGGTTGCCGAATGGTTTCCCCAGCGCGAGCGCGCACTGGCCAATGGCGTGTTCAACGCCGGCTCGAATATCGGCGCGATCTTCACGCCGCTGGTCGTTCCGATCATCACTTTGTATTTCGGCTGGCGCATGGCCTTCGTCGCCACCGGCAGTTTGAGTGTGATCTGGCTGATCTTGTGGATCTGGATTTACAAACGCCCGAAAGGAGAACAAACGGGTATCGCCCGCCGAATTGGCCTTTATCGAAAGCGACCAGCCCCCGAAGGAAAATAAACTTTCCTGGCTGAAGGTGATGGGGGTGAAGGAAACCTGGGCTTTCGCGATCGGAAAATTCCTCACCGATCCGATCTGGTGGTTCTATTTGTTCTGGCTGCCGGGCTTTCTGCACGAACAATACAAGCTCGATCTCAACCATTTCGGCCCGCCGCTTGCGGTCATCTATATCATCTCGGACCTTGGCTCGATAGCCGGCGGCTGGATGTCGTCGACGATGATCAAACGCGGCATCAGCGTGAATGCGGCTCGCAAATTGACCATGCTGTTATGCGCATTTTGTGTCATGCCGGTGATGTTCACCGTGCATGTCAGCAGCGTATGGGCAGCGGTTGCCATCATCGGGCTGGCCACGGCCGCGCATCAGGCATTTTCCGCCAATCTCTACACCCTTCCGTCGGATTTGTTCCCGCGGGCAGCGGTCGGTTCCGTGTCGGGCGTCGGGGGCACCGCCGGTGCCATCGGTGGCATGCTGTTCACGATATTCATCGGTCTCGTGAAAGCCGCAACCGGCACTTACACAATGGTTTTCATCATCGCCGGCACCATTTATCTGGTGTCGCTGGTCATCATCCATTGGCTGACGCCGAGGCTTGCGCCTGCCAACATCAACTGATCTGCGTTGCAAGTTCCTGAATTCGACAAAGGGCCCGGTCTCAAAATTGTGGCTGGGCTCTATCTCTTTCGGCGCCGTTTCGCGTAGGCTTGGGACAGGAGCGCATGGTCGGAACCATGCACCGTGAGCGGATTGGACGATGGCGGACGACAAAAAAGCAATTGTGATTTTCGGGGCGACGGGCGATCTGGCGCAGAAAATGCTGTTCCCCTCCCTCTATTTCCTCGATCAGGAAGGGCATTTGTCCGATGGAATGGCGATCATAGGCTTTGCCACGTCCCGGCATAGCGATGCCGAATTCACCGGCATGGTGCGCGCCAAAGTGGTGGAGGAAGCGGGGAAATGTTTCACGGAAGACGCTTGGACGCGCTTTGCTGCGCGCCTGCGCTTTTGTGCGGGGGATGCCAGCAAAGCGGAGGCTTATGGTCCGCTCGTTAAACTGCTCGGCGGTACTGACGATATTCTCTTCTACCTCTCCATCTCGCCGGACTTCTTCGGAACCATTGCGCAGCATCTGAAGGTCGCGGGCTTGGCGCATGCGGGTGCTCGCATCGCCGTGGAAAAGCCCATCGGTCACGATCTCGCCTCTTGCCGCCAGATCGAAACCGAACTTGCGGAGGCGTTCAGCGAAGACCGCATCCTGCGCGTCGATCATTATCTCGGTAAGGAACCCGTCCAGAACCTGATGGCGCTGCGATTCGCCAATACGTTGTTCGAACCTTTGTGGAACAAAGATTCCATCGAACATGTGCAAATCACCGTTGCCGAAACGGTCGGCGTAGAGCGCCGCTGGTCCTACTACAATTCCTTTGGCGCCTTACGCGACATTGTACAGAACCACTTGCTGCAACTTCTTTGTTTGGTGGCGATGGAACCGCCGGCCAACCTCGAGGCAGATTCCGTGCGCAACGAAAAGGTCAAAGTCTTGCGCTCGCTGCGTCCCATCGGCAGCAACGGCGTCGAGCGCCAGACCGTGCTCGGCCAATACCGCAAAGGATTCGTCGACGGCACCGTTGTGCCCGGTTATTGCGAAGAAACAGGCGGCACGCCGAGCAATACCGAGACCTTTGTGGCGCTCGCCTCCTATATCGACAATTGGCGCTGGGCGGGTGTGCCGTTCTATCTACGCACCGGCAAACGCATGGCGGTGCGCAGCACAACGATTGTCGTGCAGTTCCGCGCCGTGCCGCATTCCATTTTCCCCAAAGGCGACATGTTGCCCAACCGCCTGACAATCCGTCTTCAGCCGGAAGAGGAAATCTCACTCGAGCTAATGAACAAGACACCCAGCTTGGAAAGCGGCGGCATGCGGCTGAAACCGCTGTCGCTGGATTTGAGCTTGAGCGATGCCTTCAAGCGCCAGCGCCGCCGCAATGCCTATGAAAAACTGTTCCTCGAAGCGCTGACCGGCAATTCCATCTTATTTGTGCGGCGCGACGAAGTTGAAGCCGCCTGGAAATGGATCGACGCCATCATTGAGGGTTGGAAGGAGCACGACATGAAGCCGGCGCCCTATACCGCCGGCACTTGGGGACCTTCTGCGGCCTTTGCGCTGACCGAGCGGAATGGAAACAGCTGGTATGAGTGAACACTAGCGGTTCTGCGCGACGGTAACGGGCTTGTCCGCGTAAAGCTGCGGGTAAAGTCGCTTCAGTTTTGCAACCTTCGGCAGATCGTTGATGACAATATACGGCTCGTAGGGGTGATTGATCAGATAATCCTGATGGTAGCCCTCGGCCGCATAAAACGCGCGAAACGGCGCGACTTTGGTGACGATAGGCGCCGCAAACGATTTGGCCAATTGCGCAATATAGGCCTGGGCGATGTGCTGTTGGACGGGAGACGTCGCAAAGATCTCCGAACGATATTGCGTGCCCTCATCCGGGCCCTGATAATCGAGGGTCGTGGGGTCCATCACCGAGAAATAAACACGCAAAATTTCTCCGTAGGACACCTGCTTGGGGTCGAAAACGATCTTGACCGACTCCGCATGGCCGGTGGTGCCCGTCCCGACCAATTCGTAATGTGCGTTGGCCGCGTCGCCGCCTGAATAGCCGGCCCAAACTTGCTTGACGCCTTTGACGTGCTGGAAAACCCCCTGCATGCCCCAGAAGCATCCGCTTGCCAATACCGCCGTCTCCGTGGGTTGGAGTTGCGCAACTTGAGTATCGATCACAGGCATAGGCAGCGCGCGATCGGTTTCTTCGCCCAGTGCGGCACTCGCGCTCAATGCAAACAAGGCGGTGGCAACGAACAATCCTTTGAAAGCTGACATAGCGTTCTCCTCAAGCGCGCGCGCGCAGAACGAAGCTCAACGAAGCCGAATTCATGCAATAACGAAGACCGGTCGGCTTCGGACCGTCATCGAAGACGTGGCCGAGATGTGCATCGCAACGAACGCAAGACACTGCGGTGCGATCCATGAAGAAGCTTGAATCGTGCGTTTCAACGATATTTGTCCTGGCGATCGGTTGCCAGAAACTCGGCCAACCCGTTCCCGATTCAAATTTCGTCTTGGAATCGAACAACGCCGTCGCGCAGCAAATACAGCGATAAAGACCGTCGGCGTGGTTGTCCCACGTCGCGCCGGTGAATGCTTGTTCGGTATCGGCGTGGCGCGTCACCTGGAATTGTTCGGGCGACAATTGGCGCTGCCATTCGGCCTCGGATTTGACGATTTTCGGAACACGCTGCGTACCCAGATTTTTTCCGGAGGCGTCGAAATTCGTGACTTCAACTTCCTGTGAGGGGGCCGCAAAAGCCGGCAATGACCATACCGCAATTGAGGTTATTGAAGAGGAAAGCAGGAAATTGCGGCGGGTTGCACTCATAGCGGCCTCTGTGAAGAGCTTCGTAGCGTGATATGGATAATTCGCAGCAGGAAGCAAGTCGGTTACAGGCACTTTTTCTGTTTCGTCAATTCATGACGGTCGTCAGATTCGCAGAATTCGATGGTCCCGGGACTACGACGAACTCTACGCGACCGATCAATCTGCCATCGACTGTATCGACATCGACGCGCCATAAGCCGGGCTGAGGATTTTTGCGCTTGCTGTAATCGCGATAGCCGTTTTCGCGGCCGCCGGTGATAACAAACGGCTTGGTCTCCTTGGTGACCCACTGCTTCTTGGCATCGTCATAACGCTGCCAACGATGGATGATGTTTGTCGACAGCCGGATAGGAGCAAACACAGCCGTATAGACGAAGAGCGGCTCGCCCGTTTGCACATGCATGACCGGGGGAATGCCAAAATACGTGTGCCAGGATTGCTGTTCGCCCATCGCGTAATAGACCGGGCCGAGACGCTTTATCGAATGGTAAACGCCCGCTTTTTGCATCGCCAGCGGCAAAGGCGGCAGGACATTGAGAAAATACAGGCCGTTGACGGCACCAAACACAGCCAGCACACCAAGCACGATCTGCCAGCGCACTTCACCCAGACGCGCGGCGCTCACCCAATTCAGCAGTCGCATGAATAGAAAGAATACCGCCATCGCTGCAATGCCGCTGACCACGAAGGTGAGCGTGCCGACAGTCTTCGTGAACACAGGCACCATAAAAATCGCGTAGGACAGCAGCGCGAAAAACAGCAGCACCGACGTGAAGACGAGCCGCGAATGATAGGCGCGAAACACTTCATTGCCGATAAAGATGCCCGCCAGGATCAGCAAAAACGGCCAGGACGCCACCAAGACGCCGCTTCGTGCATAGAAAACGAGAAACGCGCTCCACAAACTGCCAAAGGCGAATTGCGTCGCCGACGGCAAAAATCCTCGCAGCTTGGCGGCAAAGCCTTCGCCTTCCGGCGTCGCATGCAGATAATGCAGCCACACGATCGAGATGCCCGCCACGGACAGATAGACCAGCAAGAGAGTCTGCGTGACAGGGTGATCCAGCCGCCCATAGGAGACATTGTCGAACGCAAAGCCGCCGGCCATCGCCGCCGCGGACAAGTGGCGCTCATAGGGTTTCAGGGCCTGAAACCAAGCGATCATATTGGGGGGACGAAGGCCGTACATGAGGTCCGTTTTAGCCGAAAGACAGCGTTTTTGCCCAACACATTATGCGTGGCGCCGCGTCGCGTGCCCGCAGACATGGTTAAGCACTGAGGGCTGCCGAAGCCGCCGCCGCCTGGCGTTTCGATGACGATGCTATCGCCCGCCTCAAGCGCGACGGCGGCGATGACCAGGCACAGCGTTCAGTTGTGCCGTCCTGGCGCTCCACCCATTGGCGGCCCGGCAGGCCGTCATTTCCGCCCGCCGCTCCGAACGGCGCTTTGGGCGCCGCGAGGCAACCAGCGAAGCGGTCACGGCTTCGAGCATCTTAAGCCGCCGGACCACACCGTCGCCGCCGCGAAATTCGCCTTCGCCGCCGGAGCCTCTGCGAAGTGAGAATTCTTCCAACCGGACGGGATAGCGCATCTCGAGGATTTCCGGATCGGTGATCCGCGTATTGGTCATTTGCGTGTGGACCGCGGAAGCGCCTGCGAAACCCGGGGCCGGCACCGGCGCCGCCGCAAATCGTCTCGTAATATTGATGATGCGCATTGCCGAATAGAAAATTGTTCATCGTTGCTTGCGAAGAGGCACAGGCGCCCAGCGCACCTAGCAAAGCGTTGCATGTCGCTTGGCTGACTTCGGTGTTGCCGGCGACAACCGCACTGCCGGGCTTTGGCGCAAGGAAACAATCCGGCGGGATCACAATCTTGAGTGGTCGCAAACATCCTTCGTTCAGCGGCAGATCGTCGCCGATCAAACAGCGAAAGACGAAAAGGACGACCGCGCGCGTCACGGCGGGCGGCGCATTGAAATTGCCGGGGCGCTGCGCGCCGGTGCCGGTAAAATCGATCACCGCTTCGCGGCGCTGATGATCGACTTTGACTGCGACTTTCAGCCAGGAGCCGTCGTCCATCTCGTAATCGAAGGCGCCGTCGCCGATGCGATCGATCACGCGGCGAACGCTTTCTTCGGCATTGGCCATGACATGGCCCATATAGGCTTCCACCACCGGCCAGCCGTAACGCGCGACAACCGCATCGAGCTCGCGGATGCCCGCCTCGTTGGCGGCAATCTGGGCGCGGATGTCCGACAGATTGGTATCGGGACTGCGCGCCGGATAAAGCGCGCCGGTCAGCAGTTCGCGAAATTCGCGCTCGCGAAATTCGCCGCCGTCGCGCAGCAGGAAATCGTCGATCACGACGCCCTCTTCTTCCAGCGTCGTCGAATCCGGCGGCGTCGAGCCCGGCGTGACACCGCCGATATCGGCATGGTGTCCGCGATTGCCGACAAAAAAGCGGATGGTCGTTCCGCTGCTCGTCGAACACCGGGGCGACGACCGTGATGTCCGGCAGATGCGTGCCGCCGTTGAAAGGGTTGTTGAGGACGATCATATCGCCCGGCTTGAGCGTATCGCGGCGCCGCGCCAGCACACTGCGCACGCTTTCGCCCATGGCGCCCAAATGGACGGGGACATGCGGTGCATTGGCGACGAGATTGCCGGATGCATCGAAGATGGCGCAGG
>CAWGHR010000061.1:0-26044 GCA_963822275.1 uncultured Alphaproteobacteria bacterium
ACTGCTCACTATCGACATCGATCCGCATGTGTTTGGGCCGGGGATCGCAGCAACAACATCAGCGGCTTTGATCGGCGTCACGTTCTGGCAACTGGATGATGCGCCACGTTTTCGCTTCTCTGTGGCGCGCAGTTATGGGAATGCGTTCATCCGCGCTCTGGCGTTCAGCAGCGCCGAGTATGGTTTCACACTGGAACGTGAAACGCTTTCCTCAGCCTGAAGGTCGGGCTATTCTGTGCGGGGACGGGCAGCACCGAATTTCGCGATTTTGTCTATCAGGGACTGTAGGCTGGGAGTTTCGCGCGTTTGCACGTAGCCAAGAGCCCGCATCGAACTCTGCATCGCACGATTTCGTAGTAACAGGGCGCACTTCAGCGTAATTGGGGATAGGAACGGCGCCAATATGGTAGAATTGGCTGGGGGACTAGGATTCACAACCATTGAATTAATTAGGTAATATCAAGTGATACCGTCAAAAATACCGTCAAAAAATATTTGAAAGAAAAATTGTCGGCTACCGGTCTTGGTAGGGTAGGCGTGGGACACCTCCGCAGAGGATACCCCTACGCCTCCCCCCAAACCGTGCATGCACCTTTCCGATGCACACGGCTTTCCATATGCGAATGCTCTCGACCGGAAACGGTCGCGCGACATGACGGACACAGGACAATTGTCTTGCGCCGTATGCCGGACCGTTTCCAAACCGTCAGCGACCCGCTTCGTAGGTCTCGAACGCGGCGAAGGTGATGCATCTCGAATGGCCCGGTCGTGCCACCGCACGCTTCGCATTCGCGAGCGTTGAGACGGTCGATCAGATCATTTGGGCGTTTTACCCACCACGCACCTCTTGTGACATCGTCGATAATCGGACTTATCCAATAGGTTCGGGTGAGATGCTTCAACCTCCACAGCTTGATGCTGCGAAGCTTGCCACGGACCACGGAGCTAACCTCGTAGTCCGTGCCTTTCCACAGGCGCGCCATGGTTCGCGCTCTCGTCGTCCGATGCCGCAACGCCAGCGTCTTTACGAGACTGCGGAACACAACAAGCTCCAACAATCCCAAGGCGCGTTTGTTGTCATCGGCAAACGAGTAGTAATTCGCAAAACCACGGAACTCTGAGTTATAGGCGAGGACGGTCGCGACATCGCTGGTGACCAGGAACTGCTCGCGCGCATAGCCGGTCTTTTTGGCAAGATTGCCATAGCCATGCCGCTTGCAGAACGCAGTGATCTCCTTCCGCGGCACTCGCAAACTGACATTGTCGGTGGTCGGTCGGCGCACCACGCGCCATGTCCGCCCAGTCGGACCTTTGCGGCTGGATTTTCGTCCAGCCCCGAAGGATGTGTATGTCAAGATGCGATAGCCTAAGAAGGTCACTCCCTTTGACGCGGCGTGAATCCCACTTTTCTCGGGCGACACGGCAAGCTTCAAGGTCTCCGTCAGGAACCGTTCGACGGAAGCCATGATCTCGCGCGCTTCCCGTTTGCTGCCGATGATGCCGATAAGGAAGTCATCGGCGTAGCGGCAGTAACGGAGCCTTTTGAAGTTGGGGTCCATAGGATCGACGGAGGGCACTTTCCGTCTTTCTGCATTGTTGACCTTGATCTTTGCCAGTGCGGAATCGATCTCGGCCTGATCCGCACCTTTGGCACGGAGCCGGTCAATTTTCCGGCGGAGGCGATGAACGCGACATTGCAGCGCGTAGTAGCGCGGCAATGGGCGTCGAACGCGGCCTTTATCGAAGCCCGCTTTCATCGTCTGCATAAGTTGATCCAACTCGTGCAGATAGATGTTCGCAAGCAAGGGCGAGACAACGCCGCCCTGTGGTGTACCACTATAGGTGTGTCCATAGACCCAATCTTCCATGTAGCCTGCTTTGAGCATTCCTTCGATCAGAGCGATGAACTTGTCGTCATCGATCCGCTTCTTCAGAAGCCCAAGCAAAACGTTATGGTCGATGTTGTCGAAGAACCCACGCACGTCCACTTCGATCAGCCATTTGCAACCCGTCCAGGTCTTCTTGATGAGATTAAGCGCGGTATGACAGGACCGCCTCGGGCGGAACCCATGTGACTCATCGAGGAACACAGGTTCGTAGATCGCTTCAAGGATAGTCCTGACCGCCTCCTGAACGAGTCGATCTTCCACCGTGGGGATTCCCAGCGGTCGTGTCTTGCCGTTGCCCTTCGGGATGTAAACCCGTCGGACTGGTCGGAAGCGATACGTGCCGTCTGCCACGCGCCTGGTAATGTCGGCGAGCTTCTCCAGCGACATGCCGTCGAAGGTCTTGCCGTCAACACCCGGCGTCAGGGCTCCCTTGTTACGGGAGACCTTTTCATAGGCCCGCTCGAAGAGACACGATGATCTCATCAGGCGGTGAAGGCCGTTTATTCGCTTTCCCGACCGCGACAAGGTCGGCAGTGATTCAATTCTCCTCTGGATCGTGACGGCCTGCATCAGCAGAACCTCTCCGTCGAAGAATCTCTTCTACGCATACTGCAAATGCCGTTGTTGGCGGCATCGTCCTTCCCCCGATCAGAGGCGCTTTCGACACGGTCGCCCGGCCTTATACGCGTGATCGTCCGCCTCGCGGCGGCTGTCCCGGCCATTACGCCGGGCCTTTGGGTACTATGACGGCTCCGTCGCCATACAGGTTCGCGAACGAGCCTGCTACAGGCGATCCCGTAGTTACGTGTGTGGGGAGTTGCGGTGTGTTTAGGTGTCCCGTTTGTTTCCTTGACCCTCCGACGGAGGTCGTCCCATGCGGACTGGCGGCGGTTCGCACTGGCCGGTGCGATCCGCCCCGCATGGCGTAGCGTGTCAGCCGCTTTCGCTACCGCCAACCCTTTAGCAACTGGAAACTGGGATTCAGGCAATACAGCTTTCACCGTGCACACCTTACTTTGTGCTCTCCACCGGGCTGCGGCGCCCGATCTCGAGACGTTTCCCGGCATGCTCTGGTCCCGTTCCCCTTTCGGAGTCTCAGTCGTTTCCGACACCGGTAAGCCGGGCAAGTAAGAGCCAAACCAGTAGGCTCCATTCTTTCGAACACTCCCTTCTTCTTCACGCCACAACGGCGCACGCCCTCTGCGGTGACGATCCCCTATGTGAAGGCTAGGACGTCGCCAATCGATTGGGAGACCGCTCAGGAATACGACTGCCCGGCGACAGCCACCGTGACCGCTTATTCTAAATGCCGCCAGGCTTGACGGAGTGCTCGGCAATGTCGCCGATCTCGCTTTCGAGACCGCCAGCCCGGGCGATGATTTCCCGTACCGTCGCAGTGTCTACGCCGTGCCGCGCGGCAGCGGCCTCAATCGCCTCTTCAGGGTTGCCATCGCTGCTGGTGAGGTTGGCCTGAAACGTGTTTGCGATTGCGTGGACATCTGTCACGGCAAGTCCGGTGTTCTTGGCGATCTCGCCGGCCTTGGCTTCTAGGTTGTCGAACAATCCCATGGGCGTCTCCTGTGCTGTGCGGTCAGACCTTGGCACCAACGCATCCCGGAGGGAAGGTCGCTAAAGCACGAGAATTACCGGTCTGCTCATTTCGGCCTCTAATTCCACCGTAAACCAATCCTGATTTTGCCCCTCAAAGGTTCCAACATTAAACTGACCCACTACCCATTTCTCACCTTTATCGTTGATTGTGCTAACGCGTTTTATGTGACGCCATTGCGAGGCATAGAGGAGCCCCGCTTTGACGATCACGCATCGATCTTTTTGGCGGTTAAGCCGTTGGCTCAACGGCGCCTCGGACCGGACGAAACCGAGACCGGGACTGTCACAAATAGGCAGAATGCAAGGCCGTTGAAGTCAATTAGGCCGGAGTATGAGATCTGCGGTTCTCCCTTTTGTGTGGCGTTGATCCCAAGTCGGAGCCTATAGTGGTTGAGGGAGTATCATGCATGCGTCGACTTCTCTGGTTATCCATTATAGCTGTCCTCGCTGGTTGCACTGTGATGGGCCCTTCTCCTGTGCCTGCAACCAAGACGTTCGTCGTGTTTTTTGATTCCGCGAGCGCTAGGCTGACACCGGCGGCGCAGGCGGATATCGATCTTGCGGCAGCGACCATCAAGTCCACGCATCCAGCGCACGTTTCAATCGCCGTTTATATCAAGGCAGCTACCGGGGACCCCGCTAACCCAAGGCTGGCCGATCCCAGATTTGACGCGGTCGAAGCGGCATTGGTTGCCGACGGCGTTGATCCGCACATACTGGTACGCAGAAAGCTGACCGATATGGAAGTAAATGCCAACCCGTCGGGTGACCGTAGGGCTGAGATACGCCTGCTCAAAGATTGACACCGGACCGCGCGCCAAAGTCCACTTGTTCCAAGCCTCGGAACCGTCTTGCGCGCCCGCCGTTTTGGTTGGCGGTCCTATGGCGAGGACATCGTTCAATCGGTGTTTTCAACACGGACGTTGCAAAGCCGCATTTCGTAGAGGCCAATTAACCGACGGCAAATTCGGATTTGAAGCTCCGTGACATAGGGGCCATCGAAAAAGCAGAATGCTCTCGACACCGTGCGAAGGTATCTGATTGCACCCGTATAGCGAGCGTTCGACAATCTATTGTTCAGACCGGACACAGCGTCTTGACGGATCAACTCAAGGCTTTTCAAACAAGCGGCCAATAGCGCTTTGCGCATCACGTTGAATTTGCCTCAAGTGATCTTCGCTGCGAAAACTCTCTGCATAAATCTTATAGACCTCCTCAGTCCCCGATGGTCGCGCAGCAAACCAACCATTTTTCGTGACCACCTTGATTCCCCCGATCGGCTGATTGTTGCCGGGCGCACGGGTCAATTTCGCTTCGATAGGATCGCCGCCCAGTTCTTTCGTGTCGAATTGTTCCGGGTTCAGGTTTACGAGCAGCTTTTTCTGCTCAATTGCGGCAGGCGCGTCGATCCGCTGATAATAGGAGCGGCCAAGATCGCTCGTGACGGTATCGTAGAGTTTCTGCGGATCTTGGCCGGTGCGCGCCGTGATTTCGGCGGCAAGGAGGCCCATGATGAGGCCGTCCTTGTCGGTCGTCCACACCGAGCCGTCCCGCCGCAAGAAGGATGCGCCGGCACTTTCTTCCCCGCCGAAGCCGAGCGATCCGTCGATCAAACCCGCGCTGAACCATTTGAAGCCCACCGGCACTTCCACGAGTTTCCGCCCCAATTTTGCGGTCACGCGGTCGATCATGCCGCTGGAGACGGCGGTCTTGCCCACAGCGCTGTCGCCGCGCCACCCGGGACGATTGGCATACAAATAGGAAATGGCAGCTGCGAGATAATAGTTCGGATTCATCAGTCCGCTCGGGCAGACGATGCCATGGCGGTCCGCGTCAGTATCATTGGCAAAGGCGATATCGAACTTGTCGCGCATCGCGATCAACCGCGTCATTGCGTAGGGCGACGAACAGTCCATCCGGATCTTTCCATCCCAATCGACGGTCATGAAGCGGAAACGTCGGGTCGATGGCGTCGTTCACCACGGTTGCCGCGATTTTGTACCGCTCGATGATCGGTTGCCAATACTGGACGGCGGCGCCTCCCAGAGGGTCGATTCCAATTTTCACGCCCGCCGAGCGAATTGCATCCATATCAACGACATTGGCCAGATCGGCAACATAAGGTGTGATGTAATCATAGGCGTGAACGCATGTTGCCTTGCGCGCGGTTTCATAGGAAACCCGCCGCACGCCATCGAGATGTTTGGCGAGAAACTCGTTCGCGACTTTCTCGATCCAACCGGTAATATCGACGTCCGCAGGACCACCATTGGTGGGATTGTATTTGAAACCACCTTCATCGGGCGGATTGTGCGACGGGCTGATCACGATCCCGTCCGCCAACCCCGTCGTACGACCGCGATTGTAGGTCAGGATCGCGTGGCTAATGACGGGCGTCGGCGTGTATCCGCCATGCTCGTCGATCATCGTTTCCACACCATTGGCTGCGAGCACTTCGATGGCGCTGGCAAAAGCGGGCTCCGACAGCGCATGGGTGTCCATGCCCAGGAAAAGCGGGCCGTCATTTCCGGCGTGGCGGCGATAGAGACAGACCGCCTGCGTAATCGCCAGAATGTGTGCTTCGTTGAAGGCAGACGAGAACGCCGAACCGCGATGCCCGGACGTACCGAACGACACACGCTGCGTTGCGATCGCCGGATCGGGCACAAGCGCGAAATAGTCTGTCACCAGGCGCGCGACATTGACCAGCAGCGAAGGCGGGACCGGCTTGCCGGCGAGAGGGTTTATAGTTTCGGACATATCATGTCTGCGTTAGAATAGCCGCCACGAGAGATCTTCGGACAACACGTAGATCGTGATCGCACCAAAACACAGAAGAACTCCGACCCAGAACAGCGGCGAATGGTGAATGCGCCTCCAGTCGTGTCGACGAGCAGGCCTTGGCGCGTCCCTATGATGATTGTCCGCGTTCATGCGCCTGCCGTTTGATTTTTGGTGCGGTTCAGAAATGTCGGCCACAGTTGAGGTCGGTTAGTCTCGGTGATCGCTATCTCTACGCAACTGGACCGCATAGTTGGGAAGCTAGAAAGTCGACTGATCTTTGTCATTCTTACGCACTCGAAATATCCGATTTCAGCTGGCCGTATTGTTCCCGAGTTATTTCTCCACGGGCATAGCGTTCATTGACAATATCGAGTGCCTGCTTCCGAGGTTGCCCATCGTATTTGCGATGCACGCGATAGGTATAACCCCAGTTTCCAAAGCTCGAAAACAATAGAAAAACGAATCCAAGCCAAAGAAGCCAGCCCCAACCGAAGAACCAATCGTTCAAGCCGCCATGAAGCATCTAATTTTCCTCGAATTATTGACTGCGAAATTTTGTTCAAGATACCGAGGCGCCGCTACGACGGCGATTGTGGCCCTACTCGCAACCGAAGATCGCCATAGTGCTTATGGAGATTTTTCTCATAGATCGGATCGACCGTCGTGGATGAATCGTATAGTGGGCTGTCCTTGACCGTCTGACGATTGGTACCGAGGCTGACCCGTCTGTCGGACCATTCAATCTTTCGCACCGACAGAGGGGAGATGATCACTTTCTTGTCGGGCCACCAGTTCGTCGTGTCGACCACCATGTAATGGATAGTCCAGTCGTCATCCTCGACCAGAAAATCCTCGACATGCCCGATCTCGCCGTCGCTGGCGAGGATTTGGTAGCCAGTGACCTCCTTGGCGCTGCGTAGGGCAGGATCGTCCTTGCTTCGCTGCGCATCGTCGATTGCCTTCTCTCTCTGCATCACTTCCAGGGATGGCGGCGCAGTGCCGGCCAGATAGCCACCCCCAAAGCCAACGAGGCCCAGATACGAGCCGCTGCCCCAATACGGGGCCCAGCCGTAGTAGTCGTAAATATTGGTCTCCATCTGCCGGGATACCGGCCGGTCGGACTCGATCTCGGGACACTCTTTGACCTGCTGCTTGGTAAGTCGAACGGCGAATTGATGGCCCATGTGATTGACATGCGCCAAGGCGCTGGGAGGAAGAAGGATTTTGCGGCCAGGAAGCCAATCGCCGGTATCGATCACCAGCCAACGAACCAACCAGGTGGCGTCGTCAAATAAGAAGTCGTTGACAGTGCCAATAAGCCCGTCGGTTGCATGAATGGCGTAGCCGTTGATTTCAGATTCATGCCTCAACATTTTGCGGTCCCTTATTCGGTATGGTTCACAGGAAATGTACAGTTCCTTGATTTGCTAAAGCGTCCTTAAGCGTCCGGACGTGGGTCATCTTTGGTGACGACGCGACCGGAGCCGTTGGCGCCGGGCGCTTTTCCGGCCTTGTCGAGAATCTCAAGGAACGGCTTCATGATGTCGATCGGCATCGGAAACACCACGGTGGAATTCTGTTCGGCACCGATCTCCGTCAGCGTTTGCAGGTAGCGCAGCTGCATGGCGGCCGGAATGCTCCCCAGAATCTGGGCTGCATTGACAAGAGTTTGCGAGGCCTGAAACTCTGCCTCCGCATGGATGATCTTGGCACGGCGGTCGCGTTCCGCCTCGGCCTGTTTGGCGATGGCGCGCACCATGTTCTCCGTAAGCTCGACGGTTCTGATCTCGACATTGCTCACCTTGATCCCCCAGGTCTCGGTTTGGGCGTCTAGGATGGCTTGAACGTCGGTGCTAAGCTTTTTCCGCTCGGACAGCATTTCGTCGAGTTCATGTTGCCCCAGCACGGCGCGCAGGGTGGTTTGCGCTAGCATGTTGGTGGCGGGAAGGTAGTGCTGAACCTGGATGATCGCGTGTTCGGGATTGACGACGTTGAAGTAGAGCACCGCGTCCACCTTCATCGAGACGTTGTCGCGTGAGATCACGTCCTGGCTCGGAATTTCGATGACCTGTATGCGCAGATCCACCCGCACCATTTCCTGGATGAAGGGTATCAACAGTACCAGTCCGGGCCCTTTGACCTTCTCGAAGCGGCCGAGTGTAAAGACAACAGCGCGCTCATATTCGCGCAGGATCTTGACGCTCGCTATGATCAGAACAGCGGTGACAATGACAACCGGGATAGCAATCGCGCTTGAGAAGAACATTACGTTGCTCCTTTTAGAGCGAGAGAGACCGACTTTGGTTTTCGTCGACCAAGACTAGGCCACCGAATTGCGCAATCAGAGAGACGCGCCCACGCGCTCGGAGTTCTCTGTTGCGAAGTTTCTTATTCGTGTGTTGCTTGACCGGGGGGCAGATTGCCGACGCCAGGTGACACGATATTCTCCCCATCGGTGGCGGGCAACGGCATCACACCGACTAACTCGCCGGAGACGTCAGGAACCGCAAGTCTGACCGGCGCCAAGTCTCTCAGATCGTGAATTTTTGCTTTGCCTGCTTTTTTCGTTTTCATGATGGTTCTCCTGGATCCCATTACTGCCGCCACAAAATCGTGACGGCTGCGTATTGAGCGCGGCAAAATCCATCGGACCGCAATTAAGTCGCTTCGGTTCTGCGCGCTGTCGGAACATCCGGTTCGTAGCAAGGACCCTAGCCTTCGGAGTTTCGAGCACACAAACTCGGAAACTACTCAGCGCATTCCCTGAAAGACCATCAACAACAAAATGTTATTAGAGGGCTGACTATAGTCAAACTACATCAGTTTCGGGCGGGAAGATACGAAGTTCCTCGCCGGTCATTTGGGTGAATGGAGTCGCATTGCGGTCGTGACCGATATGTCATGGACATTGGTCAATAGCGCGCTCGATTTAATTTTGGCCGGCATCATTTTCATTGGCCTGCCGGCGTCGGCGCTTTGGGCGGTCGCCATCATCGTCGACATAGATCTCCTCTTCGTCGAATGGTCCCCGGTTACTCTCTCGCTTGCGGCATGAAGCAACGCAAAAGCCGTCGCTTGATGCCGGCGGGCTGAGTAGTTTCCGAACCTGATACCACAAAGCGAAAGATCCTATCGTCGCAAATTCGGACGAAGATGCGGGCGCTCGGCTGAAAAAACGTGAACCACGACGTTGAATTGAACCAATAAGTCATCGCGAACATCCCTGACTATTTCGCGCAAGATCGCTCCGAGAACTCTTGAGCGCCGCGCCGTCACTTCGGAAAGGACCAAACCATGGCATACCAGAGCTTCAATCCCGCCACCGGCAAGCTTGTGAAAGAGTTCAAGGAGCTGAGCAACAAAGAGCTCGAGGCGAAGCTCGCGACAGCCGCGAAGTGCTTCGAGACCTGGAAACACAAGTCGTATGCCGAGCGAGCAGTCGTCGTCGCCAAGGCGGCCGCGCTTTTGCACGATAAGGCAGACGAGTTCGCCCACATCATGACCCTCGAGATGGGCAAGCGGATCAGCGAGGCTTGTGGCGAGGTGGAGTTCAGTTCGAACATTCTGTCTTACTACGCCAAGAACGCTGAGCGCTTCTTGGCGCCGGTGAAACTCCATCCGTCTCTTGGCGAAGGTCATATGGAAAGCAGCCCGATCGGCGTGGTCTTCTGCGTGGAGCCCTGGAACTTTCCCTATTACCAGCTTGCCCGGGTTGCCGGTCCGCATTTGATGGCGGGCAATGTGGTGCTGGTGAAGCACGCAGGCATCGTGCCGCAATGCGCGATCGCATTCGAGAAGCTCTGGATCGAGGCTGGTGCGCCCGCCGGATTGTATACCAACCTATTGATCTCGCACGATCAGTCCAACAAAGTCGTCGATGATTCGCGCATTAAGGGTGTGGCGCTGACCGGCAGCGTCGCGGCCGGCAGAAGCATTGCGGCGCGCGCGGGAAAAAACCTCAAACCCTCTTCAATGGAGCTTGGCGGCAGCGACGCGTTCATCGTCCTCGAAGACGCCGATATGGAACACACCATCAAATGGGCTGTGTGGGGACGGATGTACAATACGGGGCAGACCTGCTGCGCCGCGAAGAGGTTTGTCGTCGTCGAGAAGCTTGCCGATAAGTTCCTGGAGAAGTTCCGGGCAGCGCTGGCGTCTCTTAAACCAGGCGATCCAATGGACGAAAAGACGACGCTGGGTCCTTTGTCCTCGGAACAAGCGCTGCTCGATCTTCTGAAGCAAGTCGATGGCGCCGTCTCCCATGGCGCAAAAGTGCTTATGGGCGGCAAGCGGATCGATCGTCCCGGCTCCTACATGGCGCCAACCATCCTGACGGACATAAAGCCCGACAATCCGGCGTTTCGCGAAGAATTTTTCGGGCCGGTGGCGCTGTTCTTTCGCGTTAAGGATGAAGACGCGGCCATCGCGCTCGCCAACGATTCCGATTTTGGATTGGGCGGCTCCGTCTTCACCAAGGATGTCGCCCGCGGCAAGCGCGTGGCCAGCCGTGTCGATACGGGTATGATGTTCATCAATAGCATCTCCTGGTCCGATGCCGAACTGCCGTTCGGAGGAATCAAGGACTCCGGTTACGGCCGCGAACTCGGCGATATGGGCATCCAGCAGTTCGTGAACAAAAAGCTCGTCCGATACGTCGCGGCCGAAGCGCCGGTATAGGCGCCGTGATGTACGTCAACATCGCCGTTCTGAAAGAAACACAGCCGCACGAACGGCGCGTGGCCCTGGTGCCCTCCGTGGTGCTTAAGCTGATCAAGCTGGGTGCGAAGCTGCACATGCAGTCTGGTGCAGGCGACGCCATCAAGCTGAGCGACGCAGCGTTCAAGGATGTCACCTTCATCGACGATCGCAAGGCGCTGGTTGGAGACGCCGACGTGGTCCTCGCCGTGCAGCCACCCGCCCTCGATGTGATCGATGCGATGAAGGAAGGTGCGATCCTCATCTGCTTTATCTATGCAGACAAGGAGAAGGCACTGGTGCATCGCCTTTTGGAGAAAAAGATCACCTGTTTCGCCATGGAACGCGTCCCGCGCATCTCGCGGGCACAGGCCATGGACGCGCTGTCGAGCCAGTCCGCCCTGGCCGGATATTACGCCGTGCAACTCGGTTCCACCCATCTGGCTCGCATCCTGCCGAAAGTGACCACGGCCGCCGGTGTGATCGGGCCGGCCAAAGTACTTGTGATGGGACTTGGCGTGGCTGGCCTGGAAGCGCTGGCCACCGCCCACCGGCTCGGTGCCCTCGTCGAGGGCTATGACGTACGTCCGGAAACCGAAGAACAAGCTCTTTCGTTAGGTGCGAAGTTCGTCGAAACCGGCGTCGATGCGCGCGGCAAGGGCGGCGTATGCACGCGAATTGAGTGCGGAAGAGAAGAGCAAAGTCGCGGCCGTGCTGACCAAACATATCCAGGAGGCCGACCTCATCATCACAACCGCTGCCATTCCCGGCCGTCCGTCGCCGAAGCTCATCAGCAAGGCTCAGGTCGCGGGCATGAAAGCGGGGGCAGTAGTCGTCGATCTCTCAGCGGAAGGCGGCGGGAATTGCGATGACACCAAACCTGGCCAAACAATCGAAATCGGTCAGGTGACGATCGTGGCACCGCTCAACGTACCGTCGCTGCTCGGCGAGGACGCCAGCGAACTCTATGCGAAGAACCAATACAACCTGCTCACTCTGATGATGAAGGACAACATCATCGAGATCGATTGGAAAGACGAAGTACTTGCCAAGACGGCGCTCACACACGCCGGAAAACTCTGCGACACAGAAACAAAGCCGGAAACGACAAAGGCGCCGAAGCCCACTGGAACCCAAATACGCACAGCCAAACCGGCAACGAAAGTGGCGTAAGCCGGAACGAAAGGTCGAAATGGAATTCCAGATAGCTATGACGGGCTTTGTGGCTCTGTACATCTTCATGCTCGCTGGCTTTGCCGGCTGGGTGATAATTGGCGGCGTACCGGCGATTCTGCATACGCCGCTAATGTCAGGCTCCAACTTTGTGCATGGCATCGTCGTGGTCGGTGGGATATTCGCGCTCCTCAACGCGAGCACGGTGTTGGAACAGGCAATCGGCTTCTTCGCTGTGCTTCTTGGGGCCGGCAATGCGGCCGGCGGTTATGCCGTCACCGATCGCATGCTCGCAATGTTTCAGACAAGTGGACACCCGGCTCGCCACATAAAATCTCACCACGCGAAAGCCAAGCATCCTAAAGAGGGCTGAGGACAAGACATGTTCACGATGATTCCCCAATTGACGATCGGCGTGATCGATCTCGCGGCGGCCTTCCTATTTATGTATGGCCTCAAGCGTATGTCATCGCCAGTGACGGCGCCGTCGGGCATCTTCGTCGCGGGCGTCGGCATGCTGGTCGCGGTCCTGGCAAGTTTTCTCTACGTCTTCAGCGTCGGCGCATCCGCCAAGCCGCATTTGGCGGTCAATATCGGCCTGGCTGTACTCGCTCTTGTCCTCGGTGGCGGCGTTGCCTGGTGGAGCGGCAGAAAAGTGGCGATGACTGCCATGCCGCAAATGGTAGCGCTCTATAACGGCATGGGCGGTGGAGCGGCTGGCGCGATCGCTGCGGTGGAGTTGTTCGGGGGTAAAGCACAGGGGGCAACGCAGCTTATCGTGACATTGATCGGTGCGCTGATCGGCGCCGTGTCGCTTTCCGGCTCGCTGATTGCTTGGGCGAAACTCGACGGAGTCATCAAAAAGCCGCTACGCGTGTGGGGACAGCAGGCCTTCAACGGATTCGTCATGCTGGCGACGCTCGCGGTCGGCGGTTACGTCGTTTTCGTAGTGCAGAGCGGCGCCAATCCCCCGATCGCGATGCCCAACCTCATCATGCTGTTCTTTGGCTGCGCCCTGGTCTTTGGCATACTCATGACACTTCCGATCGGCGGCGCGGATATGCCGGTCGTCATTTCAATCTACAATGCCCTCACCGGTCTTGCAGTAGGCCTCGAAGGATTTGTGCTGCAAAATCCGGCTTTGATGATAGCCGGCATGGTCGTCGGTGCCGCCGGTACCCTCTTAACGCTGCTTATGGCCAAGGCGATGAATCGTTCGGTCAGCAACGTCATTTTTACGAACTTTGGTGCTGCTACCAAACACAAGCATGGTGCCGTCAAGGGCAGCCTGAAGCCGGTCCAAGCCGGCGACGCCGGCATCTTCATGCGTTACGCTAGCAAAGTCATCGTTGTGCCGGGATACGGTCTCGCCGCCGCGCAGGGGCAGCAGAAGCTTTATGAGTTTGTGAAATTGCTGCAGGCCGCCGGTGTGGAGGTCAAGTTTGCGATCCATCCGGTCGCCGGACGCATGCCTGGACAAATGGACGTATTGCTGGCAGAAGCCGGCGTTCCCTACGACCTCATCTTCCAACTCGAAGACATCAACGACGAATTCGCAACCGCCGACGTCGCGCTCGTCATCGGCGCGAATGACGTTGTGAACCCGGCCGCACGAGACGACAAATCATCGTCGATCTTCGGTATGCCGATCCTCAACGCCGACAAGGCGAAGAAGGTCTACGTCATCAAGCGCGGCGAAGGTAAAGGTTATGCCGGCATCGTGAACGCGCTGTTCTACGCCGACAATTGCGAAATGGTCTACGGCGACGCCCAAGCTGTGCTGGCCAAAATGATCGAGGCGGTAAAGGGGCTGGGACTGTCCGCCGCTGCCTGACTGACGCTTGATCGACATCGACAGAACTCATCCTGAAAAAAGGAAATACGCCATGGCCCGTACGATGCACGCCGCATTTGTCGAACAGTTCGGAAAGCCCTTGGTCCTGCGGGAATGTGATATCCCGAACCCGGGGCCGGGCCAGGTCCTGGTCAAGACAGAGGCCTGTGGCGTCTGCCACACCGACCTTCATGCCGCGCGTGGCGACTGGCCTCTAAAGCCCACGCTCCCGTTCATCCCGGGTCATGAGGCCATTGGGCGTGTTGTTGCCCTTGGTTCGGGCGTGACGATTGTAAAGGAAGGCGACCGCGTCGGCGTGCCCTGGCTCTACTCAGCCTGCGGCCATTGCGAATATTGCCTGTCGGCCTGGGAAACGGTGTGCCCCGAGGCGCAGTTCGGTGGTTATACCAAGAACGGCGGCTTTGCCGAATACCTTCTCGCCGATCCTGATTATGTTGCGCATATCCCTGCGGGTCTTGATTCCAGACAGGCTGCTCCTCTTATTTGCGCCGGTATCACAACATATAAGGGAATCAAGGAAACCGAGGCAAAGGCCGGCGAGTGGATCGCCATCTCAGGCGCGGGCGGGCTTGGGCATCTGGCAATTCAATATGCCAAGGTCATGGGGCTCCAAGTCTGCGCAATCGACATTGATGAGGGCAAACTCGCTCACGCCAAACTCCTTGGCGCCGATCTTGTGATCAATGCCAAGACCGGCGACCCCGCAGCGGCCTTGAAGAAGGCGACTGGCGGTGGCGCGCATGGAGTTCTGATCACTGCACCCTCGCTCGTCGCGTTCAAGCAGGGCATCGGCATGACCCGCAAGCGCGGCACTTGTGTCCTGGTCGGGCTGCCGCCGGGTGAATTCCCGGTTCCACTCTTCGACATAGTTGCAAACTGCATCACAATTCGCGGTTCGTTTGTCGGCACGCGCAAGGATATGGCGGAAGCACTCGCCTTCGCCGCCGAGGGCAAGGTCAAGGCCGACATCGAGCTGCAGCCTCTGTCGAAGATCAATAAGATCTTTGATCGTCTCGAACATGGTGACATTCCGTCACGCGTGGTTCTCGATTTCACCAGCCCTTGAATCCGGAAGCGATCCGTCGGGAAAAATCCGAAAATGACATTGACTACATTGAACGACCGGACAGAGTTGCTCGATGTGTGTCAAATGGGCGAGGTGGATCGTCTGACAGTTGTTGCCGGCACACCCGTCAACGAACTAATGGAGAATGCCGGTCATGCCGTGGCGCGCGAGATTGAGCAACGCTGGACCGCGCGTCCAGTGACCGTACTGTGCGGGCCGGGTAACAATGGCGGCGATGGTTTCGTCGTTGCCAGGTGCCTCATCGAAGCCGGTTGGCCGGTGCGCATCGGCTTGCTCGGGCAGCTCGACCGTCTGATCGGTGCTGCCCGCCACAATGCCGAAAGATGGCAAGGGACGATCGAACCGCTGACTCCGGCTGTACTCGACGGGGCGCAATTGGTTGTGGATGCGATCTTCGGTGCAGGGCTCAGCCGCGCACTGGAAGGACCGGCTTCCGAGATTTTGGTTGCTGCAGTTCGCAGAAAGCTACCGATCGTAGCCGTGGATGTCCCAAGCGGACTGATGGGCGATACCGGCGAGGTCATGGGTGCTGTTGCGGCAGTCCTGACCGTGACTTTCTTTCGCAAAAAGCCCGGTCATGTCTTGTTGCCTGGCCGAGACATATGCGGCGAAGTCGTTGTGGCGAATATCGGCACCGCGCCTTCCGCGATCGGGCAGATCGCGCCAAATACGTTCGAAAACAGTCCGGCGCTTTGGATTTCAGATCTGCCGCGACCACACAACGGCGGCAACAAATATAGCCGTGGTCACGCGCTGGTGTCCGGCGGCTATCCGATAACCGGCGCAGCCAGAATGGCAGCCCGGGCGGCGGCTCGTGCCGGTGCCGGATTGATAACAATCGCCGTGCCAGAGATCGCCTTTCCAATCTACGCGGCATCGCTGACCAGCATCATGGTTCAACCACTCGTAGCCCCGGAAGATTTCGAGACATTGCTTGCCGATGATCGAATTTCGGCTTTCCTCATTGGGCCTGGTGCGGGAATCGGTGACGTAACCCGCTCGCGTGTGCTCGCGATACTGAGCACGGGTCGCCCCACGGTGCTCGATGCCGATGCGATTACGGCCTTTGAAAACGACCCTGCGTCGCTCTTCCGTTCCATTGTTGGCCCCTGCGTTCTGACGCCGCATGACGGCGAGTTTCGTCGGCTGTTCGACCCGGGTGGCGACAAACTCACCCGCACGCGCACCGCCGCTCGGTGTAGCGGCGCCGTCATCGTCCTGAAGGGCAGCGATACGGTGATAGCGGCGCCGGACGGACGCACTATCGTCAACACAAATGCGCCGCCAACATTGGCGACTGCAGGGTCGGGCGATGTTCTGAGCGGAGTCGTTCTTGGGCTGCTCGCGCAAGGCATGGCGCCATTTCTTGCGGCGGCGGCCGCGGTATGGCTGCACGGTGCTGCGGCCGCAGAATTCGGGGCGGGTCTTATCGCTGAGGACCTGCCGGACCTCCTGCCGAGTGTGCTTCGCCGCCTTCATGCGCTAAACGCCGATGCCGAAATGGAAACAACGTGAATTCGATCTGTTTACTTGCGACGGCCTCACTATATCGGCATGGATGCATCCTTGGTTCGACGCTCTGGTCCATTTGCGAATGCCAGATTCTCCCCAAGGTGGATATTCCGAAGTTGTGAGAACGGCAAAGATCGACCAAAGGAGCCGACGCGAAAGTAGTATTCCGTTATAGCTCTCGGTGTTACGGCGCCGTCCAGGGCCCGGCGAGCGGCGCCGTATGTCTGAGCTGCTCAACTAGTGATAACCGCGTGTCAAGATCGATTGTCCAGAGCCCTAGGCGAGGCCATGCGTGTGAACTCGCGCGCAATATTGACCCCACCTTCAAAGTCTACCAGTGCATTGATCTCGTTGCAAAAGATGATGATTTCAAGCGTCGAGCTTCGCGTCCAACAGTGACCCCACCTCGGTTCTTGATTCGCGCGCGTTATCAATGACATCCGTGAATATTGGGTGGGGTCAATATTGCGCGCGATTTCACACCTTGATTGCGTAGTCGCTCCTTCTTCAGCCTCAGCCGAGAAAAACTGCCCGTGTCGTAAAGACACAAGGATCTCGGCAATCGGATCGATTGGTGCCAGCACCCATAGTTCGTAGTAGCCAACGGTGAGTGGTTGCGCGGCCAAAACCGGACGAGGCGAGCAAGCGGAGGGCCTAGGCAATGGCCTGGCAGGACAACCTCTGGTGTGCAGCGCTTATTGCAACTACACTTTGTCTAATATTCGGGGGCGCAGGACCACAAATGTGCAGCCGAGTACTGTTACGTGGATAGGGGCGAACAACCAATTGAACTCGCGCACAGAATCGCGCCGAAGACCGAAGGGGCGCGCCGGTGGTCGCGCCGCCGGATCAGGATTTGATCTCCAGGACCTCTATGTAGCGCACCAGCTTGCAAAAATGCTGCTCGCAGATTCGCTAGTTGAAGTCCTTTGGGAGAAAAAGTCGCTCGACCACGGCGGTCACGCAGGAGTCGAAGGCGTTCATGTTGACGACGCCATTCTTAGGCTCACAAGAAACCGCGACATCTTCGTGCAGGTCAAAGAGTCCGCGCCGTCCGGAGGTTGGACTGCTCGGCAGCTCTTGCAAAGCGGCGTCGCCCAGCAATTCTGGCAGCAATGGACTTCGCGCCCTGCAGACTCTCAACAGCGGAGGTCCCTTCGCCTGGTTGCACGCGGCGACCTTGGCACGGTAGCGCTAATCGCCGAAGCTGCGCTGCGATCGGAAACTCCCTCCGAACTGTTGGCCGACGAAGCGTCAACTGAGATTTCCGGTGAAGTCGCTAAGCTTGCAGCCGGCTTGGGCTTACAGGTCGATGACCCAGAGTTTCGGGTTTCCTAAAGAGCGTCGAAACCGAGCAGATCATTTCCGCGGACGAGCTCGAGGCCCGAACGATCGAGAGTCTCGCCGTATTTGGCTCGCTGGCCAAAGACCTCTCTCGTCGTCTCATCAGATTTGTCGCCCGCAGCAAACACGTGGGGCCAGCCGCGCGGGCTAGTTTTACACGAGAGACCCTCGCTACCGCGTTGCTCGACGACGGATTCGCCGAAGCGTCACTCATTGCTGTTGGGGTCCTGCGGGCCCCACCCGTCAGCAGTACAATTTGGGAACAATATCGAGAACAGGTCACGAAGAAATTTCGAAGCCTTCGGCTCTACGGTTTGCAGGTCGACCGCGCTGTCTATGCTGATCTTCCAGCACTATTTGTCCCGCTGAAGCTGTCCGCAATCCCTCTCGATCGTCGAGTGATCAAGGAAAAATTGGAGAACGCACCCCAATCCCTGGCGGAAAGGCTCGCAAGAGAGACTGAGCTGGATCGTGAAGACGACGCCGATGAGCAACCCCATTCGTCGCGCTCTGAAGAGACAGACCTCCGATCAGTTCTAGATGCACATCGAAGGTTTGCCATCGTCTCAGGGCCCGGGACTGGGAAAACCACTACGCTCAAATGGCTGGCAGTTACATGCAGTTTGGCGGGCGACGAAGGCCGTCGCATTCGATCAGCCTTCGGGCTGGGAGCGGAACCTCTCATCCCGGTCTACGTTCGGTTTCGTCAGTTTGCTGAACACATCAGAGCTCGCGGCCTCACAGGCGTCGAAGGTCGGGCAGGCCTGGTTGCAGCATTCCTTTCGGCGGAACTCGAATCAGGTCTGACCGGGACCACATTCGACTCACGATCAATCGCTTCAGATGGCACAGCACCTACTAAAGTCTGAACAATGTCTTTTCCTCTTTGACGGATTGGACGAAGTAGGTGACGAGGCGACACGGCGAGGGCTATTCGAAGCCGTCGCAGACTTGATGGCGAAGTACCCTTCTCCACGCATTCTCGTCACCTCGAGGCCGTACGCATTTCGTCGTGACCGCGCTCCTCTCGAACTTGCTCTCTTTGAGCCACTGCCGCTCGATCGTGAGGGGCGCCAGCTGTTTGCGCACCAATGGTACCGCGCTGTACGGGCAACTGCTGCGGCTCCATTCAACGAGAGCGAGACCGAGGCGCGGTCTCTGGACCTCGCACGAGCCGCCAACAGCATGCCGGACCTAGCGGAAAACCCTCTCCTCTTGTCGATATTGGCGCTAGTACATTTCAATCGTGATGGGCTCCCTCTGGAGCGCGCATTGCTCTACGACAACGCGACGATCGCCATGCTCGGCCATTGGGATCGAGACCCTGCAGGTCGAGACCTTGACGACGCAATACCCACGGATTGGGCCGAGAAGCTGCAGCTAGAAGCCGATGAGATTCGGCCTGTCGTTGAACACCTGGCTTGGCATGTTCAAGTGCAGCTGAGTGGGGGTGAGTTTGATCGTGCTCATGCCCTCGAAGGTTTGGCCTCGGCATTCGGCAATTCGGGCTCGCATCTCGAGAAGCGCACGAAGGAACGGGCAGAGCTACTGTTGAGGCTCCTCGTCGAGCGAGCAGGACTAATTCAAGAGCGAAGTCCTGACGCATTCGCTTTTGTGCATTTGACGTTTCAGGAGTATTTGTCAGCGAGGCATTTGCTCGCCCAGAACGCCACGAGTTCACAGGAATTTGTCCGGCTCGCCTCGGATCCGAGGCAAACCGAGGTTTGCCGCTTGGCGATCGCAATTCTTTCCTCGCGCCACAACGAGGAAGCAGTCGAGCGAGCGACGGCCTTGATCAGGTCCGTTACATCCAGCAACGCCGCACTCGCTGCCGCCAGTCTCCTTGAAGCCCCCGACGTAAAGCTGGACGAAGTATTGGGGAAGCAGTTCGCGATCGACACCTATATGGCCTGCACGAATCGGCGGAGATATTTCTATTTGCCAGACGTCGTTGCGCAGCTCGTTTGGGTCACCCTCAAATTTGTCACAGACTTTGACGGCGTTCTCCTCTCAATCCTTTCCGACCCGACGTCGTCATTGGATGATGAGAAGTTCTTTCATGGTCGAATGCATGGGCACCGCCGTGGGCGACGATCTCGGGACGAGTGGCGTTATGAACAGCGCTACGATCCGGTGCTTGCCATTCTGGCTGCCCGTCCGCGCAAAGCATTTGGCGCCGACCTTCAATGGGTGCTCCGCCAACTCGCGGACACCCAGAAAGAAAAGTTCGCCCCCCTCATCTGCAGCCTGGCAAAGCTCATGTTAATCGAGGTGGGCGAGGCTCAAGCGGCAGACCACATTGACGCCCTTATCGAACTGCTTGCGCAGGGACACGAGGCCGGAAGAGGCCGATCCTACACCACCAATTTGGTCGCGCGCGTCAGTCGCGTTTTGCAGGAGTTGCTTGCTAGAGACGACAGCCCCGCGGTTCGAAAGAAGCTCTACGCCGCACTCGATACGGGCGCTGGCAGCGAGCATGAACTCGCTTGGCCGGTGGCCGCATTTCTGATGTCAAAAAACGACAAAGATGCGCCAGACCTCGCCGCCGCGCTCGTCAACGCGGGTCTCGCACTCGAACGCACTAGAAAGGACGCTGTACGCTTTCTTCGGCAGCTCCTTAGTGAGGAACCCACCAGAACCAACGCGATTGAAGCTCTCTTACCGGGCCTGGCCAGCACGAATAAGGAAGTGTCAGCGAGGAGTTTCGAGCTCCTACACGAAGCCAACGCACTTCCGCCTCGGGTTGGTGGCCTCGCAGAAAAGCCCGAGATTCTCTCTGAGCTCCTTGCGAATGCCACGACCGTTAGCGACACGATCTCGGCACTCTCAGAGGACCTTTGGTCGAACTCCAATCCAACCGCTTGGCACGCCGCAAAGAAACTTATCGAAACAGGCAATACCTCTGTCCCCGGTGTTTTGCATGCTGCAATCCATTCAGGCTTGGCGGCGGATCAATCAGACGCGGCTGCTTACCTTCGAAAGCTGGCTGGAGAGAAAGAGTGGGCCCAACATGTTCGCGCTGAACTTCTTGGCGCGATCAAAGGTAGCAATACCCGTGTCTCAGCGTGCGCCGCGCTGCTCTTCTTGGAATTACAGCAGGTAGACAATCCGGAGACCTTGGAGCGGCTTGTGAAGGCAGCGTTTTCGGACCCAGACCAAATACCGGACGCGGTCGCCGTTACCGAGCGCCTTATCGACGAGCCGACGGCATCCAAAGCAGTTCTGGAAGCCCTTAGTGACGCGTACATATTGGGCGACAAGGCCGATCGCCAATCGCGTCGGCGGTCGGACGAATGCTTGCGCGAAAGGGCATCTTCTCCATCCAAGACCTGCCGAGGGCTCTTATTACCCATGGTTTGTACGACGAAGCACATCATAGAGAATTGGAGCCGTTCATTCTCGCGCTACTCGACAATCCTAAGACCGCCTCAGAAGTCGTGGCGCCTTCTCTTTGAAGCCTTGTCAACGACCGAGGGGGAGGCGGACTGGGGCTCCGTCAATATATTGTGGGAGGCTGGCCACAGAACGGACAACCGGATCGCCAAGGTCTTAGTCGATCCTGGGCTCACAAAACCTCAATACCGAGAGCGCGCGCGCGGCTACCTGCTCGAACTCTTCAAGAGCGCGAAGTCTACGAAGTCTGCCCGCGAAGCCCTTGAGGAGGGCATGGGCTCTGCCTTGCAGGACCCGCGCTATCATTCGCGGAATCCAAACGCCGCATGGGCGATGGCCGAAGTTCTCATCGAAGCCGAGACCTTTCACGCAGAAAATTTGGCAAAAGCGTTGGTCATCGGAGGCCTGCACGAACGTAGCCAACATGAGCCAACGTTGACGCTGCTTGGACGTATCATCAGCAGCAATACTGAGCTCGTCAGCGAGCTTGAGGAATGCCTGTGGGAAGCTCTCAGCGACAAAGAAGCGGACGTGCGATGGGGCGCCGCCCGCGCCCTAATACAAAATAATCTCCTGGAAGCCGAAATCGCCCGTTTGAGCGGGGAATCCCAACCGTGGGTTCGTCAGAATACTTACGCCGAGGAGCGCCAATTCTCGCAGCTTTCGCAGCTGTGGAAGATACTAATGCGCGAATCCGGAAAGGACGGCATTGCAGCCGCGTGTCTTGCAAACCTCGGTCGCCGTACTGAGCGATATCCAAAGCTTCTCGACGCCCTTCGGAAGCTTCTCTCGGAAAATGACCCAGAAGGCGCGTGCGCTGCGGCTCATCTGCTGGCATCTACGGGTGATGATTCTCTTCCCACAGTGGCCGCTGTGCTGGTGCGTGACGGTTTATCGGATTTTGATCGTCGACTGGAAGCCGGGAAACGGCTCAAGAGCCTCCTCGAGAAGTCACGAGACAGCACCTCTCGTCATAAGCGCCCTCAACCAGGGGCTTTGGTCGGATGTTCAGGAAGTCGCTTGGTCTTCTGCGGTATTTTGGGAGGAAAGTGGCTATCCCCCTAATCCGGGTGTCTTTAGGGCAATCATCTTCGGTGGCCTCCTCGGACATCGCGTACGCGAAGGACAGCAGCAGCTACGAAAATACTTGTCCGACCCCGGTCATGCCGGGGTAGTTGTCGATGCACTGACAGCGGGGCTCTATTCGGAAGAAGAGCTCGGAAGCTCAGCCGCTGCTTGTCTTCTCATTGAGGCAGGCGCGCCAATGAACCGCCGGACGATGGCGATGCTCAACGAGATGATCGCGTGGCAACCAAGCGCTCCGCTCGCCATCCTTGTTCGAACAAATCGCGTCGAGGAAGCTCAACGGGCCGCCGTGTCATTTGGCTGCATAGACCTTGCCCACGCTGTGAATACGCGCGGAACATGACCCTACCCAGGAAGTGGATTCACCGGTACAATCAATGAGATGCGTGCCTTTCCGGCGGGGTCACGCTTGGACGCGATTTTACAGCTCGGCAATCTGGACCTAGCGTCGAGCTAGATGGAATCCTTCTGTACAAGGCACTGATATAAAATGGTTATTCTCTCCAGTCGCAATATCAACTTGATTAATGTCAGAAACTAGCGCACTTTTCTGACAATGAGAGTAGTCATGAATTCGTTGACAAAGCAGGTTTTGGCTCATGTGGAATCTCAGCCGGAGGGTACGCCCCTAACGGCTAAGGGGCTACTGCATCTGTCAAACCGTGCGGCCGTTGATCAGACGCTTTCGCGCCTGGCCCGTAGTGGCCAGGTGATGCGTCTCGGACGTGGTGTCTATGTTCGGCCCATCAAAACGAAATTCGGAACTCGAGCGCCGTTTGCAGAAGAGGTCATCGAGCAATTCGCGTCGGCACGTGGCGAAACAATTGTCTCATCCGGCGCTGCGGCTGCGAACGCCCTGGGACTGACAACGCAGGTGCCAATCAAAACGATCTACCTCACATCCGGACGGAGCCGGCGATTGGCGCTCGGCAATCAATCTGTGGAGTTGCGACACGCGAAACCCTGGCAGCTCGCGAAAACCAGCGAGCGCGTCGGTCAGGCAGCGCGAGCCTTGGAATGGCTCGGCCCACAGCTGGCCGCGCGAGCACTCACGACCCTAAACACTCGATTGCAGCCGGCAGAGCTGAAGGAACTCCAGGCGATGCGTCCGCTCTTGCCGGAGTGGCTCGCTCAAAAGATTAGCGCTACCGTTGCAACGCATGGCTAACGATTATTTCAAACTAACGCCCGAGGATAAACGCGAAGCGCTCGCTGTTGCCAGCACGCAATCCGGGCGGCCAATTCATCTTCTCGAAAAGGACGTGTGGGTGGTTTGGACGCTCCGGCAGCTTTACACGTCGCCCTATGCCGATCATCTGATCTTCAAAGGAGGCACGTCGCTGTCCAAAGCCTATCGTGCAATCGTTCGTTTCTCGGAAGACATCGACATCACCTACGATATTCGCACGATCGCTCCCGACCTTGTAGCGCAAACGCTCGACGGTCTGCCCAAAACCAAAAGCCAACAAAAGAGATGGACCGACGACATCCGAAAGCGCTTGCGCGATTGGGTGGCGAACGAAATGCTGCCATTCATCCAGCACCGCCTGTCCGAAACGGACAAGGAAGCGGCTGCAACGGCCGAAGGCGACGCCATCATCATTTCCTATAGACCGCTTGCGACCGGCACGGGCTACGTTGCGCCCCGCATAAAGATCGATTTTGGAGCGCGATCGACGGGTGAACCGTTCGAAATGCGCACCATTGCTTCGGATGCCGCACCTTATCTCAAGGAACTCGTATTTCCGGATTGCGCCGTCCGCGTCATGCGCGCCGAGAGGACCTTCTGGGAAAAAGCAACCGCAATTCACGTTTTTTGCTTGCAGGGAAAGCTCGGCGGCGAACGCTTCGCACGTCATTGGTACGATCTTGTTCAGCTCGACAAAGCGGGCGTCGTCGATGCGGCTCTCAAAGATGGCGACCTCGCCAAAAGCGTTGCGACACACAAATCCGTCTTCTTCCCCGAAAAGGACGCGACAGGCACCCCCATCGACTACACCGCGGCCGTCACGGGTGGTTTGAAACTCGTGCCTGACGGAGAGGGCAGGAAAATACTGTCGGCCGATTATCAAAAAATGCTCGACGACGGCCTCCTTCCCGACGGCGCGGAGACGTTTGACGAAATCCTCGCCCACTGTGCCGATATTCAGAACCGGGCGAATAAGCCATGACAGCAACCCTCACCGTCCGCGATGTTCTGAACCTGCTGCTCGAATCCATCACATACCCGTGCATCGGCAACACGGATTGGGACGATGCGGCCGAAATGGAAGCCCGGGCGCTGGCCAAGGCCCCGCTGGCGGTCGGGTCGCCGGACGATCCGCCGGAATTCCGCCTATGGCTCGACACTTTGCGCAAGCCGAACACCAATAACGACGATCGCGACGCGGTTTTCGACGCGATGGCCGATTATTTGGACGCCTCGAAGCGGAAGACGTTCGCGTGAATATACGGACGCCCCCCAACTCGGTAACGCGGCCGCGAAACATCGTCGGCTGCCCGACTCTTGGCGCTAGGGGAGGATGACAGCCAGCATGCAAAATTCGCTTGGCAAAACCAGCAAATCAGGCGCAATTTAGGAACGAATACTGCGCGTCGCCAGGCTTTTCGCGATATTACACCTTATCCTGGGACGCCCTGCAAACGGGCGACGGCAATCTTGAGCGACAACACGACACTCATCACGGCATCGCTGCTCTATAACCTCGCGACGTGCCCGCATCGCGTGACGATGGATTTGTTCGCCGATCCGGCGGATCGCGATGAGGTAAGTCCGTTCGTGCAACTCCTATGGGATCGCGGCCAGGCGCACGAACAAACGGTGGTGGCTGAAATCGAGACGCCCGTTCTCGATCTGTCGGGGTACCAAGGAGCTGAGAAGGAAGCACGGACACTCGACGCGATGCAGCGAGGCGAGCCGCTCATCTATAACGGCCGCATAAGCGCCGACAATCTCCTTGGAATCCGGATTTGCTGCGCAAGGAGCCGGGCGGCTATGTCGCCGGCGACATCAAATCGGGCGCAGGTGAGGAAGGTGGAAGCGACGATGAAGACGGCAAGCCCAAAAAATCCTACGCGGTGCAGCTCGGGCTCTATACCGACATTCTGGAACGCTTGGGTAAGTCGGCCGGTCGGCGCGGCTTCATTTGGGACATAAACCGCGATGAAGTCGTTTACGATTTCGAGGCCCTGCAGGGCGTCAAGAATCCTCATCGCCTTTGGGATGACTACCAGGAATGCCTTTCAGCGGCGCGTGCGATCGTGTCGAGGGCGACCAAGACGCGCGGCGCCTACAGCTCCGCTTGCAAGAATTGCGTCTGGTACACGGCCTGCCTGAAGTCGCTTCAGGCCGCCGATGATCTAACCCTCATTTTCGATCTCGGCCGCTCGAAGCGCGACGTGCTGATTGATCAGGTCGCCACGCTTCACGATCTTGCGGAAATCAACCCCGAAGGATTTGTGACCGACAAGGGCAAGAAAACAGTTTTTAAGGGCATTGGCCCGGATACGTTGCGCAAATTGCAGGCCCGAGCGGCGTTGGCCGTCAAAAAGGACGGAAAGCCCTATTTGCGCGCGCCCCGCTACCGGTGATCGAGTGTGAGCTGTTCTTCGACA